>NZ_NFLE01000024.1 GCF_002160755.1 Lachnoclostridium sp. An14
CCACATACCACATACCCCCTCCCCGTCCCCACCACATCCTCCCATTTCTGCCACCAACCGCATATGGATTTCAAAATATCCGTCAGCTATAATGAGCCACGTAAGCAAACAACGGCCGCACGGCCAACGGTTTTTAACAAAAAAGGAGAGAACTTATTATGAAAAAACAGATCAATTTCTTAGCTGTGTTGTCTGCTGCTGCGATGATGGCTCTTGCGGGAAGCGGGAGTGTGTTGGCGCAGGAGAAGGCTGGCTGGGTTGAGGAAATGGCCGGAGAGTGGAAATATTATGACACAGACGGTTATATGCTCACCGATTCCTGGAAGAAACAGGGGAATGACTGGTATTATTTAGATGACGACGGAAACCTGGCTTTCAATAAGCAGGTGGACGAATACTACGTGGATGAGACCGGAAAACGAGTGTCCAACGCCTGGCTTTCCGTGGAGAACGAGGAATGGGGCAGCGACGGTCCCGATACCTACTGGTTCTACTATGGCAAGAACGGCAAAATGGTGACAGAGAAGTGGATGTCCATTGATGGAAACTGGTACTACTTTGACAGCGAGGGCCACATGATGACCGGCATGGAGGAAATCGGCGACGGCACCTACTACTTTGGGGAGGACGGGGCCCGTAAGTACGGCTGGTTCTATCTGCCGGAGACAGACGAGAGCCTGGATCGGGAATTTTCCTGGTTTTACTTTGACAAAAACGGCAGAATGCTGGTAAATGAAGTGGACAAAAAGATCGACGGCTCCTACTATACCTTCGCCGACGGCCGGATGCAGACGGGATGGGTGCTCACCGACGGCGAGGCGGCCAAGGAGGACAGCGTGGCCGGCTACCAGTATTACAACGAGGACGGAAAGCGGGCCTCTGGCTGGATGACCATTGTGGGCGCTGACGGAGTGGCCGGCGAGGACGAGGAGTTTTCCTTCTTCTTTAAGAACGGAAAACCTCACTATGCGGAGAACGGCATTCAGATTTTCAGCGTAAACTCCAAAAAGTACGGCTTTAACACCAGAGGAGAAATGCAGACGGGCCTCCAGGTAGTCGAGAGGGAGGACGGCATTTCCGGAAACTACTACTTCGGTGAGGACGGCGTCATGAGAGTGGGAAAACAGACCATCTATGACGAGGATTTAGGGGAGAACCAGGTTTGGTACTTCAGCACTGACGGCTCCAACAAGGGCATGGGCTACAACGGCATCCGCGACAACATCATCTATGAAAACGGCCTGCGCCTGGATGCGGACGCGGACCTGCGGGTAGCTCCCATCACCTTTGAGGACAAGCAGTACCTGGTAAACGTAAACGGCCAGATCCAGAAGGCGTCCTCCAGCTCTACCTCCAAGAAGAATCCGGACCTGGGCAAAGGCTTTAAGGATTTTGAGGACTTAAATGACAAGGTGTGGACCGTGGATACAGAGGGTGTGATCCAGCAGTAATCCCGCCATGTTGCCCTAAAAGAGTGTGCGCTTGGCGCACACTCGCGCCGGAGCGCGGCTGCCTCAGCAGCCATCTTCTTTTGCGCGGAGTGCGCCTCCTTGCGGAGCATTCTCATTTAACAGGAAACGAAGTTTCCTGTTAAATGAGAAACGGCTAACGGAACGAAACGTACCGATACCGATAAAAATACCGATATACTGTTAAGAATACTGACATACTATATAGAAGAAACTCATCACGCAGACAGCCCCGGAACGGAGGAAAGGATCCGTTTTCCGGGGCTGTCTTTTTTCTTTTTAATTTGCCATGCCAGCGCGGATACCAAGGGTTCCTGGGCGCCAGCCTGTTCTGGCCACCGTTTTGATCAGTACAGAGGGTACATGATCTGGGCCGTGACCGCGCAGCTTATGATCGCCAGAATCATGTAAGGAACTGTGAATTTCAGCACCTTCACCGGGTTGTAGCCGCCGGCCGCGAAGGCTACTGCCGCCTCGCCGGAGCCGGAGGGGAATCCCAGGGCGAACATATTGGCCGTTCCGATGATGAGCACCACGCCTCTGGGGTCCCAGCCACCGGCCAGGGCAACGGAGGCTGCGATGGGGATCAGCACCGTCTGGGTCGCCATGTTGGATAAGAAGGTGGTCATGATGACCGTCGCGGCGGAGAATACCAGCATCACCATCATGGAGCTGGGATGGCCGCCGAGAAGATCCAGAACCAGGGTTCCGATGGCGTCACCGGCGCCGGATTTTCCCAGGGCATCCGCAACCACCAGCACGCCGGCGATCATCCATACCATATCCGACGTCATGGCTTTCACAGCCTCGTCTACCCGAAGCACTTTTCCGTAGATCAGGGCCAGCACGCCGAAGGCGGGAGCCAGGTACAACAAGTTGCCTGTCCATTTATTTAAAATCATCAGAACCATAACGATGATAAAGACGGCGTATACGTACATTTCTTGTCCGTGGGAAAGGGTTTCCGTCTTTTTGGCCTCCTTTAAGGCCTTCTCGTTCAGTCCTTCTTCCTTCGGCATCAATTTCCACGCGAACACGCAGTACAGCGTGAGCACGATCATGCTGGGAATGGCGTAGATGAAGGGATCCATCATGGTGAGCGCGTACTGCGGCTCCGGATAAATGCCCTCATACAGGCCGTTTAAGGTGGCGAAGGTAGCCGCGCCCATGCCGATGGGGAAACGGAATTTCCACGCGCACAGGATTCCCAGAAGGGGAAGGAGCAGGCGTTTCGCCGTGATGTCTCCCGTGTTTCCCAGGGTCATGAGGAACACCACCATAATGGTGATCACCGCCGTGGACGGGATGAACTGGGCAAAAATGGCGCCGATGAGATAAAACATGAGGATTAACAGGATTCCCCGTTTTCCCTTCATGGCGTTCATCATGGTGCTGATTCTGGCCACCAGGCTGGTCTTTGTGAGCACGGCGCTCAGGGCCAGCATGGGGGCGATGAGGACAACGATCTTGTTTCCAAATCCGTTAAAGGCATCCTGAAGTCCGATCACTCCTGTGGCCGCCAGCACGGCGCAGCAGGTCATGGCCGTCACTCCGAAGGGGAATTTATGCCAGATGAACATGACCATCATAAACAGGGTCACTGCCAATACAATGTACATTTCCATATTTTTTTACCTCTCCGTTCTTTATTTCATCAGTGCCTTTACCTGACGTACCCGCTCCTCCACGAAATCGGCCCACACCGTATCGTCCAGGTAGGGCTGGCTCTCGTCGGTGTACTGTCCCGCCCGGTCCACGATCTCGATCTGGTTGGGGTGGCTGGGAAGGGCGATGTCCACGTGGATGGATTTTACCTTTTCGCAGTCGTTAAAGAAACGCTCCCGCAGGTCGGGGGTTAAGTATTTGCTGGTGGAATAATAGCCGTCATTCATGGTGTTTCCGCCCACGCCGCCGTGCATTCCCACCACGTAGGTCTCCCCGTTTGCCGGGTTTTTCACGTCCCAGAAAAAGCTGGTGCAGCCGATGGTGTGGCCGGGGGTGAGCATGGTGCGGATGGAAATATTTCCCAGGGTGATGGGCTCGTCGTCGGAGTAATATTTATCCACCTCAAACATCTGGGGATGGGAGTCCGGATCCAGGACCATGGTCTCCTCCGGGCAGGCCTTCATAAACTCCGTGTCCTCCTTAGACATATAGAGTTCGGCGCCGGTGAGCTTTTTCATGGCCGCGGCCGCCCCGCAGTGGTCAAAATGGGCGTGGCTGATAAGGATTTTTTTGATGTCCTCCGGCTTATAGCCCAGACGGTAGATGGAGTCCACCAGCAAATATAAGCTCTCCGGGATCGCTGTATCCAAAAGGATCAGCCCGTCTCCCGTATCAATCAGGTAGCAGCCCACCCAGGTCTGCCCTGCCACGTACCAGGTCTGCGGAGCTACCTGGAAGGGCTTAATCTCCAGCTCCCACGGCTCATAAGCCAGCGTCTTTACCGGATGCGGTGTCGGTTTCGTACAACGGAATGCCATAATCTTCTATCCCCTTTTCTTATTTTTTGCAACCGTTCAGCCATAGAGAACCATATGGAACACGCCGCGTGGAAACTCCCTCACGAAGCCGTGTTTTGCCGTACGTTTCTATAGGGCGGACGTCCTACATGAATCATCTGGCGGCTAATAGCATTTGACGCCGGCCGTTTTCGCAGCATCCGTCAAATTATGGATGGCATGGCTAAATGGTTACTATTTTTTCTTCAATTCTCTTGAAGTTTTTGTATATTTTTATTATAATTTCCAATATCTCTTATTTCAACTTATGGATTTTTATATTTTATCTTAATCTAATTAAGACTAATTTGAAGAAAGGAGTGCGGACTTATGGATCTGCGCCAAATTGAAAATATCATTGCCATTGAACAGGAGCAGAGCATTTCCAGGGCGGCGGAAAAGCTTTTTCTCACCCAGTCCGCTTTAAACCAGCAGCTCCTACGCCTGGAAAAGGAGCTGGGAACCCCGCTTTTTGAGCGGCGGAAACACTCCATGATCCCCACCTTCGCAGGCAAGCTCTATCTGGCCACCGCCCACCGGATGGTGGATATGAAAAAGGAGACCTACAAGATCATCCGGGACATTTCCGAGGAGAATGCCGGGGAAATCTCCGTGGCTTACTCGCCGGAGCGGGGTTCCTTAATGTTTTCCGAAATTTACCCCGTATTCCACAAGCGTTATCCTCACGTTACCTTCCGCATTCACGAGGCTCATGTGAAAAAAATGGAGCAGCTCCTGCTGCAAAAAGAAGTGACTCTGGCCTGTCTCACTTACTTCGGGGAAGGAAAAAATGCGGCCCTGGAGTATGTGGAAACCTGCCAGGAGCTGATGGTGCTGGGACTGCCTGCCAGCCATCCCCTGGCCCACCTGGCCGGAAAAGAAAGCTGGAAATATTTTCCGGAAATTGACCTGACGCTGCTGCAAAATGATTCTTTTGCCCTGATTTCCAAGCTTACAAAAATGCGGGATATGATTGACGACTGTTTCCGCCAGGCCGGTTTCATTCCCAACATCCTGTTTGAATCCGCCAGTACCTCCACCGTGGTAAATATGGTGAAAAACCAGGTCTGTGCCGCGTTTTTCCCCCAGTCCTACGTGGATCCCAGCCTGCCCATCGTCTACTTCACCACCCGCCCCCGCAAGTCCTGGATGCAGTGCGTGGCTTATCTGAAGGGAGAGTATCTGACGGCGCCGGAGAAGTATTTTATTGAGTTGGTGGGGATGTATGGGAGGAAAAAGCTCACAAATGAAACACCATAGTATGGACTCACGGCGTAATACAGATGTGAGAACAGCCGTCTTTCCTTACGCGGGATTCGTCCTCGCCGGAGCGCCGCTGCGCCAGCAGCCATCTTCCGCCGCGGGAAACCCGCATCCACCGGTGGCTTGTGTGTCACGGGGAACACAGTTTCCGTTTCCCATGGCACATAAAAAGCGCGGACACCGCATTTTACAGTGTCCGCGCCAAATCCCGCTGTTATTTTCTGTTATTTTCTATTTTCCTCTCTCCCTCTACAGCATCGCCACACCCAAGCAATAGGTCTGCGCCACATCATAATTGTCCTCCAGCACCACCAGATCCGCGTCGTATCCGGCGGCGATGCGGCCTTTGCGGTCGTCTACCCGCAGGCATCTGGCCGGGTTGATGGTACAGGAATTGAGGGCTGTCTCAAAGGGAACCATGGCGTCCTCCACCAGGATCTTTAAGCCCTTGTTCATCCGCAGAGTGCTGCCGGCGATGGTTTCCGTGCCCTTTAATCTGGCCAGTCCGTCCTCGCCGATCTCAATGTCGTGGCCGCCCAGCTGGTAGTTTCCGCCCGGCGGGCAGTGTTTCGCCCGGAGAGAGTCGGTGATCATAATGCTGTAATCCCGGCCCTTCACCGTAAAGAAGTTGTTCAGAGCAGCCAGATGGGAATGGCAGCCGTCACAGATGATCTCCCCGTAGACATCCCGGAACCGGAAGGCAGTTCCCACCAGGCCCGGTTTCCGGTGATGGTAGGCCGTCATGCCGTTGTAAACGTGGGTCATAGAGGTCGCGCCGTTGGCAATGCCCATCACCGCCTCCTCATAGCGGGCGGCGGAATGGCCCATGCTCACCACCACGCCGTGGGTGGAGCAGTATCTGGTGAGCGCGTGGTTCTCGTCGTGCTCCGGAGCCAGGGTGATATATTTGATCCAGCCCTTGGCCGCCTTCTGATACTCCTCAAACTGCTCTACCGTGGCCTTGGCGATGGCCTCCGGCGGCTGAGCCCCCTTGTATTCCATATCCAGATACGGGCCCTCAAAATGGATGCCTAAGATCTCCGCTCCCTCGTAGCCCTCCTCGATCACCGCCGCCACATTGGCCACTGCCTTTGTGAGCACGTCCGGCATCTGGGTCACGGTGGTGGGCAGAATTCCCGTTACGCCCTCCTCCGGGATCCGCTTCATCCAGTTCTTAAGGCCTTCCGGCTCTCCGTCATTAGTGTCGTAGCCGTAGGAGCCGTGGGTGTGTACGTCGATAAAGCCCGGCACAATCCGTTTCTCGCCGTAGTCCTGATCCGCCTCTTTCGTCCCGTAAGGCCAGATCTGAGCGATTTTCCCGCCCTCGATTTCCACATCCGCCGGGAAAAATACTCCGGACAGCCACACTCGCTTGCTTCGTATGATCATTTTATATCCACCTCCTGTTTTACATACCTTAAGTATACCCTCAACCGGCCGCGGTTACAAGGACTTTTCCGCCGCCGCCGGAAACTTGCGGCCGGAACTTCTCCGCCGCCGTTTCCCGGCGGTCTTTCCTCCAATACATCCTGTTCCGGAGCCTGCCAGCCTTCCTGGCCAGAGGTCATTTCCCCTCTCCTATCATCTTCCCATCCCGGACATCCTCTCCCGGCTCCGCCCGCCTTTCCGCCGCAGGCGTCACTCCTCAGTTTCACTGGCCTTCCGCTCAAAAACCGCCGCCCGTCTCCCGCTGTCTCTCCGTTTCCAGGCTCCCCGCCTGGCTCCTGGCGATCCGGATAAAGTCCTTCACCACCCGGCTCTCCTCCCCCGGCCGGACACAGATTCCAAAGGACATCTCCCCCGCCCCCTCCACCGGCACCTGGGCCAGCAGTGGATCCTCCGGCAGAAACAGCCGCGGCAGAAACGACACCCCGTACCCCGCCCGCGCCAGCAAAAGGGCGGTCTCCGGAGAGTCCCCAAAGTAGATGTCCTCGATGGAACGCCCCCGCATCAGCAGCTCCTGGACCCGCAGCACCGCCTCCGGATTCCGCACCGGGTTGCTGAATATGAGTTTTTCCTTCTTCAGGTCCTCCAGGGACACCGACTTCTGCCCTGCCAGGGGATTTTCCCGGCTGCACAGGCAGACTAACGGGACCTTCAAAAGCTCCCTGTACACCTCCGCGCCCTTTCCCGTCCCCGACTCCCGGAAATCCAGCACCACCTCCACCTCTCCTTCCTTTAAAAGGCGGTGAATATGGGGCGCCGGCCCCGTCTGGAAACGGGGGTGTAGGCCGGGATATTTCTCCTTCAGCTCCCGCAAAACGCCGGACAAACCAGACAGATAGGCATGGCTCTGACACCCCACCGCAAACGCCACCACAGCCTCCTTCTCCGGGGCCTCAAACCTGGCCCGCGCCCGGGCCGCCGTCTCCATGATCGTCCTGGCGTCGCTGGTAAACAAAAGCCCTTCCCTGGTCAGCTCCACCAGCCGGGTGCTCCTGCGGAAAAGCTTTACCCCCAGCTCCTCCTCCAGAGAGCGGATCTGGTGGGTCACCGCCGGCTGGGTGACGCTCAGCCGCTCCGCCGCCCTGGCAAAGTTTAACGTCTCCGCCACCATCAAAAAACAGGCTATCTGAAATGTATTCAAAACACAGTCCTCCTTACCAAACCTGCAGGGACAAACGACGGTTTTACCTGCCCCAGGTTCCTGATTAATAAATTTTCTTTATTAATGATAACATTTTTTGAATTCCCCTTCAACCGGTTGTGAGTATAATGGTTAGTATTCCCTCTGAGGTTCTGCCCTGAACCGTTTGGAGGGGAACAAAAAAAACAAGAGAGGAGCTGCTTTTCATGAACGGAAACCGAATGATTTCCCTGTTAAAGCAGGTAAACGCGTATCTGGACCAATATGGAAAGGAGGTTATGGCAGCGGAGGACGAGGACCTCACCCTGCCTCAGAGCTTTCTGCTGGGGTATCTGCTGGAATCCGGAAAAGACGAGTTCTGCGCCGCCGTGATCTGCCGGGAGACAGGTCTTTCCAAGGCCACCGTCTCCGGACTCTTTAAAGAGCTGCGGCAGAAGGGCTATATCGAGATGGAATTCATCCCCGAGGACGGCAGGCGCAAACGGATCCTCCTGACCCCCAAAACCCTGGAGGCCAGAAAGCGGATCCGCGGCCTTCTGGCGCGCAGGCGGGACTGCCTGTGCCGCGGAATCTCTGAAAGCGACCTGGCCGTCATCGAGAACGGCCTGACCCAAATGTCCCGCAACTTAAAAGAAGAACACAATCAAATAAGGAGGAATCGACATGATACAAATACTGCTTGGACAGGTCGGGGAATATAAAAAAGTTTCCCTGCTCACTCCCCTTTTCACCGCCCTGGAGGTCTTTATGGAGGTGCTGATCCCCTTCGCCACCTCCGCCATCATCGACCAGGGCATCCAGGCCGGCGATATGGGAAAGATCTGTTTCTACGGCGCCATCATGCTGGTGATGGCATTCCTAAGCCTGCTTTTCGGCGTGCTGGCCGGCCGTTTCGCCGCGGAGGCGTCCTCCGGCTTTGCCTGCAACCTGCGGGAGTCCATGTTTGAAAACATCCAGACCTTTTCCTTTTCCAACATTGACAAATTCAGCACCGCCGGCCTGGTCACCCGTATGACCACCGACGTGACCAATATGCAGAACGCGTACCAGATGATGATGCGGATCGCGGTCCGCGCCCCCCTCACCTTCCTGTGCAGCATGGTGATGTGTCTGGTCATCAGCGCCAGGCTGAGCCTGATCTTTCTGGTGGCCATCCTGTTTCTTGGCGTGTGCCTGTTTCTCATTATGTCCAAGGCCACAAAGCTGTTCAGCCAGGTTTTCCACAAATACGATGATTTAAACGCCAGCGTCCAGGAAAACGTCTCCGCCATTCGCGTGGTGAAGGCCTTCGTGCGGGAGGATTACGAGAAAAATAAATTCGCGGCCGCGGCGGAAAACATCTACCGCCTGTTTGTAAAGGCCGAGGGCCGTCTGACCTTAAATAACCCGGTTATGATGCTGGTGGTCTACGGCTGCATGATCGCCCTCTCCTGGTTCGGAGCCCACTTTATCGTGGTGGGAGATCTGACCACCGGGCAGCTCACTTCCATGTTCAGCTACGTCATGAGTATGCTCATGTCCTTAATGATGCTGTCCATGGTATTCGTGATGATCACCATGAGCAGCGCCAGCGGCCGGAGAATCGCCGAGGTGCTCACAGAAAAAGCCGACCTTACCAATCCGGCGGATCCCGTCCTGGAGATCGCCGACGGCAGCATCGACTTCAACCACGTAAGTTTCGCCTACAAACACGGCGGCAGCGGGGAGGAAACGCTCCACGACATCGACCTGCACATCCGTTCCGGCGAGACCGTCGGCATCATCGGCGGCACCGGCTGCGGAAAATCCAGCCTGGTGAACCTGATCAGCCGTCTCTATGACACCACCAGCGGCCAGGTCTTGGTGGGGGGAAAGGACGTCCGCTCCTATGATATGGAAATGCTCCGCAGCCAGGTCGCCGTGGTGCTCCAGAAAAACGTGCTGTTTTCCGGCACCATCCTGGATAACCTGCGCTGGGGCAAGGAGGACGCCACCCTGGAGGAATGTCAGGAAGCCTGCCGGCAGGCCTGCGCCGACGAGTTCATCGAGCGGTTTCCGGATAAATACGACACCTGGATCGAACAGGGCGGCAGCAACGTATCCGGCGGCCAGAAACAGCGTCTCTGTATCGCCCGCGCCCTGTTAAAGAAACCGAAGGTGCTGATCTTAGACGACTCCACCAGCGCCGTGGACACCGCCACCGACGCCAGGATCCGGGCGGCCTTCGCCAAAAAGATCCCCGGCACCACCAAGCTCATCATCGCCCAGCGAATCTCCAGCGTAAAGGACGCCGACCGCATCCTGGTGCTGGAAAACGGGCAGGTAAATGCCTTTGATACCCATGAAAACCTGTTGAAAACCAATCCGATCTATCAGGAAATTTACGAGACGCAGCAGCAGGGCAGCGGCGATTTTGACCAGCCGGCCCCAGATACTGGAAAGGAGAGTGCATAATCGTGGAACGTACCAATCGAATTCCCGCCGGCTCCGGCAGAAATTTCGGCCGCGGGGGGCAGAGAGCCAGTTTTAAAGAAATGTGTCAGATGCTAAAGCGGGTACTCCGCTATATGACAGAGAATTATAAATGGTCCTTTATCGCCGTAGTGCTCTGCATTTTCGGCTCCTCCCTGGCCACCAGAAGGGGAACGCTGTTTATGCAGACCCTGATCGACGACTACATTGTGCCCCTCACTCAGGCCGCCAGCCCGGACTATGGCCCTCTGGCCCGCGTCCTCGCCGTCATGGCCTGTATTTTCGGGGCCGGGATCCTCTGTTCCTTCGCCTACACCAGGATCATGGTAAACGTGAGCCAGGGCACCATGAAACGGCTGAGAACGGAGCTGTTCTCCCATATGCAGTCCCTGCCGGTCCGCTACTTTGACACCCACTCCCACGGAGACATCATGTCCGTGTACACCAACGACGTGGATACCCTGCGCCAGCTCATCAGCCAGAGCATCCCTCAGGTGATCAACGCGGCCATCACTCTGGTGACCACCCTGGTGAGTTTGATCATCCTGGACATCCCACTGACCATCGTCTGCCTGTTCATGGTGGGCCTGATGGCGTTTTCCACCTCCCGCTTAAGCGGCCGGTCCGGGATGTATTTCTCCAGACAACAGAAGGATCTGGGCGCCGTAAACGGCTACATTGAGGAAATGATGGACGGCCAGAAGGTGGTAAAGGTATTCTGCCACGAGGAAAAGAGCCTGGAGCAGTTCAAAGCCTTAAACCGCCAGCTGCGGGACAGTGCCTGCAACGCCAACAAGTTCGCCAACATCATGATGCCCTTAAACGCCAACCTGGGAAATATCTGCTACGTCCTCTGCGCCGTCATCGGAGCCATACTGGCCCTGGGCGGGTACTCCGGGCTGACCCTGGGCGGACTGGTTTCCTTCCTGATGCTGTGCAAGAGCTTTACCCAGCCGGTGACCCAGCTCAGCCAGCAGATGAACAGCATCGTCATGGCCACCGCCGGAGCCGAGCGTATTTTCCAGATGATGGATGAGGCTCCGGAGGAGGACAACGGCTACGTGGAGCTGGTAAACGCCAAAGTAAACGCCGACGGCTCTCTGACGGAAACAAAGGAGCGCACCGGCCTCTGGGCGTGGCGCCATCCCCACTCCGCCGACGGCACCGTCACCTACACCAAACTGGAAGGGGACGTGACCTTCAACGACGTGGATTTCGGCTACAACGACGACAAAATCGTCCTTCACAACATCAAACTCTTTGCCACCCCCGGCCAGAAGATCGCCTTCGTAGGCAGCACGGGAGCCGGAAAGACCACCATCACCAACTTAATCAACCGCTTTTACGACATCCAGGACGGCAAAATCCGCTACGACGGCATCAATATCAATAAGATCAAAAAGCCGGACCTGCGCCGCTCCCTGGGCATAGTGCTCCAGGACACCCACCTGTTCACCGGCACTGTCATGGACAACATCCGCTACGGCCGTCTGGACGCCACAGACGAGGAGTGCATCGCCGCCGCCAAGCTGGCCAACGCCCACGGCTTTATCAAGCGTCTGCCCGACGGCTATGACACCATGCTCACCGGCGACGGCAGCAATCTGAGCCAGGGCCAGAGACAGCTCTTAGCCATCGCCAGAGCCGCCGTGGCCGACCCGCCGGTACTGATCTTAGACGAGGCCACCTCCTCCATTGACACCAGGACGGAAAAGCTGGTGCAGGAGGGCATGGACCGGCTGATGAAGGGCCGCACCACCTTCGTGATCGCCCACCGTCTCTCCACCGTAAAAAATTCCGACTGCATCATGGTGCTGGAGCAGGGCCGGATCATCGAGCGGGGCAATCACGAGCAGCTCATGGAAGAAAAAGGAAAATACTATCAGCTCTACACCGGAAATGCCATCGAGGCCTCTTAATCCTGCTTGGCCATCTCCATGTGGATGTTTTTGCCCTTGATTCTGGAGTTTTTCATGGCCTCCAGCACTTCCTCCGCGCAGTCCTCCGGCACTTCCACAAAGGTGTAGCGGTCGTACATATCAATGCTGCCTACCAGGCTGCCGGGCATCCCGGACTCTCCGGCGATGGCCCCCAGCACGTCGCCCGGTTTCACGTTGTGGTTTTTGCCCACGTTGATAAACAGGCGCACCATATCGCTGTTTCCGTTTCTGCGGGAGCCGCCCCGGCGGCCGCGGCCTCTGAACTCATTGCCGCCGTCCCGGTAATCGCCTCTGCCGCCTTTTCCGCGGCGGCCGCGGCCGGGGCGGTCCAAATCGTCTAAATCCCTGGCAGTGCGGAAATCGTCGATGGTGTCCTCCACCTCGTCTCCCATGGCCATCCGCAGGAAGGCTGCCGCCAGATCCATGGCGGTATAGTCCTCCTCCAGGATCTTCTTTTCAATGGCGCCGATCATCTCCGACAAATCCTCTCTCTCGATCAGATCCGTCACTTCGTCCAGCACCTTCTCCATGCGGATGTCCGTAATGTCGTTTAAGGACGGGATCGCCTGGGGAATGATCTTCGTCTTGCAGTAGCGCTGGATGTCCCGCAGCTTATAGACCTCCCGGCCCACCACCAGGCTGAAGGCCCGGCCTTCCCGGCCGGCGCGGCCCGTCCGGCCGATGCGGTGCACGTAATACTCGTCGTCCTGGGGAATGTCGTAGTTAAACACCGCCTCCACATCGTCCACGTCAATGCCTCTGGCAGCCACGTCCGTGGCCACCAGGATCTCCGTGCGGCCGTTCCGAAAACTGTTCATCACCTTATCCCTCTGGGCCTGTTTTAAATCCCCGTGAAGTCCCTCGGCGAAGTAGCCGCGGCCCTGCAGGGCGTCCACCAGCTCATCCACCTGCTTTTTCG
Organism: Lachnoclostridium sp. An14; assembly: GCF_002160755.1. GTDB lineage: Bacteria > Bacillota > Clostridia > Lachnospirales > Lachnospiraceae > Lachnoclostridium_A. The sequence goes on from NZ_NFLE01000024.1 coordinate 13,131, forward strand.
TGTTGCAGAACACTACGGACAGCTTGGGGGAGTACATATCCAGCAGACGGCACATCACCTCCACCTTGTTCTTCGGTTTCACGTCGTAGTAATACTGGGTCACCTTCGGCACGGTGAGCTCCTTTTTCACCACTTTCACGATCTCCGGCTCCTGCTGGAACTTCTTGGCGATCTCCATAATGGCCGGGGGCATGGTAGCGGAAAACATCACCGTCTGCCTTTCCTCCGGCAGCTGGCTGAGGATCGTCTCCATATCCTCCAGAAATCCCATGTTTAACATCTCGTCCGCCTCGTCCAGGATCACCGTATGGATATTTGCCACCTTGATGGTTTTCCGTCTCATATGGTCCATCACACGGCCGGGCGTGCCGATGATGATCTGCACTCCGTCCTTTAAGGAACGGATCTGTTTCACGATCTCCTGGCCGCCGTACACCGGCAGTACCTTTACCCCGTGCATATATTTGGCCAGACGGCGGATCTCCTCTGCCACCTGGATTGCCAGCTCTCTCGTGGGACAGAGGGCGATGGCCTGCAGTTTCTTGCTTTTCGGGTCAATTTTTTCCAGCAGGGGAATGCCGAAGGCCGCCGTCTTTCCCGTACCCGTCTGGGCCTGGCCGATGATGTCCCGGCCTTCCCGCTGCAGGGGGATGGCCTGGGCCTGGATGGGGGACGGCTCCTCAAAGCCCATGTCCCGTACGGCCTTTAAAATCTTGCTGTTCAGTTCCATTTCATCAAATCTCGTTGTCTCCATTTAAACTCCTTATTCTCTGTTTCTGATCTCTGTGGTTCTATATTCATCCGGCCCGGCAGAAAATTGCCCCTCTGACGGCCCTGGCTTTGCCTTTTACGGCAGGCTCCGGCAGACATCTCGCCGGAGACTCTTATGTCATGAGGAACGCATCTTCCTACGACACAAAAAGTGTGCGCTTGGCGCACACTCGCGCCGGAGCGCGGCTGCGTCAGCAGCCATATTCCTCTGCGCGGAGTGCGCCTCCTTGCGGAGCATTCTTAATTTAACAGGAAATGCAGTTTCCTGTTAAATTAAGAAAAGGGGGGCATCAGCCACGTCAGGCTTTGCCTCCCTCGTTCGTACAATGTATTACTATAACAGAGAACCTCCCCCGCGTCAAGAAAAATCGCCGGGCAGCGCCCGTCTCAGGGCTTTCGCCAGGGCCGCGGCCGCCAGGCATTTCACCACATCCAGGGGGATAAAGGGCAGAGCGTCCCGCAAAAGCAATGCCAGCCAGGGCAGTCCCGTGGTATACCTGGTCCAGGACACTCCAAACAGATAGATCACCGGAATCCCCACAACAATCAAAAACACCGTCTGCTTTCCCAGCCCCTTTACCCTCCTGCAGAACAGGGAAATGAGCACCGCCGCCACCAGAAATCCCAAAATATAGCCTCCCGTCGGCCCAAAGAGCTTTCCCGCTCCTCCGGCGCCCCCGGAAAACACCGGCAGCCCCGCAAGTCCCAGCAAAATCCATACCAAAATCACCGCCGCCGTCTGGGCCGGCCCCAAAAGCATCCCGATCAGGTTCACCACCATGGTCTGGGCCGTAATGCTCACCGCCGTAAAGGGCAGGGGAATCACAATATAGGCCGACACGCTGAGAATTGCCGCCAAAAGCCCCATAGCCGTCAGCTCCCCCGCCGTCCATGCCCGCCGGCCGGTTCCCCGGCTTTCCCGTTTCCTCTCCATTTTCCACCTCCATCACCAGAACACATCCTGTTTATCCACAATGCCGCCGTAGGTTTTCCCCTGTGCGATCGAACCGCACGTCTCACGCCCGCACGCGGCGGCGCCGGCCGCCTTTTCCTCCGTGCGAAACGCACCTCCTACAGCTGCTTTTACGCTGCCCCGTCACAGAGAACGCCGTTTCCTACAAAAATACGGTTTCCCATGACGTAAAAAGGGACCTCCCGGATCTCTCCGGAAAGCCCCTCCTGTCTTTTCAAATCTTTGATTACTTTAAGGTAACCTTTGCGCCCTCGGCCTCTAACTTGGTCTTGATGTCCTCGGCCTCCTCTTTGGATGCGCCCTGCTTTACAACCTTCGGAGCGCCGTCAACTACGTCCTTAGCCTCCTTCAGGCCCAGACCGGTCACTTCACGAACAACCTTGATAACTTTAACCTTGTTCGGGCCAACCTCGGTCAGCTCAACGTCAAACTCGGTCTTCTCCTCCTCAGCTGCGCCGCCGGCTGCTGCTGCAGCTACTACTACGCCAGCTGCTGCGGATACGCCGAACTCCTCCTCGCAAGCCTTTACTAACTCATTTAACTCTAATACGGATAATTCCTTGATAGCTTCGATAAACTCTGCAGTTGTTAACTTTGCCATTTTAATTTCCTCCTATTTTCTTTTCCTGAATTTGGTTTTTAAAACACGTACCTGTAATTACGCCTCTGCCTTCTCAGCGATCTGATTAAGCACACGAGCGAAATTGGTAATCGGGGACTGGATGCTTCCAAGCAGCTTGCCAAGAAGAACCTCTCTGGACGGGATGGTCGCGATAACCTGGATTCCCTTCTGATCGTAGTAGGTTCCCTCTACCACGCCTGCCTTTAACTCCAGCTTGTCAGCAGTCTTTGCGAACTCCGCCAGCACTCTTGCCGGGGCGGTAGCGTCTGTCTTAGACACAGCCAGAGCGGTCGGTCCTTCCAGATGGGGCTCTAAAGCCTCGAACTCCGTTCCCTTTGCAGCAAAGCGAATCATGGTGTTCTTGTATACCTTGTAGGAAACACCAGCTTCTCTCAGCTTCTTACGCAGCTGCGTATCCTGCTCCACGGTAAGTCCGCGGTAGTCCACAACTACGGCAGATGCAGCGCCGTTTAAAAGCTCGGAAATCTCTGCTACAACCGGCTGCTTTAATTCTACTTTTGCCATTTTGGTTTACCTCCTGTTAGATTTGAAAGAGTATCACCTGCGAAAAATAAGCCCTCCTGTCAAGACAGAAGGGCTCTACAAATTCTCTGTTATGAGCTTTGTATGTTCCTCGGTAGGCGGTTTTACCTTATGCCTTGCGGCGCCTACTGTCTTCGGCAGTCAATACTGGTGTAATATATCACAGAAATGGCTGGTTGTCAATGGGGTCGGGAAAGGTTTTTGCGAAATTTTCGCCAAATTCGTAACCGTTTCGCCATGCTATTCATACCGGTTACCGTCCGTGGCCAATGCACACGTTTAACAGGTACACCCGCCGGATCCCCGCTCCCAGAAGGGCCCTGGCGCAGGCCTCGGCGGTGCTGCCGGTGGTGTAGATGTCGTCGGTGAGAATGACGGTTTCCAGGCCGGGAGGGACTCTGCTACTGTCCGCCGCGAAGGCCTGGGAAAGGTTTTTCAGCCGCTCCGCCGCCGTCAGATCCTTCTGGGGCATAGTTTTCCTGGTGCGAAACAGGATGTCGGTGCGCACCGGGACAGGCTCCGGCAAATGGGCGGAAACACTTCTCGCCAGGGCCTCCGCCTGGTTAAATCCCCGCTCCCGCAGCCTCTTTTTGTGAACCGGCACGGGGATAATGGCATCCGCCTTCATGCGGGCGATCCGTTTCCCGTACCGTTTTGCCAGGGCCTCGCCGTAAAAATCCATGTACTCCCGGCGGCCGTGGTACTTGATCCTGGCCATGGAGCGCTTGGAAATGCCGTCGTAGTTTAAAAGGGCGATCCCATACTCAAAGGATTTTCTCCGCCTGGAACAGTCGTAGCAGTATTCCACCGCCTCGCCAGTCACTTCTTTGCCGCATTTTTTGCACACAGGGGATTTCGTAAAGGAAAGCTTGGAAAAACAGCCGGGACAGATACTCCCGGAACGAAAGGGAAGAACTTCATCGCAGACGGGACACCGCCTGGGATAGAGGATCTCGGCCAGAAAACCGGCCGCGCTTTTCACATAAGATATGGTTGGAATGAATGTCACATTTCTCCTGTTCTGCCCGGCCCAGGCGGAACGCGCCGCCTGCCGGACCGGAAAGCCGCAGGCGCCGGAGCGCCTGCCAGATATGAGTTTCGTTTCTTTTTCCGCGCCTCGAAGGCCGGATGGCTTAAAGATCCGCCAATTCCAGGATCCGGTCCTTTAAGCCGGAGTAGCGGCGCTGTTCCGTCTCATTGTCCACCATGGACTGGAACGTCTCCGGGACGCCTACCAGGCAGACGCAGGAACGGGCCCTGGTGACCGCGGTGTAAATGAGGTTGCGGGTCATGAGCATCCGCGGGCCGCTATGGACGGGGATCACCACCGCCGGGTATTCGCTGCCCTGGGATTTGTGGATGGTGATGGCGTAAGCCAGCTCCAGCTCCTCCAGCTGCTTGAAACTGTACTCCACCATTCTCCCCTCGTCAAACTCCACCGTCAGGGTCTCCGCAAAGCCGTTGATCTCCCGGATCACGCCCATGTCGCCGTTAAACACGCCCAGGCCGGTCTCCACAGGGATGCCGTAGCGGTTCCTGGTCTCCCACTCCAGCTGGTAATTGTTCTTTACCTGCATGACCTTGTCGCCTTCCCGGTAAATGACGCCTCCCGCCTCCCGCTCCGCCTTTCCCCCGCCAGCGGGGTTTAAAAACTCCTGGAGAATGTTGTTTAACCGCTCCACGCCCAGGGCCCCTTTCCGCATGGGCGTCATGATCTGGATGTCGAAGGGGTGGGCGTTTACATAGCCCGGGAGCTTTTCCCTCACCAGGGTGATCATGGCGCTGATGATGGCGTCGGGATGGTCCCGGCGGATAAAGAGGAAATCCCGGCTGCGCTTTGTCAGGTCGATGGGCTCGCCGCCGTTGATGCGGTGGGCGTTTACCACGATGTCGCTCTGGGAGGCCTGACGGAAGATCCTGGTGAGCTTTACCACGTTGAAACAGCCGGAGTCGATGATGTCCCGCAGCACATTTCCAGGCCCCACGCTGGGCAGCTGGTTCACGTCTCCCACCAGAATGAGCCTGGTGCCCACATTCACCGCCTTTAAAAGGGAATGGAGCAGGTAAATGTCCACCATGGACATCTCGTCAATGATGATCACATCTGCCTCCAGGGGATTTTCCTCGTTCCGCTCAAAATGGGTTCCGGAGGAATTTTTGTCGTCCGGCGCTCCGGTGATCTCTAACAAGCGGTGAATCGTCCTGGCCTCCATGCCTGTGGCCTCCGTCATCCGTTTCGCCGCCCGTCCCGTGGGCGCCGCCAGCAGAATCTCCATCCCCGCCTCCTCGAAATAGCGGATGATGGTGTTGATAATGGTGGTTTTTCCCGTTCCCGGGCCGCCGGTGATGACTAAAAGGCCGTTTCCCACCGCCTCTACCACCGCTTTAACCTGCATTTCATCCAGCTGGATGTGTTCCTCCTGCTGGATGCGGTCCAGCTTTTTCAAGATCTCGCCCTGGTCAAAATGGCCCTGGATGCTTAGATCATAGAGCATTTTTGCGGAATTTAACTCCAGGTAATAATACTGGGAGGCGTAGACGATCCGTTTCTCCCCCTGGACTTTTACCACCAGCTTTTTTTCGATCTGAAGATCCATGAGCTGACGTTCGATCAGATCCGGCTCTACCCGCAAAAGCTCGGTGGCGGAGGCCAAAAGCTCCTCCTCCGGGAGATAGGTGTGGCCGCTTCCCACCGCCTGGAGCAGGGTGTAGAGCACGCCGCTCTTGATGCGGTAGTCGGAGTCGGTGAAAATGCCCACCCGCCTGGCGATCTCGTCCGCCATCTTAAATCCCACGCCGGGAATGTCGTCCGCCAGCCGGTAGGGATTTTCCTCGATGATGCCGTACATCCGGGGGCCGTATTCCTGGTAGATTTTTACCGCCAGATTGACGGAAATGCCGTATTTCTGCAGGAACATGGTGGCCTGGCGCATTCCCTTTTTTTCTTCCATCTGCCCGGCGATGGCCATGGCCATCTTTTCGCTGATGCCCTTGACCTCGGAAAGCCGCTCCGGCTCCTCCTCCATGATCCGGAAGGTGTCCGCCTTAAACCGGCGCACGATCCTGGCCGCCAGGGCCGCGCCCACTCCTTTGATGGCGCCGGACGCCAGATAGCGCTCCATGGAATCGGCGTCCTCCGGCGTCTTGATCTCGTAGCTTTCCACCTGGAGCTGCTCGCCGTAGATGGGGTGCTCCGTCATGGTGCCGGAGGCCTCTATCATTTCCCCTTCATTTATATAAGGAAAGGTTCCCACCAGTATGTACTCGTCGTCTGACGCCGCCAGGCTTAAGACGGTGTAGCCGTTGTCCTCGTTTCGATATTTAATTTTCTCCACAAATCCCTGTACCGTCGCCAACTGGAACGCTCCTTTGCTTGGTTATGTCTTTGTCCTGGGGCGGGGCTCCGCCTCCTCCAAACGGGAAAAAAATGCCCCTGCCGCCTGGGCAGAGGCAATTTCCTCGCCTATTTAAAACTCTTTTCCCTCGCCGCCGTGGGTAAATTCGATGAAACGGCCCGTTCCGATGGCCACTGCCGTCAGCGGGTCCTCGGCGATCATCGTATTGATGCCGGTCTTTTCCTGAATCAGGGCGTCCAGGCCGCTGAGCAGGGATCCGCCGCCAGTGAGGACGATGCCGCGGTCGTAAATGTCCGCCGCCAGCTCCGGCGGTGTGCGCTCCAGCACATTGTGAACGGCGTCCACAATCTGCATGGCCGGCTCCCGCAGGGCCTCTAAGGTCTCGTCGGAGGTGACCATGATGGTCTTTGGCAGGCCGGTCACCAGGTTGCGCCCCCGCACTTCCATGGTCAGGGACTCCGGCCGCTTGTAAGCGGCGCCGATATTGATCTTGATCTCCTCGGCGGTTCTCTCGCCGATGAGCAGGTTGTGTTTCTTTCTCATGTAGCGGACCAGGGCCTCGTCAAAATCATCCCCGGCTACCTTGATGGATGTACTCACCACAGTGCCGCCCAGGGAAATCACCGCGATGTCCGCCGTGCCGCCGCCGATGTCCACGATCATATTGCCGCAGGCCTTGGAAATGTCAATGCCCGCTCCGATGGCTGCCGCCACCGGCTCCTCGATGATGGTCACCTCTCTGGCGCCTGCCTGATAGGTGGCGTCCTCCACGGCCTTTTTCTCCACCTCTGTGGCGCCGCTGGGAATGCACACGCTGATGCGGGGCTTGCGCAGGGTGCGCTTGCCCACCGCCTTGTTGATAAAATACTTTAACATTTTCTCCGTCACGGTGTAGTCGGAAATGACGCCCTGGCGGAGGGGCCGAACCGCCACGATATTCCCCGGCGTGCGGCCGATCATCAGCCTGGCCTCCTCGCCAAAGGTAATAATTTTATTCGTATCGCGGTCAATCGCAACCACGGATGGCTCTTTTAACACCACACCCTTGCCTTTGATATACACAAGGATGCTCGCAGTGCCCAAATCAATTCCAATATCATTGGACATGAACATATTCATAGTCTCCTCCTGTCTCTTACTTCTTCCTATTATATACAATCTCTTTCTTTTTTTAAAGGGATTTTCTTCTTTTTTTTATTTTCCAACTTTTTAATTTTTCCGTCAGAAATTTTATGGTTTTTTTATGATGGGGACATATTTTTGACACATTTACTCTTTATATTATAAGTAAGTTATCCGAAAGGATAACGAGCCTTATTTCAAGCAGCAGATGCTTGGAATTAGAAAGCTTTTTCATACTCATACCGGACGGGTAGCACCGTCCGGCCCCCCTATAACATTTTCTTATTTATATACCTACCATTCCCAATAACAACAAAAAGGACTATTCTTCCCCAAGGATAGTCCTTTTTGTTGCTATTGGATTTTTAGGGCTGGAGAGCGCCTGGATTCCGTGTTCAGCAGCGCTCCAGGGCGTCCAGGTAGATGTTCCTGGCATTTTTTAAATCAGGGAAATTCCTAAGTTCCGTGCGGCTCACCTTAAACCGGATCCGGTCTCCCGGCTGTAAATCCGGGTACATCCCTTTGTGGTAAAAAATCCAGTGGGTCTCTCCCTCCTGGTACGTTACCCCCGGCCCCAGGTCAATCCGGCCGTTGATTTTGTAGCAGCGGTAGTTTTCCGGGACGTTCCGCACATCGGCGACAATGGCGTGATAGTATCCGTCGCCATCCTTTCCCGGATCATTCCGTTTCGCCAGATCATTCATAAACACATCCAGTTTTTGATTAAAGACAGATGTCCTTCTGCGGGCGGCCTTATCTTCACACAGCAGATCATACAGATCGCCTAAGTCCTGCCTCCTGTCTATCCGCAGCATCTGAATATTTTTCAGCGGGGTGTGATTCATGGATTCGTAGGTCATAGTCTCCGCCAGTACGGGATAGAACCGTTTTCCCCCGTCCCCGCTGAGCGCCCAGGACGCCCCCAGTTCCATGAGACAAAACTCACTTTTCATATAGTTGGGGGTGATCAGCGGAATGACAATGCCGTTTCCCCTTAACTCCGTCCGGATCCTTGCCAGGAAATCCGTTCCCGCAGGCAAGGTTCCCGCAAGCCGGGTGCAGAAAATATCGTCTTCACTCACGCCCATTCCCCGCATGAGAAACTCAAGAAACCGGTCTACCAGTTCCTCATCTTTGCTGCTGTAGCTCACAAATATCTTAGGCATAATCGTTCTCTCCTTTCAACATTTCCAACGCCCTCAGTCTGGCGCTTTTGTAATCACTGGCCAGCTGTTCCACGGCCTCGCGATAGCGTCTGTCATTTTCCTTCAGTTCCTTTCCCACCGTCTCCATCAGCGTCTTTTTATATCGGGGGACCTTGATCTGCATTAAACTGGACGCGTTCAAAACCCGGATTGTAGAGCCGGTCTGATACCGTTCCAGCCATCTGCGGCCCTCCGGTGACCGAAGATATTCATATAATACGTACGGGTGATAGGTCGCCCGATCCGTGCGGATGATGGTCAGATTGCCGCTGATGAAGGCCGGCGGCGGATTGGGAGGAACCATGGCCATCTTTAGCTGGGTGCCTTTGCTGGTCAGCAAAATATCATCCTCCCGAATCTGGTATTTGTGGATCCACTGGGCATTTTTCCAGCGGATTTTTTTACAGTCCTCGTAGTTGATACTGCCGTCCTCAATATTTTTTATGTTCAGGAGATAATGGGTTCCGTCGTCGGACAGCATTTCCTCGTCTCTTTTTGCCAACTGCAGCCCTCTGGTGACCTGAGCTGCCTCTCCCAGGCTGATGGTCTCCTTCGCCTCACCGTCTGAGAGCTCGTCTGTCAGGTAAAACATGGGATTCCAGGTGTAGAGATTTTCCCGTATCCTGGCGGTGGAAACCAGCTGGCCATATCCCTTTCCGTAGGACCGTTCCGGTTCGCGAAGGCCGTTTTCCGCCAGGCGCTCCATCTCCTCCTGGACAGAGCCGGAATTCTCCCGGCTGCAAAAATCTTTCAGGTCAATGAAGGCCACCAGCCCCCGCCTGTCCCGTTTTCCCTTATGGAACACCAGAAGCTCCCGCCCCTGCTTATCTCCGGGGTAGAGGTTCTGGGGCAGGGTCACCACAGCCTCCAGCCAGTCTTGTTCTGTCACGTACTGCCGAAGAATCGCTTCATTTTTTCGCACGGCGGCGCCTTTTGTCACAATGGCCGCCCCCCGGCCTCCGGGAGCCATCCGATACAGCATTTCCTCCAGAAAGATCCAGTCCGTATAAACGCTTTTTCCCGTCCCTTTCGGAAAACGATCGTCCTCCGGATCCACCTGGCGGCTTTCGTTTGCCCCCACGGGGATGTCCGCCAGCACCAGGCCGTACTGTTCTCCATCCTTTTTAAAAGCCAGGCTGTCTCTGGTGGCCACGCTGAAATCCCGGATCCCATTGATCCAAAGCAGAATGGCGGCGCAGATGCTGCAAAAGGGGCGTATGTCCTCGCCATAGTACCGGGGCAGTTTCTTCGTGGAATGGCTGCGGCCAAGCAGGTCGATCCCGATGCCGGATGTTCCGCAGCAGATTTCCGCTACGCTGCCAAATTCCCAGGTCTGCGCCAGTTTCACCAGCATCTGTTTTACCGGAACCGGAGTGGGAATTGAACCAAACTCTCCCTCTGCCACCGTCAGGAGCCTGGCCACCCATCGGTTGACCTCCTCCGCGCTGGTGAAATTCCAGTTCACCGCCTGCCGTTCCAGCCAATCCAGCTTTTTTTCTGCCTCCTCATAGCTCACCTGAATAAAATCAAAATCAATCAGATCCTCCAGCCTGCAAAGTGCCAGTTTAAAATCGTAGGAATCCAGATTTCGCAGAAAATCTTTTTCTTTTTGGTAATAAAAGAGCTTGCATTTTTCCGCTTTCGGTTCTTCTCTTTTCAAATACCGCACAAACACAGCCCACATCAGAAGGTATGTCGTCTGTTCCGCTGAAAACAACCCCCGCATTTCCCTGTAAATTGCCTCCAACATCCCTTCACCCGCCTTTCTGCCTCGCTTTTGACCTGTTTCGCCCTTAACCGCCTTTTGATATGAATCAGTATATCTCTTTTGGCGCAAAATGTCAATCAGGTATTCCAATACCTAGAAATATTTTAGTAACAGTTCAGCCTGTTTTTAAGGATTTTGCTTCCTTGACGAATTGTGAGACATCAAAAGCGGAACCTGACCACGGTTTTGTTTTTCTTTTGATCCCTTTTTTCCATATGACGTTTCCTCTAAAATAAACGGAAGGCTCTCTCCCGCGCCGCGTTTCGCGCCAGGAGCAGAGCCTTCCTTTCTCTACATCTCTATCTCATTTTACAGGCTGCCGCAAGGATCATTTCCCGCGTCCATTTCCGCCTCTCACTCAAACAACTCCATCTGTCCCTTCGCCTTCCTCTCATACTCCCCCCAGCAATGCCCCCGCAGCACCGCCGACGGCAGTTTCTGATACAGCTCCTTCAGGCTGCCGCGGATGGACTTCATCTCCTGGCTGGTGCAGCCGTATTCTCTCATGCAGGGATCCATTGCCTTCAGAAAGTCCTTCTCGGAGCTTCCCATGGTGATTTCCACAGACGCCATATGCAGCAGCTGCTCTGCCACCTCCGGATCCCATCCCCAGCGAAAGACCAGTTCTTTCATAAACGTCTCGCAGATGGGAAACGCTCCCAGGCCTTCCCCGCTCAAAATAAGCCTCAGGCTCTCCTCATCCCACTCCGCGTAGCTCCAGCCGGGATACTCCTCCCGTTTTTTCTGGATCCCCTTTGCCAGCGGGAGAAGAAACGTAGTCTCATACTTCTGCCCGTCTTTCTTCCAGGAATACATCTGCTCCCACTCCTCCAGGCGGTTCAGACACATTTCCTTTTCTTCCCTGCTGAATCTGGAGCCAATACCGTACTGCTCTGCCATGGCCAGCAGCGTTTCCCGCTCAATCACGCCGTAGGCCGACACCAGGCCCTGGAATGAGCGCTCCATGGCGATCTGGTTGTTCAGCTCCTTCATGCAGGGATACTCCTGCGGCTCCATCTCCCCGCGCTTTACATCGACGAAAAACCCGTTCTTCTGATCTTTCGCCACCACCAGGCCGCATTTTTCCACCGCGGAATAGGCCAGAGGCTCCATTTCCTCCGCCTCCTCCATGTTCTCCTCCGCCAGGATCTGCCACTGTCTGCGGCAAATGGCCGGCAGTTTTTCCAGTTTTTTCTGAATCGTATCATCCTTTTCCGGAACCAGACGGACCTTTACTCCCTCATCCGAGAAATCATCCTCCGAAAAGTCCTCCTCGCTCTCATCCCAGTCCAGATCCTCCAGAAACTCATCCTCATATTCATCCCAGTCCGGATCTTCTTCGTCCCATTCGGGGTACTGGGTCAGTTCCCCCTGGCTGGCAATGACCGCCGTCTTGCAGGGCGCGTCCACTGTCTCCACCTTTTTCACGGTCACGTCAAAATGCCAATCGTCTCCAAAGTCATAGACGTATAAAAGTTTCTTTCTGGTCCGCAGCCCCAGGCTGTTTAAGGACGCGTCCGCCGCGCTTTTATCACCGTCATCCAAATCCGCCATGGGGTGATAATAGCCTTCCCCATAGGGTTTTTTGGACAGGCTGAACATATAGAGGTGGCTCTTGTCAAAATTCACCGCGTTTAAAATAGCGTTGCTCAAGTCGTCCAATGTGTTCCCGCCGTCCATTTCAATGGTCCTGCTGGCCCCGCTCTTCTGTTCTGTAACTTCCAAGGTATATTTTTTGTACATTTTATCCGCTCCTTTGCCGTGCTCAGAATCTTTTCCTCCATTATATCTACTCCTCCAGCAAAAATCCACCGCTTTCTTCCGTTTCCCTTTTCTGTTATACTGGTTACATAAACAGAGAGGAACGGTTTTATGAAATACAAAATTGGAACGGTCGCAAAGCTTTTGGGAGTGTCCCCGGAGGCGCTGCGGCTTTATGAGAGAAACGGCATTTTAAAATCGTCCAAAAAGGACGCGGAAAACGGCTACCGTTACTACAGCCGCTTAGATATCACCGCCCTCATGCGGGCCAGGGCCTACCACCAGTACGGGTTTTCCATGCGGGAAACGGAGGCCCTGATCAACTCCGACGACGTGACCTACGTTCACCAGGAGTACAACAGCCGGGCGGAGGCGCTGGAGGCGGAAATCCTCCAGAAGACACGGATTCTGGACTATCTCCGGCGAATGTCCGGCCTGTTGGACCTCCTGCCGTCGGAGCTTTGGACCATCCGCCGGGAAACCAGCCCCGGACTGTACCGGCTGGAATTTATGAAAGGGGAAGAATTGATCTTAAATTCAGAACAGTTGAAATTGTTTCCACAATGGGTTGGACTTGCTCCCTTTGCCTTTCCCGCCCAGCGGGTGAGCTGGCAGGGGCTGAGCCAGGGGCGGGACGAAAGCTTTTCTGCCCTGGGCGTGCTGGAACAGGACGCCAAAACCCTGGAGATGCCCGCTGCCCTGTGCTGCGGCTCCTACCATCCTCCCACGGACTGCCTGTACACGGTGATTGAGGTTTCCTCTGAGGAAAACCCGTCCGCCGTCCAGTACCTGTCCCATTTGGTGGATTATGTAAACTCCCACGGTATTACGGTCACAGGGGATCCCGTCTGCCGCACCTTTCTCTCCATGAACAAAAGGGAAAACTACCGCCGGTTCCGGCAGGTCTGGCTGCCGGTGGAAATGGAAAACGGCTGACCGGCCATCTTTCATTCTCTCCCACACTTTCCTTGACTTTACACAAGGTTTAAGGCTTATAATGTCTCTAAACTTCAGAGGAAACAAAAGGAGGGAACCATTTACTCATGAAAAACTGGAAAAAAGCCCTGATCCTCTTTGGGCAGTTCTTCAAATTCGGCTGTTTCACCTTCGGCGGCGGCTGGAGCATCGTAGCGCAGATGCAAAAGCTGTACGTGGAGGAGGAACAAACCATCACCAGCCAGGAGCTCCTAGACATCACCAGCGTCGGCCGCAGCCTGCCGGGCACCATGATCGGAAACGTGGCCATGCTTTACGGCTACCGGGTGGGCGGCGTGCTCTGCGGCATCTCCTGCGTCATCGCCATGATCACCCCACCGATGATCATTCTGTCCTTCATCACCTATTTCTACACGATTTTCCGGGAAAACGTCTGGGTGATGAACGCCATGACCGGTGTCCGGGCGGCCATTGTGCCCATCATCGCCTGCGCCGCCGTCAATATGGTCAAGGGCGCGTTCCGGTTTCCGCCCTGCTATCTTCTGACTGCGGCGGCCTTTGCCCTGTATCTGTTCTTTGGCATCAGCTGCGTGGAGCTGGTGGTCATGGGCATCGTCGGAGGAATTCTGATCTGTGAGTACTACGAGAGAAAGGAGCTGAAAAACCATGATTCCCGTCATTCTTGACCTGTTCTGGAGCTTTGTGAAAATCGGGTTTACCAGTTTCGGCGGCCTGTCCATGATCCCCCTCATCAGCCATGAGGTCGTCTCCCACGGCTGGATGAATTTGAGCGAGGTCTCTGACATCGTAGCCATCGCGGAAATGACTCCCGGCCCTCTGGGCCTAAACTGCGCCACCTTCGCCGGCATCCATGCCACCGGCATTCCCGGGGCCATTGTGGCAAACTTAGGTGTACTCACCCCCACCCTTACCCTCACCGCCCTGGCCGCCGTCTTTTTCCAGAAATTCCAGAAAAGCCGGCGCATGACCCAGATCCTCACCGGCGTCCGCCCCGTGTGCATCGGCCTGCTCATCGGCGTCATCGTATCCTTTATGCAGACTAACTATGTGATCGAATCCGCCGTCAGCATCCCGGCCATCCTCATCGGCGCCATCGACGCTGTGCTGCTGTTTAAATGGGATGTGAGCATTCCCAAGGTGATTCTGCTCAGCGCGGGGTTGGGGCTTGTGTTGTTTGGGGTGTTTTGAGTTGCTGGGCTGTTGATTGGATATATCATTTTTTGTTGTTTCGTGTTAAAAGGCGGTCGGTTTTTATAGAATAAAACTGCCGTCTTTTTTTGCGGTTCCGTTTTTCCCATTTTCCGCCTTATACGACTGCAGTAGTATTGACTTTTTCCCAAAAATCCTGTATCGTGTAATCAGAAACACAAACTACTCCAGTCGTATAGAAAGGAGGCCGCAGATGAATATCAAACTATTCGATTCAGAGCTGAAAGTGATGAACGTACTTTGGCGGGAGGGCGATGCCACGGCAAAACACATATCCGACGTTTTGAAAGCAGAAGTTGGTTGGAACGTAAATACCACATATACGCTGATAAAAAGGTGCATCAAAAAAGGGGCGATTGAGCGCTCCGAACCAAACTTTATGTGCCATGCCCTGATTCCTAAAGAGGAGGTTCAGGAATCGGAAACAAACGAACTGATCAATAAGATTTATGACGGCTCTGCCGACAAGCTGTTCGCCGCTCTTTTGGGAAGGAAGAAACTTACCGCGGAACAGATCGAACGGTTAAAGCAGATCGTTGGGGAATTCCAGTGAGGTGACGCATATGAGTTTACTGCAAATGAGCATTTCCGGCGCTGTGCTGATCTTATTCATTCTTTTTATCCGGGCGGTCGCGGTCAACCGATTGCCGAAAAGAACCTTTTTAATTTTGTGGTGGATTACCATTTTAAGATTGCTCATACCTGTTTCCGTTCCGTCTGCCCTCAGCGTGTATTCTTTCTTAGAGCGGACAGCGGCACATTCCGGGCAAACTCCCATCGGCAATGTTATGGCAATGATGCAGGGAGAGACTCCCGCATTCACAGGGGAGCTTTTAAATGTGCCTGTCTCTCCCATTTCCGCACCGTTTGCCATCTGGCTGGCGGGAACGCTATTTTTCGCGGCGTTTTTTTCCATATCTTACCTGCGGTGCCGGCTTGAATTTTCCATGTCGCTGCCCGTTCAGAACGTGTTCGCGGAAAAATGGCTGAAGGATCATCCGCTGACGCGCTCCATTTCCATAAGGCAAAGCGACCGCATTTTTGCCCCTCTGACTTATGGGATCCTCCAGCCAGTTATCTTAATGCCCAAGACAACCAACTGGAAAGACACCAGACAGCTGCAATATATTTTTTTATATGAATACATTCACATCCGCCGGTTTGACGCTGCCGCGAAACTGATTGCCGCCTTTGCCCTGTGCGTTCACTGGTTTAATCCGTTGGTGTGGGGGATGTACCTTCTTTTTAACCGGGATATGGAGCTGGCCTGTGACGAAAGCGTTGTGCGGCTGTCCGGGGAAACCGCCAAGAAGGACTATGCGTTAATGCTTATCCATATGGAGGCAAAGAAAAGCGGTTTCATGCCGTTTTGTAATGAGTTTAGCAAAAACGCGGTTGAGGAACGAATTACCGCTATTATGAAAACAAAACGGCCGCCCATGGCCGCCATACTGATTTCCTGTTTGACTGTATTTGCTGCCATCAGTATATTTGCCACCTCCGCTGCCGCGCCGCCAAACACTGCCGCGTCCCATACCCCCTTTGCCACGGAAACGGGGACCGACAAGGGGAAAACCGGAGCGGATGCCGAGAATTCTATGTCCATTATCCATGAAAGCGTGGAACTCCTTTATTACGAAAACGGATGGCCTTATCTTCATGACATCCTCACGAACAACACCGACCGAACCATAACTGAAATGGAGTATTGTATGCTGGCATATGATGAGCATGGCACACCTTTAAAATTATACTGGAACTTTTTTGACAGCAGCCAAGAGCAAAGCTATGACTATCTCGCGAGGATTGACGGCTTGCGCATCGCTCCCCATGAAACGGCAGATTATCACGGCGGCTGGTCCTTGTACGACGGGGAGGCCATGGAGAATTGGCCTGTGATTGGAAACGGCGAAAGAAACCAGGTCGCATATTCCCTGTTCTGTTTAAAACAAGTGGTTTTTGAAGATGGCTCCACATGGAATAATCCACATTACAGCCAGTGGTTTGAAACGTATGCGGGAAAGGAGGTAAGGCCAGAGGAGCTGCGGAATTATTATCCGTATCGGTATGGGATTGAATAGAAAGTGCGGCTCATACGCCGGTGGCTTTTAGGCCATAGGGAATGAAGTTTCCTATCGGCCTAAAAACAGCGGTTGCAGACAGCGGCCAGAATTCCCAAGAAGAACGAAACAAATCTAAAACTTGTCCTCTCGCTCTTTTACAGCGTTTATTCATATGGATTGATATAATCCGGGCATAAATACATTTCACTCCATGTCATCATAGTTTGAAGAACCGGAATAAAGCTCTCTCCAAGATCTGTAAGGGAATACTCTACCTTCGGAGGAATCTCTTTATAAATTTCCCTGTGAAGAAATCCGTCATTTTCCAATTCGCGGAGCTGTTTTGTCAGTGTGGACTGCGTAATGCCGTCAAGGCGGCGCATAAGTTCTCCAAACCGCTGTACCTTATAAAAAGCCACATACCACAAAATCAGAATTTTCCACTTTCCGCCGATGACAGACTGCAGCTTGCTCATAGGCACGCAGCGCGCAATCACGTCCTTATCACTAAACTTGTTTTCAGACATCTATATGCACCTCTCTCCACAAGAGTATATTTTAAAATTTCTCAAAATACAAGATGCTCCTATCAGCTGTTCTTAGTACGAAAAATGATACTACCGCTAAAAAAAGACAGTACTTGTATGCCATCGCGCAATCAGGTATTTTAGTGATGAAAAGAGAACAACGAAAAGGAGCGATACACTTATGCACTATACCGGGACCATTTGGCGGCCACCTTATGAGGTTTCTTCTCTATTGCTGGAAGTCACAGCAGGGTGTACCCACCATAAATGTAAATTTTGCACGCTTTATAATGATCTCCCTTTTCCGTTTCGAATGTCGCCAGCTGAGGACATTGAAACGGATCTAAAAGAGACGGCCAAGACAATGAAATTATGGCAGGGAACGGCATACCGCCGGACATTCCTCACAGGCGCCAATCCTTTTGTACTGAAAACGGAAAAGCTGCTGGAAATCGCAGATCTGATAAAAAAATACATTCCATCCTGTAATACGATAGGCTGCTTTGCCCGCGTTACGGATGTCACGCTGAAAACAGATAAAGAATTGACTAAACTGCGTCAGGCAGGCTACGACGGATTGACGATCGGGATGGAAACCGGCGACGATGACGCCCTGAGATTTATGAATAAAGGCTATTTAGCTACTGATATTGTGACTCAGTGCAGACGGCTGGACAAGGCCGGCATTCACTACAGCTTTTTCTATCTTACAGGCATATCCGGGGCAGGACGGGGAGAAACGGGAGCCGAATTGACCGCGGAACTATGCAATCAGCTCCACCCGGCTCTGATCGGCGCGAATATGCTGACCATTTATCCCGACTCGGAATTGTATCAGGAGATCCAGAAGGGAAACTGGAACGAAGAAAGCGAGCTGGAAAAATATAAAGAGGTTCGGACACTCGTTGATAAATTAGAAATTCCCGTGACATTCGCCGCTCTGGGAGCCTCCAATGCCTTCCAGATTGTCGGGAATCTGCCCCGGGATAAACAGAAACTTTTGGCTGCGCTGGATAAAATTATCACGGGTGTGAGCGAAGAAGAATTGCGCCATTACCGGAAAAATCTGAAACATCTATAATGGGGGGATTCCTTTGCATTTTACAGGCAGAACATGGCGGCCGCCGTATGAAGCAAGCTCCTTTATCCTGCAGGCAACGTCCGGCTGCACATATAATAAATGCGGATTTTGCAACTTGTATAAAGATGAGTGTTTCCGTATGTCACCATTACAGGAATTCAAAGAGGACTTAGAAGAATTAGCAAACTATCAGCCCACCGCGCGGCGGATTTTTTTGACAGGCGCGAATCCTTTCGCTATGAGCTATGAGAACTTAGTGGAACGGGCGCTACTGGTACACGATTATCTGGCCGAATGTCAGACCATTGCCATGTTTTCAAGTATTCGTGATATAAAGAACAAAAAAGTATGGCAGCTCAGAAAACTGCGGACGTTAGGCATCAATGGCCTCAGTATTGGAACAGAGTCGGGGGACGATGGCACACTGCGTTTAGCAAATAAGGGATATACCGCGAAAGAGCTGATCGAACAGTGCAGAAAGCTGGATGAGGCGGGCATTGAATACTATTTCGTTTATATGACAGGACTTGCAGGAAAGGGGAACGGATGCCGAAACGCGGTAAACAGCGCAAGAGTATTCAGCAAGGTAAATCCTCGTTTTATTTCTGTTGATTCGCTGACCCTGTTTCCTGATACAGAATTATATCAAATGGCACAGGCAGGCGCATTTTTCCCTGCGGGAGAAAAAGAACGGCTGAAAGAGTTGCAGATATTTATAAAGAATTTGCAGATACGCACTCATCTGTTCGCGAATTCCAAATCAAATTTTTACCCTGTAACGGCATATTTACCAAAGGAGCGCGATTCTGTCATCAATGAATTACAGGATGTCCTTGATACAACTGATGAAACGCAAATGATAGAATACCGGAATTGCTTAAAATCGTTAGGCTAAGCGGCGATCTGACAATCTCCAAATTCCCTCCCATCAGCCTGCATAAATTGTACTTCTTTCTAATATGATGTAAAAAACGTTCTCAGGGGTAAGCCCATGAAGGAATATATCGAGGAACGTGCGGTGGCCATAGCCAACTACATCATAGACTACAACGCCACAGTACGGCAGACGGCGAAGAAGTTTGGAATCAGTAAATCGACGGTGCACAAGGACGTCACCGACCGCTTAGAGCACATCAACCCCTCCCTGGCCGCGCGGGCGCGGGTGGTTCTAGATGTGAACAAGTCGGAGCGTCACATCCGGGGCGGAATGGCTACCAGGGAGAAGTATCAGCACCGGTTGGCGATTTGCAGCAAAGAATCCAAATAAACCGGGCCGTCCTCTCTCAAACCTCTCCCGCCACCCTGTAGCAGCCAGAACAGCAAACCGAAATGACGTTTCCGCTCATCTCTCCCATTTTTCCAAAACCGGGAACCGGCGCAGGCGGTTTCCCTGAAATTTCCCGTCACAAGAATCCCGTTTCCCGGCATCTGGCCTTCCGGGCAGCGGGATTTTCTTTCGCCCCTATTCCCTCTCCCTCAAAATCATGCTAAAATGAACCTATGATGTTGGGGTCAAAAGGTATTTTGACCCCTTTGATACCGGATTGTTTCGCACTACGTGCTCCCGCAATCCTGGGAAACATTCATAATCCGCTCATTTTTCTACGAAAAATGGCTGCTTATTCATGTTTTTGGCGGGTCAAAAGGTCAAAAATCCTCTTGCAAGCTTGCATCGGATTTCTGACCTTTTGACCCTGGTATCAACCTATTCCTATTTACACAAATTTCACTAAAAAGGAGCCTCCCATGCCAATCCAAATCCGCAAATACCGTCCGGAGGACTGCCGGACCTTAAGCCAGTTATTTTTTGACACCGTTCACACCGTAAACGCCAGAGACTACACCCCAGAGCAGCTTGCCGTCTGGGCCACCGGCACCGTGGACCTGGAGAAATGGAATCAGTCGTTTCTGGAACATTACACCGTAGTGGCCGTAGACGGGGAACGGATCGTGGGATTCGGGGACATGGACCATACCGGATATTTGGACCGGCTGTTTGTTCACAAGGATTTCCAGGGAAAAGGCGCCGCCACCGCCATCTGCCGGGAGCTGGAGCGGGCTGTGCCCTCGGAGCGCTACACCACCCACGCCTCCATCACCGCCAGGCCGTTTTTCCAGGCCAGAGGATACCGGGTGGTAAAGGAGCAGCAGGTGGAGCGGCAGGGCGTACTGCTGACAAACTATATTATGGAAAAAATACCCACAGAGAAAGGCGGAAAATAGACTATGTATGAATTGATTCCCGTAGGAGAACAGAGCTACTACATCCAGAGCCCCTCAAAAATCGGTCTCATTCGCGTCGGCGGCCGGGACGTCTGTCTGATCGACTGTGGAAACGACAAGGATGCGGGCAGAAAGGTGCGCCAGATTCTGACTGCCAACGACTGGAACCTGAAAGCCATCTACCTCACCCATTCCAACGCCGACCACATCGGCGGAAACAAATATCTTCAGGCCCAAACGGGATGTCAGACCTACGCCCCCGGCATTGAATGCGAGTTTACGCGCCATCCCATCCTGGAGCCCGCCTTCCTCTACGGCGGATTTCCGCCCAGCGACCTGCGCCACAAATTTCTCATGGCTCAGGAGAGTGACGCCAGCCCCCTCACGAAAGAATCGCTCCCGGAGGGTTTTGAAATCCTGCCTCTGCCCGGCCATTTCTTCGATATGGTCGGCTACCGGACGCCGGACAACGTGGTCTATCTGGCGGACTGCCTCTCCAGCCGCCAGACCCTGGACAAGTACCAGCTCACCTTCCTCTACGATGTGGCCGCTTACTTAAACACCCTGGAAATGGTAAAAACCCTGAACGCCAGAATGTTTGTCCCCGCCCACGCGGAGGCCACCGAGGACATCGCTCCCCTGGCGCAGTACAACATCGACAAGGTGCTCTCCATCGGCGACCGCCTGGTTTCCATGTGCGGCCGTCCCATTTCCTTTGAAATGCTGCTCCAGAAGGTATTTTCCGAGTACGGCCTGACCATGAATTTTGAACAGTACGTCCTGATCGGCAGCACCGTCCGCTCCTACCTGGCATGGCTGAAGGACAGCGGCCGCCTGGACGCCGTATTTGAAGACAACCTGCTGCTGTGGAAACAGGCCTGAATGGCCGTCTGACAAAGCCCCACCGGTCTCTGTTTCAGAGCACTCCCGCGCCGGATGGTTTTGCAGCATCGAAAACGCGGATTTCCACGGCGCACACTCGCGCCGGAGCGCGGCTGCGCCAACAGCCATTTTCCTTTGCTCGGAGTGCGCCTCCTTGCGGAGCATTCTTGTTTAACAGAAAACGCAGTTTCTTGTTAAATAAAAAACCACCGCACATCCCGCCTTTCCAGGATATGCAGTGGCTATTCTCCTGCGGGCAACAGGACTCGAACCTGCACGGTCTCCCACCAGAACCTAAATCTGGCGCGTCTGCCAATTCCGCCATGCCCGCATATATGCTAGGTTCGCGCCAGATTCTTTTGTATCTGACACGCTGAACCATACCATTTTGCTGCCTTCTTATCATATATGATTTGGCGTCACTTGTCAACGATTTACGCGCTGATCCGGCCGGAAACCAGCAGGCGTAAAACCAGCAGGCAATTCCGGCCGGAAACGTCTCGGCTCCCTCCGGCAAAACCACCTCAGCGCGCAGTTTCCCCATCCCCGCCTCTCACCGCAGCAGCCTGGCCGCGTCCAAAAGTCCCCACCCCTGCTGATTTCGCGGCAGCCCCATGTCCACCGCCCGCTCCCGCAGGCGCAGTTTCACATCCCGGTT
Source organism: Lachnoclostridium sp. An14 (assembly GCF_002160755.1). Taxonomy (GTDB): domain Bacteria; phylum Bacillota; class Clostridia; order Lachnospirales; family Lachnospiraceae; genus Lachnoclostridium_A. The sequence continues at coordinate 34,852 of NZ_NFLE01000024.1, forward strand.
GGTCATGTCCGGATATTTTTGCAGCAAAAGGGCCAGGACACCGGACACCAGCGGCGTGGACATGGAGGTGCCGCTCTTGGTCTGATAGCCTCCGTCCCGGTTGGCGCAGCTGATGATGGCGCAGCCGGGGGCCACGATGTCCGGCTTGCACACGCAGGCTCCCGTGGGGCCTCGGCCGGAATAGTCCACCATCCGGTTTCCCATCACATTCACCTCTTTGTGGTCGTCCGAACACCCCACCGTAATCACCTTCCGGCTGATGCCCGGAGTGGTGATGGTCATGCGCCCGGGGCCATTGTTCCCGGCAGCTACCACTACCACCAGTCCGTCGTCCCAGGCGGCGTTTACCCCCTTTACCAGGGCAGAATTTTCCCCCATGCCCCGGCGGGCAAAGGAGCCCACAGACACGTTTACAATGCGGATCCCGTATTTTTCCCGGTTGTTTCGGATCCAACGCAGGCCGGACAGCACGTCGGAGGCGTAGCCGTTTCCCCTTTTGTCCAGCACCTTGGCGCAGATCAGGCTGCACTCCGGGGCCACTCCGCTGTAGCCCCCCTGGGACGCCGCCCCGCTGCCGCCGATGATGGCGGAAATGTGGGTGCCGTGGCCGTTGTCATCGTAGGGATCCGGCCGTTTCTGCACAAAATCCGCAAAGGCCGCGATCCGGTCTCCAAAATCCTCATGAGGAAAAATGCCGGTGTCCAGGACTGCCACGCCGATCCCTCGGCCGGTGTAGCCCTCACGCCAGCATTCTTCGCAGCGGATCACCGTTCTTGCCTGATTCACTCCTATCATCCTCAGTCTTTTTTATTAGGATATTCAGGAGACAGGCCGATTGGCAACCCGATCTATTCCGTTTTCAGCAGCTTTAAGGCCGCCCGCGCCTGGATTTCCACACCCAGGGCCAGACAGCTCTCGTCAATGTCAAAGTAGCAGCTGTGGAGGTCGGCGCCGATTCCCCGCTCCCGGTTGGCACAGCCCAAATGCCAGAAACAGGCGGGCCGCCGCTCCGCAAAATAGGAGAAATCCTCCGTTCCCAGCTCCGGCTCCGTCTCCACCGTCACCTGCGCCTCTCCCAGGGTTTCCACGGCGGCGGCCTTCACCGCGTCCACCGCCTCGTCCGTGTTGATCAGGGCCGGATAGCTGAAATGAAACTCTGCCGTTCCCTCGCCGCCGTAGGCCTTCGCCGTATTTTCCACAATAGAAACCAGCCGTTCCCGCAGAAAATCCCGCCCCGCAGGCGTCAGGCTGCGCAGGATCCCGTCCATCTGCAGCCGGTCGCAGATCACGTTTCCCGCCACGCCGCCTCTGATTTTTCCGATGGTGCACACGGCGGAGTCCGTGGGGGAAATGTTCCGGCTCACGATGGTCTGGAGTCCGCCTATCACCGCCGCCGCCATCACCATGGTGTCATTTCCCAGATCCGGGTGGGCGCCATGGCAGGATTTTCCCTTTAGCACAATGGTGAACTCATCCGACGCCGCCATCATTTTCCCGTAGCGCACTCCCACATGGCCGGCCTCATAGGCGCTGCTCACGTGCAGGCCCAGCACATAGTCCACGTGAGGGTTTTCCAGACAGCCGGCCTCGATCATCCGCAGTGCCCCGCCGGTGGTCTCCTCCGCCGGCTGGAAAAAGCATTTCACCGTCCCGGAAAGCTCCCCCTGCATTTCTTTAAACAATTTCGCCGCCCCCAGCAAAATGGCGGTGTGGGCGTCGTGGCCGCAGGCGTGCATGACCCCAGGGCACTCCGAACGGTACGGGGGATTTCCCGCCTCCTCCACCGGAAGGGCGTCCATATCCGCCCGGATTCCCACGGTTTTCCCTGGCTTTACCCCCTGGATCACCGCCATCACTCCCGTGCCGGCAAGTCCTCTTTCATAAGGGATCCCCCAACTCTCCAGGCGGGCGCAGATCAGGTCGGAGGTGCGCCGTTCCTCGTTGGACAGCTCCGGATGGCGGTGCAGATCCCTGCGGATTTCCACCAGCTCCGCCTCCATGGCTGCCGTAAGCTCTTTAATCCTGTCCATTCAAAACCTCCTTTAAAATCCCAGAAACAGCTGGGCAAACACAATGAGCAGCATCTGAACCACATACATGAGTCCAAAGAGGGGAAGGAAAAATTTCCACCACTTGGACAGGGGCACGCCGCTGATGCCGCAGCCGATGGCGATATTTGCCGTAGGCCACAGCAGGTTGGAGAAACCGTCGCCCATCTGGAAGGTGAGCACCGTCATCTCCCGGCTGATCCCCATCAGGTCCCCCAGAGGCGCCATAATGGGAATGATGGTGGTGGCCTGGCCGCTGCCGGAGGGAATGATAAAGTTGATCAGAGTCTGGATCACCAGCATTCCCTGAGCCGCCACCGCTGTGGGCAGTCCCGTGAGGGCGTTTGCCATGGTGTTGATAATGGTGTCAATGACCATGCCGTCCTGGAGCACGATCAGGGTGGCCTTGGCAATTCCCACGATCAGGGCGCCGAACACGATGTCCGCGCAGCCGTTGATAAACTCCACGGCGATCTTATCCGGGCTCCAGCCGTAAATCAGGGCCGCGATAATGCCCATCATCAGAAATACGCCGGTCAGCTCAATGGTGCCCCAGCCAGATTTCAGAAATCCGTACATAATGATTCCCAGACAGACCAGAATATCCGCCAGCACCAGCTTTTCCCGCGTTCCCACCTTCAGTTTCACCAGCTCGCTCTTTTCAAAATGAAACTTGGACTCCACTCCCGCCATCAGGCTCCTGGAGGGATTTTCTTTGATTCGTTTGCCGTAACGGAAAATCCACCATACGCCCATGGCAGAAAAGATGACAAACATCGCAATCCGGATCCCAGAATTCGAGTACACCGGAATCCCGGCGATGGACTGGGCGATGACGATGGTGTAAGGATTCATAAGGGCGGAGGCAAAGCCAAGGCCGATGCCCAGCTCGATGATGGCAAAGCCAAACAGGGAGTCATACCCCAGGGCCACTCCCATTCCCACCATAATGGGAATCAGGCCGTTAAAATCGTTCCACATCCCGAACATCGTCGCCCCCAGGGCGTAAATCAGGAAAAATAAGGGCACCAGAATCTTTTCCTTCCCGTCAAACTTCCGCAGCAGGGCGCCCATAATGCAGTCAAAAGCCCCCGTCTTGATGATCATGCCAAAGGCGGCGTTCACAATGAAAATCATCATCATGATTTCCGCCCCGCTGATCATACCACGGTGAAAGGAGCAGAAAAAGTCCAAAATCCCCGTGGGAGACGCCTCCGACGGATCCAGGTAGTGGAAGGAACCGGGAACCACCAGCTCCCGCATGGTGCCGCCCACGTCCACCTGCTCATAGTCAAACTGTCCCGGCGGGATGACCCACGTGGAAATGGACGCCACCAACACCAGGAAAAACAAAATCACAAACACGTGGGGCATATGCAGCCCCTTTTTCTTTTTCTCCATACTTCCCTCCTAACCGTTTTCAGGCCCACCCCCGCAGGCAGTCCCAGAAAACACAAAATGCTCCAGCTCCCGTCCGCCATGGACGATGCTGAAGCATTTTGTTAGCTGCTTAATTATTTAACGGCGATGGCCTCGATCTCGCACAGCACGCCCTTCGGAAGGGTCTTTACTGCTACGCAGCTTCTGGCCGGCTTGGAAACGAAGTACTTTGCGTACACCTCGTTGAAAGCGGCGAAGTCGCCCATGTCAGCCAGGAAACAGGTGGTCTTGAATACCTTGTCAAAGCCGCTGCCGGCTGCCTCTAAGATAGCGCCTACGTTCTTGCAGCTCTGCTCTGCCTGTGCGGCGATTCCCTCCGGAACCTCACCGTTTGCCGGATCTACCGGAATCTGTCCGGAAGTGTAAACCATGCCGTTTACCTCAAAGCCCTGGGAATACGGTCCGATTGCGCCCGGAGCCTTCTCTGTGGAAATTACTACCATAATAATTACCTCCTCTTACAAAATATGTCTTTGGTCTTTGTCTTAATATTTTACCCTCTAAACTGTTTTATGGCAAGTATTTTCCGCAATACATGGAGCAGGAACAGGAAAATAAAAGACAAAACAGGGACTGCACGCATAAAAATCCAGCTCAGCCAGCTCCAGAACACGGCCGTCCAGGCCGCCGGCTGCGGCCCGCAGCGCCCATCTCCTCTCATTCAATGCCAGCTCATAAGGAAAACCCCCGCCTTCTGTCTCAGAAAGCGGAGGTTCTCCTTCAGCCGGGAAATCAACCGATGCTCAGTCGTAAATGCTCTCCACGTCCCAATCCGTCACCTTTCCCGTAGAGGCGTCCACCTCAAACTCATACTCCAGCTCCCCGCTGAAGAATTTTCCCTCATAGACCAGTCTCCCGTCGTCCCGGTCCAGATGGGCCTCCATATAGTCCACCTGGGACTCCTTTAAACCGGCCTTTTTCAGGGCCGCCGCCTTCGCCTCCTCCGCGGTCACATCCGCCTCAGACGTAGAAGGCCTGTTCTTTTTCTCCGCCCATTCTTTTTTCCAGTAATTCTCGGCGTCGTAATCCCTGCTCACGATCTCCCCGGTCCAGGCGCTGATCTCGTAGTCGTATTCCGCGCCGTTCTCCCCGTAAAACTCCACCTCGTAGAACGCCACCCCGTCGTCGTAGTCCAGTTCAGACTTTACAAAGGTTACCTCGTCCTCCTCAAGTCCCGCGTTCTTTAAGGCGATTTCCTTCGCCTTTGCCTCCGTGACGGACACGGTGCGGTCCTTCTCGGAGAGGTTTTTCCAGAAACTGGTCTCCGCGTCGTAATCACAGCTCACCACCGCGCCGCCGTCCATCTCGATCTCATAGTCGAATTCCCGGTAGTCCTTCGTGTAAAACTCCACGTCGTAAACCTGTCTGCCGTCTTCCCAGTCCGTCTTTACATTAATATAGGAAACATCCGCTTCCTTCACGCCCGCGTTTTTTAACGCGATTTCCTTCGCCCGCGCCTCAGAGATCTGCGCCGCTCCCACGTTTAACGCCATCCCGACGGTCAGCGCGCCGGCCGCCAATAAACTTCCCAGTCCAATGGTCCATTTCTTCATATCGCTACCTCCATGATTCTTTCCGGATTTGTTTTCCTCTTGTTGATGCTATCATACGGGAAAAGTATTAAAGAAACATTAAAGGCTTTAAAATTTTGAAATTTTATCCCAGGCTCTCTCTCACCGTCTTTACCGCCTGGATGATCAGGGTAGGCAAAAGGGCGAAAATGCCGATGGTAGCCAGCTGCTGTACCGATAAATCCGCCACGGAAAACAGGTTCTGCAGTACGGGCACAAACAGCACCGCCGCCAACAGCACCACGCCGGCAGCGAAAGCCAGCAGGCTCCAGGGATTTCCAAACAGCCCCAGACGGATGATGGAATGCTTGCTGCGGCAGTTAAAGCCGTGGAACAGCCGAGCCAAAGTCAGGGTGGCAAAGGCCATGGTGCTGGCCACAGCGGCGTTTCCAGGGGCGCCCATAAATCCGGTTCGGTAGAGCCCGGTGTAGTAAGCCAGCATAGTGCAGACGGCGATCAGGCCGCCCTGCACCGCGATGTCCCGCAGATATTCCCCGGTGAGGATTCCCTCCTTCGGGTCTCTGGGGGGCTGCTCCAAAAGGCCTTCCTCCGCCGGCTCCATGCCGATGGCGATGGCCGGGAGGGAGTCGGTGAGCAGGTTGATAAACAGCAAATGCACCGGGGCAAAGGGCGCCGGCAGGGCCACCAGGGAGGTGTAGAGCACGCTCAAAATCCCGGCGGTGTTTCCGGAAAGAAGGAATTTAATGGAGTTTTTAATGTTCCGGTACACGTTCCGGCCGTTGGCCACGGCTTTGATGATGGTGGCGAAGTTGTCGTCCGCCAGGATCATGGCCGCCGCGTCCTTGGAAACCTCCGTGCCGGTGATTCCCATGGCTACACCGATGTCCGCCTTCTTTAAGGCCGGGGCGTCGTTTACCCCGTCTCCCGTCATGGCTACAATGCGGCCCTTTTCCTGCCAGGCCTTTACGATGCGGATCTTGTGCTCCGGCGACACTCTGGCGTAGACGGAAATCTGCTCCAGTTTCGCCTTCAGTTCCCGATCGTCCATCTGATCCAGCTCCACGCCTTCCACAGCCAGGTCGCCGTCCTCCAAAATGCCGATCTTTTCCGCGATGGCAGAGGCCGTCACCTTGTGATCTCCCGTGATCATCACCGGCTTGATTCCAGCCCGTTTGGCGCTTAACACCGCGTTTCTCGACTCCGGGCGGGGCGGATCCATCATGGAAATCAGGCCGATAAAGGTGTAATCCCGCTCACTCTCCAGCGTCAGCCGCTCTCCCGGCTCCGGCTCCCGGTAGGCAAAGGCCAGCACCCGCAGTCCCCGCCTGGAAAAATCCATGTTCTGGGCCAGGATTTTCCGGCAGTCCGACTTCCGGATGGGGCGTACCCCGGAGGAAGTCATGATATGAGTCAGCCTGGGCAGCAGCACGTCCACCGCGCCCTTGGTGAGAAGGGTGTCCGTGCCGAAAATGGTGTGGCGGGTGCTCATCAGTTTCCGGTCAGAGTCAAAGGGAATCTCCCCCGTTCTGGGGAGCTGGCCGCGAAGGGAGGTTTCATCCATTCCCGCCCGCCTTGCCATCTCGATCAGCGCGAACTCCGTGGGGTCGCCGATCATTTTTCCATCGGTGAAAGCGGCGTCATTTGCCAGTACAGCCGCATATAACAGATATTGGGAGAGCTCTCCCCGCTCCTTTAACGCCTCCGCCGGGCACAGCTTTTCGTTCATATAAATCTGCTGCACCGTCATCTTGTTCTGAGTCAAGGTTCCCGTCTTGTCCGAACAGATCACGGACACGCAGCCTAAGCTCTCCACTGCTTTCAGGTCCTTGATGATGGCGTGTTCCGCCGCCATTTTCTGGGTTCCCATGGCCTGCACGATGGTGACGATGGAGCCTAATGCCTCCGGAATGGCCGCCACCGCCAGGGCCACGGCAAACATCAGAGAGTCGATCACCGGCATCCGGCGGTAAAGGCTTAAGGCAAATACCAGGGCGGAGATCACCATAATCACCACTGCCAGCTTTCCGCTGAACTGATCCAGGCTGATCTGCAGCGGCGTCTTTTTCTCCTTCGTGTCGTTCATCAGGGAGGCGATCTTTCCGATCTCCGTGTTCATTCCCGTGCCCGTCACCACCACAACGCCGCGGCCGAAGGTGACTAAAGAGCTGGAAAACACCATGTTGATCTGATCCGCCAGGGCCACTTTCTCCGCCGTCAGGCTGACTGCCCGTTTGTCCACGTTGGTGGACTCTCCGGTGAGGGAGCTTTCATTGACCTGCAGGGAATAGCTTTCCAGCACGCGGCCGTCGGCCACCACCAGATCTCCCGCCTCCAGAAGAAGGATGTCCCCCGGCACCACGTCCCTGGAGTCGATCTCCATCTTTTTCCCGTCCCGCATCACTCTGGCAATGGGCGAGGACAGAGCCTTTAAGCTGTCCAGGGATTTCTCCGCCTTCTCATGCTGCACCGTGCCCAGGATGGCGTTTAAAATGATGACCGCGAAAATGACCACCGTGCTCTCCATATTTCCGGACACCATGGAAATGACCGCCGCCACGATCAGGATGATGACCAACAGATCCTGGAACTGCTCTAAAAACACCTGGAGGGCACTCTTTTTCTTCGATTCCTGGAGCACGTTGCGGCCGTGTTCCCGGCCCCGTTCCTCCGCCTGCGCCGCAGACAGCCCCTCCTTTCCAACGCCCAGGGACCGCAGCGTTTCCTCCTCCGACATCTGATACCATGCTCTCATCGCCTAATTCTCCTCTCTCTATCCTATATGGTATGAACGAAAAAAGACTTTTCATGCGTAAATTGTACAAACTCTTTACTTTGTACACGTCACGCATGAAAAGTCTTGTAATCCCACTGATACCGGGACACACCCCACCAGGCCGAATGGCCGCGTATGTTGACGAGGCGTTTAAACTACTCCCTTTTCCTATTCAGTTTGTTTTCGTTCCCGGGCTCCCGGATGCTTCGTATGACAGTATATGGGATTTCTGTGGAAAATGCAACCCCCTTTTTTTCATGTTTAACGGTTTATTTACGCGTTTTTATTGGGGAACTCTTTCCTTTTGCGCTGTCCAGTAATTCGTTGACATATACACATCATTTTATAATTGGCAAATCCACATCGTTTTATGTATCTTGTCAATTCTTTTTGCATATGCTATAATGCCAGTAGGCAAAGGAATGTAGCAAATTCCATATGAACAAAGAACGAAACCCCCGGTTGTGTGGCAGCACAGCCGAGGGTTTCTTCTTTTCTTTTATAGTGGCAAAGCACCCACTCGGCTATTTGTTGCCCTTATCGTGCCTGTCTAGCCATTTGCTGATGAGGTGGCAAACCACACCAGCTGCGACAGTCACAAAGAACATGGTAACTGTTTCCATCCAAGCACCTTCTCTGCCACCCCCACTTGTTTTTTCCCTCCCCGTCCGCTATACTGTTTCCAGTGACAGCTGACTATGAGAAAGGAGACATCCCTATGGAAAAAATCACCAGCTTTACTATCGACCACTTACGGCTTCTGCCCGGCGTTTACGTATCCAGGAAAGACCCGGCGGGGGACGCCGTCATCACTACCTTCGACCTGCGCATGACCCGCCCCAACTGCGAACCGGTGATGAACACCGCGGAAATGCACGCCATCGAGCACCTGGCGGCCACGTTTCTGCGCAATCACCCGGTATACGGGGATAAAATCATCTACTTTGGCCCCATGGGCTGCCGCACCGGCTTTTACCTGCTGCTGTGCGGGGATTTCCAGTCTGTGGACATCGTGCCCCTGATGACAGAGCTGTTCGAATTCATCCGTGACTATGAGGGCGAAGTGCCCGGCGCCTGCGCCAAGGACTGCGGCAACTACCTGGACATGAATCTTCCCATGGCAAAATACCTCGCCCGGAAGTATCTGGACGAGGTACTGTATGACATCGGAGAGGAGCGGCTGGTATATCCGGAGTAATCCTCCGGCCCGGCCCATCTCCTATTCTTCTTCTTTTTTCCCGATAAACACCACAATGCTCCTGGGCGGAACCATAAATTTCTTCTGCTCCTTTAAGAGCGCCTCCTCCCCGGCCGGGTAAATGCCGTTGCGGGACGCAGCGTCCGTATTGATGGCCACGTGCCATTTCCGGCCCTTGGGGAGATGGGGCAGGGCAAACTCGTGAGGCTCCCAGTGGAAATTATAGGCCACATAGAAGAAATCGTCCGTTGTCCCATCCGGTCTCACCCCGTAATCGCCGCAGTAGAGAACGCCCAACTGCCTGCGGAAGTTTTCAAACTCCGGGCACCAGGTTTTGACACCGTGGAAGGAAACGTCCGGGTAGCCGCAGACCTTGTAGTCCATCACCTTCGGCTCCTGTTCCATGTGGAACACCGGGTGAGCCTTGCGGAAGGCGATCAGGTAGCGGGTGAACTCGTAAAGGCTGCTGTTGGTCTTTAACAGGTTCCAGTTCAGCCAGGAGAGGTCACTGTCCTGACAGTAGGCGTTGTTGTTGCCGTTTTGAGAATTTCCAAACTCATCTCCCGCCAGAATGAGGGGCGTCCCCTGATTTAAAAATACCAGTAGCATGGCGTTTCGCAGCTGTTTTCCCCGCATTTCCAGGATCTTTTTCTTCCTGGTGGGGCCTTCCACGCCGCAGTTCCAGCTGTAGTTATAATCCGTGCCGTCGTGGCCGCCCTCGCCGTTGGCATCGTTGTGCTTGCGGTCGTAGGAGACCATGTCCATCATGGTAAATCCGTTGGTGGAGGCGATGTAATTGATGGGGGCCACATCCTTCGGATTTCTCCGCACCCGGTACACCAGGTTGTTGATCTGATCCTCGTCCCCCTTTAGCAGGCGGCGGGCATCCACCAGAAAGCCGTCATTGCACTCGCCCAGATGGCGGTGGCGCCCCGGATCCACTCCGTCCCAGGAGGTGGCCAAAAGCTTTGTGCGGCTGAGGAAGGGATCCTCGCCGATGAGCTTTAAGGGGGCATTTCCCACCAGATGGACGCCGTCCACATGGTAGTGCTGTACCCAGTGGCGCACCGCATCCACGGCGTAGCCCGGCCGCTCCGTGCCGGTGAAAAACAGCTCGATGATCACTTCCAGACCGGCCTTATGAAGGCTCTTTACCAGCTCCCGAAACTCCTTTGCCGGCGCCTTCTCCTTCCCGGAACAGTAGGACGCCTTGGGGGCGAAGGAATAGCCCTTTGTGTAGCCCCAGTAGTTCAATTTTCCGGTGGGCTCGTCCTTCCCGTAAGGGTTCCCGTCAGCCCGCTCCGGCATCATCACTTCCTCAAACTCCGAAGGCGGCAAAAGCTCCACCGCCGTCACTCCCAACTCTTTCAGATAAGGGATCTTCTCCGCGATGGCCGCGAAGGTGCCCCGCTCCTGGACACCGGAGGATAAATGTTTCGTAAAGCCTCTCACGTGCAACCGGTAGATCACTGTGTCCTGATAGGGAATTTCCAGAGGATGATCTCCCTCCCAGTCTGCCTCCTCCTGGCACAGAGGCGTTTTCCGCACCTGTTTCACCTGCTTCAAATTGCCCCAGCGCTCGTGGCCGCGAAAGGCGGTGCCGCAGCCGTCCGCCATCAGCTCTCCGTCCGCCTCATAGGCGTATTCCAGCCCCCGGAAATCCGTTCCCATCAGGGTCATGTTCCACACATCCCCCACCCGGTCCTCCTTCCGGAATGAAATCTTCTGAAAGGGCTGTTCCTTTCCCGCTTTAAACAGCACCAGCGCACAGCTCTCCCTGCCGGCGGTGGTGGCAAAATGATAGCCGCCCCTCACCTCCGTCACGCCCAGGGGATACCATTTCTCATTTTCCGCGATATAAAAATCTCCCATCTTTTCCTCCCTACGACTGCTGGGCCGCGATCCGCTCTGCCAGATCGTTCAGATACATCCAGCGGTCCATTTTTTCCTCCAGAAGGCGTTCTGTTTCTTCCTTCCGGGCCATGAGCTCTTTCAGTTTTTCGTAATCCGTGGCGGCCGCCTCTATCTCCTGCTCCAACGCGGCCGTTTCCTCCTCCAGGGAGGCGATGGTCTCCTCGATGGTCTCCCATTCCTTCTGTTCCCTGTAAGTAAATTTCAGCTTTTTCTCCCGCGGCTTTTCCTTGGGGCCGGAGCTTTTCTCCTTCTTCGGCTCCGGAATGTCGCCGCCGTGGATCTGCTCCCAGGCCACCTGATAGTCCGTAAACCCGCCCTCGTACTGGCGCACGGCCCCGTCACCCTCAAAGGCAAAGATGCGCCTGGCGATCCGGTCCAGAAAATACCGGTCGTGGGAAACGGCGATCACGATGCCCTGGAAACTGTCCAGATAGTCCTCCAGGATGGTGAGGGTCTGGATGTCCAGATCGTTGGTGGGCTCGTCCAACATCAGCACGTTGGGGGCCTCCATAAGGATGCGGCATAAGTACAGGCGTCTCTTTTCCCCTCCGGAGAGCTTGGAAATGACGCTGTACTGGACACTGGACGGAAACAGAAACCGCTCCAGCATCTGGCTGGCGGTGATGCGCCCGTCGTTTGTGGGCACGTACTCCGCCACCTCCTTGATGTAGTCAATCACCCGCAGGCTCTCGTCCATGGCCTCGTTTTCCTGGGAGAAATACCCCAGTTTTACCGTCTGGCCGATGGTCACGGTGCCCGCGTCCGGCTCCACCCAGCCGGCAATCATTTTCATCAGGGTAGACTTTCCGCTGCCGTTGGGGCCGATGATGCCGATGCGGTCATTTTTCAGGAAAATATAGGTGAAATCCTTTATCAGCACTTTATCACCGTAGGCCTTGCACAGGCCCTCCACCTCCACCGTCGTCCTTCCTAAGCGGCTGGAAACGGAGTCCAGCTCCACCTGGGCGTCAAACTCCGGGGCTTTCTGATCCCGAAGGGCCTCATAGCGCTGGATATGGGCCTTCTGTTTTGTAGATCTGGCCCTGGCTCCCCGCATCATCCATTCCAGCTCCACCCGCAGAATAGACTGGCGTTTCCGCTCCGACGCCAGCGCCATATCCAGGCGCTCCGCCTTCAGTTTCAGGAATCCCTCGTAGTTGGCCTGGTAGCTGTAGAGCTTTCCCTTGTCCAGCTCCACGATGCGGCTGGTGACGCTGTCCAGGAAATACCGGTCGTGGGTGATCATCAGCAGCGCGCCCTTGAATTTTTTCAGATAGTCCTCCAGCCAGTCCGCCATCTGGCTGTCCAGATGGTTGGTGGGCTCGTCCAGAATGAGCAGCTCGGCGGTGGAGAGAAGGACGCTCACCAGGGCAATCCGTTTTCTCTGGCCGCCGGATAAGGTTTCCACCTTAGCGTCAAACTGATGGATGCCCAGCTTTGTGAGCATGGTCTTGGCCTGGCTCTCCAGGTCCCAGACGTGGGAGTGGCCCTCGTTTTCCCGGACGATGCTCTCCAGAATGGTCTCCCCCGCCACAAACTGGGGATTCTGGGGCAGGTAGCGGATGTCCAATCCCCGCCTGCGGGTCACGGTGCCGGAATCCGGCTCCTCCAGCCCGGCCACGATCTTTAGCAGGGTGGACTTTCCCGTGCCGTTGATGCCGATTAAGCCCACCTTTTCTCCCTCCTGGATGGAAAAGTCGGTGTCGTCAAAGAGCAGCCGCTCCGTATAGGATTTTGTCAGATGTTCAATGGTTACAATGTTCATGGTTTCAGCACGACCTCCACCGGGCAGTGATCGGAGCCGAAGACCTCCGTGTGAATGGAGGCCCCCTCCAGCCGGTCTTTTAAGCTTTCCGATACGCAGAAATAGTCGATGCGCCACCCGGCGTTCTTAGCGCGGGCGCTGAACCGGTAGGACCACCAGGAATAAATCCCCTCGGCGTCCGGGTAAAAATAGCGGAAGGTGTCAATGAAACCGGCGTTTAACAGGGTGGTGAAATCCTCTCGCTCCTCATCGGTAAAGCCGGCGTTTTTCCGGTTGGTTTTCGGGTTTTTTAAGTCAATTTCCTTGTGGGCCACGTTTAAATCGCCGCAGAACACCACCGGCTTTTTCTCCTCCAGTTTCTTTAAATACGCCAAAAAGGCCGCGTTCCACTCCCGCCTGTAGGGCAGGCGGGCCAGGCCGTCCTGGGAATTGGGGGTGTAGCAGGTGACTACGTAGTAGTCCTCAAACTCCGCGGTGATAACCCGCCCCTCCTTGTCGTGCTCCTCGGCGCCGATTCCGTAGGTGACGGACAGCGGCTCCTCTTTTGTAAACATGGCGGTGCCGGAATAGCCCTTTTTCTCCGCGTAATTCCAATATTGATGGTAGCCCGGCAGATCCAGGTCGATCTGGCCCTCCTGAAGCTTTGTCTCCTGCAGGCAGAACACGTCCGCGTCCGCCTCTTTAAAATAATCTAAAAATCCCTTCGTCACGCAGGCCCGCAGGCCGTTGACATTCCAGGAAATGAGTTTCGTCATAGCTGTGTCTCCTTGTCTTTTCTTTTTGTCTGCCTGACAAATACAGTATAACACATCCGCCGGGGGATTTTCCACAATTATCACAGTTTCCCTCCGACAGACCCGGTCACAGTTTCAGTTTCGCGAAAGCGTCGGCAAAAGCATTGTTTAACGGGGCCTCGGCCTCCTTTTTCTGCTGGTTCAGGTACTTGGCCACGTCCCGCTTGCTGACGCCGGCCCCCTCCTTTTTCCTCCGCTCCTGGAAAGAGGAGAGCTTTTCCTTGTAGCCGCATCTGCACACGAAAATCTGGCCGTCGCCTTTGCCCCGCAGCTCCATTTTCTTGTGGCATTTGGGACAGCGGGCGTTGGAGGTGCGGGACACCGTCTCCCGGTAGCCGCACTCCCGGTCCTGGCAGACCAGCATCTCGCTGTTTTTTCCCTTTACGGCCAAGAGACGCTTGCCGCAGTTGGGGCATTTTTTGTTGGTCAGGTTGTCGTGGCGGAAGGTGCCCTCGCCGGCCTTGATCTGGCCGATGAGATCCACGGTGTAGCCGCGGATGTCCTTCATAAAGGCGCCTCGTTTCAGCTCCCCTCTGGCGATTTTGGAGAGGCGCATCTCCCAGTCTGCCGTCAGCTCCGGCTTGCGCAGATCCTCCGGCACCAGCTCCAACAGCTGCTTTGCCTTGGAGGTGAGGAAAATGTCCTCTCCCCGTTTTTCCAGAAGGAAACTCTTAAACAATTTTTCGATAATATCCGCCCTGGTGGCCACGGTCCCCAGACCGCCGGTCTCTCCCAGGGTTTTGGCCATGGCCTTGTCTCCGCTTTCCATGTAGGCCACAGGATTTTCCATGGCGGACAAAAGCGTCGCCTCCGTAAAGGGGGCCGGCGGCTTTGTCTTTCCCTCAGTGACGGTGAAATTTAACTTCGTGAAACGGTCTCCCTGCTGGATGGACGGCAGTTTCTGCTCCCGGACGGCCTTTCCCGCCTCGTAGTCCCGGTTTTCTTCCTCGTCCTCCCAGCTCTCCTCTCCCGTCTCATAGACTTCCTTCCAGCCGGAGGCCTTCACCGTCCTTCCTCCGGCCGCGAACTGCTCGCCGCCGATGTCCACTGTCAGGCTCACCTGCTCGTACTCATAGGGCGGGTAGAGCACTGCCAGGAACCGGCGCACCACCAGGTCGTAGATCCGTCTCTCGTCGATGGTCATGTGCTCCAGGCTCACAAACTGCTCCGTGGGGATGATGGCGTGATGGTCGGTGACCTTGGCGTCATTGACGAAGGAGGCCTTCGGGGAAAAGGTCTGGGCAGCCAGCTTTCCCGCCAGTTTCCGGTAGGGGCCGGTGCCGCAGGCTTTCAGGCGCTCTTTGATGGTGGGCACAATGTCGCTGCTCAAATACCGGGAATCCGTCCTCGGGTAGGTGAGCACCTTGTGATTCTCATAGAGGCGCTGCATGATGCTCAAGGTCTCCTTGGCGGAGTAGTGGAACCGCCGGTTGGCGTCCCGCTGCAGCTCCGTCAGATCGTAGAGCAGGGGGGCGGCTGTCTTTTTCGCCGTCCGTTTCACCTCCGTCACCACTCCGTCCTGTCCCCGCAGCCGCTTTTCCAGCTCATTGATGCGGTTCCGGTCAAAGCTGCGGTAGCTGCCGGAGCTTTTATCCCGCCAGCTTAAGGTCACTCCCGGCGTCCCGTAGGCGGTGAGGCCGTAGTAGGGCTTTGGCACAAACTCCCGGATGTCTTTTTCCCGCCTGGCAATGATGGCCAGGGTGGGCGTTTGGACACGGCCGCAGGAGAGCTGGGCGTTGTACTTGCAGGTGAGGGCGCGGGTGGCGTTGATCCCCACCAGCCAGTCTGCCTCCGCCCGGCACATGGCGGCATCGTAAAGGGGCCCGTACTCTTTTCCGCTCCGCAAATGAGCAAAGCCCTCCCGGATGGCCTTGTCGGTGACGGAGGAGATCCAGAGCCGTTTCAGCGGTTTCTCCGCCCCGGCTTTCTTTAAAATCAGCCGGGCCACCAGCTCTCCCTCCCGCCCGGCGTCCGTGGCGATGACGATCTCTCCCACGTCCTTGCGGTGAATCTGGTTTTTCACGATTTTGTACTGTTTGGCGGTCTGGCCGATAACCTCCAGCTTGAAGGGCTCCGGCATCATGGGGAGCTGCTCCAATTTCCACTCTTTGTATTTTGGATCGTAGCCCTCCGGGTCCGCCAGCTCCACCAGATGGCCCAGGCCCCAGGTTACAATGTATTTTTCTCCTTCCAACGCCCCGTCGGAGGCCTTTTTACACCCCAGCACTCTGGCGATGTCCCGGCCCACGGAGGGTTTTTCTGCAATAACCAGTGTTTTCATGTCCTTGGATTTCCTTCCTTTTCCGCCTTTTTGGCGGCCTTCTCTTGTATTATAATGCAAAACGGCCGGGGCGAAAAGCTCCGGCCGGGAAAAAGACGGTTCTGTTTTGAAAAACGGCAGGCACCGGGAAAATCACCGGTTCACCGCATACTCCACCAAAATATCCGCCACCACGCTCACCTGTCCCGGCATCACTGCCGCGCCTTCTGCGGCCTCCGGGACAGCCATGGCGCCGTCCCTGGCGCTCATATTGGTAACGGCGGTGTAGCGGGCCTGGCTGTTCGTGGTGTGCTCCTCGATCTTTACCACATCTCCCAGGCTGCAGCCGCCGGCGATGGCCATGGCGTTTGCCTTGGCATAGGCGGACTCCACGGCCTTTGCCAGGGCCTCCTGGTAGCTCTCGTCGTACTTGCTGGACATATAGGTGACAGACTGGATGCTGTTGGCTCCGGCTCCCACGGAAACGGAGATCACCTCTCCCACCACATCCACCGGCACATCAGAGACGGTGATGGAGGTGTCCATGGAATATCCGGTGATGGTGCGGCCGTTTTCCCAGTCGTAGATGGGGTTTAAATTGTAGCTGGAGGTCTGGATGGACTCCTCGCCGATCCCCTTGGCGGTGATGGCGGCCACCACCTTATCCACTGCCTCGCTGTTGGCCGTCTGGCAGGCAGCGGCGTCCGCCTCCTCCGTGGTGACGGAAAGCTCCAGCTCCGCCATGTCAGGAACCACCTTGACTTCCTCCCTGGCGTTGACGGAAATCACCTGATTTTCCACGTTCGTCACCTGGATGGAGGAAGGCACGCTCACATTGGACGACACGGGTGCAGCCCCGCAGCCGGCGAGCAGAACGGCCCCGCAGGTGAGTACGGCGCAAGCCATCGCTGCCCGTTTCCCGTTTTTTCCGGCCTCCGCGGAGAGGTTTCCCCCTAAAAATCCTGTATGATTCTCCATTTTTCTCATTTTTTTCATAATCCGATTCCTCCTCCTGTCTGTTTTCCGACGATCCGGACAAAACATCCGACTTCCCCGGTTTCTCATTACCTTCTTATCATTATCATATCACAAACGGGAAAACGGTTCATTTCTTTTCCTTTAAGGTTCGATTACATTTTACGGAGTTTTGTCTTCCCCAAATCTTTTTCAGAACGGGAAAAGGCAGAGCCTTCCGTCCCGCCACTTTCCGCGGAACCAGGCTCTGCCTTCTAGTTTTATTTTCCTGTAATCTCTCTTTTCCCCGATCTTTAAAATCAGTCGTCCTTCTCCGTCATCTCGAATACCTGGCGCTTTCTGGCCATCTCGTCGCTGGCCAGGTACTCGTCGTAGGTGGTGATCTTGTCGATCAGCTGCCCGTTTACGATCTCCATAATCCGGTTTGCCGTGGTCTCCACGATCTGGTGGTCACGGGAGGAGAAAATCAGCACGCCGGGGAACTTCATCAGGCCGTTGTTGAGGGCCGTGATGGACTCCATGTCCAGATGGTCCGTGGGCTCGTCCAGCATGAGCACGTTGGCCCCGGAAATCATCAGCTTGGACAGCATACACCGCACCTTCTCGCCTCCGGAAAGCACCTTCACCTTCTTCACGCCGTCCTCGCCGGCAAACAGCATTCTTCCCAGGAATCCGCGCACGTAGGTGGCGTCCTTCTCCTCGGAATACTGGGTCAGCCACTCCACGATGGTGTCCTCGTTGTCAAACTCAGCGGAGTTATCCTTGGGGAAGTAGGACTGGGTGGTGGTCAGACCCCATTTATAGGAACCCTCGTCCGGCTCCATCTCTCCGGCCAGGATCTGGAACAGCACCGTTTTCGCCCGCTCGTTGGGGCCTACGAGAGCCACCTTGTCCTCCCGGTTTAAGATAAAGGAAATGTCGTCCAGAATCTTCTCGCCGTCGATGGTCTTGGAAATGTGCTCCACCGTCAGCACCTCGTTTCCGATCTCCCGGTTGGGGCGGAAATCAATGTAGGGGTATTTCCGGCTGGAAGGACGGATGTCGTCCAGCTCGATCTTCTCCAATGCCCGCTTTCTGGAGGTCGCCTGCTTGGACTTAGAAGCATTGGCGGAGAAACGCTGGATGAACTCCTGCAGTTCCTTGATCTTCTCCTCCTTCTTGCGGTTGGCCTCCTTCATCTGACGGATCATCAGCTGGCTGGACTCGTACCAGAAATCGTAGTTTCCGGCGTAGAGCTGGATCTTGCCGTAGTCGATGTCCGCGATGTGGGTGCAGACTTTATTGAGGAAATAACGGTCGTGGGATACCACGATCACCGTGTTCTCAAAGTTGATGAGGAACTCCTCCAGCCACGCGATGGCGTCCAGGTCCAGGTGGTTGGTGGGCTCGTCCAAAAGCAGGATGTCTGGGTTTCCAAAGAGGGCCTGAGCCAAAAGCACTTTCACCTTCTGGGCGCCGGTGAGATCCCGCATCATGCTGTAGTGGAACTCCGTCTCGATGCCGAGGCCGTTTAACAGGTTGGCAGCGTCAGACTCCGCCTCCCAGCCGTTCATGGTGGCGAACTCTCCCTCCAGCTCCGCGGCCTTGATGCCGTCCTCGTCGGTGAAGTCCTCCTTCATGTAGATGGCGTCCTTCTCCTTCATGATCTCATAGAGACGGGCATTTCCCATGATCACCGTATCCAATACCTGATAATCGTCATATTTAAAGTGGTCCTGCTGCAGGAAGGAGATTCTCTCTCCCTGGCCGATCACCACCTCGCCGGAGGTGGAGTCCAGCTGGCCGGACAGGATCTTTAAAAACGTAGATTTTCCCGCTCCGTTGGCTCCGATGACGCCGTAGCAGTTTCCCTCCGTAAACTTGATGTTTACGTCCTCAAACAGCGCCTTTTTCCCTACTCTCAGTGTAATGTTGTTTGCACTAATCATTCTTTTACTCCTTAAAGGTTTCCCTATACTTGCGCCTGAAAAGAGGGGTCACCGCTGGCCCCTCTCTCTGTTATCACTCTTATTGTACAGGTTTTTCCCGATTTTTCAAGGTTTTTTGGAAATTTTCCTCTTTGCCGGGCCCTTTCTCACTGGGCGTCTGTGATGGTCAGGGCGTACTTCATTCCGTCCCGCTCCACATAGGTGATAGTGACCTTCGTCCCCTCCACCTGATCGCCTTCCATTTCCACCTTCGTATCCTCCTTCAGATAGCTCTCCTCGGAGCCGTCCTCCGCCTTGATGGTGATAGAGCTCATCCCTGCCGCCACGATCTCACCGGTAACGGTCTGCTCCTCTGAAACCTCCGTATCCGGCTCCGTAGCCTCTGCCTCCGTGTCCGTTTCCGTAACTGCCTCCGTGGCAGTAGTGGCCGCGGTGGTTTCTGGTTCCGTCTTCTGTCCGCAGGCCGCAGCCGCGGAGGCTATCATCATCGCTGCACCCAGGGCCAGCATCTGTGTTCTATGTCTCATGTTCCGTCCTCCTTTCCGTGGTTAAGCTCAGCATACTCCCATTTTTCCAGGTTGTAAAGTGGGAAACGCCTTACGTTTCCTGTCGGTTTTCTTAAGACGGTTTTTAACCGGCTGCCGCCCTTTTACAGGGACAGGCTGCCTCTCGCCCTCGCTCTCCGGTCCTCGATGGACTGGATGACCGGCACCATGAAAATGGCCACGATTCCCCCGGCGAATCCGTTGTTATAAAGGTTCATGCCGCCGTAGAGAATGCCCACATTTAAGGCCACGGAAGAATGGAGATACCCGGCGATCAGCCCGGGAATCACCCCGAACTGCCCGGCCACGGGAGCCAGGGTGGTGGAAAACAGCAGCGCCAGCATGGGCGACGGCTCATAGATCTCCCATTCCTTCGTGAAACTGGCCAGGTACACTCCCAGCATAATGGGCGCAATGTTGCGCAGGTGCTTTCCCGTGGAGCTGAATCCCACGATAGTGAAAATGCCTCCGATGGTGGGCCCGTTTAAATCTCCGCCTACAGCCACCACGAAATAGGTGGCGAACAGGCCATTGATCCCCATGTTTACCAGCGTCATGGCGAATCCTTCATCCTTTACATAGTCCGTCCCGGAAATTCCCGTGGATTTCCAGATGCGCCGGTAGGCGGCAAACGTCCCCTTTCCCCGCCACAGCGCGCCGGAGAGGATCATGCCGCCAAAAAGGATGGTCAGCAGCACCAGAAACAGCCGGTCTCCTCCCGTATACCAGATGAGCCGGGACTGAATCTCCACGCCGAAGGATTTTAACAGGGAAACGATCACCGTGGCGATGATTCCCGACGCGAACCCCACATTGTATAAGGAATAGCCCTTGTGGGCGTAGTGCACGTGGGTCGCCAGCGGCGGCAGCACGAAACCGATCATCAGGCCCACCGTGAGGCTGATGATCAGACGAAACCCAAAGGGCAGGTTGATCACCTGCATCAGCTGAGTGATAATGGGCGACAGGCTGGTGCCGTAAATGCCCACGTATATGTACCTGGTCAGGGACGTCTTATGGTAGAACGCGTACAGACAGGTGCCCAGAAGAATGGACCAGATATTCAGAATGTTCTTTCCAAACAGGGAAAATCCCAGCATCAGAAAGCAGGATGTGATCGTGTGGCCGGTGAAATCCATCTTCAGCGCGTACACAATACCTACGCTGGCCAGACCTAAAAGCCCGGCATTAATCAGGGCGGCTCCCACCCCTCCCACCACAAAATAATCAGTAATCAAAAAATCCGGCTCATGGATGATCTGCCTCAACCCCTGCAAAATCTCCGCCGGCGGCTGAAACAGCAGCCCTGTGACAATAAAATAAATCGGAACCAGCGCCAGCAGCGCGTAAAGCTCCCCCCTGGTCAACGCCCGTCTCTCGGCCATTCGCCATACCCCCTCGTGGCGCCTCCTCCGGCGCCGTTTTTCTTACAGTTTCTTCTATTATAACGGATAACCCCCGCTGGCACAAAGAAATTTTTTATAAACATTTCACCCTTTTTTTCCTTGAAACCGGAGCCGGACTGCGTTATGCTGTTCTATATTAATGATACCAGAGGCCTGGGATCAAACATCCGGCGCAGGCTTGCCCGCAAGAGAATGTTTGGCCTTGGGGCCTCCAAAAACAGGAATACGAGGTCATTTTCCGAAGAAAAATGAGCGGATTGTGAATGTTTTTGGGGATTGCGGAAGCACATCGCGCGGAGCAATCCGGTATCATAGGGGCAAAATACCTATTGGCCCCAACATCTATTAATTTTTCAGAGGAGAGACTGATCATGAAATCATCCAATGAGCTGCGCACCATGCTGCGCTCCATCGACCATAAAAGCTACCCGGCCTACAAATCCCTGGCCGGGACTTACCAGTTTGGCACCTATCTGCTGTCCATCGACCACGTACAGGGAGACCCCTTTGCCTCACCATCCAGCCTTCATGTGGAAATTTCTCACAAAAACGCTGGTTTTCCGGCGGCTTATTACCAGCGGGACTGCTCCCGCGTCGCCCTTCAGGACTTTCTGACCCGCCGGTTTGCCTCCCAGTTTGAGGACTTTAACTTCAAGGCAAAAGGCTCCGGAAAAAGCGGCCTGCTCTCCATCACCCGCTGCGGCCAGGAGGTGCTGGAGCGAAGCGCCTGCCAGATTTCCGCAAACAGCATCACCGCCCGTTTCCACGTAGGTTTTCCCGCCTTCGGCCGCACCATCAACGCCGGGGAGCTGGAAAAAATCCTCTTTGATTTCCTGCCCCGCTGCGTGGAGAGCAGCTTTTTCTACCGGAAACTGGACGGAAAGGCGGTGGAACAGGCCGTATTCCTGGCGGAGGATCAGGAGGCGGTGCGCCGCATCCTGAAGGAGGAAAAGCTGGTGGCCTTTGTGGCCAATGGCTCCATTCTCCCCAGAAAAAGCGGCGTTTCCGACCTGCCCTTAAAGGACAGCGTGCCCTTCTGCTCCCCCGCGTCCATGGAGCGGACTTTCACTCTCCCCCACCGGGGCGCTATCACCGGAATGGCCATCCCGGAGGGTATCACCCTGATCGTAGGCGGCGGCTACCACGGAAAATCCACCCTGCTGGAGGCCCTCCAGAACGGCGTCTACGACCACATCGCCGGGGATGGCAGAGAGTTTGTCATCACCGATGACACCGCCGTAAAACTGCGGGCGGAGGACGGGCGCTCCATCCGGAACGTGAACATTTCCATGTTTATCAACGATCTGCCGAATAAAAAGGACACCACCTCCTTCTCCACCCCTGACGCCAGCGGCAGCACCTCCCAGGCGGCCGGCGTGGTGGAAAACATCGAGGCCGGCTCCCGGCTGTTCCTCATCGACGAGGACACCTCCGCCACCAACTTTATGGTGCGGGACGACTTTATGCAGCAGGTGATCAGCCGGGAGAAGGAGCCCATCACCCCGTTTTTAGAGCGGGCCAGGGATTTATTTGAGCAGGCTGGCATTTCCACCATCCTGGTGGCGGGCAGCTCCGGCGCCTTTTTCTACATCGCCGACAAGATCGTACAGATGGACTGCTACCGGCCGGTGGACATCACTGAACGGGTAAAATCCCTCTGCGGAGAGCACCTGGCTCCCAGGATCCAGGCTCCCGGCTTTGCCGTTCCCGCCTTCTCACGGGCGCTGCCCCCTGCCAGACGGGGCGGACGGGACGGCGGCGATTTCCGCAGAGGCCGGGACGGAGGCCGTGGGAGAGACGGCGGCAGCCGCCACGAGCACATGAAGGTAAAGACCTTCGGACGGGATTCCTTCTCCCTGGACAAGGAGACCGTGGATCTGCGCTACGTAGAGCAGCTGGCGGACTCCGAGCAGACCTCCGCCCTGGCCCATCTGCTCCGCTACGCCCTGGAGCAGGTGATCGACGGGAAAAAATCGGTTCAGCAGACGGTGAAGGTGCTAAACGACCTGCTGGAGAAAAAGGGCTGGGAGCCCTTCTGCAGCTCCTATGTGCCCTGCGGCCTGGCAAAGCCCAGGGTGCAGGAAATCTTCGCCTGCTTGAACCGGTTCCGGGGATAGGGGGACGCGGTTTCGGTTTCCTACGAAAAAGTGTGCGCAGTAGCGTGCACTCGCACCGGAGCGCGCCTCCCGCCGGAGGCTTTTGTGTCATAGGGGCGCAGTTTCCTACCATGATACAAAAAAAGCCCGGATTCCGCTCCAGGGGCATTTTCTCGCCCCCGGCCGGAATCCGGGCTTTTTGTTTTGCTCTCTGTTTTCCCGCGTTTACGCTCTGCGGAATATCAGATTCTTATACTTATCCAGCGCCAGCAAAAGCGCGTTTCCCAGTACCCCCACGGCAATGGCCTCACTCAGAAAAATGGTGAAGGTGAGCACCGGCATCAGCTCCTCGTTTCCATAGGCGAAACGGAGCACCCACGGGATAACCATGGTATTCGCCGCGATGGGCGGCAGGCACACCAGCCATTTGTGGCGGCGCAGGCGGTAGGAGCCCCAGGCCCCCACCAAGGTTGCCAGACTTCCGAAAATCACGTCTATGGCCGCCGCCCCGGCAAAAAAGTTCGCCAGAAAGCATCCCACAAACAGCCCCGGCACCGCTGCCGGCGTAAAGTAAGGCAGGATACACAAAAGCTCGGAAATCCGGAAGGAAATCGGCCCGTAGGCGATGGGCAGAAACATCAGGGTGAGCGCCACGTAAATTGCCGCGATCACGGCAGCGCAGGTGATCTGGTACGCTGTGTTTTCTCTTTTCATATTCAGTTTTCTCCTTTAGTTTTGTTTTACGAGTGGAAGGTCCCGAACACTCGGCACATTTTACGGCGGTGACCGCCGGAAAGCCCAATCAGACCTTATTTTTGCGGGCTTTGCAACGTGGTTGAGTATAGCATAAAGAGAGGAGGCCGTCAAGTGACGCACCAAAATCCGTAACAGTTCAGCCATGCCATTCATAATTTGACGGATTCTACAAAATTGGCTATCGTTAAATGTTGTTAGCCGTCAAATTATTCATGCCGGGCGTCCGCCCTATAGAAACATATGGTAAAACACTGCTTAGTGAGCAAGCTCCCACGCAGTGTTTTACCATATGTTTCTGCATGGCTGAACTGTTACCAAAATCCAAAGAAGTTGTATATGGAAATGACTATTTTGTTGGATTAGCAGAGAAATAAGAGAGTTTTATAAAAATTGACGGTTATGAAAGAATGTTGAAAGATTGTTCCTGCGGCAGAATTAGAGGATAATTTTAAATAGAAACTACTGATATCATCTCACATATTGCCGGATAAATAAACCCGTACTATACTTTCAGCATGGGAAACCAGAGAGCCGAAGGCGGCTTACCCTCCTACTATTGGAGGGGTTTACCCTCCAGACGAAAGAAAGGAGGGTTGCCAATGAATGTTACATATTCTGATTTAATTCAGTTTTGTACTGTGCTATCAGATTTTCAAGGACAAAAGAAAATAGCCGCCACTACCGCAAATAGTGACGGCTGACGCTGTAAAGCGTTAAGTTAAAATCATTGAGGGTAAGCCGTTTCTCTGGCTTTCCCTTTTTTCTACTATCAATATAGCACATCCGGCAGCAGGACACAATCCCTTTATTCGTCCTTATCATGGGAAAGAACGAAACATCAAAGGCACACAGCCCCTCCCCAAACGACAACTACGGCTCCTTCAAAAAAGCGGAGGCCGCGGCTGACCGTAATGGCGGCAGTCTCCTCTCTTTAAATTCCAGCCAGGCAAACTTCCGGCAGATTTCCTCAAATCACAAAAAACATTCCAGTTCACAACTCCCCTCATCCATGCTATCATAATAGGAAGACCGCCGGCAGTTCGGCAAGGTGAACTGCCAGGCGAATCGGGCATTTGACAGTTGAACAAAAAGAAAAATCCTCGCAGGCCGCATAAAGCCTGCATTTTTTTGTCAAATTTTTCATTTTTCTATTGAGTACTTTTGAGTGTTGTGTTATACTATAAAGAGGAGGTCATCCATTATGAGGCTTAAAATATCAAAATCAAAGAACGCCCAATCTCTCTACGTGATTGCATCTACCTATGAAAACGGCAAGCACTCCTCCCGTATTGTAGAAAAACTGGGCACATATGACCAGCTTTCCAAACTGCACGATGACCCGATCGCCTGGGCAAAATCTTACATAGAAGAATTAAACCGCCTGGAAAAAGAACAGAAACGAGAAGTGGTTGTGAAGTACAAGCAGTCAAAACGGATTCCTATGGGCGAGCAACGCCGCTTTAACATCGGCTATCTTTTCCTCCAGCAGATTTATTACTCGCTCGGACTACCGCAGATATGTGCTGTCATTTCCGATCAATACAAGTTTACCTTTGACCTGAACGGGATCCTTTCCCGGCTGATTTATGGCAGAGTGCTGTTTCCTTCCTCCAAGTTAAAAACCTTTGAGGAATCCAAAAAGTTCCTGGAACAGCCCACGTTCTCCCTGCACCATGTCTACCGGGCTCTGGATGTCATTGCTGCGGAGGACGCCTTTATCCAGTCCGAATTATATAAAAACAGCAAGGCTCTTTCTAAAAGGAATGATAAAGTCCTCTTTTATGACTGTACCAACTTTTTCTTTGAAATCGAGCAGGAGGAAGGCTTGAAACAGTATGGCCCATCCAAACAGCATCAGCCCCTCCCTCTGGTGGAAATGGGGCTTTTCATGGATGGCGATGGCATCCCCCTCGCTTTTTCCATACATCCGGGAAACACAAACGAGCAGCAGACCCTGATCCCTCTGGAGGAGCAGATCCTCCGCGATTTCCGTCTCGCAAAATTCGTTGTGTGTACGGATTCAGGGCTTTCTTCCAAAACCAACCGGCAGTTCAATACCAAAGGCGGCCGGGCTTTTATTACCACGCAGTCCATCAAAAAGCTGAAACAGGATTTAAAAGACTGGTGCCTGAATCCCACTGGCTGGAAACTGGAAGGGATGGAAACGGAAAAAGACGGTATCCCAAAGACCTTCGACATCCATCAGCTGCAAACGGATGAAAAACTTGCCGAACATTTCAAACAGGCCGTCTTTTACAAGGAACGCTGGATAAAAGAAAACGGGCTGGAGCAGAAATTAATTGTAACATTCTCATTGAAATATAAATACTATCAGCAGAACATCCGCAACCGGCAAATCGAACGGGCAAGGAAACTCCTGGATGGAACCCTTTCTTCCCTGAAACAGCACAGCCAGAACGATTGCAAGCGTTTTATCAAACGAACCGGCGTCACCTCCGATGGGGAGATTGCAGACCATGATCTGTTGGAAATCGACTGCCGCGTGATCGAGGAGGAATCCCGTTATGACGGATTCTATGCTGTATGCACCAACCTTGAAGATCCTGCCCCCCAGATCGCAAAGATCAGCCAAAGGCGTTGGGAGATCGAGGAATGTTTCCGCATTATGAAAACGGATTTCAAGTCCAGGCCCGCATATGTACGCACCGATAACCGGATCAAAGCCCACTTTCTGACCTGTTTCTTATCCTTGATCCTGTATCGGTATCTGGAAAAAGCCCTGGACTATCCGTTCACCGCAGATGAGATCCTGGATACCCTGCGGGACATGGAAATGTTTTCCGTGCATGGGGAAGGATATGTCCCAACTTACACAAGAACGGATGTGACAGACGCCCTCCACGAAACGTTCGGCTTTCGTACAGACTATGAGATTATCAATCAGAAAGAAATGAAAAAAATTTTTCAAAACACAAAGAAAGGGGAAAAAGTACTCAAAAAATCCAATATTGAAAAATGCCAGAACCCTTGATTTTTCAATGGAATCTGGCATTTTTGTTTTCTCTAACTGTCAAAGACGGGATTATATCAGAAATTTCCCATTCGTCAAGCCGGAAATCCATCGCTTGCAACGGCTCACAGTGCTCACAATGGCTTGCTTATAAAGCGCTCGTAACGGCTATAGAAATACATTTGCAAAT
>NZ_NFLE01000025.1 GCF_002160755.1 Lachnoclostridium sp. An14
AGCACATTATCTAGTTTCAGACAATGTTTTTTTGACGGTTACAAAAAATCCGCCGAATCGGTTTCCGCAAAATCCAACGGCGAAATTCCGTTGTCTTTGCCGGACCGCTGTGATATGATGACCTTATCATTACGAAAGAAAGGAAACCGATGCCATGCAGCTGCAGGAACTATGGAAAAAATATGAATCCTTCCGCCATTTCAATGTTTCCGTACTGCCAGACTCCATCCAAGCCCAGGGCGTGCGGATCACCTACCCGCCGCGCTCCGTGATCGTGAGCCGGGGAGATTTTCCCGACTACATCTACTTTATCGAGGAAGGAACCGCCCTGGGCACCAGGGATTACAACGACGGGAACAACTACCACTATTTCCTCATCACCCGGGAAAACGGAGCCCTGGGCCTCCTGGAGGTGCTCTCCCACAATCCCCGCACAGTGGCCACCATTGTGGCCAGCACGGAGGTGACGGTGTTGCGGGTAAGTTCCGCCGTGATCTACCAGCATATCATGACCTGCCCGGAAACCCTATACAGCTGCCTTCACATGGTGGCCTGCGACCTGTACCAGCGGTCGGGAAACGACGGGATCCTCTACTACCAGCGGGGCATTGACCGGGTGCGGTACTACCTGGTGCAGTACTACGACCTCCACCAGGCAGACGGCGGTTCCGTCCTCATCCAGCCGGACTACCAGACCATCGCCAGCAACATCGGCGTCAGCGTGCGCACCGTGGTCCGCGGCATCCGCAAATTAAAGGAGCAGGGGGAAATCACCTCTGTCCGGAAGAAACTCTCCGTCTCCCCCGGCCAGTACCAGACCATGCTGGAGGCCATTCTCCCTCTGCTCCGCGAATAGGGTTCTCCGAAACGATCCCCCATCCATCCAATTTACGTCACCAGCACCTCTTTCACCCCTCCCGCCAAGGCCAGGGCCTTCAGCTCCTCCATCAGCTCCCCGGAGGGCTCTTTCGTGGAGGAAAAGCTCTCCCGCACGCCGTAGCGGCGGAACCGGATCAGCTTGTAGCGGACCTCCGGGTAGGGGGCGATCAGGCTGGCTCCCAGCCGCACCGTCTCCCGGTTGTCCACCAATTCCGGCACCACCACAGTGCGGATCTCGTAGAGCTTTCCAAGCCTTGCCGTCAGGCGGATATTCTCCACCGCCGCGGACAGGCCTCGGCCGGTGAGGGCTATGTGGTCTTCTTCCGTCCCGGCCTTTAAATCAATCATCGCCTTGTCCGTCACCGCCAGAAATTCCTCCCGCCCCGCAAGGGGCACCTGGCCGTTGGTATCCATGTAGGTGGTCTTTCCCGCCGCTTTCACCAGACGGTAAAATTCTGTGAGAAAATCCAGGTAGAGGCCGCACTCCCCTCCGGAGGTGGTGATGCCGTCGGTAAAGGGGAAAAAGGGACGTACCTGTTCAAACAGCTCCTGGGGCTCCAGATTCCGGATCTTCGGGGAAGAAAACTGCCTGCAGGTGCGGATGCAGGTATCGCAGTTTACACATTTCTCAAAATCGTAGCTCACCGGCCCGCCGGGGCGCTCCTGGGAGAGAGCCCCCACGGGACAGGCCGCCACGCAGGCCCCGCAGCCGCCGCAGAGATGGATGGTCTCCGGGTTGTGGCAGTAGAGGCAGTCCTGGTTGCAGCCCTGGAGAAAAATGGCCGTCCGGTTGCCAAAGCCGTCCACAGCGGAAAAGGGAATGATTTTATTCACCGGCGCCGTCAGCCTCATTCCTCCCCACGCACCTTTCGGTCCAGAAGATGGAGGTTTTTGTTTACGCCGGAGCCGTTTACGGTGGCCTCGTTCAGGGTCATTTCCTCCCGCTCAAACTTCTCGATGTCGGACCGTTTCACCAGATAGCCCGTCACCCGCACCAGGTCCGAATTTCCAGAGTAAAAGGACAGATACCGGGCGCCGGAGGCAAAGGCCCCCTTCAGGATGTCCATCAGATACCTCGGATTGTTCTTCACCGTGCTGTCAAAGGGGAACAGCTCCCCGCAGCCCGCGGCGCAGTGGCGGTGCATCCGAATGAAGTTTAACAGCTGGTAGGGCAGATCCGGCTCCTCGCCGATGGGGATCCGCCCTCCGGGGGTGGAATCCGTATCCTCCATAACCCCAACCTGGGCGTGAAGGCCGTAGGTTCCGTAGGCCGCCGGGCGCTTGTCCAGCTCCTCTTTGATGCGGTTCATAATAGCCTCGCCGAAGGCGTCCGCCTTCTCCCCGTGGCCGAACCGCTCCTTCTCCTCTGTCAGGCCCAGCATCCCGTTGACGCACTCCGCCAGTCCCACGTAGCCGAACATTCCCACCATGTGGTCCCGGTCCTTTTTGATCAGGCCTTCCCGGTATAAGAAAGTGTTCTCATAGTAGCTGCAGTCCTCCACGATGAACCGGCAGCGGCTGTCAATGGCGTCGCATACCGCCGTCACCGCGTCCGGGATCACCCGGTCCAGAAGGTCCTCCGGGCTCTTGGCTAACTCCGGCAGGCGGTTCATGTTTAAGCGCACCAGAGTCAGGCCGCAGCCGCCGATGGGCAGAGTGTTGTAGCAGCTGACCACCGCGTAGTTTCCCATGTCCCGGCGGTACAGGGCGTCATTGGCAAAGCTGGGTTTAGCCGCCGTCATGGCCGTGTCCAGGGCCGCTAACAGATAGTCCTCCGGGGTGTCCTCCCGCCACAACAGGGTCATGTTGGGACAGGGGCGCTGCATTTCCTTTGTCAGCTTTAAAATGATCCGTCCCGCCTTCGTATCTCTCGGCCCCAGATTGGCGTGGCAGAAGGCGTTGGAGATGGTGCGGTCCACGTGCACCAGCAGGAAACGGATGGCCTTTTCCGCCTCCGCCTCGTCCGTCACAAAGGGCTCCAGCAGCTCGTCCAGGCAGCCGATGTACACCGGAAGACCGCCGTCCGCCGGGATGTTGTGGTACAGGCACAGAAGGTTCCCCACCGCGTCCCAGATGTCCTTCGGCGGCTCCAGCATAAGGAATTCGCTCCCCTGCTTGAAAAACAGCTCATAGTCCGGCACGCAGTAGCGGGTGCGGTAGGGGGTCTTGCCCTCAAACATATCCATCATGGCCCCGTTTTCAAAGTACTCCCTGGACTTTTCCGTGTACTCCACCAGCTCTATGGAATTTTCCGCGATCTTGGCCATGTCCTTCAGCCTTTGATTGAAGGTGACCTTCGGGTTTTTGATGGTGTAAAGAATGTCTTTTGTCATATCCTTGGTCGGCATATTCGATGTCCTCACTTTTTCTATCAGATGTGCAGATTATTTGTAACCATTTTTGTTCCAGCAGGAACGAAAACGTCTCTTAAAATGGAGAAAAGGCCGCGCAGAACCTCCGCGCAGGCCTTTTCCGGTCTATGAATGTTTCGCCCGCCTGTAGGCCCGGATGGAGAAAATGGCGAGGCCCGCCAGGGTCGCGCAGTAGGGGATGGTCTTTACCAGGTCGGAGGGCCATCCCAGGGTGGCCACGGCGTTTGACAGGGCGTCCGCCACGCCAAAGAGCAGGGAGGTAGCCGCCGTCCCCAGGGGATGCTGCTGGCCCATGGCCTCCGCCGCCAGGGCGATCCAGCCGCGGCCGCTGACCATATCCCTGGAGAACCAGGAGACGTAGCCCATGGACATGAAGGCGCCGCCAAAGCCGCACATCACGCCGCTGATGATCAGGGCGATGGCCTGGGTCTTTACCACGCTGATGCCCACAGAGTCCGCCGCCTCCTTCTTCTCTCCCACCGCCCGGATGTGCCAGCCGAGAGAGGTGCGCTTTAGCAGGAAGAAGGTGAACACCACTGACAGGATCGCCAGGTAGGTGAGCACGTTGTGGCCGGAGATGGCCGGCCCGATCACCGGGATGCTCTCGATCACCGGAATCGTTACGCTGGGCAGTACCTTGCTGGCCAGGGAAACGCTGGTGCCCTTGTCGTGGGCCACCAGATACAGGAAAAAGATGGTCCCGCCGCTGGCCAGGCTGTTGATGGCGATGCCGCCTAAGATGATATTGGTCTTGTAGTACAGGGTGAAAAACGCCAGCACGGAGGCTGCCAGCACCGCGAACAGCACGGCAAACAGAAGGCCCGCCACAGCGCTGTCAAACAGGTAGCTGAAAAACATTCCCGCGAAGGCGGCAATGAGCATCATCCCCTCCAGGGCGATGTTTGGCACTCCCGCCACGTCGGAGACCACCGCGCCCATGGACGCAAAGAGAAGGGGCGTGGTCACCCGGAGGATGGAGTAGAAAAAGTCCGCAGTAAATATGAGATCCGTAAACGCCTTCATCCCTTCACCTCCTTCTCGATCCAGTTCTGTTTATATTTGTGCAGGAAACGCTCCGCGGAGATCAGCAGAATGATAATACTCTGCAAAATGGCGATCATTTCCGTGGGAATATCGGAGGTCCGGTTCACCAGGTCGGCGCCGATGCGCAGATAGCTGACAAAAAACGCCGCTCCGATGACGCCGATGGGGTTGTTGCCCGCCAGCATGGCGATCATGGCCCCGTCAAAGCCGTAGCCGGGCAGGGCCGTCCACTCAAACCGCTTGTGCATTCCCAGGCACTCGATGATGCCGCCCATGCCGGCGATGGCTCCCGCCGCCAGATGGACGATGATAATCACCTTCGTCACGTTGATGCCGGAGTAGCTGGCGAATTTGCCGTTATTTCCCACCATGCGGATCTCGTAGCCCCATTTGCTTTTAAATAGGAAGATATACGCCAGAACGGCGCAGCCCAGGGCAATGAGGAATCCCACGTGGATCCTGGTGCCGGGCAGAATGTTGGCCAACAGGGCGTTGGTCCTGTATTTATAGGAAACTAAGGACGCCACCTTCGGGTCCCGCATCATATTGTTTAATAAGTAAAGGCCCACTCCCAGCAGGATGTTGTTCATCATCAGGGAGGTCACCATTTCACTGGCCCCGTACTTCGCCTTTAAGACGCCGGGCACCAGCATCACCGCCATACCGGTCACCGCTCCCACCATGATGCAGACGATGGGAAATGCCACCGGCGGCAGTTTCGGCCAGATGGCCATGATGGAGCCGGTGATCCCGGAGATGAAGAAAATGCCCTCCGCCCCCAGGTTGAACAGGCTGGCCTTAAACAGGATGGCCATGGACAGGCCGGAGAAAATCAGGGGCACTGCCGTCTCCACAATGTTTCCCAGATACCGCTTGGAGGAAAACGGGCGGAGAAGGAAGATCTTTATGGATTCCACCGGCTGGTCGCTCACCAGTAGGATGATCACAAAGGCCACCAGGATGGCCACCAGCATGGAAACTGCCGTTCTTATTATGGTAAATGACCGCTCTCTGCTCATCCTCTCGCCCTCCTGATCTGTTCTTCGCTGTGGCGCTTAAGGCCCAGCATATAAAGGCCCAGCGTTTCCTCGTTTAATCCCTCGGTGCTGTCAAAATAGGCCACGATCTCGCCCTCGTACATCACCGCCACCACGTCGGACAGCTTTAACGCCTCGTTTAAGTCCGCGGAAACTAACAGCACGGCGCAGCCTCTGTCCCGCAGCTCCATGATTTTCTTGTGAATGATGTGGGCCGCGCCGATGTCCACGCCTCTGGTGGGCTGCTCGGCAATGAGCACCTCCGGCTCGTGGCTGCACTCTCTGGCCACCACCACCTTCTGCATATTTCCGCCGGAGAGCATTCCCACGTTCTGCCGGTTTCCGGAGCAGCGGATCTCGTATTCCCCGATGTTTTTGTCCGCGAACTCCTGAATCTTTTTATAGTTTAACAGCCCCCGGCGGCAGAATTCCCCGGTGGCGTACCGGTTGGAAACCATGTTCTCGGCGATGGATTCCTGACCGGCGATGCCCTGGTCCATGCGGTCCTCCGGCACGTAGCCAAACTGCATATTCCGGATCTCCTGGATGGACAGCTTTTTTACGGATTTCCCGTTCAGAAGGATGTCGCCCTCCCGGATGGCCCGTTTCTTCGTCATCAGGTCGATGAGCTCCACCTGGCCGTTTCCCTGGACGCCGGCGATGCCGAAAATCATGCCGCCGCGGACGCCAAAGCTCAGATCCTTTAACACTCTGACCTGGTTGCGGTCGGTGTAGGAGAGTCCCTCCACCTGGATCCGGATGTCCCCCGGTTTCGGGGCCGTTTTCACAATGGTGGTGTCCATCTCACAGCCCATGATCAGGCTGGAAATCTGCTGCTCCGTCACATCCTTCGTCTCATAGCAGCCCACGGAGCGGCTGGCCCGCATCACCGTGATCCGGTCGGAGATCCGCTTGATCTCCGGGATCTTGTGGGAAATGAATACGATGGTGTGGCCCTGCTCCTTTAAATGGATCAGCTCGTCAAAGAGCTGGTCCGTCTCCTGGGGCGCCAGCACGGCGGTGGGCTCGTCCAGAATCAGGATTTCCGCTCCTCTGGCTAAAGCCTTTAAGATCTCAATCTTTTGTTTCACTCCCACCGGCAGGGTGCGGGTGACGGCCTCCGCGTCCACCTCCAGATTGTACTTTTTGCTGATCTCTCTGGTGAAACGCACCGCCTCCGCCTCATTGACAAACATCCCCTTTTTCGGCTCCATGCCCAGGATGATGTTCTGGGCCGCCGTGAAGGACTCCACCAGCATAAAATGCTGATGCACCATGCCGATGCCGTGGGCGATGGCCTCCTTGGAGGAGGAGAACCGCACTGGTTCTCCCCGCAGCAGGATCTCTCCTGAGGACGGCGGCTCCATGCCGAACAGGATCTTCATAAGGGTGGATTTTCCCGCCCCGTTCTCTCCCACCAGGGCATGGATCTCCCCTTTCTTCAGGTTGAAGTCCACATCCCGGTTGGCAGCGATTCCGTTGCCGTAGATCTTCGAGATGTGTTTCATTTCCAAAATAAAATCTTCCATCAGGATACCTCCGTACTGAGATTACGGGCGGACAGCCTCGCGGATCTCATTTACCTTTTCAGTGGTAATGCCGGCGGTGGGGGTCATCTCTACCTCCCCGGCGATTACCTGCTGCTTTAACTCCTCTACCTTCGCCCGGTCCTCCTCGCTTAACAGGTTCTCATAGAACTCGTTCTCCGCGATGCCAACGGCGCCTTCCGCGATTCCGAACACCTCTCTGGTGCCGTAGGGGATCTCTCCCTTCATGGCTCTGTCCACGGCGCTCACCGCGTTGTCGGAAATGTTCTTGATGGCGGAGGTGATCACCACGTTTGCCATATCCGGCTGGGAATCCTTTAAAGCCTCGGCCTGGTCAGAGTCCACGCCGATGGCGAATTTCCCCTGCTCCACAGCCGCGTCGATCACGCCCAGGCCGGACTGTCCGGCGGCGGCAAAGATCACGGAAAGGCCGGAATTGTAAAGCAGAAGGGCGTTTTCCTTGCCCTTGGCCGTATCCGTAAAGCTGCCTACGTAGGAGGTGGCTACTTTGATGTCCGGGTTGATGGCCTGGGCGCCCTCGATGTAGCCCACCAGGAACTCATTGATGCCGGGGATGTCCATACCGCCCACGAAACCGATCTTGTCCTCTCCAAGCTCCTGGGCCTTTAAGGCGCCGGCAGCTCCCGCCAGGAAACTCATCTCGTTGTTCTTCGTGCCCATGATGTAAACATTTGCCGGCGGGTCCGTAAGCTCGTCGTCCAGGTTGATGAATTTCTGATCGGGATACTCCTCCGCTACCTGCACCAGGGCGTCGTCGTTGTTGCTGGAGATGGTGAGAATCAGGTCGTAGTCCTGCTCGCACATATCCACCAGGGCCGGATAATATTTGGAGGTGTCGGTGCCGCACTCCACGTATTCCACTGTCACGCCTAACTGCTCCTTGATGGGCTCGATGGAGTTGAAGGCCCCGTCAAAGAAGGATTTGTCTCCCAGGTTTCCGGGGATCATCAGTCCCACCCGGTACTCAGACGGATCGGCGGCCTCCGCTGCCTCTCCACTCTCCTCTCCCGCCTCCGCGGCCGTCTCCTCTGCCTGGGTTGCTGCCGTGGTCTCGTCCTCCGGCTCCGGCGCTCCGCAGCCTGCCATCAGGCTGGCTGCCATACTCATAGCCAGTAATGCTGCTGTCATTTTTTTCATAGGCTCTCTCCTCCATAAAAATGTGATGATTTAGATGCTTTATCGAAAGCCGCGGCCGCGGCCTTGGATACTGTAGATTCCGTAAGGCTCCGGCCTTAAAACCGGCTGTCCAGGATGGCGAAAAACCGCTCCAGATCCACCTGATCCGCGAACCGGAAGTTTCCCTCGATCTTCGGGGAAATCTCGTAGTAGTTGGAACGGTCCGCCATGGTGCCTCTGGTGTAGGTGCCGCAGAGCTCCACCGCGAATTGCCCGCGCCGCAGGGAAACCACCTGCCCGTCCAGCAGACAGGCGATCAGCAGCACATCGTGGAAGGTGACGGGATAGCCGGTAGCCTCCTGAAACCGCTCCACTCCCTCCAGAAAATAGTCCATGCAGGCATCGCCCCGCTTTTTCCAGGCGTCCAGCCGGTCTCTGCCGATTTTTAAATACTTCGTCACATCCAGGCCAAGCATCACCAGATCGTCCACCGTCTCCAGAAGGATAGCGGCGGCCTCCGGATCGCAGATAATGTTCCACTCCGGCCGGGAGCTTAAAAACGCTCCGCCCATGGCGATGACCTTCGCCTTTTTCATCCGCTCCGGGTCCTTCATGCAGGCCATGGCCAGGTTCGTCATAGCCCCCATTCCCAGTATCACCAGGTTTTCGTCTTTCTTTAACTCCTCCAGGATGAAATCTTCCGCCCGGATGCCCGTTTCTCTCTCTGACGGCCCGCGACGCTCTCTTAAGATCCCGTACTGGATGGGCTCCTCCTTCTCGTCAAACCTCCGCTCCACGATAGCCCGGCCGCAGCCGGCCACCACCGGGATGTCCTCCCTGCCGTACAGGCTTAAAAGCTCCCGCACCATCTCCGCCCGCTTTTCCGTGTCCTTGTACACCGTGGTCACTCCCACCAGCTCCAGCTCCGGACACCGCAGCGCCAGCATAAACGCCGCCGCGTCGTCCACATCGTCTCCCAGATCGGTGTCGATCAGGATTCTGGTCTTTTCCATACGTTTCGTTCCTTCCTGCAAAATTCACAACTTTTTTTCTTTGTGACAGGGTTTTATAAACATTTTGCTTATGGTTTTATAAGTTATTCTAATCAGTATTCCGTTCTCTTTAATGTGGATTATAATATGGAGGAAATGAATTCGTAAAGGACAGGTGTCCTTTTCTCTGGGGGAAAATGGGAAAATTTAGAATTTTTTTGTAAAAGAATGGGAGATACCGCTTTCGAATGGGAGATACTGCCTTCGCGGCAAAAAAATATCAGGACGGCGTCCGCTTCATCGGTTCGCGAAGGCTGTCCTGATATTTTTGGGGTTTTTAGTGATTTTTTGTGATTTTGTTTATATTTCTGTGGTTTTATGGATATTTTCTGGATTTGGGGCGGCATTTTGGAAGGATTGGTGGTGTTTTGGGGGTTTGATGCCGTCTCCCGCCGGCCAGATGCGGATGCCGTCCAGAGCCAGATGGCTGCCCTGTCTCACGGAGACGCCCACGCAGCCGTTGGAATAGGGCCCTGCTCCATGGGGAGAAACCAGCTCTGCCGTCTCCTCCCCTTCTCCCGTTTCTCCCGTCCGCGCCCAGGCCCGCAGGGCATTTCCCGCCGCCTCCACGGTGACAGTCACCGGCCGGCCCCATTTCCAGGGAAAGGCCGTTTCCGCCAGCAGATCATAGCCGCTGCCGTCCGGGCGGCTCCTCACCAGTCCAAACCGGCCCCCTTCCAGCAGGGCCGCCCCGCAGGATCTAGTTCCGCCCTGAACCCGCAGGTTTACCCCGTGGAAGTTCCCGCAGATGGGGGTAAAGACGTATTCCGCCCGGTAATCCCGCCAGTCACAGCCGCCGGTGTACAGCTCCCCGAAATCGGCGCAGGAGAGGTGAAGGCGGCCCTGCTCCAGCCAGGCGTCTCCCTTCAGCCTGGTAAACTGGCTGATCTCTGTGTGCCCTCCGGGCCACACCTCGGTCTGCTCCCGCCCGCAGTCTAACCTGTAGTCTGCCTGGCCGGAAAAGGAAAGGTCATCCACCATTCCCACAAACTCAAACCGCTCCAGCGCCCGGCCCTCCATTCGGAAACAGAACCCGGCCTCCCCCAAAAGGGCGTCCGTGCCGCCGGGGATCTGGAACCGGAGCCGTTTCCACTCTCCCAGCCCCAGAGAAATCCGCTCTCCCTCATAGATCTTCCCGTTTCGAATATCCTTCCCATACAGGGACACCTGGGCGGGTCGGCCGTACTCCGGCAGATATACCCACCCTTCCACCACCTGTCCCGGATAGAGAATGGGGGAAAAGGCCGGGTCGTAGCGGCTGTCCGTAAAATCTTCCGGCCGGTAGTAGGTCTGATGGTACAGATAAAGAACCTCCCCCGGCTCCATGGGAGCCGCCACGAATTTCAGGGAACGGCTGCCGGACGCTGCCGTCTCCTCCGTGTTTTCCAGGTAAAAATGACGGCCGTTTCCTGCGTCTCCCGGACCGTTTCCCGACTCCGCCCGCAGACGCATGGCGTGGGTGGAACCGGGAAATTCAAAGTGGAACCGCCGCTCCCCGGAGAGGGCCTCCCGCCAGCCCTCCGGGATCTCCTCCCCGTCCAGGGCATAGGCCAGCCTGGCGATGTAGGCGGCGGAGCCGGGAATATCCTGGATGTTATAGTAGCCCAGCACGCTGGAGGAGATAAGCAAATCTCCCACCGGCTGCCGCCATTTCCTTCCGATGGCGGAAAGGCCCAGGGCCACCCCCAGAATACAGGCCACGTTTCCCACGTTGCAGTCCGTGTCCCAGCCGCAGAGGTTGCAGATTTCCAGGGTGCGGTCAAAGTCCCCGCCGCCGTAGAGCATGGCCAGGGCCATCACGGCAGCGTTGGGGATGATGTGGCAGACGCCGGGGTATTTGTCATAGCCGTAATGGGCCTTCACGTACTGAAAACATTCCCGCCAGGCCTCTCCTTCCTTCTCATGGCTGTCGTAAAAGGCCATCACCGCCCTCAAGGCCTCCTCATAGCGGCTGTCTGGCTCCACAAAGGAAAGCCCCGTCTCCATCACCTTCCGGATGTCCCTTTCCTCAAAGGCGGCGCTGATGGAGGCGGCCACAAAGGCGGCTCCGTTTAAGCCGTCCCCGTCGTGGGTGACGGAGGCCGCCGCCCGGGCCATCCTGGCTGCCCGCTCCGGGTGTCCGGGATTGACCAGGCCCCAGGTGTCGGAAAAGATCTGGCCGCCGATCTGCTCCGCCATGGTGGAACCGTTCTGAGCCATGCTGCCGCTCTGGGGGGCTGGGATGCCGTTTCGCAGGTTTAAATAGGCGGTGTGCTCCGTGGAAACGCCGTAGCCGCCCCACCAGAAAAACCCGTGCTCGTAGGGGGCGTAGTTTAGCAGGGCCTGGGCCACCGCCTGGGGCGTCGCCTCCCCGCTGTCCTCCAAAGCCCGCAGGAAAAACCAGGGGCCGTTGCTGTCGTCATCGGCGGCAAAATTTTTGTAGGCGGCGGGGTAATCCGGCAGGCGGTCCCCAAACAGGTTCCGGATCTTTTCATAGCTCCACCCTTCTATGGGCGCCCCGTAGCGGATGCCGATGATTTTCGCCAGCCAGCCGCTGTAGATTTTTTCGATATATTCCTGTTTCAATGGGTTGTCCTCCTTCTGGCCGCCCGCCGGGAGGCTTTTATGTCGCTGGAAACGCAATTTCTCTAAACAAAGAAGTCTGCGCAACCAGCCGGAGGCTTTGTGTCACAGACACAAAAACGCTCCCCCGCGGGCGTATTCTTCCATCCGTTCCACGTCCTGGTCCGTAAAGCCGAAGGCCGCTTTGGCCAGGGCGATCTCCCGGGGCAGGGTGGTGGCAGATACGGTGCGGTTGTCCGTGTTTAAGGTGACGTGCACCCCGGCGTCGTAGAGGCGGCGGATGGGGTGGTCTTTTAAGGACGGCGCGGCCTTGGTCTGGACGTTGCTGGTGATGCAGACCTCTAAGGGGATCCCGTACCTTGCCAGCTCATCCATCAACCGCTCATCCCTGGCAGCGGCAATCCCGTGGCCGATCCGCCTCGCTCCCATATCCAAAGCCTTTTTCACGCTGTCCGGCCCGTCCGCCTCGCCGGCGTGGATGGTGTAGGGCAGGCCATAGCGGGCGGCCCTGGAAAACAGGTCCCGGAACATCCCCGTATCGTAAACCTCCTCCGCTCCCGCCAGATCCACGCCGCAGACCACGCCTCCCGCCAGCAGGCCGGCCGCCAGCTCCAGAGTCTCCAGATTGGCCCTCTCACACTCCGGCCCCTCTCCTCTCATGCAGCAGAGCAGAAGACCTACCCGGATGGCAGGAAATTCTTTCATCCCCCGCTTTACGCCGCGGATCACTGCCTCCGCCGCCTGGGCCTGGGTCATGCCCTTTTTTGTGGAAAGCTGGGGGGCAAACCGAAGTTCGCAGTAGGTCATCCCCTCCTTCGCCAGTTCCTCTGTGAGTTCCCAGGCTACCCGCTCCAGGGCGTCCGCCTGCTGCAGACAGGTCATGGGAAGGGCAAACCGGGAAAGGTATTCTGATAAGCTGCCGCAGGGCACCGGCGCCTCCATGAGTGTCCGCAGTGCAGAGACATCCGCCGCAGGCATGGGAAGTCCCTGCTCCGCCGCCAGCTCCCAGATGGTCTCCGGCCGCAGGGATCCGTCCAGATGGATATGTAATTCTGTCATGATCGTCCTCCTGTGTATACTGTGGTTGGCCGCGGAAAACGGGCGTTTCCAAGGTCAAAAATCTTCTTGCAAGCAGGCTTGCATCGGATTTTCGACCTTTTGCCCCTGGTATCCCAAAGAAAGAAAACACCGGGAATGCCGCCCGGTTCCGCCGCAGGAAAATAGAGATAGCGTGTAGTATATCACGTTCTCCCGCCTTTGAAAAGCCCTTTCCCTCATTCTTCCAGCCGTCTGTGACAGTTCGGACACTCCTTTGGAATGGGCCGGTATCCCGCCAGGAAATGGCCGCAGAACGGACATCTGACCCTGGCAAAATAGTATCCCATACCGGCTATGACCGTCAGGAATCCCATCCACAGCCACCCATTCAGCTGATACTCCCCCGCCGTCCCCGCCCCGATCACGGCAAACAGCGCCCCGTTTCCCATTATAATCCAAGAAATGACCGCATTTCGTTTCGGATTCTGTTTTCTCATGTCTCCCACCTCCGTCAAAGCTGCCAGGAAATAGACCGAAAACCCGGTCACCGTTTCAAAGCCCCTGCCATCCAATGATAGCCATCGCCGTCCCCGCCGGAATCAGCGTCAGATAACTGATCCCGTTAAACATCGTGAAATTGTACGTATTCGACGCCTTTCATTTTCTATCTTTCTGTAACCATAAACCGTTGAAGTTTTTCTTGTATATTGTCGGTTCCCTTTATCCCTATCATTGGAATCTGAATGCTTTCTTGTAACAGCCGGTGAGATATTTTTTCTATCAATAGCCCCATTCCATTGACTTCCGCATTATTGTCCGATGTGGTTTCCACACCGCAGTTAGGAGAACGGTTTGCTCCGACCATGCCGGCAATTTCAAATCCATATTTTTTATATTCTATGATTTGCTGTACTATGTAATCAGCCATTCTCTCCAGTTTTTCATTCGGGCTGCCGCTTTTCATTGCCGAACGTATTCGTGTATTCTCTACCACTACAGGACTGTCAATACCGTGAATATTTCCCCGATCAAGTCCTAAGCAGCAAAATTCTGGACAAGGCATCTGTACAATACCAATATCAGCATTTAAGAAATAATCAATAACATCTCTAAATGCCGCCGGATAAACCGCCGTTCCATCAGAAATGGAATTTTGATTCAAAAGACAATGGGCGATAAAAACAACTTTTTTACTTCTCCCGTCATGAAACATATTACACCTCACAAATTCTTTTTTTCTGTTTTTCCTTCTTGAACCATGTCCCCGCGGCCTTCCTTTTAAGCTCCGCCCCCGGCAAAACGCCGCATCGCTCCATTCCGCAAGCGGAACAAACACCAGGACTAATCATATTTGGAAACAATATCCTCCGGACGGACGGCGGTTTCATCCCGCACCCACGTTTCGTCCTCGTACCGATAGCAGAATACGCCCACATCACCGGACTGCGTCCAGATATTGTAGCTGTCGCTCTCCCAGCATATACCCCAGAAGTCCCGCGCCCGCGCCGGAATAAAGGAAAAGATCTCTTTTTCACGACTGGCATCCAGAATGGTGACTCTCACATACCTCACCTTCGTGGTGCGGGAATATTCTTCTGTCTCTACGGTCTGTACCGCCACATATTTTTTATCGTAGCTGTATGTATCTTCCGCAGTGAAGGAGCCCCAGTTGGATTTTGGAGGTTCCTCTGTGCGTTGGGCGCATCCGGACAGCAGGCAAATTTGCAGCATCCAGACTGCCATTATTTTGAAAAATGCTCTCATCACCGGCGCGGCCTCCTGTTTTGATTCATTCCTCTGGTTTCCTTAGTGGTGAACGTGGAATTATCAATCTGATTCTATCCGGCAATGCAGTTCATAACCACACTGATCATCATCTCTTTTTCTTCCGGATGGGATTCGGCAATCATAATTGTCAATGCAACCAGAGTATGGTCATCAATCAGCTTTTTCCCTTCGCAAAACAGTACGCCGTTTTTATCCAGGAAATATAAAAATATCGTTGCGGCAATTCTTTTGTTTCCATCACTAAAGCTATGATTCTTGGTAATGAAGTACAGAAGATTCGCTGCTTTTTCCTCCAGAGTCGGATAAATATCCTGCCCGCCAAAACTTTGATAAATGTTTCCGATGCTGCCTTTAAAAGATTCATCTTTTTCGTTTCCAAACAAAGCAGAATCCTCCGAAAATTTCATACTGTCGATTACATTTCGGCATTCCTCATAGGTAAGGACATAAACAGCCTGGTTTCCTTTAGGGCGCCGCATAGACTGATGATCGTAATCATCCAGTAAATCGAGCGCAAGGCTGTACCGTTCAACGACGGATAATACTTGCGCTACATCAAGGTTATTTTCTGCACGTTTCATAATCTGTATCACCTCTCCCAACTGGTTGATTCGATTATGATTGACTGCATAGCCTTTCATTATGTAATTTCTCAAAACAGAGTTTGCCCATTTGCGGAAGGCGATGCCGCGCTTTGATTTAACTCGATAGCCCACAGATATAATCATATCAAGATTATAATGCTCAACTTGATATGTTTTCCCATCATCAGCAGTTGTCGCAAATTTTGCGACAACTGAAGAATCCAGTTCTTCCTTTAGAACATTGTTGATATGTTTGCCGATCGTTTTAATATCTCTATCAAATAATTCTGCCATTTGACTTCTTGACAGCCATACCGTATCCTGTTCAGGAGAAACATTGACTTTTAATTCCAAATTATCATCCTGAAATAATACAATTTCATTTTTCATCATACTAAGAGCTCCTTGATAAGTCCTCTATCTTTTTGAACTTATGCTCAAAAAGGATCCCCCGTTTCGCTGGGTCAACTTCCAATTTGATTCGTAACCTTATTATACTCCTCACAACCGCCCAAGAACAGTCCCCATTGCAATACCATACGCCTAATCGCCCTACGATTCTGCCACATCGGCCCCCATCCCGCCGTCCTCTTACGGAAATACCCGCTCCACACAATGCTGGATCACAGACTCCATCTGGGGCGATACCCACTTGTTGCGGTGGTACAGGAGCTGTTTCCACACCTCGATCTCAAATTCCTCCACATCCAGAAGGACCAGTTTCCCCTCCGCCGCCCTGCCGGCTGTGACGTAATCCGGCAGAAGGGAAACGCCAAGATTCTGCTCCAGCAGCGAACAGATCAAATCTGTGTTCCCAATCTCCAGAACCGGCTGAATCTCCACAGACATCTCGGCCATCCGTTCATCCAGGAGACGGCGGTAGCTCATCCCCTTCTCCGTCAAAATAAAGGGGTGAGACAACAGATCCCGAATGGACCGTTTCGGATTCCGGGAAAGGGGATACCCGGCCCCCGCCACGAAATGTACGCCTACTTTTTCTTCTTTTACGATCACATACTCCCGATTGTAAATATGGCTGTCCAAAGTGAGGACAAGGTCCACCTCGTTGTGATCCACGAGACGAAGCATCTCACCGGTTCCGGCCGTGATGATCTTTAACGCGATCTGAGGATACAAGGTTTCAAAGGAAACGTAACTTTTCCCGAAAAACGAACTGCACAGGGAATCGGCCATAGCCATTCTTACGTGGCCGCGGACGGCGTCTGTCTCCTGCATCGTTTCCTTCAGCTCCAGGGTCAGCTTGTTGACCTTGTGGGCGTAATCCAGCACCTCCCTGCCTTTCTCCGTCAGGGCAATGGTGTGGTTGACCCTCTCAAAAAGAGGAAAACTCAGCTCACGCTCCAGCTGCCTGATCTGGAACGAAACGGTAGACTGGGAAAATCCCAAGGTTTCCGCCGCCTTCGTAAAGCTGTTCAGCTCGGCTACATAAATAAAGGTGGTTAAATTCTTAATGTCCATTTTGTCACCATCTAATTTTTCGATTTATATGATTATAATTATCAATTTTACAAATACTTTGTTCTATTATATACTATGGGACAGAGAAACTCAAACAGAAAACAAACGGAACACAGAGCATAGAGAGGGACAAATACGATGGAATTTTTCAATGCGGCCGTACAGGCAGTGGTACAGTTTTTTGAACAGATTTACGCCATATTGTGGGGAGATCTTGTCACGCTTCCCCTGCCGGGCGGAAGCCAGCTTGGATTATCGTTGCTGGTCATCATCCTGGTGCCTGCCGGCATCTACTTTACCCTGCGGACAAAATTTCTGCCGTTCCGCCTTTTCCCGGAAATGATCCGGGCTGCGGTGGAGGACAAGGGCGTTTCGGAGACAAACGGTATTTCCGGCGTGCAGGCCCTCATCGTATCCACAGCCACCCGTGTGGGTATGGGCAATCTGGTGGGCGTTGTATCCGCCATCTCCGCAGGGGGAGCCGGTGCCGTTTTCTGGATGTGGATCATTGCCCTTCTCGGTTCGTCCACTGCGTTTGCGGAGGCTACCCTCGCCCAGATCTACAAGGAAAAAGATCCCCTTTACGGCGGATTCCGGGGCGGCCCGGCCTACTACATCCACGGGCTCTTTATCACAAAACGTGGGAGCAGACGGAAAAAATCCATCCTCGCGGTGCTCTTTGCCCTCTCCGGCCTGCTCTGTTGGTGCGGCATCAGCCAGGTGATCGGAAACTCGGTTTCATCGGCGCTGGAGAATGCCTTTCACATTCCGCCGCTCTATTCCACGATGGTACTGGTGGCTCTGGCAGCGGTGATCGTGCTGCGGAAAAACGCCACCGTGAAAGTGCTGGATATTATGGTTCCCGTTATGGCAGCCCTTTACCTGATCATAACCATTTTTATCATTGTGACCAACATGACACAGATTCCGGCTGTCTTTGGCAGAATCTTTGAGGAGGCCTTTGGTTTTCGCCAGGTGGCCGCAGGCGGCTTTGGGGCTGTGCTGATGAACGGCGTCAAACGGGGACTTTTTTCCAATGAAGCCGGCTCCGGTTCCGCACCCTGCGCGGCAGCGGCAGCGGATATTAGCCATCCGGCCAAGGAGGGACTTCTCCAGGCCCTGGGCGTCTTTATTGATACGCTGATCATTTGCAGCTGTACGGCCATGATCATGCTGCTGGCTCCGGTGGAGCTGACTGGTGGGCTGGAAGGCATGAACCTTTTGCAGACAGCCATGGAGTATCATCTCGGAGAGTTTGGAACGGTGTTTATCGCGGTGATCCTGTGGCTTTTCAGTTTTTCCACCTTCATCGGCGTTTTATTCTACGCCCGCTCCAATGTGGCCTACCTTTTCGGCGATCAATGGAAATACCAGACCATGTACAAGGTTCTGGCTCTTGTAATGCTGTTTATCGGCGGGCTTGCCGCTTATTCCTTTGTTTGGGATCTGGGAGATGTGGGGATTGGACTTATGACCATCTTCAATATGATCGCCCTGGTGCCCATGGCGACAGAGGCGGTGGAATCGCTGAAGGATTATGAAAAAAATGGAAAAGGGAAGAATCTTTGACCATAAATTCCCAGCAAAAGCAGCCGATCGTCTCCGACCGGCTGCTTTTGCTGCCCATAATCCCCGAAAA
Source organism: Lachnoclostridium sp. An14 (assembly GCF_002160755.1). Classification (GTDB taxonomy): domain Bacteria; phylum Bacillota; class Clostridia; order Lachnospirales; family Lachnospiraceae; genus Lachnoclostridium_A. The sequence goes on from NZ_NFLE01000025.1 coordinate 18,159, forward strand.
TCAAGTCTGATGCCTGTTTAGGAAAACAGCTCCGGTTCATTTTCAATTAAATCCTCTGCAAGATATTTATAGTCCATATTTTCGATGCCATACATTCCTTGCTCGATCTGCTCTGCCAGCCTACTCTGATAGTATATGTGCATCGCCTGACGCAATTCTATATGTTTCCTTTCCGCAAGATACTCGATAATAGAGGTTTCTAAATTTTGTTTGTAAATATAATCAATATTTCTTTTATCACTCATTTTTTCACCTGATACGACTTTTGATGTCTTATTATTTCCGTTGTTCCATGATACAAAATCATACGGCGACTCCTTTTTCTCTGACAAAATCTGTAATATCATCAATTAGATACTCCATTCCCAACGTATGAAGTGTGTCATAACACATAAATATATAGTCATCTAAAATGTGCGTCTTATAAAGGATACGGTAAACATCTGCCGGAGACTTGTTCCAACGGTCAGCCAGATTATGAATAAGAGAAATACTAAATTGCAATTCCTTTTTTGTACACAATATCAATCGCCCCTTTTATAGCATTTGCCAAAAATTCTTCCTTGATAACTTCTTTTTATTATACTCCACGCTTTGTTCTATGTATAGAAAAGTACATTCATGATTTGTAACATCCGGAGCTGTCATATCAAGCATTTTAAGCACTCTCTCCCTATTTCAACCGCTCGTTCAAGGCTATCTGCATAGTGCATATAATCCGATATATCATGGTAATCAAACCAATCTGAGCCCATATACTCATCTGTTATCTTTTTTTGTACCCATATTTCATAAGAGTTGGGGTTACGATATACTTCAAATCGAAACTCTCTATCATCAGAATATTCTTGATAAACCATATCCTTTCTCATACTGACACCCTTATCCATTCCAATTTCTTTCACTGCCCCCTTCTTGCCCCGCTGCGCAAAAAGGATCCCTCACTTCCCCCGGCCCATTCCGCTTTCTCTTTCCCCCTTCCGATCCGCCCCGAAATACTTCACAAAATAATATTTGTTCCACTTCTCATTCTTCCTGTCTCTCCTGACAAACTCCAGCTCAAACCCCAGCTTTTGATAAAAAGAAGGGGCCTGATATTCATAGGTAGTGAGACTGATATGGCTCAGGCCGGCGTCCTGGAAATCGTCCTCCACCGCCCGGATCAGGCGGCCGCCAATCCCTTTTCCTCTCCAGCCCTCCTTCACCACCAGTTCACTGATATGAACCTCCGAAACGCTGCAAAACCCTGTAACTGCCCCAACCACTTCCCCCTGCTCCTTCGCCGCGAACGCAAAAGGCGTGCGGCAAAACGCGACTCCATACTTCCGTTCATACCCCTCAAATTCTGTCTGGATAAAATCCTCCAGCTGCTGATCCCTGACTGTCATACAGATATTCATTGGTTTCCTGCCTTCCTCCCTCAAAACAGCTCCTACATCGGCGTCCCCACCTCAATCAGATTGCCGTCCAGGTCATAAAACCGGATCACCTTCTGCCCCCAGCTGTGGGTCATAAGGCGGTTGACGTAGGAAATGCCGGGGTACAGGGTTTCCAGCTTTTTTACAAACCCTTCGATGTCCCGTTCTTCAAAATACAGCTCACAGGAATGGTTTCGCGGGATCACGTCCTTTCCCAAAAATGATCTCCAAATCTTCTCATCCTGGAGCACAAGGCCTTCCGTTAAAATCATATTTCCGTCGTTGTCCAGCACCAGCTCCAGACCGAACAGGTCGTGATAAAACCGCCTCGATTTCTCAATATCCTTCACAACAATCAACACATTCTTTAATCTCATTTTCCATTCCTCCTGTCTGACCAGTCTCATAAACGGGCCCCTGTAAATAAAGGAGAATTGCAGGCAAAGTCCGAATCGTCCCCGCTAAATTCGGTCAAAGATTCCGCAACCTCCGGCTGCGGTTCCGCCAGAATCCCATATAATTCCGGACGCCTGTTTTTCAGGTTCTGATATTCCCGTTTTCGGAATTCCCTGAGCATATGGATGTCCAATTCCCCAAAGAACAATCCCTCCGACTCATCCGTCTCCAACACGCAAGTATCCCTTGGCTCCGACCGTTCCGGCTGGTAAATCACGCCGTCAAACAGGGTGGAATGTCCGTTGCAGCCCAAGTGGGGGGCCGGATAATTGCAGGTGGCGATGGCCAGCATATTTTCATAGGCCCGGCCCCGGAGCTGAGATAAGCGGTTCACCTCCATGGGACAGGCGTTGGGCACAAGCACCAGCTCCGCCCCTTTCAGCATCAGGATTCTGGCGCTTTCCGGAAACTCTCGGTCATAGCAGATCATGGAACCGACCTTGAGGTTTCCCTTGGCCGTTTCCAATTCCGCGGCCACAAACTCATCCCCCGCGCACAGGACGCTCTCGTCATCCGTCTCTCCAAAATCGCAGATATGCACTTTGGAATACTTGTAAACCGCTTTTCCGTGACGGTCATAAAGACAAATCGTATTTTTCGGCCTGAACTGCCCGCTTTCCAGGAAAGTAATGCCAACCGCCAGCTTTAACTCCTTCGCCAGCTCCCCATAGCGGGCCGCAAACTCCCCATCCGCGGAAACGGCAAGGGCGTTCAGCTGTTCCATATCGTGAGGGATCCGATACCCACAGTTCCACAGCTCCGGAAACAAGGCAATATCCGCCCCCTGTTCCTTCGCCTCTCTGCAATACCGAACCCCTTTTTCCATGGTTTTCTTCATGCTCTCACAGGGGAGCAGCTGGAGAAACGCAATCTTTATCATAGGATGAACACTCCTTTTAGATCCAACTTATTTTTTCATTTGTCCCGTCCATGATAAATGGGAATCCATCAGTCATACTTTTCAATATGAACCGTGGCAATGGCCGATGGATTCGGCTCCCCGGTGATCAAATCCTGAGGGGCAGGAACCAGCATCATAAACCCGTCCTTTCCATACCGTTTTTCATAGCCCTGGGCGTATGTTTCCTCCACGGAAATATGCTGTACCTGTCCGATGACCATGGACGTAATCCCTGCTCCGCTCAAATCCCGCGTTTCCTTCAGGGTGCACTCCATATTGATAAACGCCTCCTGTATCATAGGGGCATGGATGGTCTTGGCATGGACAAGGGAAAAATGGCCTGCGGAAAACTCATCCGTTTCCTCATCGTTATGGTGAATGGTGGCTACCAGCTGATCGTAAGCGCTTATGGGGAGAAAGTTGATGCAAAAGCACTGTTCTCTCTGGATATTTGCATACGTATGGGTGTGCTGATAAAGATTTCCCATCACCGCAAAAAACGCTGTCTTATCGCCATGAAAACAGCTCCAGGAGTGAAAACAGACATTGGGCTTTCCATTTTCCTTCCATGTGGTAATGGCAAACAACACCGTGGGAATGCCAGCCGTTATTTCAAAGTGTGAAAACAATTCAAATTCCTCTGGGTACGCGGGTTGGAAATACTGCGGAAACTCTTTTCCTATACTGATTTTCATTTCATGCGCCTCCTGACCGTTTTTCATTTATCGTTCAAGCCCTAAAACCTCATAATACTCATCCCTGTACTGAATTTGATTTTTCTTTTTCAGCCTTACAGATACTTCATCCATCCAATCCATTTAGACACCACCATTTCCAGTTTTTCCTCTCCCTCTTTATCTCCCATTCTACCACAATTCCCCAGCCATTGAAATGGCCGTTTCTCTCTCATCCCTGTCTCGTTTCTGTCTCTCGTTCTGGAAGAAATGTACGAGAACGTCATGTCCCGTTCCCATGCTGGAAAATTTTCCAGGTATCTTGTAAAACAGCTCTGCATAATATGTTATAATGCCGATAGGCAAGAAAAGATAGTAGCATCCAAATGATGCAACAAAATCGAACACCCCAGAGGTCGCGACTCTGGGGTGTTCTTCTCTCTTTATGCAGTTGAGCATCTACAGGCTGGTTACCGACTATTTATCGCCGTCCAACCATTTGTTGATGAGGTGGCAAGCCGCCCCGCCGTCACCGGTACAGCGGCATCACCTGCTCCGGGGCGATTCCCAGGCGTTTTGGGAAATGCTGGGGCCGCCGCTCCTTGGGGATCCGCCACCACACCGGCCGGGAATCCGGGGCGGCAGTTTCGTAGCGAAACTTTAAAATCCACTCGAAGGGTTCCTCCATCTCCCCCTCCAGCACCACCGCCCCGCTGTTCCTCTCCTCCTCTGGGGAAAAATAGTGGGCGCGGATGCCGATGGCGCAAAGATCGTCCCTTAAGGGTTCCTCCGTCTCCAGACACAGCCCCCAGGCCGGCACCTCCGCCAGGTGTTCCCCCGCCTTTCTCGCCTCCACAATGTTCTTGCAGCCGGTGAGCACCGCTCCCTGGCGGCTGCCGGGGCTGCGAAACATCTGTTTCACCGGCCCTTTTCCCAGGATCCTGCCGCGATCCATCACCGCCAGGCTGCCGCACAGGCGGTAGATCTCGTCCCGGTTGTGGCTCACCAGCAGCACATCCTTTCCAAACTCCCGCAGCCACTCCTGCATATCCGTCTGAATCTGCACCCGCAGATAGGCGTCCAGAGCACTGAAGGGCTCGTCCAGCATGAGGATTTCCGGGCTCCCGGCCAGGATCCTGGCCAGGGCCACCCGCTGCTGCTGGCCGCCGGAGAGCTGGGCGGGACGGCGTGTTTCCAGCCCCTCCAGTTTCATCCTCCCGATCATCTCCGCAGCCGCCTTCTTTCTGCGGCGTTTGTCCTTTTCCCGGTGCAGGCCGCAGAGGATGTTCTGCTCCACAGTCATATTGGGAAACAGGCCGTAATTTTGAAACAGGTAGCCCACCCGCCGCTCCTGGGGCGGAAGGTTGATACCGGCGGCACTGTCAAAGAGGGGGACGCCGTTTAACACGATCCGCCCCTCGTCCGGCCGGACAATCCCGGCGATGCAGCGCAGGGTCATGCTCTTTCCGCAGCCCGACGCCCCCAAAATCCCCAGGATGTCCCCGTCCGTCTCAAAGGCGGTCTCCAGGCGGAACCCGCCAAACTCTTTTTTTATGTCCACTGACAGGCTCATAGCCGCCTCCTTCCCGCCGCCCGCTCCTTCGACTCCAGCATATTGACGGTCAAAAGCACCACCGCGGAAATGGCCAGGTTGATCATCACCCAGATGAAGGCCCCGCCCTCGTCGTTGGTGCGCCAGAGCTGGTAGACGGTGGTGGAAATGGTGGCCGTCCGCCCCGGCGTGTAGCCGATGAGCATACTGGTGGCCCCGTACTCTCCCAGGGCCCTGGCAAAGGCCAGCACCGTTCCCGCCAGAATCCCCTGGCGGCAGGCCGGCATCCGGATGCGCCAGAAAATATAGGTGTTGGAAAGGCCCAGGGTCTGGCCGGAGTAAGCCAGGGTCTCGTCAAAGCTCTCAAAGGCCCCTCTGGCCGTCCGGTACATCAGGGGAAAGGAAACCACGGCCGCCGCCAGGATCCCACCGTACCAGGTCATGGTAAACCGGATCCCGTACTGGGCCAGAACCATCCCCAAAGGCCGCCTGGCCCCAAAGATCAGCAGCAGAACATACCCGCACACCGTGGGCGGCAGCACCATGGGCAGCGTCAGCACCACATCCAGCAGCCCCTTCACCGCCCGCGGCAGCCTGGCGGCATAGTAGGCGGCAAAAATTCCCGTAAAAAACACCGCCACACTGCTCACCGCCGCGATCCGCAGGGAGTTCCAAAGAGGGTAAAGATCCATGATTCCTCCTTATTCCACCGGAGAAAAGCCCACGTTTTCAAAGACAGCCATGGCCTCCTCCTGGCTCAGATAGTCTAAAAATGCCTTCGCCTCCTCCGGGTGGCTGCTGACCTTGAGCACCGCCGCCGGATAGATGACCTGGCCGCACATTTCCGCCGTGGCGTAGTCCACCGGGGACAGGCCCGCGCTGAAGGCGTCTGTGCAGTACACCACGCCGCAGTCCACGCTGGCCTCGGTGATCTGGGTGGTCACCTCTTTTACGTTGGTGCCGTAGGTGATCTTCCCGGCCTTTGCCAGCTCCTCCTCGCCCAGGCCGTAGTAGGCCAGGATGTTCTGGGTGTACTGACCTACGGGAACGTCGCTGTTTCCCATAGCCATGAGAATGTCCTCACCGGTGAGAGCCTGGGCCAGTCCGTCAAAGCTCTCGATGCCCGCCGGATTCCCCTCCGGCACGCAGAGGGTGACCCGGTTTTCCAGAAGGTCCAGCCTGGTGGTCCCGTCCACGAAATCCAAGCCGTCAGTGTTCACGCCGGCATCCGCCTGGATGTCCAGCTGATCCATCTGTTTCTGACCGGCGGAGATAAACAGGTCGCAGTCCGCCCCCTCCTCGATCTGGGTTTTTAAGGTGCCGGAGGAATCAAAGTTGAAGGTGAGAGTCACGTTGGGGGCCACCTCCTTGTAGAGGCCGGCGATCTCGTTTAAGGTCTCCGTCATGGAGGCCGCCGCGAACACGATCAGCTCCGTCTCCTCTCCTTCCGCCGCCTGGTTTGTCTCCTCCTGGGCGTCAGCCGCCTCTCCGGCGGAAGGGTCTGTCTTCTGGCTTTCCGCCGCAGCGGAAGATTTCCCAGCCTCCCGGCTCTCCGCCGCAGCGGTCTTCTCCGCCTCCGGCCCGCCGTTTCCTCCTCCGCAGGCCGCCAGACTCAGGCTGCCCGCCGCCAATGCCATCGCCAACACTGCCGCTGCTCTCTTTTTCATCATTCATTTCCTCCTTTGAATGCTCCTCTTTCCCCCCGTCAGCGGGCGCAGTCCTGCACCCTGCCCCGCAAAAGCCCCATGGCGTGGGGGATGGTATCCAGAAACACATCCATGGACTCCTGACAGGCCTTGGGACTGCCGGGCAAGTTGATGATCAGGGTCTTTCCCCGGATCACCGATACCCCCCGCCCCAGCATGGCCCTGGGGGTGATGTTCATGCTGGCCGCCCGGATGGCCTCGGCGATTCCCGGCGCCTGGCGGTGTGCCACCGCCAGGGTGGCCTCCGGCGTGATGTCCCTGAGGGAAAAACCCGTCCCACCGGTGGTGAGAATCAGATCCAGCTGCCGCTGGTCCGCCAGACGGATCAGGGTTTTTTCCAGCCGTTCCCGGTCGTCCGCCAGCAGGATGGTTTCCACCACCTCATAGCCGTTTTCCCGCAGCCTGGCGGCGATGGCGGGGCCGCTCTCGTCCTTTCGCTCTCCCGCCGCCCCCTTGTCTGACAAGGTGATCACCGCCGCCTGCCAGGGAAAGGGCGTCTCCCGCTCCAGCACCTCCACCCGGTCGCCGACGCGGATGATCCCGCCCTTTAATACCCTGGCAAACACGCCCTCCCTGGGCATGATGCAGTCCCCCACGGAGTGGTAGATGGCGCAGTGGGTGTGGCACTCCTTTCCGATCTGGGTCAGCTCCAGCACCGCCTCCCCTATCCCGATCCAGCTTCCCACCGGCAGACGCCTAAAATCTATCCCCTCCGCCACAATATTTTCCCCGAAGGCGCCAAACTCCACCTCGGCCCCCCGTTTTCGGAAATCCTCAATTTTCTCCAATCCCAGAAGGCTCACCTGACGGTGCCAGTTTCCGCCGTGGGCGTCCCCCTCGATCCCGTACCCCTCTAACAGCCTGGCCGTCTCCACAGGATGCTTGGCCGTCCCTCTCCGTTCCGATATGCAGATCGCTTTGATTTCTCCCATTTGCTCAACCTCCGATTTCCGCCATGGTATGGCTCTCTGTGACTGGCCCGCCGCCGTCAAAGCAGTGGGCGCGGGGTTTCCCGTAAATGGCCTGGGCCAGGGCCGTTTTCAGTTCTTCGTCGCCGCATCCGCCCCGCAGCAGGCTTTTCACATCCGTCCCGTCCCCGTAGCAGAGACAGGGCTTTAAAAGGCCCGTGCTGGTCAGCCTCACCCGGTTGCAGCCCTGGCAAAAGCTGTGGCTCACGGCGTCGATCCAGCCGATGCGCCCCTTTAACCTGGCGCTGGCCTCGTAGCGGGCCGGGCCAAAGCCCCGTTTTTCTTCCGCCGGGGCCAGATCGGGGTATTCCTTTCCCAGGATTTCCCTGGCGGCCGCAGCGGATAACCCGCCGCCGCCCGCCCCGGCGCCGATGGGCATGAGCTCGATGAAACGCACGTCCACCGGCAGCCGTCTGGCGTACTCCACCACGGGAAGAATCCGGTTTTCCCCGCCGGAGAGCAGCACGCAGTTGCATTTCGTGGGGATGCCCAGGCGGACCACCTCCCGGATGGCCCGATCCACCGTTTCAAAGGCGTCCCGGCCAGTGATGGCCGCGTAGTCCTCCCGGCCCGCCGTGTCCAGGCTGATATTGACGCCGTCGATGTTCATGGCAGCCAGCTCCCCGGCCGCCTCCGAGAGGAGCAGGCCGTTGGTGGTGAGGGTCACCGTCTCCGCACCGTCCATGGCTTTCAGCTCCCGCAGAAAATCCAGGATCCCCCGGCGCACCAGAGGCTCGCCCCCTGTGACCTTAAAGTGGCAAATCCCCAGCTTTACCGCCTGGCGGCAGATCCGAAGGATTTCCTCATACCGCAGGATCTCCCCGTGGGGCAGCTGTTTGATCCCCTCCGGCATACAGTAGGCGCACCGCAGGTTGCAGCGGTCGGTGACGGAGATGCGCAGGTAGTGGATGTCCCGGCCGTACTGGTCACGCATGGGGCCCTCCTGACGGGCCGGAACCGTCAGAGGAAATGTCCGGGACGACGGATGTCCCCCCTCCTTTTTCAGCCTTCTCATGGCGGAAATGGCCGCTCTTTCCACCGGATTTCTCCTCTAGGTAAATGGAACCTAACTCCATGGACTTATCCACCGCCTTGCACATATCGTACACCGTGAGAAGGGCGGTGGTGACGCCGGTGAGGGCCTCCATTTCCACCCCCGTCTTTCCCCTGGTCTTCGCGGTGCAGGACGCCCGGATTTCCAGGTTTTCCTCTATGATCTGAAAGTCCACGGAAAGGCCGGTGAGGCCAATGAGGTGGCAAAGGGGAATCAGCTCGGAGCACCGTTTTGCCCCCATGATCCCGGCCACCCGCGCCACCCCCAGCACGTCGCCCTTTTTCATCGTCCCGGCCTTCACCATTTCCAGGCATTCCCGGCTCATGAAAATGCTGCCCGCGGCCGTCGCCTTCCGCTCTGTGTCCGCCTTCTCTCCCACGTCCACCATGCGGGCGTTTCCCTGTTCGTCAAAATGTGTCAGCTCCATGTCACATCCCCTTTCCAAAGCCGCAGTTGGGGAAGGTGCAGGTCTCGCAGTCCAGACAGAGGCCGCCCTGCCCCAGCGCCGCCAGCTCCTCTCCCGTCACCTCGTCATCCGCCATGATCCGCGGGAGGATCAGGTCGAAAATGGTGCGTTTCGCGTACATCACGCAGCCGGGAAGGCCCATGATGGGGACGGTCCGGGACGTCGTTTCCCCATTTCCTTCCGTCTCATAGTACGCCAGCAGAAACATGGCCCCCGGCAGCACCGGCGCGCCGTAGGAAACGATCTGCGCCCCCGTGTTTTTGATGGCCAGAGGCGTCTTGTCGTCGGGATCCACGCTCATTCCGCCGGTGCAGAGGACGATCTCCGCCCCCTGTTCGATAAGCTCCAGGATGGCGGCCGTCACTTTTTTGTCGTCGTCGTTCCAGGTGACGTGCCCCATGACCTCCGCCCCGAACTCCGCCAGCTTGTCCACGATCACCGGGGTAAAGGTGTCCTGGATCCGGCCGTAGTACACTTCGTTTCCCGTGGTGACGATCCCCACTTTTTTGTGTTGGAAGGGTTTCAGCTCCAGAATGGGCCGTCCGCCGGTGAGTTCCATGGCCTTCGCCCTGGCCTGTTCCATCTGCTCCTCCTCAATCACCAGGGGGATGATCCTGGTTCCCGCCAGCTTGTCCCCCGCCTTCACCGGGAAATTGCCGTGGCGGGAGGCGATCATCATGCGGCCAAAGCCGTTTACCGCCTTTAACGCCTGGTTGTTTACCTTCAACAGGCCGTCGCAGGCCGCCCGCAACTCAATTTTTCCTTCCTTTACGCCGGAGCGCTCCATATGCTCGCCCTGGCACATGGCGCAGAGGATCTCTGCCGCCTCGTTTTCGTGGAGCATTCCCTCCTCCTTCTCCCACACGTAGAGCTGGTCCTTGCCTACGCTAAGGAGCACCGGGATGTCCTCCTTCGTCACAATGTGGCCTTTGCGGAACACGGCGTCCTTCGTCACGCCCCGGATAATCTGTGTAATGTCATGGCAGAGGACGGTGCCCTCCGCGTCTACGGTATTGATCAGTTTCATGGTCTGCCCCTCTCATTCTCCAAAGTATTTTCGGTAAAGCTCCTCCACAGCCCGGTCCGCCTCCGCCTGAAGACGGCGGTAGCGGTTCACCAGCCGTTTTCCCCCGTCGGTGAGAACGGTTCCGCCGCCTCCCGTCCCTCCGGTGTGGCGCACCGTCACCGGCCAGCCTAACTCCCGCTCCATATCCCGGATCAGGCGGCTGCCCTTACTGTAGGACAGGCCCATGCGGGCGCAGGCCTCCTGGATGGAGCCGGTTTTTTCCACCCACTCCAGCAGCTCACAGGGCCCCGGCCCGAAAAAGGTGCGGCTTGCTTCCAGACGCAGCTGGATCCAGGGGCGGGTTTGGGAGGGAAGGAAATGGGGAGCGGGTTCTTCCCCTTTTTCCTTCTGTTTTCTCTGTTTTTGCGGGTGACCGGTTTTCTGCGGATATTCCTTCTTTCGCGGACATTCTTTCTCTTGCGGGCGTTCGTTTTTTAAAAACGGAACGGGTGCCTGGAAAAATGCGGTTCCCGTCTCCTTTTCTCTCTCCATGCCGGTCACACCTCCAAACTCTCCAGCAGCACGGTCATCTGCCCGCCGCACACCATGCCTTCCTCCGCCGCGGCGTCGTTGGTCATGTCCACGGTGAGCAGTTTCTTTCCCGGCGTCCCTGCCATCTTCCGGGCCGCGCCGATGATCTCGTGCTCGCCGCAGCCGCCGCCGATGGTTCCCTGGATCTGGCCCAGGGCGTTTACCGCCATCATGGCTCCGGCCTTCACCGGGGTAGATCCCTTCGTCTCCACCACCAGAGCCAGGACCCTCGTCCCCCCTCCCGTGGCCAAGGCGTCTAAAAGCTCTCTGTTAATGTCCGTCTGGGAAAGACATTCTCTCTCCTCCAGCCGGTCTCCCTTTTTCCGGCGATACTCCACCAGCTGGGCCACGATGGAAACGGCGATCTCCGCCACCGTCTGAGCGCCGATGGAAAGGCCGATGGGAGCGCAGATCCGCTCCAGGAGGGAGCGCTCCACGCCTTCCTCCTCCAAAAGCTCCATCACTCCGGCCACTCGCCTGCGGGAACCGATCATCCCTAAGTAGCGGGGCATCTCCCCTTTCAGGATCCGCCTTAAGCACTCTTTGTCGTAGCGGTGGCCCCTGGTGATCACGCAGACGTAGTCCCTGGAGGTAATGGAAAGGCGGTCAATGGCCTGCTCAAAGCCGTCGCACACCGTCTCTTTGGCCTCCGGAAATCTGGATTTGTCCGCAAAGGACGGACGGTCATCCACCACCGTCACCGCGAAATCCACCATGGCCCCCATCCGGCACAGGGGCTGGGCAATGTGGCCGCCCCCCAGCAGGATGAGCCGCTCACCAGGGGTCCAGCGGCGGGTCCAGGCGGGAATTGGGGCATTTTGATCCGGCCGTTCGCCGGCGTCAGGATGCAGGCGGGGACAGCTGGATACTGGCTTTTCCTGGCTCTCCATCCCGGCCGGGATGGAACACTGGCCATTTTCCCGGCCCGTTCCGGCGGCGCTGGGCGCCAGTCCCTCCCAGCCTTCCGCTCCGGCGGCGTCAAATACCAGTTCCGCCTCCCGGCCGGCAGCCACCGTTTCCCGGATCCGCTCAAATACGTCCTGTTTCACTCCGTCATCCCTCCTGACTCCCTGCTGTTCCAATCTGGTTGTTTCAATCTTCGAGATACTATACTACATTTTTCGCCGGTTCACAAGCCCTAAACGTCTCCCGTTTCCTATTATTAGGCAGAACCGGCGGTCATCTATCATACGGAACCGCCGGTCAGCCCTTCCCCTCCAGTGCGGCCTCCAGCTCTCTGAGGAACCGTCGGTTGTTCTCCTCCGTCCCCACGCAGATCCGGTAGTAGCGGCCGTCCAGGCCGGGGTAATTGGCGCAGGAGCGGATCAGCACCTTTCTGGCGGCCAGCCTCTCCTTCAGGCCCTCCGGCCCCCGGAAAAACAGGTAGTTGGCCTGGGAATCCCAGACTGCAAGCCCCAGGCGGGCCAGCCCGTCTTTTAACACCTGCCGCTGGGCCCGCACCAGTTCCCGCGTCCGCTCCACATAGTCCGTCTCCTTCAGGGCCGCCAGCCCCGCCTCCTGGGCCAGGGCGGAGACTGTCCACGGCTGGCGGACATTTTCCAGGCGATCCACCAGGCCCGGATCTCCGCAGATCCCGTATCCCAGGCGCAGCCCGGCCATGGCATAGATCTTTGTAAATGCCTTCAGCACAAACACGTTGGGAAACCGCCCCAGCTCTCCCAGGATGGAATGGCCCTCCGGATCGTCCAAAAACTCACAGAAACACTCGTCCACCGCCAGAAAGATCCCCTGCTCCAGACAGAATGCGGCCATTTCCTCCAAAACCTCTTTTTTCACCGCCAGCCCCGTGGGGTTGTTGGGGTTGCAGAAAAAGGCCAGCTCCGGGCGCACCTCCTCTGCCCTCTCCTTCCACAGCTCCAGGTCAAAGCGGAAATTGTCCGTCTCACGCAGACAGCAGAGGTGAATTTCCGTCCCGGCGGCAGCCAGGGCCTGGCCGTACTCCGAAAAAGTGGGGGCCGGCAGAAGGGCACGTTTCGGTTTCAGGGCGTATGCCAGCTGAAAAATCAGGTCGGCGGCCCCGTTTCCGCAGATGATCCGCTCCGGCTCCACCTGGTGAAATTCTCCCAGGGCCGCCCGCAGGCGACGGCAGCAGCTGTCCGGATAGACGGCGGCGTGATCCACCGCCTGCCGGACGGCCTCCTTCACCGATTCCGGCATTCCTAAGGGGTTGATGTTGGCGGAGTAATCCAGGAGGATCTCCTGGCTGTAAATGTCTCCGCCGTGCTGATATTCTGTCATGTGCGTTCCTCCTTATCCGTGAAAGGCTGGACGGGGTTCGTTTCCTCCGTCATATTCCTCCCGTCACTCCCTTTACCGCCAGCCGCGCCGCCACCGCTAGAGCCAGGGCCAGCCACTCCGTCCCGTACATCAGCTTGTTGGCCCGCCGGATGTCTTCTGTCTCCACAGGGCGGACAGGGTCGCCGATATATGGCTTTTTCACCAGCTTTCCGAAGTACCAGGCGTCTCCCGCCAGCTGCACCCCTAAGATCCCGGCGCAGGCCGCCTCCGTCTGGGCGGAATTAGGACTTTTGTGGTTTCTCCGGTCCCGCCGGAAGATAGCTAACCCCCGGCGCCAGTCCATCCCGGAAACCGCCGCCGCCCCCAGCATGAGAAGGGCAGACAGGCGGGAGGGAAGGAAATTGACCGCGTCGTCCAGCCTGGCCGCCGCTTTTCCGAAATACTCGTAGCGGTCATTCCGGTAGCCCACCATGGAATCCATGGTGTTGATCCCTTTGTACAGGAAACCGGCCACCGGGCCGCCAATGGCCATGTAGAGCAGAGGGGCGATCACTCCGTCGGAGGCGTTCTCCGCCACGGTTTCCACCGCCGCCTTTATGATTCCCTCCTTTGTCAGAGGTTTCGTATCCCTTCCCACGATCATGGAAACGGCGTACCGCGCTCCCTCCACGTCTCCCCGCTCCAGGGCGTCATGCACCTTCATGCTCTCGTCCCGCAGGGATCTGGCGGCCAGGAGCTGATAGCACATCACGCTCCCCAGCGCCCACTCCAGGGCGGGATGGACGGTCCCCGCCAGGCGCAGCAGCAGAAACGGCACGCCCCCGGAAAACGCCAGCACCGCCCCGCAGAGCAGCACGCCCCCGGAAAACTCCCCTCCCTTCGTCCTGGGAAGGCACCGGCGGAGAACCTTCTCGCAGCCGGATATGAAGAATCCGATGGTCCGGATGGGATGATACCAGCCGTGGGGATCCCCCAACAGCCGGTCTAACAACACTCCTGTGATCAGTCTCAATGCTTGTCTCTCCTAATGTTTGTATTTACCGTTTTGTATTCTGGTTGATGGAACGTCCCGGCGGTTAGCTGGGGGATTCCATAACCTTTTTCGCTTGTCCGCCGGGTTTCCAGGGCATCTCCCCTTCTACCCACCGAAATTCTCCAACCTCACTTGATCCGCACCGCAATCCCGGCGATCACCCGCCACACCTGTTCCGCCCGCCCGGCCAGCTCCTGACCGGCCTGTCCGGCGGCGTCCCGGTACTGCCGTTCTTCCCGGCTCATGGGAACCACTCCGCAGCCCACTTCGTCCATGGTGATCACCGCCTGGGGGTTTTGCTCCGCCGCCAGGGCCGCCTGCCGGCAGATCTCCTCCTCCGCGGCCCCTGGGTGGGTTTTCAGATACCCGCAGACGAATTCATGAAAGTTTAAAAGGACACCGCAGGAAACCGGCGAACCGGCAGGAGGTTCTTCCATCCTAGAAAAACCTATCCTTTCCTGCCCGCAGTCCACCACCCCAAAGGGCGTTTCCCCGAACCGTTCCCCCGCCAGTTTCCTGGCAAAGGTTTCCTTCCCCTGATAAGCTCCGCCTACCACAAAAATCATCCCAGCCACCTCCCCGCTGTCATCACAGCCGCGGCGACGGCCAGCTGCCACAGCTCCGCCCGCTGCAAAAAATACCCGGCCAGATCGCCGGTGATGCCGCCAAATTCCCGAAAAGCCACGGCGCGGTATCTCCAAAACGCCGCCCCCGCGGCCAGCCCGCAGGCCAGGCACACTTCTGCCCCCGCCGCCCGGAAAATGATCCACAGGGCCAAAAGCCCCCAGACCACGGAGCAGACCTGAACTTCCCTCTTGGCGGCGTTTTCTGAAAAGGTGGCCACCAGGCCGTCCCGTTTCGCCTTGGGGAAGGACACCACCGCAAACCCGGACAGGGCGCGGCTCAAGGTAAAGATCCCCGCCGCCATTCCCAGCCGCTCCGGCGGCAGCAGGCTGAACACCGCCGCGAATCCCAGCAGATACATCCCGCAGCGGATGACCGCAAAGGCGCCGGTGTGGGGATCCTTTAAAATTTCCAGCCGTTTCTCCCTGGAGCCGTAGGAACAGAGGGCGTCGCAGGTGTCCAGGTAGCCGTCCATATGGATTCCCCCGGTGACCGCCAGAGGAATCAGCGTCCCGGCGCCCGCGTAAAACACCGTCTCTCCCAGCCCCAACGCCCCGCAGGCCGTCCCAAACAGCCAGTATGCCGCCCCCATCACCAGCCCGATCATGGGAAAAAAGCACATGGCGTACTCCATCCGTTCCTTCGTCCACTCCACCCGGGGCATGGGGATTTTGGAGTACATGGAAAAGGCCACGGCCAGGCTGCAAAGCCAGTTTTTCATAGGGCTCGTTCCTCCTTTTTCATGGGATTTCCAGCGGTTTTTCCACCGCCAGACAGCAGGGGCGCCCCCGTTTCCGGGAGCCGGTGATGGATGGGAATGCCGTACACCACCTCTGTCACCTGGCCCGCCCGGGCCGCCAGCCTGGCGTTTGTCCGTCCCAGGACTTCCATATAATTCATGGTCTCCCCGTCGTAGGCCGCGCCATCAGAGAAAATCTCATTGGTGACCACCACCAGCTCCGCGGCCTGGGTTTCCAGGCGGAAGATCCCCTTCGCCAGGCGGGTTTCCACCTGGGATTTCCAGGACAAACCGGCATCAGAGGAGGAATCCGGCCGGGTTTCCCGGAAATACTCGTTGGCCGCCAGGTTGGACAGGCATTCCAACAGCACCGCCGCCCCCGGCTCCAGGGAAAGGGTTTCCAGATCCAGATACTGTTCCACCGTCTCAAAGCCTTTTTCCGCCCGCATCCGGCGGTGGCGCTCAATGCGGCGGCGGCATTCCCCGTCCCAGGGCATCATGGTGGCGATGTAGTACCGTTTCCGGGGGCCGAAGGAGAGGATCAGATCCTCCGCGTACCGGGATTTTCCGCTGCCGCTGCCGCCGGTCACCAGCCTAAGCATGGGAAAACTCCTGGTATTCCTCAATCTCATTTTCCTCAAAGGTGCTCATCCGCCCGTACACGTCCGCGGCCATCTGAAACAGGGGCAGGGCGGCCACAGCTCCCGTCCCCTCCCCCAGGCACATCCCGGCGCGGATCACCGGCTTTAGCCCTAAGGCCTCCAAAAGCATCTCTCCCGCCGGCTCCGCCGAAACGTGGGAGGCCAGCATAAAGGCCGTGCAGCCGGGCCGCATCCGCTCCGCTGCCAGGGCGGCCACGGCGGAAATAAACCCGTCCACCACCACCGGAATCCCGAAGGCGGCTCCGCCTAAAAACACGCCCGCCAGCCCGGCGATGTCCAAACCGCCCACCTTTTTTAACACGTCCACCGGGTCCTGCCAGTCCGGCCGGTGCCTGGCAATGGCTTTCTCGATCACCTGCACCTTCCGTTTCAGCCCTTCATCGCTCAGACCGGCTCCCCGCCCGGTGACGGCGGACGGCTCCTTTCCCAGCAGCACAGAGGCCACAGCGCTGCTGGTGGTGGTGTTTCCAATGCCCATCTCCCCGGTGGCAATGATGCGCACATCCCGCTCCTTTAAGCGGCGCACCTGGTCGATGCCCACCTGGATGGCGGCTCTGGCCTCCGCCTCCGTCATGGCCTCCTCCCTGGCGAAATTCCTGGTTCCGTCCATGATCCGGCAGGAGCGCAGGGGATACACATGGCCGCAGCCCTCCAGGCGCTCTGCCACTCCCACGTCCACGGGAATCACCTCCGCCCCCGCCCGCTCTGCCATGATGCAGACACAGGAATTTCCGGTGGTGAAATTTCTGGTCACCGCCGCGGTCACTTCCTGGCCCGTCTGGCTGATGCCTTCCTCCACCACGCCGTTGTCGGCGCACATGATCACCACCGCCTTTTTTCCCAGGTCGATGTCCGGGCTGCCGGTCATTCCGGCGATCCGTATCATGTCCTCCTCCAGGACGCCCAGGCTGTGGAGGGGCTTCGCGATCCGGTTCCAGCGGGCGGCCGCCGCCTCCATGGCCGCCCTGTCCGGCTGTCTGATTTCTATCATTTCTGACCTTCCTTTCTGGCCTCACGCTCCGCCCTGTATTTCCGGCAGGTTTCCACAAAGGTTTCCGGAATCCGCGGATTGGACGGATAGTATAAATGGGGGAACCCGGCGAGGACATTGTTCTTTTTCTCCATGCAGGGCCACTGTCTTCCCCCGGCGGGCTTGACCGCCAGGCAGAGGCTGCCGTTTTCCGTGCAGTCCCAGTAGTGGAACTCATGGCCCCGCACCGGCCCCTCCGGCAGGCCCCTTAACTCCAGATAGCCAAACCGGGTGAGACGGCCTGCGTTTTTGCTGTTTCCTTTTAAAAATCCGGCCATGGCGTGGAAACGGCCGTCCGTTCCCTCCAGTCCCTCCTTCAGATACAGGAACCCGCCGCACTCCGCCAACACGGGGAGTCCGTCCATGGCGGACATTCGGATATTCTCCCGCATGGAGCGGTTCCCCTCCAGCTCCGCCCCGTAAAGCTCCGGATAGCCGCCCCCCAAAAGCAGGCCGCAGACGCCCTCCGGCAGGGCCTCGTCCTTTAATGGGCTGAATTCCACCAGTCTGGCCCCGTACTGTTCTAACAGGCGAAGGTTTTCTTCGTAGTAGAAACAGAAGGCGCGGTCGCGGGCGACGGCGATGGGGACGGGAGTGGGTGAAGGGCTGGGATGCAGCTCGATGGAGGATGTGCAGGGCTGGGAGGTGAAATGTACGCTTGCAGCGGACATTTTTTTACCAGCGGCAAGCGTTCCGCCTGTGGCAGCCGTTTCTCCCATGGCTGTCATTTCACCAGCAGCCGCCGTTTCTCCCGCAACGGCCGTTCCGTCCACGGCAATCGTTTCACCGGCGGCAACCATTCCGCCCGCGGCAAGCGTCTCACCGGCGGCGGCCGTTCCGCCCATCCCAGGACTTCTCCGCCCCCCGATCTCCCCGCAGCCTTCCGCCAATTCCAGCAGCCGCTCCACGTCCAGATGGCGCTCCATCTCCTCCGCCAGCCGATAGAGGCCTCCCTCCAGCCGTTCCACCTCCTCCGGCATCACCAGGCCCAGGTGGCGGCTTTCCAGCTGAAGATCCTTTAACTCCGGCAGGCAGCCTAAAAAGGCCACCCCCAGCTCCTCCAGGGGCCCCCGCAGCCGTTCCGCCATCATAGGGCTGGTGCGGTTGGCCACTACCGCCGCGATGCGGCTGTCCTTCCGAAACTGGGCAAACCCTTGCACCAGGGCCGCCAGGGAAAGGCCGGCTCCTTTTCCGTTTACCACCAGGATGGCGGGGGTTTCCGTGATGGCGGCGATGTGGTAGGCGCTGGCCTGGGTCTTATCTCCCCCCAGGCCGTCGTAATACCCCATCACCCCCTCGATCACCGTCATCTCCACCCCGGCCGTCTCCTCCGCCACCCGGGCCCGGATCTGCTCCGGCGTGGAAAAATAGGAGTCCAGGTTTCCGCTTTGTACGCCCAGCACGGACTTATGGAACATGGGGTCAATGTAGTCCGGGCCGCATTTATAGGAACGGCAGGAGATCCCCCGTTTCCGCAGCAGGGCCAACAGCCCGCAGGTAAACAGGGTTTTTCCGCTGCCGCTTCCCGGCGCGCCGATCAGGATTCTTCCGCCCATGGGCTCTCCTCCCCTCCAAATGACAGAATGTATACCGGGTTCTGGCCCTCCATCAGGTGGTATCCCGCCGCCAGCCGCCCTCTGGCGGTCTGCACCGACGAGATTTCCGCCTGGATGGAACGACGGTTCAGCCATGCGGTGATCTCCGCCAGGCTTTCTAAGGCGATCACGTTGATCACCACCCGCAGGGCGGGATTTTTCTCAAGCAGCCGGTCCAGGATCTCTCCCATCCGCCCGGCCGTCCCCCCTAAAAAGGCGTGGGTGGGGATGGGCAGGCTAGCGAAGGCCTCAGGCGCCGTTCCCTCCACCACGGTGACGTTTCCAGCGTGAAATTTCTCCCGGTTCCGGGAAATCAGCTCCGCCGCCTCCGGTTTTCTCTCCACGGCGAACACCTGGCAGCCGGGAATGGAGAGGGCCGCCTCGATGGAGACGGAACCCGTCCCCGCGCCCACGTCGTACAGCACTGCCCCCGGTTTTAGCTCCAGCCGGGACAGGGAAATGGCCCGCACCTCGCTCTTTGTCATGGGGACTCTGCCCCGGATAAACCACTCGTCTCTCAACGTCTCTCCTCCTTCCGGCTGTCATCGGCCTCAATCCACATCACCGCCAGGGACGCGAACCGCTCCCCGGCCAATTCCTCCGGCCGGCCGGTGACAATCCGTTCTTCCGGACTTCCCAGGTTCTCTCCCACGGACACGGACACCGGCAGTCCCGCTAACTCCCCGCACACCGTTTCCGCCCGGCAGGCGCCGCCGGTGAGCACAAACACTTTGGTGTGGCGCTCCGCCAGGGCCCGCACGTCCTGTTCCCGGCCGTGGCGGCTGGCGATGACAGCGTCCTCCCAGCTTTTCCCCAGGGCCGCGGCCATGGCGGAGAGGGAGGAAATCCCCGGCAGAATCCGAAGGCTCCAGCCTTCCGTTTCCAAGCGTCCCGCAAACCCGGCGGCGCCGCTGTAAAATCCCGTGTCCCCGGACATCAGCACCACGGCGCTCTCACAGTCCGGGTGGGCTCTCAGCCAGGAAAACACCGGATCCGGCAGGTATTCCGCCACGCTGGGATAGCGGGGGGAGTTTGCCGCCCTGAGCTCCTCCGCCAGTTTCACCATGCGGGGGGCTCCAAACACCACCTGGCACTCCCTGACGGCCTTTATGGCCTCCTGGGTCATGGTTTCCGCCGTCCCCATCCCGGCTCCCGCCAGGATCAGGACGCGGCGGGGAAGGTTTGCAGGTTTCTCCCCGGACATTCTGGCCTGACAGCGTTCCGGGCCATCCTGGGAGGAAAGCCCTTTTGAGGCATTTTCCCCTTTTCCCTGATCCCCAGACAGCTCCAAATCCCTTTCCCATCCTTTTAAATCCGCAGACGGCTCCGGCAGCCTTTCCGCTCCTTCCGAATCCATTTCCCACCCTTTCAACTCCGCGAACGGCTCCAGAGCTGCCTCTGCCTCCTCCAGGCTGACGCCCTCCTCCTGTTTTGGCCGTCCCACAACGATCACTCCGGCGCCCGCTGCCGCGGCCGCCTCCAGCTTTTCCTCAAAGCCTCCGGCGTTTCCCGCCTCCTTCGTCACCAGCCAGGCGGCCCCGGCCCGGCGGATCATGGCGGCGTTCATCTCCACGGAAAAGGGGCCCTGCATGGCGAAAATATGGCTCCCCGGAAATCCCAAGGCCTCGCAGGCCGCCAGCACAGAGGAGGACGGCAGCACCCGGGCAAACACCCGCTCCTTAAAATCCGCCAGAGCCGTAAACTCCCCCAGCTCCTTGCTGCCGGTGACTGCCAGGATGTTGCCGGGAAGATGGGCCAGCAGGGAAACCGCCTCTCTCACCGTTCCCACGGTTTTTACCGTCCCCGGCAGATGTTCGTTTCCACCGGTACTGTCCCGCAGCACGCGGATCCGGGGCAGGCCCAGGGTTTCGCAGGCCTGCCGGATATGCTCCGTCACCACGGCGGCGTAAGGGTGGGTGGCGTCCAGCACCAGGGCCGGATTCCGTTCCCCGATCCAGGTTTCCATTTCCTCCCGGCCCATAGCCCCGGTGTGAATCTCCAGCCAGGGACTGTCCGGCAGCAGGCTCGCCCCGTACTCCGTGGCCACGCTCACCGCCGCCCGGATCCGGCAGCGGGCGCAGAATTCCGCCAGTTTCCTTCCCTCGCTGGTTCCTCCGAATATGATGACCAATTTCTTCACCTGTCTCCTCCCATCTCGATCCGAACCTCCTCCACGGCTATGGCGGCAGTCACCCCGTTTCCCGCCCGCTTGCGGAGCAGAAAACCTCCAAAGGCGCCCCGTTTCAGCGTTTCCGCCATGGCCGCCCGCTCGCAGACGCAGTCCACATCCGTGATTTTTTTCACAAACTCCGAGGCGGAAAAGGGGCCGGGCAGCCCGTTTAGCTGTTCCGGGGAAAAGGTGACAAAGGGAAGTTTCCATTCCTCTGCCAGCCGGATCAGCCCCTCCTCGTCCCCTTTCCGGTCCACGCTGGCGATGGCGCGAAGGGCGCGCCGGTCCAGACTGACAGCCTCCAAAGCCGCCAGAGCCGCCTCTCTCAGGGCCTCCAGGGAAATTCCTCTGCGGCACCCCATTCCCAGCACCGCCGCCTTGGGGATCAGCCGCAGCACTCCCGGCTCCTCCCGGTTGGAAAATGTGATGTGCGCCTGAGGGGCAGAGAAGGCGGCCTGGTTTTCCTCTCCTCCGCGGCCATCTTCCCTTTCCCGCCGGCTCTCCTCCAGCCGCACCTCCGCCGGCACCGCTCCGTCCACGGGAAAATCGCTGAAAACCGTCACCGGTTTCCCTGCCAGCACCGCGGCGGAAATTTCTTTTGCCAGCTCCCGGCTGCTGATGGCGCAGCGGTTGCGGGCCGCCAGCTCGTCCACGGCGAATTTGCCGTTTACGTCTGTGGCGGTGGTGATCACCGCCGTAGCCCCCAGCTCCTTTGCCAGCGTCCTGGCCAGCCGGTTGGCGCCGCCCACGTGGCCGGACAGGAGAGGGATCACAAAGGTTCCGCCCTCGTCCAGCACCAGCACCGCCGGATCCTGGAACTTGTCTGCCGCCCAGGGGGCCACCGCCCGCACGGCGATGCCGCAGGCCCCCACAAACAGGATGGCGTCACAGTCCCGGAACCGTTTCCCGCACCACTCCATCACCGGCTCCGCAAGCAGGCGGTTTCCCGGCATTTCCCGGCAAAATTTTTCCTGCGCGTAGCTCTCGCAGCAATGCCCCTGCTCCCGCAGCACCGACGCCGCCCGCAGGCCCAGGCGGTTTCCCCGCTCTGTAAAGCTGACCACAGCGATGTTCACGGCCTACACCTCCCATCCTCCTGTTTCTCCAGCCGCTCCCGCAAAAATGTTTCCCGGTCCGCGGCCTTCTCCTTCCAGACCTGGCCGAACACTCCCAGGCCGTTAGAAAACATCACAATGTCCATATCCAGCCGCCCGTCCGTCCAATCCAGGATCTGCTGCCGCAGCCGCCTGGCGGCATAGGAGCCCGCCTGGCGGCGCAGTCCCCGTTTTTCCAGCTCCTCCATGGCCTCCTCCGTGGTGTTGGCACCCAGGATGGTTTCCCGAAGGCCCTTGTCCCCGGCTGCCTGGGGCGCCGCGGCCGCCGTGCACTGCCACAGGATCTCCATCCGCCGGTCGCCGTAGCGGGAATGGGTGTTTTCCACGCCCCCGGCCGCCTTGATGAGCTTTCCCACGTGGCCCACGAACAGGCCCCGCCGGAATCCCTCTTTTGCCAGGCAGTCCATGGTTTCCCGGATGAAATTGCTGCATTTGACCCCGTGCTCCAGGGAAATGCCCAGGTGCTCCCGCAGATACGTTTCCCCGTAGTTGCCGGGGGTGATCACCAGGTAGGAACGTCCCTCCACCGCCTTCATGTGGATTTCCAGGCGGATGGTGGCCACCAGGGCCGCCTCGCTCATAGGCTCCACGATGCCGGTGGTGCCGAGGACCGACAGGCCCCCCACAATGCCGAGCTTGGGATTAAAGGTTTTTTCCGCCAGCTCCCGGCCCTCCGGGATTTCCACCGTCACCAGAAGATCCTCGGAAATGTTCCACATGGAGCGGGCTTCCTCCACCGCCTCCCAGATCATTTCCCTGGGGACCGGGTTGATGGCCGCCTTTCCCACGGAACAGGAAAGGCCGGGTTTTGTCACCCGTCCCACTCCCAGGCCGCCGTCTATGTAAATGCCGGGATGTTCCCCGGAAACGTACCACTGGGGAGCTGCCGGCCCGTTCACCGGCTTTACCGCGGCGCAGATCATGGTTCCGTGGGTCACGTCCGGGTCGTCCCCGGCGTCCTTTTTCACCCCAAAGCGGATCCCCTCCTCCGTCTCCCCCAGATACTCCACCGCCAGGCAGGCCACCGTCCCCTTCCTGGTGCGCACCTGGGAGGTCTTTAACACCTCTCCCCCGCCGAGCATCCAGGCCGCCGCCCTGGCCGCGGCAGCTGCGCAGGTTCCCGTGGTGTAGCCGCTCCGCAGCTCTTTCATGGACATTTCCTCCTTCCGGCATTTTTTCACTGCCTCCCATTATAGGTGATTTTGGGCGTTCTTGCAATCGGTTGTTTCCGGGGCGGAACTATGCCTCTGCATGGCCAACCGTTTTCCAACCCATGGATTTTTAGGGACTGATATGATAAAATACAGCCATACAGAAACAAGCAGATTGGAATTTCGGGAGGTCGTTATGAACCGCAGGATTTTTTCTATTGGAACCATTTTCAGCATGGCCCTCTGCCTTTCCGGGTGTCAAACACAGGAATCCGTCCCTACAGCAGCGCAAATGAGCGAAACAGAACCGGCGAAGGCGCCATCGGAGCCATATGACTACTATGAAAAATTGATCGCCGCCGCGGGAGAATGCGCCGTGAAAAATAATGGGGAAAAACCGGAGGGCTATGATTTCAGCAGTGTGATCTACATGAAAAAAGACTGGGATTATGGCACATTGGGGTATCTGATCAGAGATATGGACGGAAATGGAACGGACGAGCTGATTTTCGGCGGGAACGCGGATGAATCTGGTTCCTGGTATGACAGCATCATCTACGACGTATACACGATTTCTGACGGGGAACTGGTTCATGTATTGGACGGTTGGGAACGAAACCGGTATTTCCTCTGTGAAAACGGAATGATCGCCAATGAGGGGGCAAGCAGCGCCTTTGACGGCAGCTATTCTTATTTTACATTCCAGGGAGACCGCCTTTCTCTCATGGAATCTGTCACGTGGAAATATGAAGGGGACGATGGCAGCTGTGTTTATTACTATACGACAGAGTCCGAACCGGACACGGAAAACGCGGAAATCATCAGCGCGGAACAGGCCGATGCCGTGATAGAAAAATACGTTTATGAGCGGATTCCATTTATTCCCTTTGCGTAAAATGCGCACGGCGGCGGGACGGGCGGACGCCGCTGCCGCCGTATGTGCGGAAACAGCTCCTGCCCCTCTGCGGGCTGCCGCGGCGTCCGCCGCCCTTTTTTCTCTGTATAGCCAAAAACTTCCATTTATTCCATAGTTTTTACTGTTTATCCGTAAAAACTTTTTTATTTAACAAGAAACTGCGTTTCCTGTTAAGATGTTGGGGTCAAAAGGTATTTTGACCCCTTTGATACCGGATTGCTCCGCAAGGAGGCACACTCCGCGCAAAGGAATGTGGCTGCTGACGCAGCCGCGCTTCGACGCGAGTGTGCGCCAAGCGCACACTTTTTATATTTCATAGTTTTTATGGATTGTCTTATAAAAGTATAAAATATCAGAATCTCTTTTAACGACCCAGGCATTATTTTCCTCTAAATCGTTCGATTTCATCTTTATTAATATTATATTTCGCACGATTTCATTGATTTCATCTTTGAAATCACATATAATAAAGGTAACAGCAAATGAAAGGAGGCATCCGCCATGATTATTACTGCTACCGAATTTAAAACAAATTTCGGCAAATACCTCGACATGGTTGCCAAAGAGGATATTTTTATTACGCGCAACGGCAAAACCATCGCAAAGATTGTCAATCCACAGATTTCTGCCGTGGATTCCCTCCGCGGGATGCTGAAAGACATTCCCTCCGACGTTGATCTTGATTCTTTACGAGAGGAGCGAATTTCCAAATATGAAAATCATGTGTGATACCAATGTGATCCTGGATGTCCTGCTGGAACGGGAACCGTTTGTGGAAGATTCCTGCAAACTCTTGCGTTTATGCGAAGAACACAGGGTTGACGGATTTGTTTCAGCCTCCTCCGTAACCGACATTTTCTATCTAGTCAGGAAACATACTCACAGCATCGACCTTGCCTATAAAGCAGTCGGAAAACTGCTGGAAATTGTGAAAGTGTGCAGCGTTACCAATGACGATGTGCTCACTGCCTTCCAACGAAGGGCAAAGGACTTTGAGGACTGTCTTGTAGCCACCTGCGCCAAATCCATCCACTGTGAATCCATCATTACCCGCAACAAAAAAGATTTTGAAGAATTTGGCATTCTTTTACTCACTCCCACTGAGTTTCTGCAACAGTTTTCATGACCGGCACACTCCCGTCAGAGGCGTTTCCGCCCTAGGGAACGCTGTTTCCCACGACAGAAAAAGAGCCGCCGTACCCATCCCGGCAGCTCCCCTATCCTATGTTCTCTCCGCGGAGGTCAGGATTCCATGGCCTCCCGTTTCATTTCCTTTTTCCTCTTGGTGATCAGGCCGCCGATGCGGCCGCTCTCTTTCGCTGTCAGGCTTCTCCAGCCGCCGGCGATCACCTTATCTCCCAGGCCCAGCTCCGTGGCGATCTCAAATTTTAACATCTCCTCCGGCTTTAAATTCCTGGGGTCAAAGGGCTCCTTTTCCTTCTTTTTCTTTTTATCCGACATAATAGGGGTTCCTCCTTTCTGTTTTTCCATTAAGAGTATACCCCCGTTTTACCCCCCTATTCACTTCCGGGGAAATGCCGGAAAAATGCGGGAATGCCAGCCGGAAAAGTCCGCCGGCCGGCCCCGCCGCGGGCCGGAAATCCCGAACCGGCCCCTGCCCTTTAGTATCTGCGCCGCGGCATAATGATGGCCGCCACAATGTAGGCGAAGATCCCCGGGCCGCTGAATACCAGAATGGCCCACAAAAGCCTTACAATCGTAGGATCAATGTTAAAATATTCTCCCAAACCGCCGCACACTCCGCACAGCACCTTATTTTCATCTGAACGATATAACCGTTTTTCCATGACCGTTCCTCCTTTACTCCACAAAATCAATCTTAATCATCCCGATGCCGCAGTCCAGTTTCAATTCCTTGCTGCCGCCCTGGGGAAATCCAAAACCGCCGTTCTCACTGGAAAACGCGCCCTCGTGTTTGTCTCCATCCAGTACAATGGTGCCCATAGCGCATTCCACCACACTGTCAAAATCTTCCTTCCGGCCTTCCAGGGTGATTTCCGTGCTGCCCACGCCGCAGTCCGCGGACAGGGACCGGGCGGCCGCAGCCCGGTCTATCTTCAGATAGCCCACGCCCACGTCCGTCTCCAGCGTTCCGGCATCCACGGTTTTGATTTCCGCGGCCCCGGCTCCTACCGTCAGCTCCACGTCCTCCGCCCGCAGCACATCCGCCGTCAGGTATCCCGCTCCCAGATCCATATCCACCGACTGAAACCGGTAGCCGGCGGGCACCAAAAGCTCCACCTGAGCCGTATCCTTGCCGTCCTTTAAAAACCGTCTGGCCCCGTCCTTTAAAGACACCCTGGCCATATCCGGATCGGACCAGATGGTCAGCTTTGTGCCGGCATCGTCCGTCTCACAGAACACGGTGTTGTTCGGATCCAGCAGGCGCACCAGGATGGAGCCGTCGTCCCCATCCCGCTCCCGGACTGCCAGGGCCATATTGCCCACGTCCAGCTCCAGCTCCGTGATGCCCTCATAGGAATACTCGCTGATGTCCTCGATGTTTCCAGCGCTGTCCTCTAATTCTACCCAGCTGGAATTGTACGCGTACGAGGGGCCGTTTTCCACTACATTCCACACGCTGGCCCCGGATACGGAGGCCACCGTCACCACGATTACCCCCGCCACAATGCACACAATTCCCACGATGCTGGTCACAATGGCGAACTTCTTCATAGTCTCCTCCTTCCGCTGTGCAGCAGCCGGTTGCATCCGTCAAGCAGTTTCCGGAATACCAGAGGTACCAGCTTTCCGTAAAACCACACAGACAGCACCAAAAGCAGCAGACCGCCGCCAAAAAGAATCAGGCCGAACCCGATGGCCAAAGCCCCGTTCAGCGCGTCGGCAAACAGGTAGATCCCGCCGCCCACCACGGCGGCGATTCCGCCCAGCAAACAGGCCACCGCGCCCAGGGCGATGCAGAAAAAGATCACAAAAATGACGATCACCACGCCCATGACGGCGCTCAGCACGCTGCCGCCCACCCCGAATATCACCGGGAGGGCCACAATGAGAAGGATGGCCCAGAGTACCAGTTTCAGCGTCCGGCTGGTGCCGCTCTCCGGTTTCCGCGGTGTTTCGCCTTTCCGGCCCGCCGTTTCCCCGCCTGCCTTCTCCGGCTCCGGGGAAATATCCGGCACGTCGTAGCGTTTCTGCACCTGGTAGCCGGGATCCTTAAACCGCTCGTCGCCGTACCCCGTCTCCGTAAATTCTCCGCCTTCCTCCATATTTCCGTCAATGCTGGCCCGGATCATGGCGGCCACCCGCTCCGGGCTGCCAAACTCCGCCAGGGCCTGCTCCTCCCGTTCCGGGCCGGCCTCGTCCAGGTAATCCCGGTAATAAGCCAGGGCGTCCGCTCGCTCCTCCTCCCCGATGTCCTGGAGAAGGTATTCCAGCTCTTTCATAAACGTCTCTCTGCTCATCAGACCGCCACCTCCAATATCCCCGTAATTTTCTTTGAGTAGACCATCCATTCTCCCTGGTACAGGTTTAGCTGCACCCGTCCCTTTTCCGTGATTTTGTAATACCGGCGGTTCCTTCCGTCTATGGCCATATCGTAGACCTCCAGGCATTCCTCCTTCTGAAGCCTGCGAAGGACCGGGTACAGGGTGGACTCGGAAATGTCAATGGCCTCCCGCACATCCTGTGTGATCTTATACCCATAAGTCCCCTCCCGCTCTCTGGACACCACCGCCAGCACGATGGCGTCCAGCAGGGCAGCTCCTGTGTTGAATACCATACGCTGCACCTCCTGTTTTTTTATCTTGATACAATATTAGATTAAAACTCATATTGTTTGCTGTTGTATATTATATATCATATAATATTGTATCTGTCAACTATATTATATCATGTTTATGATCCCGGTTCCCTGTCCTGCTAAAACAGAAAAGCTGCGAGCGAAAAAACAAAAGAGGCGGCACAGCCGCGCGCTTAAACCACTCACAGCCATACCGCCTTTTCTTACTGTTTATTTCCCGTCTCCCACGGGCAAAATCCTCTGATGGATTGGATCCATTACAGGAAATACTTCACGCCGCTCTCGAAGATCTTCAAATCCTGCTCTCCGTAAATGTTCATGGCCACAGCCTCGCCACGGCGCTCGGAGTGGGCCATCTTGCCGAGAATCCGGCCGTCCGGGCTGGTGATGCCCTCGATGGCCATGTAGGAGCCGTTGGGGTTCCAGTACTCGTCCATGGTGGCATTGCCCTTGTCGTCCACGTACTGGGTGGCGACCTGGCCGTTCTCAAAGAGTTTCTTTAACCACTCCTCATTGGCCACAAACCGACCCTCGCCGTGGGACGCCGGGTTGCAGTACACGCCGCCAAGCTCCGCTCCCGCCAGCCACGGGGACTTGTCGGACACCACCTTGGTGTACACCATCTTGGAAATATGGCGTCCGATGGAGTTCATGGTCAGGGTGGGGCTGTCCGGGCGCTGCTCGGTGATGGCGCCCTCCGGCACCAGGCCCAGCTTGATCAGCGCCTGGAATCCGTTGCAGATGCCAAGCATCAGGCCGTCCCTCTCGTTTAAGAGTTTCTCGATCTCCTCCTTGATCACCTGGTTGCGGAACACGGTGGCGAAGAACTTCGCGGAGCCCTCCGGCTCGTCTCCCGCGGAGAAACCGCCGGGGAACATGACGATCTGGGCTTTCGCGATCTCCTTTTTATAGCTTTCTACAGACTCCCGAATGTGGTCTGCCGTCAGGTTCTTAAACACCTTCGTCACCACCCTGGCGCCGGCCCGCTCAAAGGCCTTCGTGCTGTCATACTCGCAGTTGGTGCCGGGGAACACCGGGATGAACACCGTGGGCTGGCCCAGCTTGTGGCCGCACACAGCGATGGAATCCGCGTGGTAGAGAGGACGCTCCACCGCCTCCTCCTTCACGCCGGAGCGGGTGGGGAACACCTTCTCTAAGGTGGCGTTCCAGGACTGTAAGGCCTCGTCCAGGGAAATGGACACGTTTCCGTACTCCAGGCAGCCTCTGTCTGTCACTTCACCGATCACGGTGTAGGTGATGGCAAGCTCGCCCACCTTGCCGTCCGGCACCTCGCAGACGATATTTCCCCAGCCGGGGGCAAAGAAGTCTCTGGGATCCACGTTGTGCTCGATCTTTACGCCCAGCTTGTTTCCGAAGGCCATCTTGCTCACAGCCTCTGCCATGCCGTGGCGCTCCACCGCGTAGGCGGAAATGATCCGGCCCGCCTGGATGTCCTGGCGCAGCTTTCCGTAGCCCTCCATGATCCTGTCGTATTTCGGCAGGTCGTACTCGTCCTTTTCAATGGCAAACACCACGATCTTGCTGCCGGGGCGCTTAAACTCCGGGGTGATGATGTCCTTGTGGCTGGCCACGTCCACGGCGAAGGATACCAGGGTCGGGGGCACGTTGATCTCCCCGTGCTGCTCGTCGTTGAAGGTGCCGGACATACTGTCCTTTCCTCCGATGGAGGGCAGGCCAAAGCCCATCTGAGCCGCGTAGGCGCCTAAGAGGGCCGCGAAGGGCTGGCTCCACCGTTTCGGATCCTCGCTCATCCTACGGAAATACTCCTGGAAGGTAAAACGGATCTTGGAGTAGTCTCCGCCGGCGGCCACGATCTTGGCGATGGAGGAAACCACCGCGTACACCGCTCCGTGGTAGGGGCTCCAGCTGGAGAGATAGGGGTCAAAGCCGTAGCTCATCATGGTCACCGTATCCGTGTGGCCCTCCAGCACCGGGAGCTTGGCCACCATGGTCTGGGTCTCCGTCAGCTGATATTTTCCGCCGTAGGGCATGAACACGCTGCCGGCGCCGATGGAGCCGTCAAACATTTCCACCAGGCCCTTCTGGGAGCAGACGTTTAAGGAGCCTAACAGCTTTAACCAGGTCTCCCGAACGTCTCCCACGTCCTTCCGGTCAAAGAGGGTTCCCTCTCTGCCGGGCACCTCTAAGGTGACGTCCGCCTCCTGATGGGCGCCGTTGGTATCTAAGAAGGCGCGGCTGATGTTTACGATGGTCTTTCCTCTCCAGTCCATCACCAGTCTCGGCTCCTCCGTCACCGTGGCGACGGTCACCGCCTCTAAGTTCTCCTCCTCGGCATAGCCTAAGAATTCCTTCACATCCTTCGGGTCCACCACCACGGCCATGCGCTCCTGGGACTCGGAAATGGCGATCTCCGTGCCATCCAGGCCGGCATATTTCTTCGGCACCTGATCTAAGTCGATCACCAGGCCGGCAGCCAGCTCGCCGATGGCCACGGACACGCCGCCTGCGCCGAAATCGTTGCACTTTTTGATAATGCGGCTCACCTCCGGGCGGCGGAACATTCTCTGGATCTTCCGCTCCGTGGGGGCATTTCCCTTCTGCACCTCCGCGCCGCAGACCTCAATGGACTCCTCCGTGTGCACCTTGGAGGAGCCGGTGGCTCCGCCGATGCCGTCGCGGCCGGTCCGTCCGCCAAGCAGGATGATCACATCTCCCGGATCGGAGGTTTCCCGGATCACGTTCTTTCTGGGAGCCGCGCCCATGACGGCGCCGATCTCCATTCTCTTGGCCGCGTAGCCGGGATGATAGATCTCTTTCACGTAGCCGGTGGCAAGGCCGATCTGGTTGCCGTAGGAGCTGTAGCCGTGGGCCGCTCCCGTCACCAGCTTTTTCTGGGGCAGCTTGCCCTTTAAGGTCTCGGAAAGAGGCCTGGTGGGATCTGCCGCTCCCGTCACTCTCATGGCCTGGTACACGTAGGTACGGCCGGATAAGGGATCGCGGATAGCGCCGCCCAGGCAGGTGGCCGCGCCGCCGAAGGGCTCGATCTCCGTGGGGTGGTTGTGGGTCTCGTTTTTAAAGTTCACCAGCCACTCCTCTGTCACTCCGTCGATCTCCACCGGCACCACGATGCTGCAGGCGTTGATCTCCTCGGACACCTCCATGTCCTCCAGCTTGCCCTCTGCCCGCAGTTTCTTCATGGCCATGAGGGCCAGGTCCATAAGGCAGACGTATTTGTCGTCTCTGCCCTTGTAGATCACCTCACGGTCCGCCAGGTACTGGTTGTAGGTGTCCTCGATGGGTTTCCGGTACTCGCCGTCGGTGAAGGACACGTTCTTTAACTCCGTGGAGAAGGTGGTGTGGCGGCAGTGATCGGACCAATAGGTGTCCAGCACCCGGATCTCCGTCACCGACGGATCCCGTTTCTCCTCGCCTGCGAAATAGTTCTGAATATGCTTAAAGTCCTTAAAGGTCATGGCCAGGTTAAAGGACTGGTACAAAGCCTTTAAATCTTCCTCTCCCAGGCCGCAGAAACCGTCCAGGGTTTTCACATCCTCCGGCACGTCAAATTCCGTCACCAGAGTGTCCGGAATCTCCTCGGAGGCCTCGCCGGAATCCACCGGGTTGATGCAGAAGGCTTTTACGGCGTTTACCTGCTCCGGGGTCAGGCCGCCGGAGATGACGTAGGTGGTGGCGGTGCGGATCACCGGCTCCTCGTCCTCCTTTAAGAGCTTGACGCACTGCACGGCGGAGTCGGCCCGCTGGTCAAACTGGCCCGGCAGGTACTCCACGGAGAACACCGCATCCCCCTCGTTTTTCGGAAATTCCGTCTCGTAGCACTCGTCCACCGGCGGCTCGGAAAAAATCGTCCCCAGGGACTCCCGGTATACGGCCTCGGACAGATTTTCCAGGTCATAGCGAATCAGCACCCGCACACCGGTGACGGCGCTGATCCCCAGATAGTTCTCAATCTCCTCCCGAAGCTCCTTCGCCTTTACGGCAAACTCCGGCTTTTTTTCCACATATATCCGCTTTACGCTCATAGGTTTCCTCCTGTTCTTTGTGGGGACCCGCCCCCGATCCCGCGCCTGGACGGCCGGAAAACGAAATGGGCAGGTGACGTCATTCTCATCATCTGCCCTTATCATAGCATAGTGTAAGTAAATTAGTAAAATTAATATATCTTATTACATAAATTAGGTGTATTAATCAATAGAGTGTTCCGGTTAAAAGGTAACCACTCCCGGCCTGGCCTCTTTTTGGGAGGCGGGCAGATGGCTCACGTCGTTGGCCTCCAGCAGGCGGAAATGGCCGCTGGCCCTGTCGTATTCCATGGTGGTGATGCTCACGTTTTTTACAATGGTCTCCTCGTGGTGCTCCACCTCGTTTCGCAGCATATAGGCGATGGCGTAGACCAGGGCCGCCCCGTGGGACACCACGGCCACGTCCCCCTTCGCTGCCGCCAGGATCTCCTCCACCGCAGCTCCCACCCGCTCCATGATCTGGGCGCGGGATTCCCCGCCGGGGGGCGTCACCTTGGCCGGCGTCTCCACCCATTTGGCATACCGCTCCGGGTCTTTAGCCTCGATCTCCTTCCAGGTCAGGCCCTCCCAGCCGCCAAATTCCACCTCCCGCAGCCCGGAGAGGGCGGTGACGCCCACGCCCTGACGTCCGGCGATGGCCTGGGCCGTCTCCAGGGCCCGTTTCTGGGGGCTGGAAAAAATGTGGGTCACCGGGCGGCGGCTCATCCCTTCCGCCAGATACTCCGCCTGCCGTTTTCCAGTGGCGTTTAAGGGGATGTCGTGGCATCCCTGGATCTTTCCTGCCACGTTCCAGTCCGTCTGGCCGTGGCGTATCAGGTACAGTTTCATCTTATGGCTCCTCCAGGCCGAAGGGATCGCTCTCCGGCTCGTTTCCGTCCCCGTCCAGATTCATCCTCATGGCGGTTCCCACATTCACCGCGTCCAGGGTCACCTTCATGATGTCCCGGATCTCATCCTCGGTCATCTTCATCTTCGCCGCCAGTTCCTCCACGGTGGCCTCCCGGCCCAGCTCCTTTGCCATCACCCGGGACACCTCCTGGAGGACGTTTACCCGCGCGGCCACGTTCTCCTCGATCTCCGCCTCCATCCGCTGCTCCTCCAGGGCTGCCTCGATGCAGGCGCGCACCCGCTCCCGCAAAAGCTCCTGGAAGGCGCCGCTCTCATACTCCATGGCCAGGGCGGTGAGGGCCATATTCCCCTCCTGCACCAGGTCTCCCATGGGCAGGCCGCGGCCGTCGTACTCCTTCGCGTACTCCAGCACCCGCTTTAAATTTCCCTCTATGAGCCGCTCTCTGGCAGAGACATCCCCTGCCGCCAGCCGCTCCAAAAGGGACAGCTCCTCCTCCGGGCCGGCCTCCGCCACTGCCTCCAGCTCCTCCAGATACATCTGGTAAAAATCATCGTACATTTCTGATTCACTCCTTTGCTGTAACCAGTATAGCGGGTGGGCCGGCAATTTTCAAGTAAAAGGAGAGCCGCAGAGGATTTTTTCCAGGGCGGCGGCAGCCCCGTCCTCCCGGTTCGTGCCGGTGACCCAGTCAGCGGCCAGCCGCACCTCCCGGCTGCCGTCCCCCATGGCGATTCCCAGGCCGGCGGCCTGGATCATGGTCAGATCGTTCTCATTGTCCCCCACGGCGGCGGTCTGCTCCATGGGGATTTCCAGAAGGCCCGCCAGGGTTTTTAAGGCCTCCGCCTTTCCCACCCCGGCCCCGGTGACCTCCACATTTCCTCCCAGGGAGGTGGTGACCGTCAGCCCCGCCTGGCTCTCCAGGTAGCGGCAGACCGGCTCCCGCTCCAGGCAGTAGAGGTTTAACCGCTCCGGTATCTTGTCCGTCCCCAGGTTTCTTAAGAACTGTTCCATATCGTCCACGGGATACCGGGTCCGCAGCACCAGCCGTTTCACGGAATCCGGCAGGCCGAAATCGTCCAGCCGCTCCAGGTTCCGCTTTTCCGTGAACACGCAGCCGTCCACGAACACGTCGAAAATGGGATCCCAGGGCTCTACCCCCTTTAAAAGCCGGAGCACGGTGCTCACCGGGATGCCCCCCGACCACACGGGACGTTTCTCCAGAAGGTCCATGATCACCGCCCCGTTGGATAATATGCCGTATCTCATGCCGCCGTTTCGGATGGCAGGCGGCAGCTGGGTGTAGGTCCGTCCGGTGGCCGGAACCACCAGAATGCCCCGGTCCATGGCCGCCGCCAGGGCTTTCCGCCCCCGCTCCGTCACCTCCTCGCTGTCCCGAAGGAGGGTTCCGTCCAGATCCATCGCCACTAATTTTACCCTGCGCTCCATATGTCTCTCCTCCTAACTCTGTCTTTTTTGTCTCCCGCATGGGCCGCTGTTTCGCGTTTCATTCCCCCGCCCGGGCGCGTTTTCCTTTCTGCGGAAACGGGCCTGGCTTTGCCGGATATACAGAAAGGGAATGCCCGCGTGACCAGGCTGTCACGCAGGCATTCCCCATGTTTCATCAGATCACCGTAGCTCCCGTCTTGGCGGAGTTTACCGTCTGAGCGTACCGTTTCAGCAGTCCCTTTTCTGCCCGGGCCTGCCGCGGAACGAAGGCCTTCCGTCTCGCCTCCAGCTCCTCATCCGTCACTTCCAGGTGCAGGATCTCCTTCTTTAAGTCCACAAAGATCTTGTCTCCGTCCTTCACCAGGGCAATGGGGCCGCCCTCTGCCGCCTCCGGGCACAGGTAGCCGATGCTTAAGCCGCCGCTGGCGCCGGAGAACCGTCCGTCGGTGATGACGGCGGTGCCGGGGATCCCCTTGATGATCTCCGTGATCCGGTGCAGCTCCTTCATGCCGGGGCCGCCCTTGGGGCCCTCGTAGCGGACGATGAGCACGTCTCCCTCGTGGATCTGTTTCTCCCGGAATGCCACGTAGCAGTCTTCCTCGCTGTCAAACACCTTGGCCGTCCCGGTAAATACCCGGTAGTCCTCCGGCACAGCGGAGGTCTTCACCAGAGCGCCGTCGGGAGCCAGGTTTCCGTAGAGCACCTGGATGCCGTCGGCTTTGGAAATGGGATCGGCCATGGTGTGGATGGTGGTTCTGTCTCCATCCTCCGTCTCAGCCAATACCTCTCTCCAGGTGCGGCCGTCCGCCGCCTTCTCCTCTAAGTGGAGTACCGGGGCCAGCTCCTTCATCACCGCGGGAACGCCTCCCGCAAAGTGCAGGTCCACCACCGTCTCGTCGCCGTTTGGCACGATGGCGGTGAGCACCGGTGTCTTGGAGGTGATCTTGGCGATCTCCTCCCAGGTGAGGGAAAGGCCCAGCTCCGCTGCCAGAGCCGGCAGGTGGATCATGGCGTTTAAGGATCCGCCCAGGGCGCTGAGCAGGGTGACGGTGTTCTCCAAAGCGTTTTTCGTCATGATCTGGGACGGTTTCACCTGGTTTTCCACCATCTTCATGAGCACTTCCCCGGATTTTCTGGCGGAGAACCGTCTCATGCTGGTGGACGACGGGATCAGGCTGCCTCCCGGCAGCATCATGCCCAGGGACTCACAGAGGGCTCCCATGGTGTTGGCAGTGCCTAAGAACGGGCAGATGCCGGGGCCGGTGTAGTATTTTAAGGTTCCCTCAATCAGCTGGCGCTCCGTGATCTCGCCCCGCAGGAAACGCTGGCGCAGCTCCTTTGACTGGCTGGGCTTGATCTTGGGAACGCAGGGTCCTGCGGTCACCAGGATGGACGGCAGGTCCAGGCGGGCGGCGGCGTTTAACATGGCCGGGACAATCTTGTCGCAGGCCCCAAGGAATACGATTCCGTCAAATACGCCCTCTCCCGCCACCATGGCCTCGATGGAGTCGGTGATGATCTCCCTGTGGGGCAGGCAGTACCGCATTCCCGGGCTGCCCTGGGCGATGCCGTCGCACATGGCCACAGTGTTAAACTCGATGGGCTCTCCGCCGGCCTCCAGAATCCCCTTCTTTACCTCCTCTGCCAGCTGCTTTAACGGCTCGTGGCCGGGGCAGATCTCATTCCAGCTGTTGGCGACAGCGATCAGGGGCTTGTGGTCCAAAGCGTCGATGGAGATGCCGGCTGAGGCCAGATGGGCCTTCGCGATGGCCCTCTGAAACGGTTCGATCCGGTCAATGGCTCTTTCCATATGGATTTCCTTCTTTCTCTCTCATGATTGTGACCCGAGGGGATCACTCTGCTGCCGCGGCAGCTTTCTTTTTGTTTCTCTTTTCCACCAGAACCCAGATCGCCGCGAATACTACGATGAGCAGAGGCACGAAGATGATGGGGTTGGTGATAAAGGCCTCGTATACCAGGAAGCTGAGCTGTAAGCTGGTAGCCGCGAAGGAGGAGATCATGGTTCCGTCCGTCGCGATGTCCAGACCGATGGACTGGGCCAGGCTGGTGAGCACCGGGGCCGTGATAGTTCCCGCGTACAGGATGGTTCCCGTGCTGACAAGTCCCATGACGATGTTCTTTAACAGGTTACCTCTGGTGATAGCTACTACCATGGCCACGCGGAAGGTTACAACTGCCAGATCCGCGAAGGGCAGCATCCGGTTTCCGGGAAGCACGGCTGCCATAAAGATGGTCAGCGGGATTACAATCAGGGATGTGGTGATAACATCCGGGTTACCTACTACAACGGCCGCATCCAGTCCGATGAGGAACTTTCTGCCTTTAAACCGTTTCTGGGTGAAATTCTTCGCTGCCTCGGAGATGGGCATCAGGCCTTCCATGAACAGGGATGTCATCTTCGGGATCAAAATCATAACTGCCGCCATGGAAACGCCTAAGGACAGGATCTTGGACACGTCGTATCTGGCCAGAGCGCCGATGCCGCAGCCAAGGATCAGGCCCAGGATCGCCGGCTCACCGAAGAATCCCAGGTATTTCTGAGCGTTGCGCACCGTCAGCTTGGAGTTTCTAAACAGCGGAATCTTGTCTAACAGCCAGTTCATGGGAACGGCGATCAGCACGGAAGACAGGGCGGACACGGTGGGCAGGGACACGCCGGGGATGCCGAAGAAGTCCTCTACCAGGGGGGCCGTCCAGTCAGACAGCTTGAAGGTGATCACTGCCATGATCACGGATGCCAGGATTCCAAGAGGAATGCTCTTGGTCACGTAGTATACCATGATGCCAACGATGGCCATGTGGTGGTAGTTCCAGATGTCCACGTCCATGGTGTCGGTGGCCTTTAACGCCAGCATGATAATGTTCGTCGCCAGGATGGCAAAAATCAGGATGGCGATGATGGGAGAAGACCAGGTAACGGCCGCGATGGCGCCCCAGCCCACATCCAGCACGTCCAGCTGAATGCCGAAGTTTTCTACCATGGCCTGTGCCGCCGGGCCCAGGTCCGCTTTCATCATGTTGATCACCAGGTTGATACCGGCAAAGCCGATGCCGATGGTCAGACCGGAACGGAACGCCTTGGAAAGCTTTACTCCAAAGATAAGCCCGATGATGGTGATAATGATGGGAAGCATGACGGTCGCTCCCGCGTCCATAATCGTGTTAAAAATCGCGTAAAAGATACTCATATTGGTTATCCCTCCCTAACCACAAGTTTGTTTATTTTAAATAGCCCAGAATTTCTTCCAGCGTAGCATCCTCGTTGATGCCGGTCAGCAGGTTGATGGCTCCCACAACGGGAACGGACACGCTGCCGCCGGTGAATTTTCCGGTGGTTACTAACAGGTCAAAATCGTCTGCCTTGGACTCTACCTCCAGGAGCTTGCACTGGCTTACCGTTACCGGAACGCCATGGTTCTCGCAGGCCTCTCTGATCTTGGTGGCTACCACTGTGGATGTTGCAATTCCGTTTCCGCACGCTACTAATACTCGTTTCATGATTCATTCCTCCTGAAATTTATTATAATAATTTTTCTTTTAAAAGCTGGCAGACCGTATCCTTTTCCTTCGTCTCCACGATCTGTTTTACCAGTGCCTGGTCCTGGATCAGCTCCACCACTTTCTGGAGCATATCCAGATGGCTGTGAGCCTCCTTGAGGGCCAGCATAATCACCATTTTCACCGGGATTAAGTCATCCGGCTCGTCCATGGCGTGGAACATCACCGGCTCCTCTAAAATTCCCACGCAGATGGACGCCTCATTTACATGGGTTACGTCCGCATGGGGGATGGCAATGTTGCAGCCACCGGTATTTAAGCCGGTGGGAAATTCTTTCTCCCTGTCCAGTATGGCCTGCTTGTAGGTATCCTTTACCAGGCCCATCTCACACATGGCATCTGCCACCGCCGACAGGACCTGCTCGTCATTTTCCATTCCCGTAAGCATCAGTACCTGTCTGCTGTCAAATTTGATTCCTTCCATATACTCTCCTCTACCACTGAACCCTTTCCTCAAACTGCCGGATGGACTCCCGGATTCCCTCCTCGTTCTGGTTCAGGATGTCCTCTTTCTTAAAAATGCCGGACGCGATGCCCGCAAACGAGGCGCCCTTGTCCAGATACTCCTGGACGTTCTCTCCGTTTACCCCGCCTACCGCCATAAGCGGCAGCTTTCCTAAGGGGGCCTGCACATCGGCAAAATACTGGCTGCCTACCCGCCCCGCCGGGAAGATTTTCACGATGTCGGCGCCGCCCTGTGCCATCTTCCACACTTCTGAGGGGCTGAAGGCAGCCGGGACGCTGATCACGCCTTTTTCCTTACAGAAGTCCAGGATCTCCTGATCCAGCATAATGGGCGACAGCAGGAAGGTGGATCCGGCCTCCACAGCCGCTTTCGCGTGCTCCATGTTTAAGACCGTGCCGGCTCCCACGTATACATCCTTGCCGAACTCCTCAGAAATCTTGCGGATGGTGGTAAACACATCCGGGGAGTTGGTGGTGATCTCCACGGCGTTTAATCTGGTCCCCACCAGATTTTTCACCACGCATCTCACCTGCTCGTATGTATATCCTCTCAGGATAACGGTAATTTTGGGAAACTGTTTGATCTCCATTGGTCTGCTCCTTTCTTGCTTTTTCACTGTATATAAAAGCAAGAAAGGTGCCAATTTCTGACCAATTATGTAGATTTACAAAGAATTTTTAGAATTTCCTGGCTGTCCCCGCACTCCCGGATCTGGGAAATGACGGTTTCATCGGAAATAATCGAATAGAACTGCTCAAAAATCTGTCTGGAATTTTCATTCAACGCGATCACAAAAATGAGATCCGCCATGTTGACCCCGTCCCACACAATGGGCGTGTCTAATTTTGTAACGCTGATGACTGATTTTGTAACTAAATTTGGAGCTCCGTGGGGGATGGCGATCCCGCCTTTTAAAAAGGTGGTCATCATTCCCTCCCGCTTGTACACGCTCAAGAGGAATTCCGGCCGCACCGCCTTCTGGCGGACCATGATCTCCACGGCCTCGTCGATCACCTGCTCCTTCTCCAGGCGGCCGCTGTGGACGTGGATATTCTCCTCAGTGATGACCTGGGACAGGCAGTTGTTCTCAAACTGGGTGGTCTTTTTGATGACCTTGCGCAGCTTTTTGATCCCCTCAGCCGTCAGGGCCTCGCTGTAGGGCATGAAGAAACAGTCCTCCAGCTCCACCGTCAGGGTGCCCACCACTGCCAGGATCCGGTAGGATCTGGACAGTTTCCTTATTATATGGGCGGCGTCCGTTTCCTCTAAATAACCTCTGGTGAGGATCTCCACATCCCCCAGGCAGCTCTTTAGCCGCTCCTGGAGGTGGTTTTTTAAGAGCACGGCCCCGCCGTCCCCCGTCATGCAGAGGCAGACCACCGCCTTCTTTTTCTGGTGATCCGGCCGGACGCTCTCCCGGAAGGCCCGCCGGTCGTCCAGCTCCTCCACGATCTCCTCCAGGCTGTCGTCGGTCCACAGGGTGCGGCGGATACATTCTATGACCATCATGGTGTCGGTGCGGCCGATGAGGGCGGTCTTAAAGGGCAGTTCCTCCAGATCCTCCCGCACGTTTACCAGGGTGCCCATGTCCGCCAGGACGATGACGCCCTTTCCCTCGTCCATCTCCCGCACCTTCCGCACCACCGCCGGGCGCATCCCGGCGGCCGGCTCTGACAGGTCAAAATCCAGGCTCTCCCCGTATCGCACGCCCATGATGGTGTTGGCCACCTGGAGCATCCCGCTGGCCACCGGTCCGTGGGAGACCACCAGCACCTTGATTTTCCCGTCCTTTCTGGCGGCCTCGCGGCGGAATTTCTGGAAGTACATGGTGAGGAACAATATTTCCT
Organism: Lachnoclostridium sp. An14; assembly: GCF_002160755.1. Taxonomy (GTDB): domain Bacteria; phylum Bacillota; class Clostridia; order Lachnospirales; family Lachnospiraceae; genus Lachnoclostridium_A. The sequence continues at coordinate 58,236 of NZ_NFLE01000025.1, forward strand.
GCTGGGTAAACTCCACGTAGTATTTCTTCCCCGCCCAGGCGGCGGCCTCCGCGGCCACCTCGTACTCTGCCGCGTACGTTTCCCGCACGTTTTCCAGGCGGATCTCCCGGCCCTCCCGCCGGTTTCCCGGCCGCAGCCGCTGCTGGTCCATGTGGAGGTGGATGGCCAGGGGGAAGATCATCTGATCGCTTAAGCCTGGCAGCCGCTCTGCCGCAAAGGTGTAGAGATCGGTGGCCATCTGCACGTAGTTTTCCCCCACGATGCCCAAAAGCTCCTCTCTGCTGAAACCGCTCTCTCCCGCCTCTTTTACGTACCGGGACATCTGGCTGTTTAACCGGTCATAGAGGATCTCCTCGATCTCCTGGCTGGCGATCCCTTTGGCCCGCATGGCGTCGTACTGCTGCCCCAGCTCCTCGTACAGATTTCCGTCCTCCCGGCGCTGCGGGGCGTAGACCGGCTTTTCGTCGTAGGAAAAGACCATGTCGCGGCTGCAAAGCTTTTCCGCCTCCGCCGGCAGCACGGAAAACATGGAGTGTTCCATGCCGTCCGCCAGCAGCTCCTCGTCCACTGGGATTTCTTCCCCGTCCTCGGACCGGTGCTCCAGAAAGGCCTTGGCGCAGAGCACCTGAACCACAGATTTTAATTCTCCCACGTTTCCGGGGTAGTCTTTGCGCATCAGCCGGCGCAGCACCTCCTTGGGCACCGCCAGCCGTTTCTTCAGGCGCTGGCACTCCTGCATGAAGGTGTCCTGGATCAGGGCCATCTTTTCCGGCCATGGCCGCTCGCTCACCGGCGGGATGGAAAGCTCCATGGGAATCCGGCGGCGGAAGGTGAGGAGCAGGGCGCTCTCCGGGTTTTCCGTGGTGGCCGCGATGACCATCACCTGACTCTTTCGCTGCACCTCCACCTCGCCCAGACGGCGGTATTTCCCTTTGTCCATCAGGTAAAACAGGATCTCCTGGCCCTCGGGGGGAAGGCGGTGCACCTCGTCCAGAAACAGGATGCCTCCGTCGCACTGCTCCACAATTCCCTTTTTCTCCTCCGTGGCCCCGGTGAAGGCCCCTTTCCGGTAGCCGAACAGCTGGGCCAGCAAAAGCTGGGGGTTTTCCGCGTAGTCGGCGCAGTTGAACTGGTAAAAGGGCATATTGGGCTTAAAGTTGCCGGTGGTCCTGGCGTACTGGTACATCAGCTCCGCCAGAAAGCTCTTTCCCACGCCGGAGGGGCCGTGGATCAGGGTGTGGATGCCGTTTGGCGGATATAAGACCGCCGCCTGGGCCTTCTTGATCTGCCGGCTCATGCTGCCGTCCCAGCCGATGAAACGGGCAAATACGCTGGCGGCGGGAGGCGGGACGGCCCCGGATGAGGGAGCCGTATCCTGGGATGGGGAAATGCTCCGGGGCGGGACGGCGCCGCCGCAGGCCGCATCCTGGGGCGGGGAAACGGTTCCTGGGG
>NZ_NFLE01000026.1 GCF_002160755.1 Lachnoclostridium sp. An14
ATTTGCAAATGTATTTCTATAGCCGTTACGAGCGCTTTATAAGCAAGCCATTGTGAGCACTGTGAGCCGTTGCAAGCGATGGATTTCCGGCTTGACGAATGGGAAATTTCTGATATAATAATATTGTTGCGGTTTCTGTGATGGAAACCGTGAGAATGCTTCCATAGTTAAATGGATATAACGGGGTCCTCCTAAGACTCAATTCCGTGTTCGATTCACGGTGGGAGCATTAAATATAATGAAAGACCGCCAAAGGTGAAATTGATCAGAGGATCAAAAAAGCCTGGGCGGTTTTTTGTTGTAAAAATGTTTTTTCAAAAAAATGTTTCACGTGAAACATTTTTTTGAATACAGCGCGTTCATATCAGCTGATCTTTGCAAATTTTAAAATTAGCACATGAATACACGTTAAAATTTTATTTGTGATAAAGCCAGAACCACAAAAGGCAGCGGAGTAGGGCTTTATGTGGTAAAATGGATTGCAGAACAGTACGGAGGAAAGGTGACAGCCGCAAATGAAGGCGGTCTGGCAATCCGGCTGTATTTTCCCATGGGAGAGTGATAGAAATGGAACGGATACTGATTGCGGAAGACGATGAAAAAATTGCTCCACTGGAGCAGGATTATTTGAAAATAAACGGATTTGAGACAGAGGTGGTAGGCAAGAGGCGCTGGTCATTCCCAGACTGCAAAGCGGGGAATTTGATTTGGCGCTTTTGGATGTAATGCTGCCGGGGATAAACGGATATGACATCTGCCGCAGGATTCGGGATGAAATAGATATTCCAATTTTAATGGTGACGGCCAGAACAGAGAGCGCGGATGTGATCCGTGGACTGGGGCTGGGAGCTGATGACTATATTACCAAGCCCTTTGATCCGTCTCAGCTGGTGGCCAGAGTGCGTTCTCACTTAAAACGATACCAGCGGCTGACCGCAGGGCGGGGAATGGGAGAAAATGAAAAACAGGCTGCGGATATTATTCAAATCCAGGATCTGGTGATTGAGACGAAAACATGGAAGGTGAGAAAAGGAGCTCAGGAAATCAAACTGCCGAACCGGGAGTTTGAGCTTTTGTGTTTCCTGGCGGAGAATCCCAACCAGGTGTTTTCAAAAGAAAAACTTTTTGAGGCCGTATGGGGATATGATTTTGTCTCTGACGCAGCTACCGTGTCAGTCCATATCAATCGTCTGCGGGAAAAAATCGAGGATGATTCCAGAAATCCAAAGATTATCGAGACGGTGTGGGGAGCCGGTTACCGGCTGAATACGTGATGGAGAAGGCGCAGAGGGGGAAAGAGAAATGTGGTTAATGTTTGCGGCCGGATCGGCTTTTTTTGCCGGCGTGACTTCTATTTTGGCAAAATGTGGGATTCGAAACACGGATTCCGATGTGGCGACGGCTATACGCACAGTGATTGTGCTGGCGTTTTCCTGGATTATGGTGTTTCTCGTGGGATCGCAGGGAACCATAGGAGAGATTGGGGCGAAATCCATGCTGTTTCTCATCCTTTCCGGCCTGGCCACAGGAGCGTCCTGGCTTTGCTATTTTAAAGCACTCCAGTTGGGAAATATCAATCAGGTGGTATCCATCGACAAGTCCAGCACCGTGATGACCATTTTGCTGGCACTCATTTTCCTGGGGGAGGGAATCACCCCTATGAAGGGAGTCATGGCCGCGCTGATTGCGGTGGGAACGCTTTTGATGGTGGAAAAAAGGGAGGCGGAGAAAGTGCCAACAGCGGGAAAAAGCTGGATCTTTCTGGCGGGTTTGTCCGCTTTTTTTGCAAGCCTGACCTCTATTCTGGGAAAAGTGGGAATCTCCGGGGTGGAATCTAATCTGGGGACGGCAATCCGCACCATAGTAGTTCTGATGATGGCGTGGCTGTTGGTATTTGTGGAAGAAAAGGGGAAAGAGGTTTTTCAGGTAAATCGCAGGGAACTGTGGTTTATCTGTCTCTCCGGCCTGGCTACAGGAGCGTCCTGGCTTTGTTACTACCGCGCGTTACAGGACGGGCCGGCCAGCGTGGTGGTACCGGTTGACAAACTGAGCATCCTGGTGACCATTCTGTTCTCCAGGATAATGTTTCACGTGAAACTTTCCGGACGGGAGGCTGTGGGATTGGGGTGTATGGTTTTGGGGACGGTTGGGATGGCAATGATGGCGTAAGAAAGTCCTTTGAAAAATCTCCCAGTATTGATATAATTGTAGAAAGAAGGGAGTAGTTATACAGATGCAGGATATTAATATCGGAGCGAAAGTACAGGAATTCAGGACGCAGAAAAAAATAAGTTTGCGTCAATTGGCAGGAAAAGCGGGAATGACCCCGTCCATGTTAAGTCAGATTGAAAATAATGTGGTAAATCCGTCTATTAATACATTAAAGGAAATTGCTAGAGCGTTGGAAGTGCCCATGTTTAAATTTTTTCAGGATGATTCTCTTCCCGAAAAAATGATCGTAAGAGATGGACAGCGAAAAATTATAGGAAATCCAGGGCAGGAAGTATTTTATCAGCTGCTGACGCCGGATACCAGCGGAGCGATTGAGTTTTGCTTGATGGAAATTCCACCTCATTCGGAATCAGCAAACCAACCCCATGAGCATGAGGGTGAGGAAGTGGCATATGTCATCGAGGGAAAAGTAAAAATCATCGTAGGATCAAGAGAGGAATGGCTGAATACCGGAGACAGTATTCGGATTCCGGCGTTAAGTCCTCATAAATGGGTAAATGAAGATGAGATTTCGGTGCAGGTTGTATTTGCGGTGACACCGCCGGGATTTTAGTAGATTTAACAAAATATACCAGTATTTTTTAGAACAAAGCGTTGACTTTTACTTTACATATGTTAAATTATACTTAACAGCTGAGTAACTCTCTGAGTAAAGCAAAAGGAAATACTGATTGGCCGGCCCTTTTGCAGTACAGAGGAAAAATGTTTTGTATAGCAGGAGGAATGGCTATGGAAAGTGAAAGAAAACTGGAGTTTATTGGGGGAAACGGAATTTCGTTGCTCCCTTTTATTGTATTCATTGTTATTACCATCGGTCTGTCGTTTATTAACGCCGCCGATCTGAACATGATGATAGCCTCTGGTGTAATCGGTTTAATCGCAGGAATGCTGTTTTGTAAAAATAAGGATCATTATTGGGACGTAGTGCTGGAAGGCCTTGGTGATAAAATGGCTATGACCGCCGTACTCATCTGGTTGGTTGTGGGAATTTACGGCACGATTTTAAGACAGGGACAGTTGGTGGAAGGACTTGTATGGCTTTCGGTAAAGCTTCATCTTTCCGGATCCGCATTCTGTGTAGCCGCATTCCTGTTTTCGGCAGCGTTTGCGTTGGCGACAGGTGCCGCTTTCGGTACAGTGGCAGCAATGACACCGATTCTATATCCGGTGGGAGTTATCATGGGCTGTGATCCGGCGGTGCTGGGCGGCGCTATCATTTCCGGGGCAATTTTTGGAGATAACATTGCCCCTGTTTCGGACACGACCATTGTTTCTACCACAGGACAGCTTTACACGAAGAAACAGGGTTCCGCGGAGATCGGCGGCGCAGTGAAAGACCGTTCCAAATACGTGATTCCCACATTTGCAATCTCCGTAGTTTTATGCTTCCTCTTTGGTGGCGCGTCTGGAAATACAGCCCTGGACGCCTCCGTGGCAGACAGCCTGGTGGCGGCTCACCAGAATCCAGCCGGACTGCTGATGATGATTCCCACAGTGATTGTCATTGGTATGGCAGTGATGGGAAATAATCTGTTTGTCACTCTGCCGGTAGGCATCATCGTTGCAACTGCTGTGGGATTGGGAGCCGGTTTATTCGGTTTGGAGGATCTGTTCCGGATCCAGGACGGCGTAGCGGAAGGTGCTCTTCCGGCAGGTGTAGCGGGAATGTTAAATGTCTGCATTCTTCTAATGGTAGTGGTTTCCATGGGAAATCTGTTGATTAAAAGCGGCTATATGGGGGAACTAGTGGAAAAACTGTCTGGAAATATCAAGACAACAAAAGGTGCGGAATTGCTGATCTTTTTATTCTCCACTGCGTTTTCCGTACTGATCAGTGCCATTAACACTATTCCAAATATCTGCGCGTCTCCGTTAGTAAACGCTCTGGGACAGAAGGCAAAGCTGCATCCATATCGCAGAGCAAATTTCCTGGCGGTGGCCTGCGATTCCTTTAATGCTTGTATGCCTTTTGGCGGTTCTGTGCTGCTGCTGCTAGGCTGTGTGAAGACGCTGGCGGCAGACGCCGCGTATATTACGGTACCGTCTCCCAGTGCATTTTTGACTACCTGTTTTTATCCCTGTGTGCTGTGGGTGGTAATGTTTATTGCTGTGCTGACTGGCTGGGGCCGTATTTATGAAGGACCGGACGGAAAACCTGTGAAGGAGATGCCGGAAGATTGATCGGGCGAGGAGGAAAAGACATGATAGAGGCGAATATTATAAACAGCCGTGGGAAGGACATGGTCTGTCTGGTGGAATACCGGGAGCCGGCGGTGAGAGGGAAAAACATCGTTCTTTACAAACACGGTTTCTGCGGCAATAAGATCACACCCCACAGAATGATGGTGAATCTGGGGCATGAGCTGGTGGAAATGGGATATACGGTCATCCGTTTTGACTGCGTCGGAGCCGGAGACAGCGAAGGTGACTGGTCCTATATGACGATTCAGGGAGAGATTGAGGATTATAAAAAGGTGCTGCACTGGGTGAAAGATGAGCTTCAGCCGGAGAAAATGATGGTATTGGCTTACAGTATGGGCGGCCTGGAGACAGCCATTTGCTGCCGTGAGGTGCCGTTGGAGGGAATCCTGTTTTGGAGCCCTTGCAGCAGCGGCTATGACTGTTTCCGTCATTTGCTGGGAGAAGAACGGTTTGAAAAAGGAATGGCGGGATTTGATGTGGACTTTATGGGAGACCGGGTAGGAAAAGAATTTTTCCGCGGTTTGCAGGATGAATCCCTGGACGGAGTAAAGGCCATCCGCGGCTTTGAGAAACCGGTATTTTTCATCCATGGAACGGCGGATACGGACGTCCTTCCCGCCAATTCCAAACGGTATGTGGAGGCGTTGCCAGGCTCGGAAGTACATTTTGTAGAAGGAGCCGGTCATGGATATGATGGCTGGGAGTTGCAGGATGAGCTGTGGAGCTATTCTAAAAAATACATTGAAAAAATTATGGGTCATATGGCGCCGCAATAAATTTGAGAGACAGAGAGGACAATGACATGAAACTGGAAGAGCTGGAACAAAAAAATTCGCTGATCAGAAAAATGGCCTGCGGACAGGAGATTACATGGATAAATCCGGAACTGACAGACAGTAAAAAGGCAATGAAGGGCATTTCTGTCACTCCGGAGGAAGTGGCGGACGCGGAGGCGCGGCTAAAACGGTTTGCTCCTTTTATAAAAATGTGCTTTGAGGAAACGGAGGAGACGGACGGTCTGATTGAATCTCCGCTGCGGGAGATTCCGGCCATGAAGGAGGCCATGAACAGGCAGGGAAACTGCGGTATTGAGGGCCGGATGATGTTAAAGATGGATAGCCATCTGGCGGTGGCAGGGTCCGTGAAAGCGCGAGGCGGCATTTATGAAATTCTCAAATATGCGGAAAGTCTGGCGCTGTCCCAAGGTATGATAAAGAAAAGTGACGATTACACCCGGTTTGCCAGTCCGCAGATGAAACAGTTTTTTTCCCAGTATTCTATTCATGTCGGTTCCACAGGAAATTTGGGGCTTTCCATTGGGATCATCAGCGCTGCTCTGGGATTCCAGGTAAATGTACATATGTCGGCAGATGCCAGGGAATGGAAGAAAGCGCTGTTGCGGTCAAAGGGAGTTCGGGTGATCGAGTATTCCGGTGATTACGGACGAGCAGTGAAAGAGGGACGGGCCCTTGCAGAGAAGGATCCCAGAGGATATTTTGTGGATGATGAAAATTCCAAAAATCTGTTTTTAGGCTATGCAGTGGCAGCGGGGAGGCTGAAAAAGCAGCTGGAGGAACAGCAGATTCCGGTGGATCCGGAACATCCGTTGATGGTGTACATTCCATGTGGAGTGGGCGGAGCGCCGGGAGGGATCACCTATGGACTGAAACTGGAGTACGGAGATAATGTTTATGTCTTTTTTGTGGAGCCGACCCAGGCTTGCTGTATGGTACTAGGAATGATGACGGGGCTGCACGATGAAATCTGTGTGCAGGATATCGGCCTTTCAGGAAAGACGGAGGCGGACGGTCTGGCGGTGGGACGGCCTTCCAAGTTTGTTGGCCGGACAATCAGCCGTATGCTGGCCGGGGAATTTACCATAGAAGATCGAAAACTGTATCAATACATGAAACTGCTGATGGATACAGAAGGGATTTTCATAGAACCCAGCGCCTGCGCGGCTTTTGAAGGACCTGCACGGCTGCATACTGACGGGGAAACCAGGGATTTTCTGCGAAAAAATGGACTGGAAACCAGAGAAACATCCACCACTCACATCGTCTGGGCCACAGGAGGTAGTCTGGTGCCGGAGGAAGTTCGGAACCAGTATTACGAAAGGACGGACAAAAACGAATTATCATAAGAAATAATCATTCATCACATGGCAGGGGCGTTTTAAATTTATAAATTGTTTAAATTTTCTCACCCAATTATTTAACTTCAAAGGCTACCATAAAAGAAATCAGATTATCAGGAGGGCCTTTGCCATGTGGAAGAAGAGGAAGAAAATGAGCCGCTGGGCGTCGATGGTGTGCGTCCTGGCGGCTGTTTTTATATGCGGATTTGCCGCGGAAACGAAAAACAACGCTTTTATAAAGGAAAATGCAGCAGAAACCAAGCTCCCAAAAACGCTTTGGATGCTTGCCTCGTCGGGAAATGCTCAGATGCTCAGCGCTGTGATGCAGACGGAGACCGGCGGATTGGTCGTGGTGGATGGGGGATGGGAGGCAGACGGAGACCGGCTTTGCAGCCTGTTAAAGGAGCATGGCGGTCATGTGATGGCCTGGCTGCTCACTCACCCCCATTCCGACCACGTGGGGGCGCTCTGCGACATTTTAAAGAATCGGGCGGGAGAACTTCAAATCGACCATATTTATTACTCTTTTGGGGATCCGCAGTGGTATGAGACGGCGTCTCCGAAAGATCCAGGCATGGCCCGTCAGCTCTTAGAGACATTTCAAACGCTGCCGAAGGGTGTGGCGTACGGCAATATTGGAAAAGGAGATGTGATCCAGGCGGACGGCATTTCCATTCGCGTGTTAAACGACCGATATGAGCTGCAAAGTGATCCGGTAAACAACAGCGGCATCGTCTACCAGGCGGAAATGGACGGCACGAAAATCCTGTTTCTGGGGGATATGGGATACGAGGGCGGGAAACGCCTTCTGGAGGAGTGCGGGGCCAAACAGCTGCGCTCGGAGATTGTTCAAATGGCCCACCACGGCCAGAATGGGGTGGGAAAGGAGGTGTATGAGGCTGCGGCACCGAAACTCTGCCTCTGGCCCACACCCGCCTGGCTCTGGGACAACGACGGAGGCCAGGGGCCGGGCAGCGGGCCCTGGGATACCCTGGAAACCCGCCGGTGGATGGAAGAACTGGGGGCGGAGGCGCAGGCCTGCACAAAGGACGGCGACATCGCTGTGGATCCGGTTACCCGATCAGTCCGGTATATAAAATGGCGATGACCAGGGATGGCAGCAGGTTGGCAACTTTGATTTTTACGGGGAAAATCATGTTTACTCCCACACAGAAGATGAGCATGGAGCCAATCATGGACATATTGTCGATCATTGCTGTGGTGAGAAAGGCCTGGATTCCCCGTGCCAGAAGGGTGATGCTGCCCTGAAACAAAAACAGCGGGATAGCGGAAAAAATGGCACCCACGCCGAACGCGGCGGAAAAAATAGCCACAATGATACCGTCCAGAATCGCTTTCGTAAACAACATGGACGGATCTCCTGCCAGCCCGTCCTGCAGAGGGCCAATGACAGCCATGGCGCCTATGCAGATGGTGAGAGTGGTCATTACAAAGCCGTCGATGAACATGGAATCCTTTTCCCGTCCAGCCCGTTTCCGTAGCCAGTCGCCGAAAACGACAAACCGTTTTTCAATGTTCATCCATTCTCCCAAAACGGCGCCTGCCGCCAGGGACACGGCGCACAGCATGGTGCCGCCGGAGGTCAGTGCTGCCCCGTCAATAGAGAGCATTTTCTCCAGGGCCCCGGCAATTCCGATAAACATGACCGCTAGGCCAATGGCCTGCATGATGGTGTCCTGAAACCGTTGGGTCAGCCCTTTCTTACAGATCATTCCGAAAATTCCGCCGGCGATCACTGCGCCGGTGTTTGCGATTGTACCAATTCCTATCATGTTTAAAATCCCTTCTCTTCCTATGTCTCATTTATGTCCGGGGCGCGACGGTCCCGTTTTCCCCGATGGAAATGTCAAAGGAAATGCTTTCTATGTACTGGTAAAAATTCGCGATTTCCCCGGCGTCCGTGAGTTTCCTGGTGTATCCGGCAGAGGATGTGCCGGGAATCAGGCGCAGGGACGCGTTAAAAGGCGCGGTGTCGGAATCTTCCTCAAGCGTCAGCTCCAACAGCATGGTTTTGGGAATGCTGCTTCCGAAAATAAAGTTCCCCAGGCTGTAAACAATAGGTTTTCCGTCATAGTATTCCAGACCCTGGAGTACATGAGGGTGGCTGCCGATTACCAGGTCGGCGCCTGCGTCAATGCAGCGGCGGCCCAGGGTGGTTTGGTGATCCACCGGCATTTCTGCCCGTTCTACGCCCCAGTGAAGGTAGACGATGAGGTAGTCGCAGAGAGGCCTGGTTTCCTCGATGGTCTGGCGCAGCAGGGTATCGTCGTAGGCGGTGAGCATACCGGGAGTGCTGGAGCCGGCGGTCCAGGAGGCTACAGGAATGACGCGGGAGGCGCCGATAAAGCCCACGCGGATGCCGTTTAGCTCCACAATCCGCGGCTTTCTGGCCTCCTCCGAATTGGCGCCGGCGCCCACGTGGAGAATGCCGGCCCCGTCCAGGGTGGAGCAGGTGTCTAAAAGGGCGTCTGTCCCGAAGTCCAGGGCATGATTGTTTGCAAGAGTGACCAGATCCACGCCCAGCTCATTCATCATGGACACCTTTTCCTCCGGCAGGCGGAAGGTATACTGTTTGTCCGGGGCAGCCTGGCCGCGGCTGCTGAAGGGAAACTCCTCGTTGGCGACAAAGTAGTCGGCGGAGGAAATGTCGTTTAAATAGCCTTCGTCCAGCACGCCGGTGATGGATCCGGCCTTTTCGTACGCGTTCAGGACGTGGTCGGAAAACAGGATGTCGCCGGCGAACAGGATGCGGGCGGAGGAGAGAGTGTCTGAATTGAGAGAATTGGTTCCGATTTCCGTTTCTTCCGTTTCCGCTCCGCCAGTTCCATTTTCACGATCGCTATCTTCACCGAATGCCTGCGGTTCGGACAGCGGCGATTCGGATGACGGTACATCGGAAACGGAGATTCCGGAGCCGGATACTTCTCCGGGTTGCAGCTCTGCTGAATTCTCAGCTCCCGTCTCCGTTTCCGCAAAGGCGGCTGTAAGCTCCGGATCGTGATATTTTGAGGACTTGCAGCCGGCAATCGCGGCTGCCGCAGCCAGAAAGAATAAAATTTTCACAGGTAATTTCATGTCTGTTCTCCTTATCCGTCAGTGATGTGGACACAGGTCTATTTTCCAATATGTGGGGGCATTCGTCAATGGGGGAAACTTTTTATTTTTCACTTTCCTCTATTTTTAGCGGATGTAAAAATGAGAAGAGGAGACTGGCGCCCGCCCCCCAAATCGTCTATAATGATCCTATCGAACCAAAAAGGAGGTCATTCTATGGAAAATCAACTTCTCACCCTGTTTGCCCAGCGCCGTAGCGTGCGCGCCTATACGGATGAGCCTATCCCGGAGGAGAGTTTAAAGGCCATTCTCCAGGCTGGTCTGCTTTCCCCGTCGGGGAGAGGACTGCGGCCGTGGGAGCTGGTGATTGTACGGGACAGACGGACATTAGACCGGTTGGCAGAGTGCCGGGACGGGGCGGCTCAGATGTTAAAGGGGGCGTCCTGCGCCGTCGTCGTTTTGGGAGATTCTGAAAAAACGGACGTGTGGACAGAGGACTGTTCCAACGTGATGATGAATATGCACCTCATGGCGTCTGCCCTGGGTGTAGGGAGCTGTTGGATCCAGGGACGCTTGCGCACTGCCGGCGGTGTGAGCACGGAGGAGATCGTGCAGGAAATCCTGGGTTTCCCGGAGCATCTGAAACTGGAGGCCATTCTGTCTCTGGGAATGCCGGCGGCACAGCCGGAGGCCCGCAGCCTGGATGAGCTTCCGGAGGAAAAACTCCACTGGGAGAAATTTTGAGACGGGGAGACCGGGTCGCCCTCGTCCGCTGTTCCAATCCTCAGCCGTCCCAAAATAGAGACCGCTTTAAGGCCCTGGCGGAAACGCTCCGCCGCCTGGGATTAGAACCGGTGGAAACGCCGTTTCTCTATGGGGGCGGCGCCCGGGAGAGAGCGGAGGCGCTGATGGACTGCTACCGGGACGAGAGCATTCGCGCCCTGTTTGACATTTCCGGCGGGGATATGGCAAATGAGGTTTTGCCCTATCTGGACTATGACATCATTCGGGAGAATCAGAAACCGTTTTGGGGCTACAGCGACCTGACCACGGTGATCAATGCCATCTATGCCAAAACCGGCGCCCCGTCCATGCTGTACCAGGCCCGCAACCTGTTGGGCTGGACCATGAAAGGAAATCTGGACGGGGAAACCGCCCGTCTGCAGCAGGATCGTATGGGACGTTTTCTTGCGGGAGACGAGGCGGCGCTGACCGGATTTCCGTATCGGATGGTGCGGGGCACTGCCATGAAGGGAACGGTGGTGGGAGGAAATATCCGCTGCCTGCTAAAGCTTGCCGGGACGCCTTACTGGCCGGATTTGCGGGGAAACATCTTGCTTTTGGAGGCTCACGGCGGGAAAGAGCCGCAGATGCGGACGTATTTGAGCCAGCTGAAGCAGTTGGGAGCCTTTCAGCAGGCGGCAGGAATTCTCCTGGGAACCTTCACCGTGCTGGAGGAAGAAGGAAAAGGGCTGTCCATGGAGGACCTGGTGCTGGAATACGCGGACGGCGGTTCTCTGGAAACAGAAAGTTCCAGTCCGCTGCGGAAAGACATCCACGCCCATCCGAAAACGGACGGCATTCTTCCCATCGCCAAAACCTGCCACATCGGCCACAGCGCCGCCGCCATGGGCATCTGGATCGGCAGAGAGCTGGAATTATCCGCTGCGCCTTGTCATTCCTGCTGATATATTATATAATGCAGACATTATGAAAGAGTTTGTAGTATTTGATTTAGAATGGAACCAGAATCCCTACGGGAGAGAGACGGCAGTGGAAAGTCTGCCCTTTGAAATCATAGAAATCGGCGCGGTAAAGCTGAATGAAAAGCTGGAAATCATTTCCAGTTTCTGCCGTTTAGTGCGGCCCCAGGTCTATCCGGAGCTGCACTTTAAAATTGCTGAGGTCACCCATATGACCATGGAGGAGCTGCGGAAAAAAGGGAAACCGTTTCCGGAGGTGATGAAGGAGTTTGAGGAGTGGTGCGGAAAATGCGCCGTCTACTGCACCTGGGGGCCGATGGATCTGACGGAGCTGCAGCGGAATGTGGCCTATTTTGGGCTGGAAAATCCATTTCCAAAGCCATTGCTCTACTACGATGTACAGAAACTGTACAGCCTTTTCCGGGAGGAGGGAAAGGAAAAGAAAGCGCTTGATACGGCAGTGAAGGAGCTGGGCCTGAAGGAGGACCGGCCCTTTCATCAGGCCTTTGACGATGCCTGCTACACAGCGATGGTGATGGAGCGTCTGGACTGGGAAAAAGCGGAGCCATACATTTCCATGGACTATTATCAGCTACCGGAAAACCGGAAGGAGGAGGTGCTGCTCCGTTTCCCAGGATACACAAAGTACGTTTCCAGGGCGTTTGAGACCAGAGAAGATGCCATCGCGGATAAAAAAGTGACGGACATGGTGTGCAGCCAGTGTAAACGCACCATGCGAAAGAAAATTCGATGGTTTCCTGCCAGCCAGAGGGCCTATTTGTGCCTGGCCTTCTGCAAGGAGCACGGCTTTTACAAAGGAAAAATCCGCATCAAAAAGGCAGAGGACGGTCGCGTGTTCGCGGTAAAGACCATCAAACCGGTGGACGAGGCAGGAGCGGCGGAAATCAGCCGCCGCAAGGAAGAAAACAGGATCAAGCGCAACGAGAGGAACCGGCAGAAACGCCAGGAAAAGAGAAGACATCAAAAGGAGGCAAAACAGAGCGAATGACAGTATTTAGAAAAAAACCTGGAAACGGAAGACCCGCGGGAGCGCGAAAAGACAGAGGCAGAGGGACGGAAGCGGCAGCTTTCGCGGCGGTGGTGTGCGCTGTTTTATTAGGAATGTCCGGCTGCGGCCAGTCCAAGACGGCGGCAGAGGAAAGCGGCGGCAGCCGCCAGGTCATGGTGTTTGAGGATTTTACCGCCCAGGATCTGGACGGAAATGAGGTGGATGAGAGCTTATTCGCCGACTATGATCTGACGATGATCAACCTGTGGGGAACCTTCTGCGGCCCTTGCCTGCAGGAGATGCCGGATCTTGGAGAAATCGCGGACGAGTACAAGGACAAGGGCTTTCAGATTGTGGGAATCTGCACGGACGCGGTGGGAAACGATGGGACATCTCTGCCGGACGTGGTGAGCGAGGCGAAGGAGATCGCGGAGGAAACAGGAGCCGATTATCTCCACATTCTTCCCACGGGAGAAATTTTCACAGATCTGCTCCCCAGAGTCAGCGGCGTGCCCACCACAATTTTTGTGGATCGGGAAGGAAAACAGGTGGGCTTGGCCGATATGGGAGCCAAGAGCAAGGACGGCTGGCTGAAGGTAATAGATGAAAAGCTGGCCCAGGTGCAGCAGGAGGCAAAATGAGAGAGCGGGGAGAAACGGAAACGGGGATAAAGGACGGAAAACAGCAGAAGTATTCGCCGGTTTTCTGCCGGTCTCTGCCGCTTGTTCGCGCGGTACTCCTCCTGGCTGGGGCACTTCTTCTGACCATTGGAGTGTTCCGGGGAGAGGCCGCTCTGGTATTTACAAAAGCCGCCAATATCTGTCTGGAGTGCATCGGCATTGGGTAAGAGGAAAAAGGGCAGCGCAATCCGCCATTGGTGCCAGGCCGCCTGGTTTGCCCTTACCAATGGCTACGCCGTGGGATTTCTGGAAGGACGGATCTACCGCGGAACATCGAAAACCATCTGTGTGCCGGGGCTGAACTGCTATTCCTGTCCCGGCGCTTTGGGGGCCTGTCCCATCGGCGCCCTGCAGGCCGTCATAGACAGCGGAAAATTCAAATTTTCCTGCTATGTGTTCGGGTTCCTGCTGTTGTTTGGCTCCCTTTTGGGGCGGTTTATCTGCGGCTGGCTGTGCCCCTTCGGGCTGGTTCAGGACCTGCTGCACAAAATTCCCCTCTTTCGGAAACGGAAAAACCTCCCCGGCCACCGGGTGCTCATCTGGCTGAAATACGCGGTCCTGGCGCTGTTCGTTCTCATTCTCCCCGCCGCCGTAGCTGTGACGGTGACGGGAATGGGAGAACCCTGGTTCTGCAAATACATTTGCCCCAGCGGAACGCTTTTTGGAGGTCTGCCCCTGCTGGCGGCGGATCCCGGTCTGCGCGGGGCGGCGGGAGGGCTGTTTGGCTGGAAATTATTCCTGCTTTTGCTGGTGGTGGTACTGTCCGTAAAATGGTACCGGCCATTCTGCAAATACGTGTGTCCTCTGGGAGCCATATACGGGTTTTTCAATCCCATCGCCCTGTACCGGTTCCGGATCGACGGGGAAAAATGCGTGAAATGTTCTGCCTGTCAAAAAGCCTGCGGGATGGACATTCCGGTGTGGGAAAAACCAAACAGCATGGAGTGCATTCGCTGCGGCGACTGCCGCCGGGCCTGCCCCACTGGGGCGATTGTGTGCGCTGTAGGCGGACATAAGGCGGGGAAAATGGTCAAATCCGCGAAAGGCGGAAAATAGATCCCATATAGATCGAATCAATCATCTCGAATACTTAGATTTCTGCTGCGCAGTATATGAAACAGAAACTGCCGCTGGAGGCAAACGGTTTGTTTTTATGATGAAGAAATGGATACCGTTTGCTTTCAGCGGTTTTGTGTTTTTGGAAATCAAAATGGAGACCGGCCGCATTTTCCCGGATCATGGGAAGTCAGCGGAAGAAAACAGCAAGTAAGGTCAGGAAACTGGGATCCGGTTTCGTTATAATACCATTCAGAGAACATAATACGAGGAGGCCGATAAAATGTATGAATGGCAGAAACAAATCCAACAGATCGTAAACGAAATAGACGGCTGCCTGGCAGACCGGCGGGATGAGGCGCTCACTCTCCGTGACCTGGCGGGAAAGCTGGGATATTCGGAGTTTCATATGACCAGAAAGTTTCGGGAAATCACGGGAATGGGGTTTCGGGACTACCTCCAGGGCAGAAAGCTGGCGTTTGCGCTGAAGGAAGTGCGGGACAGCGAGAAAAGTATGCTGGATATTGCTCTGGACTATGGATTTTCCTCAAATGAGGCATTTACCAGGGCCTTTAAGCGGAGCTACGGGGTAACGCCCAGCCAGTATCGGAAATCTCCCCGGCCGGTGGTTCTCCGCACAAAAATCAGTCCCTTTGACCGCTATTTTCTGGGGCTGGGGGAGATCGGCATGGTGAAGTCGTCGGAGGATGTGAAGATCTATTTTGTGACCATACCAGCCCACAAATTTCTGCACATTAAAAATTACGAGAGCAATGGCTACTGGGATTTCTGGCAGCGGCAAAACCGCATTCCGGGACAGGATTATGAGACCGTTTGCGGCCTGTTGGACAGCATCGGGGGGAAACTGGATGATGACGGCGGTCAGGAGATCAACTGCGGCAGCGGCCAGATCATGGCTTACATCAACGACCCGAAAGGCCGCCTCTGCGCTTGGGGGATTCCGAGGACGGAGTGCTGGGGGATTCGGCTGCCTGCGGATTACAGCGGGGAAATACCTTCCCAGATGTACCTGGCGGATGTCCCGGAAGGGGAGTACCTTGTATTTGAGCACGGGGCATTTGACTACGAGCAGGAAAATTGTACGGTGGAGGAAAAAATTGAGGAGGCAATGGCCGGGTTTGACTATGAGGGCGCTGGCTGCCGGCTGGACACTGCGCCGGGGAGAGTGATGTATTTTTACTATGATCCGCAGCGGTATTTTAAATATGTGCGGCCAGTGCGGAGGGAGAAATGAGGGGAGAAAAACGAAAAAAGAGCTGCGCCGCAAGGAGGCGCACTCCGCGAGGAGGAAAATGGCTGCTGGCGCAGCCGCGCTCCGGCGCGAGTGTGCGCTAAGCGCACACTTTTTAAATGATTTCCACAGAAACGCCGTTTTCCCGTTTCCAGTAAAACTGTAACCGCCATTCTACCTGCTCTGCCGGTTCAAAATGCAGAGAGGAGCAGGCCAGCCGTGTCGAGGTTTGCTTGCTGCCGGCGCGGTTCGTTTCTGTATTTTCATTCGTTCTGGCCCCGGAGGAGCCACAGATGACGGCGATTGACGCCGCGGCCTTTCTGCCGGAAATGGACTCCGATTTTGCACGCGGCCGGTCGCTTTCCGCGCAGTCGAGTACGGCGAAGGCTTTCTCAGACAGCTCCGGGGTCACGGTATAAGTCATTTCCACGTAGTGAGACGGAAAATCGTAGAGCGAAAAAGCAGGGGCAAGGTCTTCTATACCAGATTTTGAGGGAGAGCCGTGATCCAGCGTCCGCGGCTGCAAATCCCCCACGGTCAAGGTGTGTTCCTGGCCTGTGGGAGGAAAGACAAAGGAAAAGGAGACGCCAGGCTCCGCCGCCTGGAAATGGGGCCCCGGGACGGCGGTCGGATTCTGGTCCAGAAAGACCGACAGCGTCTGTACCTGAGGCCGCCGCTTGGCTGCCCACGGAAACGAGGTGCGGCAGATCATCCATCCGCAGGAGGGATCCAGGCGGTAATGTTCCACGGCCTGCAGGGCATCTAACTGACAGAGAACCTCATCCGGCCATAGCGGGTTATAGGTGACTCCGCAGCTGTGAGAGGGGCGCAGCTTTCTGCCATTGACCACCGCCTCGGCGGTAAAGTCAAATGTCAGGGGATTTTCCGCGTCCATAATCAGGAGATCTTCTCCGGTGAATTCCTTGAGGTGTTCATTTTCTGGAGTCAAATCCCATTTTTCTACAAATTCCCGGATTCGTTCCGGCTCGATCCGCATACAAAACTCGACTACCAGTCCCCGGGCGCAAAGATACACTGCCGGGACGCGCCAGAGCGAGCCGCCCCAGTGAAACTCCCGGTCTACGGCAATTTCCTGTCCTTTTCGCTCTCTCCCGTGACTGCCGCAGAAATTTCCGTCAAAATAGACAGTCCACGGCGAGGGGCGGCGGGAAGAAATCCGTTTGCTGTTTTTACTGTTTTGATTCATGAAATTCTGGCCTCCTTTTGGGTGCTGCTGTGCCACAGCGCCCACGTTTCTTTTTGTGCTGTGTATCCATATTTCTCTGCCACTGATTATATCAGGTTTCCCGCTGGCCAACAATTCCCTTGTCGGCTTTCTTGTCTGTCTTTGTCTGTATACGGTTTATTTCTGATGTCTTACTTTATAGTTATAGATTTGGATAGAAATCCCTCACGTACAATAAATAATGAAAATCATTCTCAAAAATATTGACAAATCAATTTCTCTATGCTATCTTATAACAAGAAGTTAGTTAGGACTAACAACAAAGCAAACCACTAATCCAAGAAAATCACCAAAAACGGAATCGGAGGAAAGAAATGACTGCGACTGCGTTTGAGCGGCAGCTGGCACAGCACGGGTCTCCGGCCCTGGCTGGGATCAAGCCGGCGAATATTATCACATTTTCAGCAAAGGATGACGAAGATGGCTGCGGCCTTCGGGAGCTGACGGCCATATATAACCGGAGATTTCAGGGACAGGACCTGGCGTTTCAGCTGTTGTGCGAATGTCCGCGCAGCCGCATTCTTATGGTCTACCGTCCCTCTCTGTTAGAGTTTCACGTGAAACATCCAGAGGTAAAAGCGGTGCTGAAACAGATGGGCTACGACACCGGCCGCACCGAGGTCATGTTAAAGCAGCTGGGCCGCAGAATCCGGGAGTCCAGGCTGAAAGGCGGTTTCCCCCATGAGATCGGCCTGTTTTTAGGGTATCCGGTGGAAGATGTGGTGGGTTTCATGGAAAACAAAGGGCAGAATTATCTCTATTCCTGCTACTGGAAGGTATATTCCGACGTGGAGCGGGCAAAAGCCTGGTGCCGCCGCTGGGAAAAGGTTCGGGACGGCCTGTTGAAGGTAGTGGATTCAGGAAGAAGTATTTATGATATGTTCTACACAGAGACTGTGGCATAAGAACGCATCCCAATAAATATAAGACTTTCACCTGGCAGCGGCAGAAAAAAAACAAAATGCCGGGGCGTGCCGATGGCTGGACTCCACGGAGCGCCGCTGTAAAAGGTGAAAGCCGCGAAAACAAAATTTTAAATACAAAAAGATCAAACAGGAGGATGAGAATCATGAAGATCGGAGTAATCTATTGGTCCGGAACGGGCAATACGGAAATGATGGCGAACGCGATCGCTGAGGGCGTAAAGGCAGGCGGAGCAGATGCGGAGGTTATGAATGTTTCTGAGACTACCGCTGAGGCCGCTCTTGGCTATGACGCTCTGGCCCTTGGCTGTCCCGCTATGGGAGCGGAGCAGCTGGAGGAAAGCGAGTTTGAACCTTTCTTTACCGAGCTGGAGCCCGGATTAAAAGGAAAAAATGTGGCTCTGTTTGGCTCTCACGAGTGGAGCGAGGAAGGCCAGTGGATGGACGACTGGACGGAGAGAACCCTGGGAGACGGGGCAAACCTCTGCGGCGGAGCCGGGTTAAAGATATTCTCTACTCCCGATGAGGAAGGGCTGGAGAAGTGCAGGGCATTAGGCAAAGCGTTAGTTTCCATGTAAAAGTGAAAGTAAGGATTTGACGCGGACATAGCTGCCTGCTCGATTAACCTCAAAATAAATTTCCCAATAACCTGAAATCCAAAAAACAACGAGATCAACACAAACCAACACAACGAAATTCAGACCATTGACTCCCCCGGAGTGTTCATCGCAGGCGGAATGTCGCCAGAAAGCGAGGGCTCCGGGGGAGTTTTATTGGAATCGGCCATTTCTGCCTCTCCTTCCTCTATTTTTCTTTCAAACTCCCCAAATATCTGCTACAATAGGGAATAGTCGGGCAAAACGGCCGGACAAGAGCAAAGGAGGTCATCTCTATGACGAACCGGAAAAAGCTGATTATTGATACGGACTGCGGTTCCGACGACGCGATGGCCATTGCCATGGCCCTGCGGGATCCGCGGTATGAGATTCTGTGTTTCACCATTGTGGCAGGAAACGTGGATGCCAGGCAGGCGGCGTCCAACACTCTGGCCACCATTGAGCGGGCGGGCAGCTATGAACCGCCGGTGTATATCGGGGCAGAGCGAATGCTGTTAAAAGAGCTGGCCTTCGCTTACGAGACCCACGGAATGGATGGAATGGGGGATCTGGGAATCCGTCCGGAGCGGCTGTCACCTGCAAAAGGCCATGGCGTGCTGAAACTTTTAGAGATTCTGCGGGAAAGTCAGGAGGGGGAAATCGACCTCATCACTCTGGGACCTCTCACCAACCTGGCTCTGGCCATCCGCCTGGAGCCGGAAACGGTAAGGCGGGCAGGGCGCATCGTGATGATGGGAAGTGCCGGAATGGGCGGCGGAAATGTGACGGCTACGGCGGAGTTTAATATTTGGCAGGATGGGGAGGCGGCGAAAATTGTGCTGGAATCCGGCCTGCAAAATATGATGCTGGTGGGCTGGGACGCCTGTCTGGGCGACTGTATGCTCAATGAGCGGGAGATTGGACGGCTGCGGGATAGCGGGGACCTGGGCCGTTTTACTGTGGACATCAATCGGGCGCTTATGGAGCTGAACCGGCAGCGATTTGGGGAAGACTGCCTGGATATGGCGGATCCGGCAGCCATGGCCGCCGCCCTGTGCCCGGAGTGCGTCCGGGAGGTGGGAGAGTATTACTGCGAAGTGGATACCTCCTGTGGGCCTGGTTACGGGACGGTCCTTGTGGACCGGTACGGATTTTCTGGAAAGGCGCCGAACGTATCCGTCTGCAGCGGACTGTGGCCGCAGCGGTATAAGGACTATATTTTTCAGACATTGGGGAGCTGTGAAAAAAGATGAAACAGGAACTGTTTATCGGAGAGATTGCAGAGCTTTTGGGAGTCAGCAAAGATACTCTCCGCATTTACGAAGAACAGGGCTTGATTTGCCCGAAACGGGATGAAAACGGGTTTCGGCGCTACGGCGAGGAAGAACTTTATCGTCTGATCACCGTCAAGGTTTACCGGGAAAACGCGTTCCCCATGAAGGAAATCCGGCGCCTCATGGAGAAGACCAGCCGCCGGGGTACCATGGAGCTTTTGGAGGCCCAGATTCAGGCGGAGCGGATGGAGATTCTGCGTCATCAGAGGAATATGGAGCGGCTGGAGCTGGCAAAAACCTACTATCTGGACGAGTCGGAGTCCTTTGGATATTATCAGGCGGAGAATTGCTACCGCGTTTCGCCCCTGAGAGACAATTATTTCGATGTGCTGCTGGACTGGTTTCGCTGCAGCAGAAAGGATCCGGACATGACGGTCTGCTATCTGAATGCGGAATACAGCTTAGAAGGCGGTTTCGACCGGCCGGAAACTGCTTATGTGATGATCAAGGAAAGCGATGCCCGCTATCTTCAGCGGGAGGAGCTTTTAAAGGAAGAAAACAGGATTCCCGGCGGATCCTGTTTAAAAGCGGTTCTGTATACAGAAAAACCGCTTCCGGACAAAAAGAGTCTGGAAGCGGTCTGGGAACGGGCAAAAAAAACAGGAGTGAACCTTGTTGGCAGAGCCTGTACCCATTTTCAGTACGTCGTCTATGAATCGGAGGAAAAGCCCTGCTACATGACAGAGGTACTCCTGCCTCTGGCTGTGTGTGATGAGTGATGCAGTGCCGCCAGAGGACGGAATATCGAAAGCGATTAATATTGAACGTAACGCTGCCCGTGGGCGAGAGTTCCGTTGCTGTTCCACTCATTGTAAACATAAGGGGAACGGTCTCCGGTGCCGTTTTCCGTAAACGTATAGGTCACGCCATGGTAGTCAGAGGCTCCGATTACCATGGTACAGCTGTCTTTCGCAAATTTGTAGACATTTCCGTTGATCTTCATGATGCCCTCATTGAGCTCTCCCGTATCGCTGGCAAAGTACCAGGTATTGTCTCTCTGGATCCAGCCAGTGCGCATGATGCCGTCATCACCAAAGTAGTACCACTGGTCATTTTCCCGCAGCCAGGAATTGCGGTAGTCGGAGCCGTCGCCGTGCTGATATTTATAGCCCTGGGGCGTGTGTACCCAGCCCGCCGCGAACGCGGTGAGGGAATTTGCGGCTGCCAGCGTCAGAGCGAGGGCGGCTGCGGCAAGATATTTTTTGTTCATGTGTCTTCTCATAATGTACCTCCTTGGGTCGATTGAAATCTTTGCATTCAGTATAGGGTATGGAGTAGGTCTATAGGCAATAGATGTAAGAAATCTGTAAGGAGACGTAAGAGGAGAGAAAGAAATTCAGAAAGGATTGTAATGAATATGCCTATAGGAGTTTTATGTAATTGCGCAACTGTGGTTCTTGGCGGATTGCTGGGGACTGCCTTTGGAAAACATTTGAAAGCGGAGATGAAGGAAACGCTTACTGTCGTTTTTGGACTGGTGGCCATCGCCAACGGCGTGGTGTCAGTGATTAAGGTTCAGGCTATGCCTCCGGTAGTAATGGCGGTGATCGCGGGAGCCTTTTTGGGAGAAATTCTCAGCCTGGAACGCCGGGTAAAAAGCGGCCTCCACGGAGTCCTTGCCCATCTTCCCATAAACACGTCCAGTCTGGATATGAATGAGTACGTAACTATCGTGGCCATTTTCTGCGCCAGCGGATTTGGCATATACGGGGTGTTAATGGAGGGAATGTCTGGAGATCCCAGCATTTTGTTTTCCAAATCGGTGATGGACCTGTTCACGGCGCTGATTTTTGCCGGCGCTATGGGGGTGGCGGTGAGCCTGATCGCCGGGCTGCAGCTGGTGATATTCCTGGTGTTATTTTTCCTGGCAAAGCTGGTGGTGCCGCTGACGACGCCGGAGCTGTTAAACGATTTTATGGCCTGCGGCGGTGTTCTCACCATAGCAGCCGGCCTGCGGGTCAGCAAAATCAAAAATGTCCCCCTTACCAACCTTCTTCCGTCTTTGATTTTTGTGATGCCGCTCAGCAGTGTTTGGGCCTCCATCTTTTAAGGAGGGGATGAGGACATGAGCGCGGCAGAGAGCTGGCTTTCTTTTATAAAAGAAGTGGAAAACCTGAAAAATATCCGCCGCAGCGCCTGGACCTCCGACGGGAGTCAGGAAACCACAGCCGCCCACTCCTGGCGGCTGGCGCTGATGGCTGGGCTGCTGTCAGAGGAGGACGCCTATGAAGGCTTAAACAGCCGGCGGGTGCTTATGATGGCCTTGGTGCATGACCTGGGAGAGCTTTATGACGGGGACATTTCCGCCGTGCTGCGGCCGGATCCGGGGGAAAAGTATGAGACGGAAAAGGCAGCTGTGTGCCGGGCAGTTTCCATGTTGGAAAAGAAAAGGCAGGAGGAGATTCTGGAGCTTTGGGAGGAATATGAAAGAGGAGAGACGGCTGAGGCCCGTTTTGTGAAAGCTTTGGACAAGGCGGAGACGATCATCCAGCACAACCAGGGACAGAATCCCCCGGATTTTGATTATGAGTTTAATCTGGAATATGGAAAACCGTATTTTCAGGAGGAAGGGCTGTTGCGGGAGCTGAGGGAACGCATTGACGGGGAGACACGGGAGAAATGCCGCAGGGAGAGAGGATGAATGTCCGAGGAGAAAGGAAAACCTGCGGAAAATCGCCATGGAGCGGTACTCTACAGATTAAACCAGAAACAGGGATCACAGGAACCAACGATAGAAATGTTTGTTCCTGTGATCCCTGTTTTGTTTTAATAAACGTGGCAGAACAACCGGTTTACTGTAGCCTCTCGTAAGCCTGGATCGTTTCCGCCACAAAGTCCGCTTTCAGCTCCAGTTTATCGGCAATAGCGTCAACGGAAAGACCAGTGCCGTAGAGTTCAATAATTTTGAAGGTGAGAGTGCGTCCTTCCTCCCGCCCGATCTCAATATTCTCCCGATCTCTCTGAGCCAAAGTCATAAATTCAACCTCCATTTCCTCACTGGCCTTCACTTCCAGCACTCTTTTATGAATCAAGCGGATAAACGGGCTCCTGGCCTGCGCAGCGAAACTATTGGTGGTGTGTTCCACGTAGATCAGAAAATCCCGCACTCCTTCCTCCGCGGCCTCCAGGTCTCCGCGGGTGTTTAAAAACAGCTTAACGGTCTCATCCCCCAGTGCAAGGGAGGGATTCTCCCGGCAGGTATTCTCAAAGGTATACCGGTATCGCCCCTCATAAAACGGATCAAAGGTGCAGATAAAAATAACGTAGGTCCGTTTCAGGGCGGAATAGGGCTCGCCCGCTGAAATCTGGTCCAGATCCAGATTTCCCTGGTAATACCTGGCCCGCTTTGGAAGATCCCGCCGGCGCCCCCGCTGCATTTCCACGTTGTAAACCGTGCCGTTTTCGTCGTTTACATACACATCCAGGCGGATGCCCTTTCCTTCATATAGAATATCAATGGTTTTCTGAGATTCCGGCAAAATGACCTGCCGGATGGAGATGCCAAGGAGCTGTTCCAGCACCTGCCTGCAGATTTCCGGATCGCTCATCACCTTGGCGAACAGAAAATCGTCCTCCAGATTCAGCTCCTGGATGGTTTTTTCCTTTCGGTTCACGAAACCTTACCCTCTCTTTCTTAGATTATAACATGATTGGCGCGATGCGCCAGCCCCCTTTCCGATTATAACAGGAAAAAGTCCTCCTTTCGGTCGATACGCTGCTCATACGGAAATTATTGGAAACGATTTCCGGCCCGTTGTTCCTCCCGGTCTTCCCTGTCGGATCCTGTCGCTCATTTCCTTCCGATTTCCCCAGGTTTCCCGCCAATTTCACTTGACAAACACCAGGCCATTGACTATTATTATTTTGAATATCAAACTTTTAACTGCAAACGCTTATTTTAACAGGAAAAACGCTATGAAAATGAGAATACTAGGAACCGGCTCTTACGTGCCGGAACGCATTGTGACAAACGATGACCTGGCAAAGATCGTGGAGACCAACGACGAGTGGATCAGCACCAGGACAGGGATCCGGGAGCGGCGGATCACCCAGGGCGAGGGAACCAGCGCGCTGGCGGCCAAGGCAGCCGGGCGGGCATTAGAGCAGTCCGGGGTAAAACCGGAGGAAATCGACCTCATCCTGCTGGGTACCTCCACGCCGGACAAATGTTTCCCCAGCGGAGCCTGCGAAGTCCAGGGCGCCATCGGGGCGGTGAACGCCGTGGCCTACGACATCAGCGCGGCCTGTTCCGGCTTTATTTTCGCCCTGAACACGGCTCAGGCCTTTTTCGAGGCCGGGATCTACAAAAAGGCCCTGGTCATCGGCTGCGACGTCCTCAGCAAGATCGTGGACTGGGAGGACCGCAGCACCTGCGTGCTGTTTGGAGACGGAGCCGGGGCGGTGGTCGTTTCCGCGGAGGAAGGCCAGGGCTACCGTGCGGTCATGGGTTCTGACGGCAGCCGCGCGGCATCCATGGAATGTCCCTCCAGAACCAACGACAATTTCCTCACGGGAAAACTTCCCACTGTAGGCTTTACCACCATGGAAGGCCAGGAGATTTTCAAATTCGCGGTGAAGAAGGTGCCGGAGTGCACCGGAGCGCTGCTGGAGGCCAACGGCCTGGAGAAAGAGGAAATCAAGTATTTCGTGCTGCATCAGGCAAATTACCGGATTGTGGAGGCCATCGCGAAACGGATGAAACTGCCGGTGGAGCGTTTCCCCATGAATATCGCGAAATACGGCAACACCTCCGGAGCAACCATCCCGATTCTGTTAGACGAGTTAAACCGGGAAGGAAAGCTGGCCCAGGGCGACAAGATCGTCGTTTCCGGCTTTGGAGCCGGCCTCACCTGGGGAGCTGCGCTGCTGGAGTGGTAGAAAGCCTGCGCCCCGCACAGGGAAAAGGACTGCCGGCGCAGACGCGCTCCGGCACTGGCGCGGGCAGCAGAGCACACTTTCATATTTTGCGCAAAAATAGATAGAAAACGGCGCGGCCGTTTGCTATAATAGAGTATTGAAAGAAAAAAACAAAATAAACCAAAAAAGGAGATTAAAACCATGTTAGAGAGAATGAAAGAGATGATCGCAGAGCAGTTAGGAGTAGACGCTGAGAGCGTAACGGAGGTTTCCTCCTTCAAAGAGGATCTGGGCGCTGATTCCCTGGACCTGTTTGAGCTGGTGATGGCTCTTGAGGACGAGTATTCCGTAGAGATCCCCGCTGAGGAGCTGGAGAAACTGACCACTGTTGGATCCGTTATGGATTATCTGAAAGCAAAGGGTGTTGAGGACTAATGAATACGAGAATCACAGAACTTCTCGGAATTGAGCATCCGATCATCCAGGGCGGAATGGCCTGGGTGGCGGAGTACCATCTGGCAGCCGCCGTTTCCGCAGCAGGCGGACTTGGCCTCATCGGCGGGGCGAACGCTCCCGGCGAGGTGGTGCGGGACTACATCCGCAAGGTCAAGGAGAGAACGGACAAGCCCTTCGGCGTCAACGTGATGCTCATGAGCCCTCACGCCGACGATGTGGCGAAGGTTGTGGTGGAGGAAGGCGTAAAGGTGGTTACCACCGGAGCCGGAAATCCGGGAAAGTACATGGATATGTGGAAAGCGGCAGGAATTAAGGTCATTCCCGTCGTAGCCAGCGTAGCTCTTGCCAGAATGATGGAGAAGGCCGGCGCTGACGCCGTAGTGGCGGAAGGCACCGAGTCCGGCGGACACATCGGCGAGGCGACCACCATGACCCTGGTGCCCCAGGTGGTGGACGCGGTAAATATCCCCGTAATCGCTGCCGGCGGCATCGCTGACGGCAGGGGAGTGGCAGCTGCGTTTATGCTGGGCGCAGAGGCGGTGCAGATTGGTACCCGTTTCGTGGTTGCGAAGGAGTCCATCGTGCACGAGAACTACAAGCAGAGGATCATCAAGGCGAAGGACATCGACTCCGTTGTCACCGGCAGAAGCCACGGCCACCCCGTGCGCTGCTTAAGAAACCAGATGACCAGAGAGTACACGAAACTGGAGCAGGAGGGCAAAACCTTCGAGGAGTTAGAATACTTAACCCTCGGCGCACTGAGAAACGCGGTTGTGGAAGGCGACGTGGCTCACGGCACCGTGATGGCGGGCCAGATCGCAGGAATGATCGACAAGGAGCAGTCCTGCAAGGAGATTATTGACGAGATGATGGCGCAGGCAGAAGCGCTTTTAAAAGGAGCCAGATAAAAAATGAGTAAGATTGCATTTATTTTCCCAGGCCAGGGCGCGCAGAAGGCCGGCATGGGCAAGGACTTTTACGAAGGAACCGAGACCGGAAAAGCGGTGTTTGACAGAGCCAGCGAGCTGCTTGGATTTTCCATGCCGGAGCTGTGCTTTACGGAAAATGACCGTCTGGACATCACCGAGTACACCCAGGCGGCCATGGTGACCACCAGCATCGCCATGATGAAGGTGCTGATGGAGGAGACCGGCATCCGGCCGGACGTGGCTGCAGGCCTGAGCCTGGGAGAATACTGCGCTCTTTACGCCGCAGGCGTGATGAGCGCAGATGATGCAATCACCACCGTCAGAAAGAGAGGCATCCTGATGCAGGAGGCAGTCCCGGTGGGAATCGGGGCCATGGCCGCCGTGCTGGCTATGGATGCGGAAAAGATCGAGGAAGTGCTGAAGGACATCCCGGACGCATGGATTGCCAATTACAACTGTCCTGGACAGATCGTAATTTCGGGCAAAAAAGAGGCTATTGAGCTGGCCTGTGAAAAGCTGAAGGAAGCCGGGGCAAAACGGACCATCATGCTCAACGTGAGCGGACCGTTCCACTCCGGAATGTTAAAGGAAGCAGGAGAAAAGCTGGGCGAGTTCCTGGACGGCGTGGAGATTGGCCGGCCGGAGATCCCTTACGTGGCAAACGTGACCGCTTCCTATGTAATGGAAAAAGAGGAGGTCAAAGACCTTCTGGCAAAACAGGTTTCTTCCTCCGTGCGCTGGGAGCAGAGCGTGAGAGCGATGCTGGCAGACGGGGTAGATACCTTCATCGAGATCGGACCGGGCAAGACCCTGGCCGGTTTCATAAAGAAGATCACAAGAGATGTAAAAGTCATTAATATAGAGACGCTCGACGGGGTGAAGGCCTTAAAGGAGAGCGGGTTAGAATAGGTTCCCGGTTTGGGGAAACGGTTTAGGAGGTAGGATATGCTGGAGAACAAGGTAGCCCTGGTGACCGGGGCCAGCCGCGGAATCGGCCGCGCCATCGCTGAGAGGCTGGCGAAGGACGGCGCCACGGTGATCGTAAACTACAACGGTTCCAGAGAAAAAGCAGAGGCTGTCGTACAGGAGATTGAGGGCTTTGGCGGAAAGGCGGAGGCCTATCAGTGCAGCGTGGCGGATTTCGCGGGCACAGAGGAGATGATGAAGTACGTCATCGGAAAGTACGGCAGGATCGACATTCTGGTAAACAACGCGGGAATCACCAGGGACGGCCTTCTCATGAAGATGTCCGAGGAGGATTTTGACGCGGTTATCGCCACCAACTTAAAGGGCGCCTTCAACTGTATGCGCCACGTGGCACGTCAGATGATCAAGCAGAAGGGCGGACGGATCGTAAACATTTCCTCCATCTCCGGAGTGATGGGAAATGCAGGCCAGATGAACTACGCCGCCTCCAAGGCCGGCGTCATCGGCATGACAAAGACGGCAGCGAGAGAGCTGGCCAGCCGCGGCATCACGGTAAACGCCATCGCCCCCGGATTCATCACCACGGATATGACGGATGTGCTTTCCGATTCCGTGAAGGAGGGCATTCTGGCGCAGATCCCCATGAAATCCATGGGCGAGCCGGAGGACATCGCGGGAACTGTGGCGTTCCTGGCCTCCGATGACGCGAAGTATATCACGGGACAGGTAATCAACGTAAACGGCGGAATGGCGATGTAAGCCGTTTTCCCCGCTGGAGGGCCGCTTTTTAAGCGGCTGAGAGTGCAAGGAGAAAGTTTTTATGAAAAAAAGAGTAGTAGTGACCGGTCTGGGCGCCATTACGCCCATCGGAAATGACGTGGAGAGCTTTTGGAACGGCTTAAAGAACGGTACGGTGGGAATCGGCCCTGTAACCACTTTTGACACCACGGAGTACAAGGCGAAACTGGCTGCCGAGGTAAAGGATTTCGATCCGAAAAAGTACATGGATATGAAGACCGCCAGAAGAATGGAGCGTTTCTCCCAGTTCGCGGTAGCTGCCGCCAAGGAGGCGCTGGAGGACGCGGGCATTGATATGGAGAAGGAAGAACCCTTCCGCGTAGGTGTGTGCGTCGGCTCCGGAATCGGCGGCCTGGAGGCCATCGAGAGAGAGTATAAGAAACTGCTGGAGAAGGGACCGGGCCGGGTAAATCCCCTGTTAGTGCCCCTGATGATCAGCAATATGGCGGCTGGAAACATTGCCATCCAGTTCGGCTTAAAGGGAAAGAACACCAACGTGGTAACGGCCTGTGCCACAGGCACCCACTCCATCGGTGAGGCGCTGCGGGCGATTCAGTACGGCGAGGCGGATGTGATGGTAGCAGGCGGAGCGGAGGCCAGCATTACCCCGGTGGGCCTGGCCGGATTCGCGGCTCTGACCGCTTTAAATACCACAGAGGATCCGAAACGTGCCTCCATCCCCTTTGACAAGGAGAGAAACGGGTTCGTGATGGGCGAGGGAGCCGGAATCGTGGTTCTGGAGTCCTTAGAGCACGCGAAAGCCCGCGGCGCGAAGATCTACGCGGAGGTGGCCGGATACGGCGCTACCTGTGACGCTTACCACATCACCTCCCCGGCGGAGGACGGCAGCGGCGCGGCCAAGGCCATGGAGATCGCCATCGCGGATGCCGGGATGAAACCGGAGGACGTGGACTATGTAAACGCTCACGGCACCAGCACCCACCACAATGATCTGTTTGAGACGAAGGCCATCAAGCTGGCTTTAGGCGATCACGCCTATGACGTAAAGATCAACTCCACCAAGTCCATGATCGGCCACCTGTTAGGCGCGGCCGGCGGCGTGGAGTTTATCGCCTGCGTAAAATCCATTCAGGACGGCTACGTGCACGTGACGGCCGGTCTGGAGGTAGATGACGAGGAATGCGATCTGGACTACACGAAGGGACAGGGCGTGGCCATGGATGTAAACTGTGCCATTTCCAATTCCCTGGGCTTTGGCGGTCACAACGCAACCCTTCTGGTAAAGAAATTCGCGGAGTAGGAGGCAGAGGCTATGGAAATTAATGAAATCATTCAGTTAATCCAGGCGGTGTCGGAGAATTCCCTCACCAGCTTTGAGTTAGAGCAGGGCAATACGAAGATCTCCATCAAGAAAAAAGGACCGAAGGTAGTCCGTGTAGCCGGCGCGGCTGCGGAGACTGCCGTGGAGACCATCGCTGTGGCTGAGGCTCCCGCCCCCGCGGCTGCCCCGGCAAAGGCAGAGATCCATTCCGACAAGGTAGTGACCTCTCCCCTGGTGGGAACCTTCTACAGCGCGTCCTCTCCGGACGCGGAGCCGTTCGTAAAAGAGGGCGACACCGTGAAGAAGGGACAGGTGTTAGGCATCATCGAGGCCATGAAGCTGATGAACGAGATCGAGAGCGAGTACGACGGCGTTGTAGAGGCCGTTTTGGTCGGAAACGAGGAGGTTGTGGAGTACGGTCAGCCGTTATTCCGCATCCGGTAACTGAAAAGACTGGAAATGCTGGAGCGGGATTCTTTTACAGGGTCCCGTTTTCAAAGCTTAGATATGGCCGGACGGCGGAGACGCCGGGACGGCAGGAGGAGAAGAAGATATGCTGGGAGTAAAGGAAATTGAGGCGATCATCCCTCACAGACACCCGTTTTTATTGCTGGACTGCATTGAGGAGCTGGAGCCGGGGGTAAGAGCCGTAGGATACAAGGCGGTAACATTCCATGAGGATTTCTTCCGGGGGCATTTCCCTCAGGAGCCGGTGATGCCGGGCGTGCTGATCGTGGAGGCCCTGGCTCAGGCCGGAGCCGTGGCGATTTTAAGCGTGCCGGAGAACAAGGGCAAGGTGGCCTATTTCGGCGCCATCAACAACGCCAAGTTTAAGAAAAAGGTGGTTCCCGGGGACAAGCTGAAACTGGAGTGCGAGATCATCAAGCAGAAGGGACCGGTAGGAGTCGGCAAGGCAACGGCTACCGTGGACGGCAAGGTTGCCGTTGCGGCGGAGCTTACATTCATGATTGGTTAAGGTGAGACCTATGTTTAATAAAATTTTAGTGGCAAACAGAGGCGAGATCGCGGTGCGCATCATCCGCGCCTGCCGGGAAATGGGGATCAAGTCTGTAGCCGTCTATTCTGAGGCGGATAAGGACTGCCTGCACACGCTGCTGGCGGACGAGGCCATCTGCATCGGCCCGGCTCCGTCGGGACAGAGCTACCTGAACATGGAGCGGATTATTGCCGCCACGGTGGCTATGAAGGCGGACGCCATTCATCCCGGTTTCGGATTCCTTTCCGAGAACGCCAGATTCGCGGAGCTGTGCGAAAAGTGCAACATCACCTTTATCGGCCCGTCCGCGGAGATCATCAATAAGATGGGAAATAAATCCGAGGCCAGAAGGACCATGATGGAGGCTGGAGTTCCCGTAGTGCCGGGTACGAAGGAGCCGGTGTACGACGCGGCCAAGGGCCTGGAGCTGGCAAAGCAGATCGGGTTCCCGGTGATGATCAAGGCATCCTCCGGCGGCGGCGGAAAGGGAATGCGGATTTCCTGGGGCGAGGACGACTTCGAGTCCAATTTCCAGAACGCTCAGATGGAGTCGGTGAAGGGATTCTCCGACGACACCATGTATATCGAGAAATATATTGAGAAACCCCGCCACATCGAGTTTCAGATCATGGCGGACAAGCACGGCCACGTGGTGCACCTGGGAGAGAGAGACTGTTCCATCCAGAGGCGGCACCAGAAGGTGCTGGAGGAATCTCCCTGCCAGGCCATTTCCGAGGAACTGAGAAAGGAGATGGGCGAGACCGCTGTCCGGGCCGCGAAGGCTGTGGGCTATGAGAACGCGGGCACCATCGAATTCCTTCTTGACAAGAACAAGAATTTCTACTTTATGGAGATGAATACCCGTATCCAAGTAGAGCATCCGGTGACGGAGGCGGTGACGGATCTGGACCTCATCAAGGAGCAGATCAGCGTGGCGGCCGGAGAGCCCTTAAGCTTTACCCAGGAGGACGTGGTGATCCGCGGCCATGCCATCGAGTGCCGGATCAACGCGGAGAATCCGGAGCGCAACTTTATGCCCTGTCCCGGACTGATCACCAACGTGCACGTGCCGGGCGGAAAGGGCGTGCGGGTGGACACCCACATTTACAACAACTACAAGGTTCCGGCCAACTACGATTCCATGCTGTTAAAGCTCATCGTCCACTCCAAGGACAGGGCCACGGCCATCGCCAAGATGCGCAGCGCCCTGGGCGAGCTGGTGATCGAGGGAATTGACACAAACCTGGATTTCCAGTATGAGATTTTAAACAACGAGGCATTCCAGGAGGGAGATACGGACACGGGATTCATTCCCCGCTATTTCCCGGATTACTGCAAAGAGTGAGCATAAGGGGAAAGGAGCGTTATCATGTTAAAAAATATGTTTAAAAAGACATATACGTTGCTGGATACGAAGTATAAAAAGACGGATGAACCCAGCGTTCCCCAGGGGCTCTGGAGACGGTGCAACAAGTGCGGACAGCCCATTTACGTGGACGACGTGAAGGCGAATTACTACATCTGCCCCAAGTGCCACGGATATTTCCGGGCGCACGCTTACCGCCGGATTGAGATGACCATCGACGAGGGAACCTTTGAGGAGTGGAATAAGGAAATGCCCTTTGAGAATCCTCTGAAATTCCCCGGCTATGAGAAAAAGGTAAACGCCACCAAGGAAAAGACGAAACTGAACGAGGCTGTGGTGACCGGAAAGGGCAAGATCCTGGGAAATGATGCCGTAGTGGCAGTCTGCGACGCCCGTTTCTTCATGAGCAGCATGGGCCACATCGTGGGAGAGAAGATCACCTACGCGGTGGAGCGGGCTACGGCGGAAAAGCTGCCGGTGATCATTTTCGCCTGCTCTGGAGGCGCCAGAATGCAGGAGGGAATCGTATCCCTGATGCAGATGGCAAAGACCTCCGCGGCGTTAAAACGCCATCATGAGGCGGGGCAGCTGTTTATCAGCGTGCTCACTGACCCCACCACCGGAGGCGTGACGGCCAGCTTTGCCATGTTAGGGGACATTATCCTGGCGGAGCCCAATGCCCTCATCGGTTTCGCGGGCCCCAGAGTGATTGAGCAGACCATCGGGCAGAAACTGCCGGAGGGATTCCAGCGCTCTGAGTTTTTGCTGGAGCACGGTTTTGTGGATAAGATCGTGGAGCGGGAACATATGAAGGAGACTCTGGCCAGCATTCTGGCCATGCACCGGAAACCGGAGAATGCCGCCGCGGTCCTTTCTGCGGAGGGAGCCGGCACAGGGGCTCCCAGCAAGAGAGCTGCGCAGCGGGACGCCTGGGATACGGTACAGCTTTCCAGAAACGCGGACCGTCCCACGGCGATGGACTATATAGACGCCCTGTTTGACAACTTTATGGAGTTCCATGGCGACCGTTATTTTAAGGATGACGGGGCTGTGGTAGGCGGAATCGCCACCTTCAAGGGGATCCCGGTGACGGTGATCGGCCAGCAGAAGGGAAAGAACACCAAGGAGAATTTAAAGAGAAACTTCGGAATGCCGTCTCCGGAGGGCTACCGCAAGGCTCTGCGCCTGATGAAACAGGCGGAGACCTTTGGGCGTCCGGTGATCTGTTTCGTGGATACGCCCGGTGCGTTCTGCGGCATGGAGGCGGAGGAGAGAGGACAGGGCGAGGCGATTGCCAGAAACCTGTTTGAGATCTCGGATCTGAAGGTGCCGGTGCTTTCCATCGTAATCGGTGAAGGCGGCAGCGGCGGCGCTCTGGCCATGGCAGTGGCCAATGAGGTATGGATGATGGAGAATGCCATCTATTCCGTGCTTTCCCCGGAAGGTTTTGCGTCCATTCTCTGGAAGGACAGCAAGAAAGCTCCGGAGGCATCCAGGGTGATGAAAATCACCGCCAAGGATTTGTATGACTTGAAGATAATCGAGCGGGTGATCGTCGAGGACGAGCCGGCTTCAGCAAACAATATGACAGTGATCGCTGACGAGATCCGCCGCGGCCTGGAGGAATTCCTGGCAAAACGCCTGTCTATGACGGGTGAGGAGCTGGCAGCGGAGCGGTATGAAAGATTCAGGAGAATGTAATGGAGAGATTTAAGCCATTAGTGATTGGTGATTTGACAGCGAAAAGACCGGTGATCCAGGGAGGAATGGGCGTAGGTATCAGCCTCCATTCCCTGGCCGGAGCTGTGGCGAAGGCAGGCGGAATCGGCCTGATTTCCACGGCTCAGATCGGTTTTAAGGAGCCGGATTTCCGGAAAAAACCCCTGGAGGCGAATCTGCGTGCCATCGGCCAGGAGCTGAAGAAGGCGCGGGAGATCGCTCCCGAGGGGATCCTGGGCTTTAATATTATGGTGGCGACTCACGACTACGCTCTGTATGTGAAGGAGGCAGTAAAGGCCGGCGCTGACATCATTGTTTCCGGTGCTGGACTGCCGGTGGATCTGCCGGGACTGGTGGAAGGCTTTAAGACGAAGATCGCCCCCATCGTTTCCACGGCCAAGTCCGCAAATGTAATCTGCAAGCTGTGGGACCGGAAGTTTAAGCGGGTGCCGGATCTGGTGGTCATCGAGGGCCCCCTGGCCGGCGGCCATCTGGGATTTTCCAGAGAGGATCTTCACCAGCTGGGTGTGGACACGGAAAATGTGCCGGAGACCTACCACAGAGACGAGTATGAGGCGGAGATCAAAAAGATTTTCCAGGTGGTAAAGGGCTTTGGAGAAAAATACGGCGTGAAGATCCCGGTGGTGGTAGCCGGAGGCATCTATGACCACGAGGATATGAAACGGGCGATGGAGCTGGGCGCCGACGGCGTGCAGGTGGCCACCCGGTTTGTGACCACAGAGGAGTGCGACGCGCCTATGGCTTATAAGCAGGCCTACATTGACGCGAAGAAAGAGGACATTGTGATCACCAAGAGCCCGGTGGGAATGCCTGGGCGGGCCATCCGGAATTCCTTCTTAGAAAATGTGGGGAAGACGCCCTTTAAGCTGGAGTGGTGCTACCAGTGCCTGGAGCACTGCGACCGGAAAACCATCCCCTACTGCATTACTAAGGCGCTGATCGACGCGGCTGAGGGAGATACGGAAAATTCCCTTCTGTTCTGCGGCAGCAACGCTTACCGTGCCGAAAAGATCGAGACGGTGGATGAGGTGATGCGGGAGCTTTGTGGGGAATGATGGCGGAGTGAATGAGAATAGAGGAGCTGCTGCGCGGATGGTGCGGCGGCCCTCTTTTTTATTTAACAGGAAACTTCGTTTCCTGTTAAATAAGAATGCTCCGCAAGGAGGCGTACTCCGCGCAAAGGAAAATGGCTGCTGGTGCAGTTATGGCCTGGAGTGGCTGTATGCTGTCTTGTATAGGCGGTGTTTCACGTGAAACTTTCTTTCCTTCTAAAAAGCTTTGTTTTCTTGTCATAGGACTTTGAGGGCTTATATATGTGTCTGTTTCCCATATATAGTGTGTTGTCCACAAAGTTATCAACATATTGTGTATAACCTTTTTTAAAGCCTTCAGCGGGAGGCACACTTCATGCAAAAGAAACTGGCTGCTGCGGCAGTCGTGTTTCGGTGCGAGGGGATTGTTGCATCACACTTTTTTATTCTTTTTATTCCATTTCCGGCCCCATTCCAGGCTCATACATTTTTCCCCAAGACCGACAAATGTCGGTTTTTTTTGACACCCCACCTGTTATAATTTTCCTTATAAAAGGCATGGCACCTATTAAATCAGCTCATGCAAAGAGGAGGAGAAACATATGAAGAAAAGAGGATGGAAAGCGGTATCTTGTCTCACCACGGCGGCTCTCGTAGGGATGATGCTGGCAGGCTGCGGAGGCGGCGCGGAGCAGACGCAGGCGGCTGCGGAAAATGGGGAGGCAGCGGCAGATGACAAGGTAAAGGTCACTTTCATCACTACGGAGACCGGCCTGGGAGACCGTTCCTTCAACGACAGCACCTGGGAAGGCGTACAGAGAGCGGAGCAGGAGCTGGGAGTGGAGATTTCCCTGATCGAGCCGAAGTCTGTGGCGGATACGGGAACCTCTATCATTTCCGCGGTAAACAGCGGTTCTGACCTGATCCTGGGCTTTGGCGCGTCCTGGACCGACGCTTTTGACGAGTATTGCGAGCGTTTCCCGGATGTATATTTCGGCGGCTTAAACTGCAGCGCTCAGGCGGACAATCTCCAGGTGGCAAAGAGCGCTGACCATGAAGGAAGTTTCCTGGCGGGAGCTTTGGCTGCCATGATGAGTGAGAGCGGTACCGTAGGCTGTATCGGCGGCCAGGACGCGGATAATATCAACCGCTTTATCGTCGGTTATGAGGAGGGGGCGCAGTACATCAATCCGGAGGTTGAGGTCTTAAAGTCCTATGTAGGCTCCTACACCGACCCGGCAAAGGGTAAGGAGTATTCCCTTCAGCTCATGGGCGCTGGAGCGGACGTGATTTTCCAGGTAGCAGCGGGAACGGGAGAAGGCGTGTTTGAGGCCGCCAAGGAGAACGAGGGCCTGTACGCCATCGGTGTGGACTCCGACCAGGACTACATCGTAGAGGGAAAGATTCTCACCAGCGTGGTGAAGAACTGCGGAAACATCGCCTACGACATGATCAAGAGCGTGCAGGACGGAACCTTTGAGAGCGGCGAGAAGGTGTACAACCTGGCAAACGGCGGCGTGGGCCTGACGGAAATGCAGTACACAAAAGATCTGATCGGAGAGGAAAACCTTGGGAAACTGGATGAGATCAAAGAGAAGATCATTTCCGGGGAAATTCAGGTAACTGACATATTTGAGCAGCAGTAATGGGGGAAATACAGTGAGTCTTGCGCTGGAAATGCAGCATATTACAAAGATATACGGAGAGGTAAGGGCCAATGATGACGTGAGCATCCAGGCGGCTGCCGGAGAGGTGCTCTGCATCATCGGAGAAAACGGGGCGGGGAAATCCACGCTGATGAACGTGCTGTACGGTATGACCCGCCCGGACGGCGGAACGATCCGCATCGGCGGGAAAGAGGTCAGTTTCCGTTCCAGCCGGGACGCCATGCGCCACCGGATCGGAATGGTGTTTCAGCATTTCATGCTGGTAAAGGAGCTTTCCTGCCAGGAAAACATTATTATCGGAATGGAGCCGGCAAAGCATTTCGTCATTGACCGAAAGGCGGCAAAAACAAAGATTGAGGCGCTGATGGATCAGTACGGAATGCGGGTAGCCTTAGAGAAACCGGCGGGCGAGCTGAGCGTGGGGGAACAGCAGAAACTGGAGATCATCAAGGTGCTGTACCGCGGGGCGGACATCATCATCCTGGACGAGCCCACGGCGGTGCTGACGCCCCAGGAGACGGCGGAGCTGTTTGTAAACATCCGCCAGCTGGCGGCCGCGGGAAAAACGGTCATTATGATCACCCACAAGCTGGACGAAGTCATGCAGGTGGCGGACCGCATCGTGGTTATGCGTATGGGAAAGGTGGTAGGAGAGACGAAACCGGCGGATACGGACGTCCACGGCCTCTCCGTGGCCATGGTGGGAGCGGAGATTCCCCCCATGCGGGAGCGGAAGGAGACTAGAAAGGAAAAGGCCCTGGAGGTCTGCGGCGTTACCTGCCGCAATGAGGACGGCATTGCCGTGCTGGATTGCCTTTCCATGGTGGTAAATAAGGGAGAAATCTTAGGGATCGCTGGGATCTCCGGAAACGGCCAGCCGGAGCTGGCGAGAGTGGTCACCGGCCTTTTAAAGCCTCAGGAGGGCAAAGTTCTGCTGATGGGAGAGGACATCACCGCCCACGACCGGAAAAAACGGATTCAGGACGGCATCAGCTTTATCCCGGAGGACAGAAATTCCACGGGAGCCTGTCTGGACTGGAGCATTGAGGACAACTGTATCGCCGGGTACCAGGACCGGTTTACAGGCCGCCTGGACGTGATCGACCGGGAAAAGGCCAGAACCTTTACGGAGAGTATGATTCAGGCCTTCCGCATCAAGACCCCGGACGGCCGTCTGCCCATCAGCTCTCTGTCCGGCGGAAACTGTCAGAAAGTGATCGTCGCCAGGGAAACGGCCTTCCAGCCGGAGCTGGTGGTGGCGGCAGAGCCCACCCGCGGCGTGGACATCGGCGCCATCAGCGCCATTCACAATCACATGATCGAGCTGCGGAACGAAGGGACGGCTGTGCTGCTCATCTCCTCATCCCTGGATGAGATTTTTGAGTTAAGCGACCGGATCGCCGTGATGTTTGAAGGAAAACTGACGGCTCTGCTGGATCCGAAACAGGTGACGAGGGAAGAAATCGGCCTTTATATGTCAGGGGCAAAACGGGAGGAGGAATTGCAGTGGGAAAAATCGTGAGAGCGGCCGCCAGGCCGGTGGTGACCATCCTGATCACTCTGGCTATCGGCGCGGTCATGATCATCAATGCAGGGGAATCTCCCGCGAAGGCCTACGGAATCCTGTTTTACGGGGCCTTCGGGACCGGGATCGGGATTTTAAATACGTTGGCGAAGGCTACGCCCCTGATTTTCACCGGACTAGCAGCAGCCTTGGCCGACATCGTGGGCGTGTTCAACATCGGCGTGGAGGGACAGCTCTATCTGGGCGCCCTGGCGGCGGCTGTGGTAGGAGTGTATGCCGGAGGACTTCCGGCGGGACTTTTGATTCCCTTATGTATTCTGGCTGCCATGCTGGTTTCCGTGCTCTGGGCCATGATACCGGGATATTTAAATTACAAGCTGAAAATCAACATTTTCATTATGTTTTTCATGATGAATAACATGGCGGCCCTGTTTACGGAGTATCTGGCAAACGGCCCCTTTAAGGGAAATATCACTGAGGCGGCTACGGACAAGGTGGACAAGGCTGCCAGGCTTTACCGGTTTTCCGTCTACTCCGATTTAAACGCCGGGTTTCTCATCGCCATCGCCCTGGTGGCTGTGCTCTGGTTCGTGTTAAAAAAGACGAGGACGGGCTACGAGTGGTACGCCCTGGGAAAAAATAGGACCTTCAGCGAGTACATCGGCCTGCACGCCGGCAAAAAGGCCCTGTGCGTGCTGGCGGTTTCCGCCATGATTTCCGGGCTGGCCGGGGCGGAGCAGGTGCTTGGAACCATGGGCCGTTTTTACGCCAACTTCTCCAATGACCTGGGCTTTACCGGTATTTCCATCGGCCTTCTGGCCGCCAACAATCCCATCGGCGTACTCATTTTCGCCATTTTCTTTGGGGCGTTAAACAGCGGCGGAATCCTGATGGCCGCCGGTACCAATGTTCCGGGAGATTTAATAGAAGTGCTTCAGTCGTTAATGATCCTCATGGTTTCCGCGGACTTTGTGATCCGAAAGTGGAAACCGAAGGCAGTGAAAAAGGAGGGGAAATAGAATGGAAAATATTTTAAATACGGCGTTCCGTTCCCTTCCGCCCCTGCTGCTTGCAGGACTGGGAGGAATGATCACCGCCAGAGTGGGACTGTTAAACCTGGGACTGGAAGGCATGATGTTAGTGGGGGCCTTTACGGCGGTGATTGTAAATTATTTCACCGGTTCCGCCTTTGCGGGGCTTTTGGCCGCCATTCTCGTCTGCTCCATCATGGGGCTGGTGTTCGCGGTATTTTACCTGAAATTCAAGGTGGACAATATCATCATCAGCGTGGCCTTTAATATGTTTGCCGTGGCCATCACCCAGTACCTGTTAGGAGTGCTGTTTGGCACCAGCGGAGCCTTCGCCTCTGACCGGATCCGAAAGCTGCCTGAGGTGGCGATCCCGTTTTTAGACCAGGTGCCGGTGCTGCGGGCGTTAAATTCACTGTCCATCGTGTTCTGGCTGGCCTTAATCATCACCGCGGTGATGTCCTTTGTCATCAACCGCACCACCTGGGGGCTGCACATCCGGGCCACCGGTTTAAATGACAACGCGGTCAACACGGCGGGCGTAAATGCCACCAGAGTGCGCTACATCTGCGTGATTTTAAGCGGGAGCCTGTGTGGGATGGCAGGGGCTTACCTGTCCACAGGCTATCTGGCCATGTTTACCAACAACATGACTGCTGGCCGTGGCTACCTGGGCAATATCGCCTCCATCATCGGAAACAGGACCGCCGGCGGAGCTTTGGCGGGATCTCTGCTCTTTAGCTTTACGGAGGGAATTACTATGAAGATCCAGACCTTCGGATTCCCGTCCCAGCTGATTCAGCTGGTGCCCTATCTGGCGGCCTTCGCGGTGGTCATCGCCAGCGCCTGCCGGAAACGGAGCCGCCGCCGGGCAAAGGCGTGAGCAGTGCTAAAAAGCCAAATGAAAACGAAAATAAGCAGAAGGAAATCTTAGATGCCGTATGCGGCCAGCCGTTTCGCCTGTTCCGCGTCAATATAGAGCTTTCCACGGCTGGTGTGGATCAGCCCTTCCCGTTTAAACGCGCTTAACATCCGATCTATGGAGCGGACGTTTTTTACAATGGCCGTTCCGATCTCCTGGTGAGTTTCCCAGATGCGGACCGGCCCTTTGTAATCCTCGTCGTGACAAGCCTTTTTGTAGATCAGATAGAGGTGATAGAGATACTGTGCTCCTGCCGCGTCGGAGGAGGACGAGGTGTAATGGGTCAGCATATCCCGGTTCATATACTGTTTTTGGATGATCTGGGCGATAATGGCGTTGTAAAGCCTGGGGCGGGCGGTCTGCCAGCGTAGGAATTCCCGGCCATCGATGGTGAGAAGGGTGGCGGGAGTTTTGGCCATGATGTTGGCCTGGCGTTTCATAGGAGTGGGGGAAATAAGCTCGATCAGCCCCACAAATTCTCCCGGTGTCAGGTGGTACGGGGTAGAACACCAAAATTCTGCGCTGGAGCCGGTGCTGGCGACGACGCAGATGCCATCCAGAAGGAGAAACAGGTTCATATCGGATAAGGTATGGGCTGGCACAACAGTTTCTTTCGGCTTGTAGTGCCTAAGAGTGAAATGTTTCAGGGAATCAGCCCCCAAATCCTGAAAAATAGATACATAGGGGGAGTCGGGTAGGGAACGCATACGTGAAACCTCCTGAAAATAGACTTAACATAAAGTATAACACAGATAATTTGCGAAAAAAAGAGGTAGGAAATGAAACAGGACAGACCAAATATTTTACTGATCACCTGTGATCAGCTGCGCAGTGATTTCGTAAACTGCTGCGGGGGGACGTTTATGCAGACCCCCAATATCGACCGGCTGGCCAGGGAGGGCTGTGTATTCGAGAATGCCTATTCTCCCAATCCTGTGTGCATCCCGGCCCGCCACAATATGATCACGGGTCTGACGGACCGGCATCACGGGTTTGACGACAACTATTTCGACGCGCAGGCAAAAGCCTGCCCTCATAATCTGCCCACCTTTGCTCAGATTTTAAACGACAGCGGGTATGAGACCATCGCCATTGGAAAAATGCACTTTCAGCCGGAGCGCCGGGCCACGGGTTTTGACCATTTCTTAAATATGGACGAGCTGCCCAGGGTGCGGGAGGAGGACGACTACGCCATGTATCTGAAGGAGGCGGGCTACGGCCATCTCCAGAGCGTCCACGGCGTACGCACCTGTATGTATATGCAGCCTCAGCGCTCTATGCTGCCGGAAAAGCACCACGGTTCTGCCTGGGTGGCGGACCGGGCCCTCGAATACCTCCGGTCCACAAAAGGCCGCACGCCATTCCTTCTGTGGGCGGGCTTTATCCATCCTCATCCGCCCTTTGACATCCCGGAAGGCTGGCAGGATCTGTACAAGGGAAAGATTCCGGAGCCGGCGAAAACGGTCACGCCGCTTTCGGCCCTGGCAGAGGAAAATAAGCAGTTGGGCTGCGCCTTTAATGACGAGGTGAAAACCAGGATCCGGGAGCTTTACGCTTCGGCGGTGACCTTTGCGGATTATCAGATCGGAAGGATTCTGGATACTATGGAGGAACTGGGGCTGATGGACAATACCCTGATCATCTTCACCAGCGATCACGGGGAAATGTTAGGAGATCTGGACACCTACCAGAAATTTCTCCCCTACGACGCGTCCGCCAAAATCCCTTTTGTGGTGCGTTATCCGAAACGGCTGCAGGCCGGGGAGCGGAGGCAGTATTTTGTGGACTTAAACGACATTCTCCCCACCTTCCTAGACGAAGCAGGGCTGGAGTATCCGGCGGAGTACGACCTGCCGGGAGAGTCCATTTTTATTGCCAACGGCAGGAAAAACCGCCGCTACCAGTACATCGAGCACCAGCGGGACAACAAGCGGTGGTGCTGTATCCGGGATGAGCGCTACAAGTACGTCTATCATTACGGCGACGGCGAGCAGCTGTTTGACATGGAAAATGACCGGGCGGAGACTACCAACCTGCTCTACGGGGGCTGCGAAACGGAAATTCCAGAGGAGATCCGGGAGGTACGGGATCGCCTGAAGGAGACGCTTTTAGCCTACGAGCGGCGGTATGGCCTGAAGGGCTACGCTGGGCCGGAGGGCTTTAAGCAGATGGAGCGGTACGTACCCCATCCCTACTACGAGACCAACTTCCCCATATT
This sequence comes from Lachnoclostridium sp. An14, assembly GCF_002160755.1. Taxonomy (GTDB): domain Bacteria; phylum Bacillota; class Clostridia; order Lachnospirales; family Lachnospiraceae; genus Lachnoclostridium_A. Next base: position 41,189 of record NZ_NFLE01000026.1, read on the forward strand.
CCCCACCAGAGCCCTGGAGGAGGAACAGGCGCAGTTTGACGACTACAGCAGCGAGATTTTGGAGGCAGTGAAGGATGAACCTTCCGTGAAGTTTTCCAAAAATCACGCGGAGGAAATTTTAAAGGAGTTTGGCGGCTATTCCGAGGAACGGTTTCAGGATTTTGTGAGACGGGCGAAGGAGCAGGGGTGCTGGGAGTAGAAGAAAAATAAAATAGACATGAGAAAAAGAGGGCCTGCGTCCCAACGTCATTACTAACTGAATGACATGGGGTTGTGCCCTCTTTTTTGCCATGAAAAACAGCATTTCCGATGAAATTCTTCCACCCAACCCCTAAATCCACCACTCCGGCGTCAGCTCCCCCAGGCGTAGGATCGTATTTTCCTGATAGTTAATCATGATTTCCACATCCCGGTAGCTGTCCGGCATCAGCTGGGCGATAAATTCGCGGCAGGCCCCGCAGGGCGGGCCGGTGTTTCCGTCCGGCATGAGGGCCAGCACCCGTTTTACGGCGTTTTCCCCGCAGGTGATCATGTGAAATAAGGCGTTTCGCTCCGCGCAGATGCCGAGGGAGCAGGCAGTATCTACGCAGACACCCACGTAAATGCGGCCGGAAACGGATTCCACAGCCGCGGCCACGCATCCGGCACTGATTTTATCAGAAATGTCCCGGTCATTCTGCACGGCCTTCGCGGCGGCGTACAGGTCTTTCCAAATCGGTTCCATAAACGGTCTCCCAGAATTCTTCCAATCTCAATCCGTTTGCCTATTTCCGATGCACAATCTCTCCGCCTAACACCGTCATCTGGCAGTCCATCACCGTCTCCAGGTTCTTCGTGGGATCCTCGGCGAATACGGCTAAGTTGGCCCGCTTGCCGGTTTCAATGGAGCCGTGGGTCTTTTCCACGCCGCACATCTCAGCCGCGGTGATGGTTCCGGCCCGCAGGGCATCCCAGACGTCCATTCCGGCCTTTGTCATCAGGATCATCTCGTAGGCGGTCTTGTCGTGGCGGTTGAAGGGGGTTCCGGCGTCGGTGCCGAGTACGATCTTCACACCGGCCTTGTAGGCGTTTCGGAAAGTGTTTAAATGGTCGTCAAAGGTGGCGTTTACCTTGCGCACAGCGTACTCCGGGATGCCGGCGGCAGTGCCGTTTACCTTAATCCAGTACATGGCAGCCAGAGTGGGAACGTAGTAGACGTTGTGCTCCTTCATCCACTCAAAGCACCAGTCGTCCATGTAAAATCCGTGCTCGATAGAGTCCACGCCGGCCCGCAGGGCGTTTTTGATGCCGGTCATGCCCTGGGAGTGGGTGCAGGATTTGGCTCCCACTTTATGGCCCTCGGCGATGGCGGCCCGCAGCTCCTCCTCGTCCAGCTGGGGAGAACCGGGTTCCACGCCCTCCGTCATCACGCCGCCGGTTCCCATGACCTTGATCCAGTCGGCTCCGGCTTTCAACTGCTCTCTGGCGGCCTTGCGGCAGTCGTCCGCCCCGTCTGCTTCGCGGCCCATCTGCCAGCCGTGACCGCCGGTCATGCAGATACATTTTCCGGAAACCACCATATCCGGAGCGGCGATTTTCCCGGCCCGAGCGGCGTTGCGAAGGTCCACGTCAATGTAGTTGATGCCGCCCACGTCGCGGATAAAGGTGACGCCGGTGGACAGGTGCTGGCGAAGGTGATCCAGAGCCAGCAGGGTCACCTGACAGTCTGTGCGGTTGTAGTTGACCGCCGGATCCGGAGGCAGGCAGATGTGAGTGTGGCAGTTAAACAGGCCGGGCATCACGTAGCCTCCATTTAAGTCAATGACTTCCGCGTCCCTGTCCGCGCAGGGACAGTCGCCCACCTGGGTGATCACGCCGTCCTCCGTCAGGATGGAACCAGGCGTCACCGTTTTGTCAATGACGTTTACGATGCTGCAGTTTGTAAATAATTTCTTCCCCATATGTTTTACCCCTCTTTCTTAAAATTGACGGATTCTTTGATCATTCATAGAGAATGATGGCGGAGAGCAGCATATCCTCGTCTCCTGTATTTTCAATGCCGTGAAAATCTCCCGGTTTCATATAGCCGGTCTGGCCTGCGTGGATGGGAAAGCTCTCCCCGTTTAAGGTAAAAATGCCTTCGCCCTTGATCACGTAGTAAAGCTCCAGGTTCCCTACGTGCTGATGGGAGCCGATGGAGGTGCCGGGATGCAGGATCACGGACATCACCGACTTTGCCCGGCCTTCCAGGTCCGGATCTTCCATGGCGATGTGGATCTCGCCAGTGCCCTTGCCGCCTGCGCGGTTTTCAAACGGGATCACTTTTTCTGTGTAGATCATGTTCAGTCCTCCTCATGTCATTTCTTTTCATCATACGATGTTGAGGCCAAAAGGTATTTTGACCCCTTTGATACCGGATTGCTTCCCACTACGTGCTCCCGCAATCCTGGGAAACATAAATAATCCGCTCATTTTTCTACGAAAAATGGCTGCTTATTCATGTTTTTGGCGGGGCCCAAGGTAAAAAATCCTCTTGCAAGCAAGCTTGCATCGGATTTTTGGCCTTTTGACTCTGGTATCATCATACAAAAATACGGTTAAAAAATCAACAGCTCCAGAAGATCCTCCGGGCGTTCAAACACGTAATCCGGCTCTGTAATCCCATCCCCCGCAACGCTGCCCCATTTGGCGTATCCAAAGGCCATATTGGCGTTTTTAGCGGCCTGGTAATCGGAAAAGGCGTCGCCGATGTAAATGGCCTCCTGGGGGGCAATTCCCAGCTTTTCGGCGCATTTTAACAGCGGTTCCGGGTCTGGCTTGTGCTTTTTGGTGTCTTCGGCCAGCACAGCCGCGGCCATATACCGGTCCAGCCCTTTAGAGCAGAAGTCAATTTCGTACTGCTCGGCGGTTTTCGCAGATACCACAGCCTGAAGGCAGTGCTGGTCGATAGCCGGAAATACCTTCTCAAATCCGGGGTAGAGAGCGGCTCCTTCCTCGTATTCGTTTACGTATTTCACCCAGCGGGCGTAGACGGCCTCCTTGTCCTTTACCTGCAGCTCCTCCATCACCTTCATGCCGGGATAGGGGGCAAACTTCAATACCTGCTCAAAGGTCCAATCCTCGCCGGTTTCCTCCTTGATAATGCGCATTAGGGGATACATATTCATGTTTAGGGTGTTTAAAATGGTGCCGTCAATGTCGTAGATCACTGCTTTGAAACCCATGGATCCTCCTCCGTTTTTGATATTTGCCCCGGCGGCCGGGCCGGCGAAACGAAACAAAAACAGAGCGGAAATCAGAAACGAAGTCTCGGTCTGCCGGGCCGCCGGACGATGAAACTGTAATAGAGATATTATATTCTTTCTTTTCGGCCCGGTCAATCCCGCCGCCTGTCTGGAATGCCCTTCCGTCCGCCGCATATAGTAACCGTTCAGCCATGCCATTTATAATTTGACGGATTTTCAAAATTGGCTAACGTGAGACGTTATTAGCCGTCAAATGATTCATGTCGGGCGTCCGCCCTATAGAAACATATGGCAAAGTACTGCTTAGGGAGCAAGCTCCCACGCAGTGCTTTGCCATGTGTTTCTGCATGGCTGAACTGTTACCGCATATAATGAATAAAAAACGGGCGGAAAATCGGTATGCTAAACTATCTATGGGCGGCCATGATGGCTGTGGGAATTGTATGGGCGGCGTTTCATGGAAATCTGGATGCGGTGACGGAGGCAGTGCTTTCCTCCGCCAAGGAGGCGGTATCCTTAAGCATTACCATGCTGGGGATCATGGCATTCTGGAGCGGGATTATGGAAGTGGGAAACGGGGCTGGCCTTATCGACGCCCTGGCGGCGAAAATGACTCCTGTCTTAAACTTTTTGTTTCCCAGGCTGGAAAAAGACCACCCCGCCAGAAAGCAGATCGCGGCCAACATGATTGCCAATATGCTGGGGTTGGGCTGGGCGGCCACCCCCGCCGGGCTGCGGGCCATGGAGGAGCTGAAACGGACCAGCCATCTGCCCCCGGACACCGCCACCAAAGAAATGTGCACCTTCCTCATATTAAACATCTCGTCCCTGCAGCTCATCCCTATCACCATGATCGCCTACCGCAGCCAATACGGCAGCGTAAATCCCGCCGCCGTCACCGGCCCGGCCCTGATTGCCACCATGGTGAGTACAGCGGCGGCGGTGGTGGTGTGCAGGGGGATGGATGGGAGATGGAGAGGATGAGGATGAAAACGGGGAGAGGAAAAATGTGTCGGATAACGGTTGAAACCGAAGGATAGGAAAGACTATAATAGAAAACAACGAATTATTCAGAGAAAACCTGAAAACGGTTTTTCAGAAATACGGCTTATCAACGAAATAAGACGGAAGATCACTCAAAAGACAGGAGCCTGACCCATGCTTGATTTTCGACTATACACCTTCCTAAACCTATGTAAAACCATGAATTACACCCGCACCGCGAAAGAGCTCTGCATTACCCAGCCGGCGGTGACCCAGCATATTCACTTTTTAGAGGAGCACTACGGCTGCAAGCTGTTTTCTTATGAGAAAAAGGTGCTGCGCCTGACGCCCCAGGGAGAGATTTTGAAAATGCAGGTGCACGCCCTGGACTACCGCAGCCGGAAACTGGAGGAGCTTTTGCGGGAGCCGGAAAAAATCCGTCTGCGGGTGGGGGCCACGAAAACCATCGGGGACTACCTGGCAGCGCCGGTGATCTCCTCCTTTTTAAAGAAGAATCCCGGCAGCCAGGTTTCTCTGCTGGTAAATAATACGGCGGACCTTCTGCGGGGCCTGGATGAGGGAGAGCTGGATTTTGCCATGATCGAGGGCTTTTTTGACAAAGGAGAATATGGCTGCCGTCTGATGCGCCGGGAGCCTTTTGTGGGGATCTGTTCGCCGGAAAATCCCCTGGCTGACAGCCCGGTGCCGGTCCGGCGGCTTTTGGGAGAGCATTTGATCGTGCGGGAACAGGGTTCCGGCACCAGGGCGGTGCTGGAGCATTTCCTGGAGGAGCACAACTGCACCGTGGACGGGTTTCGGGCAGTGACGGAGGTGAGCGACTTCCGGCCGATAAAAGAGCTGGTGCGGGAAAATCTGGGCGTTTCCTTTTTGTACCGGACTGTGCTGGAGGAGGAGCTGGCGCGGGGAGAGCTGGCAATTTTGCAGCTCACGGACGAAAGGGGCAAAAAAATCCGCCTCAGCCACGAGTTTAACCTGGTATACAGGACGGAAAACGGGTTCCGGGAGCGCTGGGCAGACTTTCTTTCTCTGTCTGCGGAAATGCCGGCGGATTCGGAAACACCGCCGGTGTAACGTCATTTCCCCGTGTGGGATTTCATCTGTATGGTATCAGGGAATCAAAGGGATTTTGACTCCCTGATACCGGATCGCGGGGTGTTTTGCGTTTTCGCAGTCTGATAGGTCATTCATTTAAAAAGTCAAGGGCATACTGGGCGTAAAAGGCCACGGAGTTTACGAGGCAGTCCTCGTCGATCTGGAAACGGCCGGAATGGTGGGGCTCATCCGTTCCTTTCTCCGGATTGCCGATGCCCACAAAGGCCAGGAGAGAGTCGGGAACGGCGTGCATCATGTAGGAGAAATCTTCTCCGCCCATCATGGCCGGCTGCTGGCCAATTCCGCTTTCTCCCAAGAGCTTTTTCACCGTGGCGGCGCCTCTGGCGGCCGCCTTTTCCGGGTTGTTGCAGGGGAGCATGGCGTCGTAGACATACTTCTCCGTCACCTCGCAGCGGTACGCCGCCGCTGTGTTTTCCACTACCCGGTGCATGGCCTGGGGAATGTCCTTCAGGAAATAGTCCACGTTGTAACAGCGCATGGTGCCCTCTAAGGTGGCGTCAGCAGCGATCACGTTGAAACGGGTGCCGCAGTCGATGTGGCCTACGGTGATGACCACCGGCTCTGCGGCTGGAAACTCCCGGCTGACAATGGACTGAAGGTTTACAACGGCAGCGGAGGCGGCAAGACCGGCGTCCACACCCTGGTGGGGCAGAGCGCCGTGCCCCGGTTTTCCGCTGATGCGGTAGCGGAACATATTGGCGGCTGCCATGCGGGGGCCGGCTTCCACGGAAATCGTGCCGCTTTTTACTCCGCTCCACAGATGGATTCCCAGAGCGCCGTCCACTCCCTCCAGGCAGCCGCAGGCCACCATATCCTTCGCTCCGGTGCCCGTCTCCTCTGCCGGCTGAAACAGCAGGCGCACAGTGCCTCTGATCTGATCTTTGCAGGCCAGCAGCACTTTCGCGGCTCCTAAAAGAGTGGCCGTGTGGCCATCGTGGCCGCAGGCGTGCATTTTTCCATCTTCGCAGGATTTAAAGGGGCTTTCGATCAGCTCCTGCACACTCAGAGCATCCATATCCGCCCTCAGAGCGACGGTTTTCCCCGGCTGTCCTCCGTGGATTTCACACATCACTCCCGTTCCAAAGGAGCCCACCATCTTCGGCTCCAGTCCCATGCCCTGCAATTCCTCGAAAATCCGCCTGGAGGTGGCAAACTCCTGTTCGCTTAACTCCGGATGCTGGTGAAAATAGCGGCGCATTTCGATCACATAGTCTTTATTTTCAAGTGCCAGTTCCATGATTCGTTCCATATCGGTCATTCTCCCTTCCCGCTCGAGGCGAGCAATATATGTTCTGATTATAGGCTTGCGGCAGTGATATTTCAAGAAAATTTTGGTGTTTTCTGGAGGATTTTGGTTGCTGGAATGGAGATTTTCTTATATGATAGGGGGAGAAAATGTTATGGAAGGAGAGGATCTGACATGAATTTCAGAGACTTAGCAGAACAGAATGAGCAGTGGATCATTGAACAGAGAAGATATTTCCACGAGTATCCGGAGCTTTCTTTAAAGGAAGTCAACACCACAAAGGAGTTAGGCAAGCGCCTGGAGGAACTGGGCCTGGAGCCGAAGTATTTTGATGATATTACCGGCGTGATGGCGGAGATCAAAGGAGGAAAGGCCGGTGAAGGCGCGAAAACCGTGGCCCTGCGGGCTGATATTGACGCCCTTCCGGTGGAGGAGCACACAGGCCTGGAGTTCAGCAGCAAAAACGCTGGCGTAATGCACGCCTGCGGCCACGACTGCCACATCGCCATGCTGTTAGGCGGCGTGAAAATGCTGATGGAGAAAAAGGATGAGCTGAAGGGAAATGTGCGTATCCTGTTCCAGCCGGCGGAGGAAGTTGCCGTGGGCGAGCGCGCGTTTATCGAGAGAGGGGCGGTGGACGGAGTGTCCGCCATCTACGGCACCCATATCTGGGGCGATTTTGACGCTCCTTACATGAGCTTTGAGTCCGGTCCGAGAATGGCCAGCTGCGATAAATTTACCATCGAGATCGAGGGTTCCTCCGCTCACGGCTCCGCGCCGCATCTGGGCGTGGATGCCATCACCACCGCGGTTCACGTTATTTCTGAGGCTCAGGAGATCGTGTCCCGCATCAATGACCCCTTAAATCCCCTGGTAGTGACCTTCGGAACCATCACCGGCGGACAGCGCTGGAACATCATTCCCAATAAGGTAGTGATGGACGGAACGGTGCGCACCATGTCCCCGGAGATGCGTAAGAAAACGGACGAGATGCTGCGCGCTATCGTGGAGCACGTGACGGCGATTCATGGGGCAAAGGGCACCTACAAGATGGAGTACCTGGCAAACCCGCTGATCAACCGGAGCGATGACCTGTGCCGTCTGGCAGAGGATGCCGCTGTGAAACTCTACGGCGAGGGCTGCTTAAAGCATCTGGAGAAGATGATGGGAAGTGAAGGATTCTCTTTCTACATGGACGAGGTTCCGGGCGTGTACGGATTTGTAGGCAGCCGGGATCCGGAGAAGGGCTATACCGCCACCAACCACAACGACTGCTACACCGTGGATGAGAGCCTGTTAAAGAGAGGCGCCGCCATGTACGCGCAGTTTGCTTATGATTTCCTGGAGGAGAATGGGGACTGAGCTCCGCAATCATGAAATAAAATATAAAAAAGCCGGCCGCCCGGTTTGTGAATCGGGCGGTACGGCTGAAGAAGGAGAATCCATATTTTGTGGGATTCTCCTTTTTGTTTTTATAATTTTTATGAATAGAAAATGGGATTCCTCATGCCGAGAAAGTCTCCGGCGGAGACTCGCATTCTTTCACACTAATGTTCCTCCGCCATGCAAATACCTGAAACAAAGCAGCTTGCAGATATTTCACGGACTCACGGATTCACCGTTTCACGTGAAACATGATCCCTAATTCACACATTTCCAGGCATTCAATCTGTTTCCAAATGCCCCTGAAATCTGCCGTGATTTCTCCAAATCACTCATTCAAATAATCCATCGCATACTGCGCGTACATCGCGGACGCGCCCGGAAGGGCATCCTCATCCACGTTGAACCGGCCGGAATGATGGGGCTCTGCGGAGCCTTTTTCCGGGTTGGAGGTGCCGACGCTCACGTACAGGGAATCCGGCACTTTGTCCATCATAAAGGAGTAGTCCTCGCCGCCCATCTGCGCCGGGGAGAATCCGATTCCGTCCTCGCCGAAAAGCTTTAACACGGTGGCCTTTCCGCGGGCAGATGCCTGGTCCGGATTGTAGCAGGGGAGAGTGATGGCGTCTGCTCTCTCCACTACCAGCTCACAGCGGTAAGCGTCCGCCACGCCGCGCATCACCCGCTCCATGGCAGCCGGAACGGCCTTGAATACCTCCGGATCAAAGCAGCGCACCGTGCCCTCTAAGGTAGCCTCGGCGGCGATTACATTGAAACGGGTGCCGGCCTCAATGCGGCCAACGGTGATGACTAAGGGCTTGTCCGCCGGAAATTCCCGGCTTACCAGGTGCTGCAGATCCAAAGCCGCCGCGCAGGCCGCGAGCCCGGCGTCGATTCCCTGGTGGGGCAGAGCTCCGTGGCCCGGCTTTCCGATAAACTTATATTTAAACCAGTTGGCAGCGGCCAGTCTGGGGCCGGCTTCCACAGAGAAGGTGCCAGCCTTCAAATTGCTGTTTACGTGGGTTCCCATAGTGGCGTCCACCCCGTCCAGACAGCCGGCCTCAATCATGGCTCTCGCGCCGTAAGCCGTCTCCTCCGCCGGCTGGAACAGCAGGCGGACGGTGCCGTTAAAGTCCTCTCTGCAGGCATTTAAAATCTTTGCGGCTCCCAGCAGGGTGGCAGTGTGGGCGTCGTGGCCGCAGGCGTGCATCAGTCCGTCCACCGTGGATTTATAGGGGACGTCGTTTAACTCCTGTACGCTTAAGGCGTCCATATCGGCTCTTAAGGCGATGGTCTTCCCAGGGCCCTTTCCCGTGATGTCGCACATAACGCCGGTGCCGCTGGTGCAGACCACCTTCGGCTCCAGACCCATTTTCTCAAGCTCCTCACAAACCCGTTTGCAGGTATTTTCCTCGTGCTCGCTGACTTCCGGATGGCTGTGGAAATGGCGGCGCATCTCCACGATGTAATCCTTGTTTTCCATGGCGAGCTGTAATGTTTTTTCCATAAGTAAGCTCCCTTCCCGGCACCTGGGGTGCCGTCTTAATATGACAATGATTATAAGTCTTTCTTTTCTCAAAAGCAAGAGTTCTCCTTAAAATGTCTGAAAATTTAACTTAAAGTTTCGATTTCTTTTGATTTCTACATTTCGACAGAATTGTTGAAAACGTATAGACTTTTAGAAGAAAAAAGGCTATAATAAGTTAATTAAATAAAGCGGCAAAGGCTCTCACGTTCCGGTCTGAAAAAACAGGCCGGGGCGTAAAGATAAATATTGCGGTATCCGACCCAAGACGGATGGCGCAAAGCAGCTTTGGGCGCGTCAGCGTCCGGAGAGCAGGTTATTGGGATTTTATAAAAAGGAGGAATTAAGTATGGAACAACTTACGGCGTTAATTGTCGCATCGCCAATCGTTGCCATGTTAGTGCTGTGTATTACATACGGCATTGGTGACTTCATTGGAACCCTGACAAAAGCATGGATTCCGTCCGTATTCGTGGTTGCAGTCCTGTTCCTGTTAGGATACTGGACGTTTTTCCCGAAGGATATTGTAGCTCTTGCAGGTATGGGCGCTCCCTTAGGAGGAACCCTGGCTATTATGATCTGTATTACCCATATGGGTACATCCATCAGCCTGGATGAGCTTAAAAAGCAGTGGAAGATCATCGTGATCTGTCTGGCCGGACTGGCTGGCATGATCGCTGCCTGTCTTCTCATCTGCCCGCACTTTGTAGACTTTAACTACATCATTTCCGGCCTTCCGCCGTTAACCGGAGGCATCGTGGCTGCTACCATGATGCAGGAGGCCGCTCAGAACCTGGGTCTGGAGAGAGCTGCCGTGCTGGCGATCTGTATGTACGTTTGCCAGGGCTTTGCCGGTTATCCCCTTACGGCCATCATGTTAAAGAGAGAGGGCCGCAACCTGTTAAAGGATTACAGAAGCGGCAAGGTGAAGAAGGTTGCTCACACCGGCGAGATCGACGAGGTGAACGGCAAATTTGCCACTGAGACCAAAAAGAGAAAGAAACTGATCCCGGATATTCCGAACAAGTACTACTCCACGGCAGTTTCCTTAGCTACCATCCTTGTTGTTGCATACCTGTCCTCTCTTATCAGTACCTGGACCGGCACCTTCATGGGTGTGTATGCCATCAACCAGGCGGTTATCGCTCTGATCCTGGGCATTGCGGCTACGGAGCTTGGTTTCCTTCGTCCCAATGTATTAAAGGAGAATGGCTGCTTTAACTTCATCATGTTCATCCTGATGATGTACGTATTCAGCGGATTAAACAGTGCTACTCCGGCTCTCCTGCTGGAGATCCTTGGACCGCTGGTGTTCATTATCGTTGTAGGCGTTGCAGGAATGTGTATCGTAGCTACCATCGCAGGCAAGATCTTAAAGGTCAGCACGTACATGGCTATCGCTACCAGCCTTACGGCTCTCTACGGATTCCCGCCGAACTACGTTCTCACCGACGAGGCCTCCAAGGCACTTGCTTCCAACGAGGACGAGAAAAATTACTTAATGGATAATATGCTTCCGCAGATGATCGTAGGCGGATTTGTAACGGTTACGATTACCTCTGTTATCATTGCCAGCGTATTTATCCCGATGCTCCGCGCGTAAAATCAATAGGTATCTTGGGCAGATTTTCGGCAGCGGCGCGTTAGCTGGAAACATCCCGCCGGAAACTTTGCTTGCCGGCGGGATGTTTTTTGTATATAATGAGGATATGAGATTCGTTTTCAGAAAGGATGGGGATTTTTTATGAATTTTAAGGAATTAGCGGAACAGAATGAGCAGTGGGTCATTGATCAGAGACGGTTTTTCCATCAGTATCCGGAGCTTTCCTTTGAGGAGTACAACACCACGAAGGAAATCGGGAAACGGCTGGAGGAAATGGGGCTTACTCCCCATTATTATGAGGACTACCCCGGACTTTGGACCATGATCGAGGGCGGAAAGGCCGGAGCCGGAGCGAAGACCATCGCCTTGCGGGCGGACATCGACGCTCTGCCGGTAGACGAGCACACCGGTCTGGAATTTTGCAGTAAAAATCCCGGCGTCATGCACGCCTGCGGCCACGACTGCCACATCGCCATGCTTCTTGGGGGCATCAAGCTGCTTTTGGAGAAGAAGGACGAGCTGAAGGGAAATGTGAAAATCATTTTCCAGGCGGCGGAGGAGTCCTGCTATGGAGCCAGATACTACATTGACCACGGTTTCTTGGATGACGTGGACGCCATCTACGGCGCCCATATCTGGGGAGATTTTGACGCGCCCTATATGAGCTTTGAGTCCGGCCCGCGTATGGCCAGCGCCGACAATTTCACCATCGAGGTGGAGGGCGTTTCCGCCCACGGCTCCGCGCCGCATCAGGGTGTGGACGCCATTTTAGCGGCGGCACATATGCTGACGGAGATCCAGGCCATCGTGTCCAGAATGAACGATCCCTTAAACCCGCTGGTGGTGACCATCGGCGAGATCCACGGCGGCCAGCGTTTCAATATCATTGCCAATAAGGTGGTGATGGAGGGAACTACCAGAACCCATTCCGCGGAAATGCGCATGAAGACCGAGGGGCTTTTGAGAGGAATTGTGGAGCACGTGGCGGAGTCCTTCGGGGCCAAGGCCACTCTGAAATTTGACTATTATCCCGGCCCGGTGATAAACGACAATGAGGATTTAAACCGCATTGCCAACGCCGCGGCGGTGAAACTCTACGGCGAGGAGAGCTTAAAGAGCCTGCCAAAGATGATGGGCAGCGAGGACTTTGCCATGTTTATGGAAAAGGTGCCGGGAATCTTCGGCTTTATCGGCAGCAGAAATGAGGCGCTTGGCTATACGGCTAAAAACCACAACGATCACTACACCGTGGACGAGAGCGTGCTGAAACGGGGCGTGGCCATGTATGCCCAGTTTGCCTATGACTATCTGGAGGAGATGTCAAAATAAGATGTTTGTAATCACGTGTTGTTCTACGGCGGACATGGACAGGGAATTTTTCCGGGAGAGGGAAATCCCCTTTGTCTGTTTCCACTATCGGATGGATGGAAAAGAATATCACGATGATTTGGGAGAGAGTATGCCCGTCGATGAATTTTACGCGAGAATAGAAGCGGGCGCCTGAGCAGAAATACAGAGAAATGAAAAAGAAAACCCCGGACGCATTCTCCAGCCGGCCGTTTCTGGCCGGGATGGGGGAATGGTCCGGGGGTTTTGCTTGTGTAGTAGGAAACTGCGTTCCCTATGACATAAAAGCCTCTGGCGGGAGGCGCACTCCGCGCAGAGGAAAATGGCTGTTTACGCAGCCGCGCTCCGGCGCGAGAGTGCGCCAAGCGCACACTTTTGTATCAGCGGACAGGTAGGTTATTCCGTGATCAGCGTCTCAAAATCGCTCTGGAACCGCACATTCTCCGCGAAGGTGGTGCCGTTCTCCTGAATGGTCAGGGAGCGGATGTTTAAGTTCTCCGTAAAGGTGTTTCCGATGGCGGCGGCAACGAGCTGGTTGTCGATGGAATCGCCGTCCGGGATGACGGAGAGGTCTAAGACGGCGGATTCTGCCGTAGTCACAGAGGCTGCCTCGCCAGGGCCGCCGGAATTGTTCTCGGACTCGCCGGTGGTCTCAAAGGACAGCACCTCGCAGCCCTCCGGAAGAACGCCGTACTCCACCAGCTTTTCCACCAGGGCCTCGGCATCCGTGGCGGCGATGCCGTCCATCATCTGGCGCAGGCCGGTTTTGTTCTCGTCGGGAACGTAGATGGATGCCATTTCCAGAACCTCTGCCGTGGGATCCGGCACTTTATCGGAAGCACCGCCGGTGGACTGTTCCACGTTGATTCCATCCGCGGGGCTGGTCTCTTTCTGAGTGGGGGAACAGGCCGCCAAAGATACGGCAAGCAGGGCTCCTGTAACACATAATGCAAGTTTTTTCATTTTGTAGATTGCCTCCTTCATTCATTGGGTTAAAAGCTGCTGAACCAGTCTTTAAGCTTTTCCAGCGCTTTTACCAGGGCCGCCATCTCCTCCGGGGTCAGAGCGGAACGGATTCCGTCGATCATCTCCTGGTGGAAACGGGCGTGATGAGCGTAGGCTTTTCTGCCTTTCTCTGAGAGGGAAATGTAGACCACGCGCCGGTCCTCACGGCCTCGCTCGCGTGTGACGTATCCTTTTTTGACCAGGCCGTTCATGGCAATGGTCAGAGTGCCCACCGTAACGGAAAGCTGTTTGGCGATGGTGGACATATTTTTCGGTTCTCCCAGTCCGATCACTTCTATGACGTGCAGGTCGTTGCTGGTAATATCGCGAAATTCCTGGGCTGCCACCGCCTTCTGTTCAATATCCATGATGTCCCGAAACAGATGGACTAATACGTCGTTCAGCGTTTGATTGCTATCCACTTTTTTCCCCTTTGTTTTAGATGTGAATCCTGTGTATCTAAAGTCTCCAACTGATTATACATGATTTTTCCCGGCATTACAACTATGTAAAATTTAGGAAATTCTTACGTTCCTGTGTCTTTTTTGTGTCTTATGCCTCAGGAAACGGTGGCCTTTATGGCATAAAAGCCTCCGGCGCGGATGTTACGCCGCGGCCAGCAGAAGGGACGCGGCCACCCCGGCGGCGGTGGCGATGAAGGCGCCGGCTAAGGTGTAGCGGGTTTTTGTGATGCCCACGGAACCGAAGTAGACGCTGATGCAGTAAAATACCGTTTCCGTGCAGCTCATGAGGATGGAGGCGGCCATGCCGGTAAAGGAGTCCGTGCCGTACTGGCGGAAGATGTCTAAGAGCAGGCCGGTGGCGGCGGAATTGGAAATGAGACGGACTAAAAGCAGGGGAACCAGGGGCGGCGGGATGTGGACGAGGGCGGCGGGAGCGGTGAGGATTTCCCCCAGAAAATCGAGAAACCCAGAGGCCCGCAGCACTCCCACGGCGGTCATCAGGCCTACCAGGGTGGGGAGAATGCCGGCCACGGTTTTCAGGCCGCCGGCGGCCCCCTTTAAAAAGTCATCGAACACGGGACGGCGGGAGAGAATGCCGAAACCGATGATGTAGAACAGCAGCAGGGGAACGATGATGTTGGACAGAAACAGCAGGAGGGACATAAAAACACCGGGGAATGCCATTTTTACCAATGTATTCCCCGGCGCGCCGGTTCATGACCGGTTTTAAGAGGCAGCCTGGGAGAGGGACGAGGTGGCCATCCAGGCCTTCATGTAGCTTTGGAGAATGGGGAAGGGCGCGGGGCCCGTTTCCAGAAGGAGGGTGTGAAAGCTCTTTGCGTCGAAGGAGGTCCCCAGGGTTTCCTTCGCCTCCTCCCGCAGGTTTTTAAATTCCAGCCAGCCTACGTAGTATTCCAGGTAATTGGAGGGGTTATCTATCATCACATCGTACATCCGGTCCACAGTGTCCCGGTCGGTGATGCCGTAGGTCTCCTCCAGAAACGCGGCGGTCTGATCCCTGGTCCAGCCGTAGTAGTTGATGTTTAAGTCTAAAATGGCGTGGATGCCTAAGGTGACGGCCTGGTTGTGCATCTGGAGTTTCTGCAGGTCTGGGGACAGGCCGTTGTCAAAGAAGTAGGACTGAAATTCCGCATAGGTGGCCCAGCCTTCCGTGTAGGCGGGGAAGGAGAGGGCGTGGCGGAGAGGCTCGTCGCAGGAGGCGGTGAAATAGACCGTCTGGTACAGGTGGCCGGGATAGCCTTCGTGGGCCAGAGTGGTGTAAATGGGGGTGCCGTCGTAGCGCTCATTTCGGTTGATGTAAATGACGTTGTCCTCGTAGCGGTCGATGGGCGGCGTTAAGTAGAGGGCGGGGCTTAAGGCCAGCTCCAGGGACTGGGGCACGTCTTTTACGGTGCAGGTGCAGTCCGGCAGCTGCGGAAAGTCCGCCTCAATCTGAGTTTTCAGATCTTCGATCATGGTGTCCGCCTCCGTTTCCCGGAAGGAGGCAGTGAGCATTTCCTCGTAAAGCTGCGGATTTAACAGCTCGGCGACGGCTGCCGCGTCCTCCTCGATCTGGTAAGTAACCGCGTCCGTCAGGGCGTCCACGGACGGGTAGGAGGTGCCGGTGGCGGCGTATACCAGGTATTCATAGTAGGCCTCGCCGTCGGGGTAGCCGCACATTCCCATCTCGTTTGTACCCATGCCCTTCAGAGAGGTCAGAGTTTCGATCAGGGACTGGTAGGCGGGGAGAAAATGTTCCGCGATCAGGGTCACGTGCTCGTTCCGCCATTCCTCCTTTTCCTCCTCGGTGACGCCGGTCAGGGTTTCCAGCCGCTCGTCGAAGGTCTCTGTGAGGAAGTTTTCCTGGGGGACTACCAGGTAGGTTTTGCAGGAGTCAATGATCCGGTCCAGGGTGCCGTCGCTGTAGCCTAAGCCGGACTCCGCCTTCTGCTTTTCAAAGGCTCCCAATTCTCCGAAGTAGGTGTCGATCTGGGACAGGAGGGAGAGGTAATCGGTCACGTCGTCCCGGTCGTAGAAGGTATATTCCGCCAGCAGCAGGGGCAGCTGGGCCTGGACGCCGATGGTGGGGGCCAGCGGGCGGCTGTAAAGCTCCAGGCCGTCGCTCATCAGGGCCGTTTCCAAGTAGGAATTTAACACCGACCAGGTGAGTTTCTGCTGGTCGGAGAGGGCGCTGGTGTCGAAACCGTGCAGCTCCTCATATACCTGCTTGGTGTCGGCCATATCCTCTTTCAGGGCCTCCAGGGAGACTTCCCCGAAGGGAGACTGGGCCTCGGTGATCCCATAGCGTTCCGGGTCTGCCAGGGTGAAATGGAGGGATAGCTGGGAGGAGGCGATATTTTCCCGAAACAGCCGTTCTGTGAACTGGTCGAACCGGTCCCGCTCTTTGACGGAGGTTTCCGTATACTGCTCATATTCCTGAGACGGGGCGGCGGCAGAGGTGCCGGTGATGTCCGGCACAGAACGGCAGCCCGGCACCAGAAACGCCGTGGCCAGCAAAAGGGAAAACGCCAGCAGGGCAGCGCCCAGACGACGGTGGATGGGGTGGCATTTATTTTGGGTTGGTGGCATCGGTTCGTGGTCCTCCTTTTTTGCGGTTTTTCCTAATTATAATATATATTGGGGGAGTTGACAAATCATACCAGAGGATAGGGCAAAAGAACAGGGGGATACGGCGAAAAACCG
>NZ_NFLE01000027.1 GCF_002160755.1 Lachnoclostridium sp. An14
GTGGGGGCCAGCGGGTGGGGTGAAGTTGGCCCGGCTGAGGGGTGGTTTGGTTGTGAGCCCGGCGGCCGGGCGGAAAACTCGGTAAAATGGCGGTGCTTCCGGCTGCGAACCGGCGGCCGGGCGGAAAACTTGGTAAAATGGCGATGGTTCCGGCTGCGAACCGGCGGCCGGGCGGAAAACTCAGTAAAATGGCGGTGGTTCCGGCTGCGAACCGGCAAAGAGCCGGCAGCCAGAGGGCAGCTTGTTGATCCGGCGGCGGACTAGGCATCCGGTGGAAGGTTCAGCAACCCAGCAGGCGGAGTGATGGCCTGGCAGCCATTCCGGCAGCTGGGTGATTTGAAGGGTAATTGGCGCGTTCTGGGGAACCGGAGCCTGTCAGCTCTGCGGTTTCGTGATTAAAGCACTCTGCAAAACGCGTGCCTTACCATTCTGTTCCTTTGGCACCCGAATGCTTAGCCGATAAAACATATCTGCATATGTTTTTTTCCATGTTTTGTTTCCATATTTTCTCTCAACAGCAGAATTTTCTGTTCTGGCAATTTATTTTCATTAACCGTTTCCAACCGTCTTTTACAGTTCAAATGTCCGCCGTTTTGGCCGAAACTTCCGGTGGCGGTAATCCATCAGCACGGACAGCCCTTCTGCCGCCTGGGCCTTTCCTGCTGCCTCGATGGCGGCCGCCAGGTCGTTTTCGTCAAAATCCACGGTATCCAGCAGCCATTTTAATCCCGCCGTATCCTGCTCTTTAAAAAACCAGGACGCCGCTCCCGTCTTATGGGCTGATAAATACTCCAGATACCGCTCCCTGGCCTCCGCCGTCAGGCTGACCGGCCCACGAAGACGGCCAACCGCCGCCTCTACTGCCAGTTCTTCCCGATCCAGAATCACCAGATTTTCAAACTGGGCGTCATAATCCTTAAACTGCAAATCTCTCCCATCAAAACAGTACCGGTAAAAATGACCGCTGCCGTACACCTTCACCGACACAATCCTGGCAGGCGTATTTTCAACCGCATCCTCATAAAACTCCGGAAATACCAACCGGGTACTGCCCTCCTTCGTCCGGTAGGTCACGTGCACCTCCTGGCGCAGCTCCGACAAAATATCCTTGAGCCCCGGCCGCGGGACGTCCGGTTCCATGGTAATATCCAGATGCGTAAGATGCTTACAGCCAGTAAACGCTCCAGCCCCAATATCGTTGAAGGTGCTGTGACAGACGAGGCGCTCCCACTGATGGCAGTTGTAAAACGCATATTTCCCCGCCTTTCTCACAGAACTGGGCAGAGCCAGGGTTTTTAGACGGTTTCCTTCGATGAGCGGTGGCTCCTTCCCACTCTCGTGGGCCACGGTCCACTCCCCCGCCGGCGCCGTCCGTTTCCCCTCGGAAAACACATACGGCCCCAGTTCCGTCACCGGCAGCCCTTCGATTGTTTCCGGAATCAACGCAGTGTCCCCATAACCCCGGCAGGCATTGACCCGGATCTCCCGGCCATTATTTATTCTCTCATACAGACACTCCGCAGTGTCCTGGCAATGTTCTCCTGTCGTCATAGAATCCCTCTTTCTTATACGATTTTTAGTTTATCATGGTTAGGCGGGGGTGTAAAGGAGACCGGTGGGATTTTTCGGGTGGAGAGATGGGTAGAAAAAAAGACTGCCGACGGAATTCATCTGCAATCTTTTTCTCCAAAAACCAACCTATTTTTTCAATCCACAGGCGTTTGCCTGACAAAATAATCCGCATTTTTCTCATTTTTTCTTTAATAGATTAGTATTTGGCATTGAAACAAATGAGAACATATGCTATATTTAAATTAGAAAAACAACTCTCTGCAAGAATAGTCTCATTTTATAAGAGGAGGTAATATAAATGAAATTGTTTGACTTTAAAGATATTATGGCGTTTGGATCATTTATGATTCAATTTCTAATGCTTATAAATTCAATTCATTAGCAAAATATAAATTATGGAAACCCATTTTCAATACACTGTAGAAGGTATGAAAAGGCATCGTTCCCGTACTCTTATTTTGCAATAGTCAATACGTATTCATCTTGCAAGAGATTGTTATCATATTACCTAATTTAGCATAGCAAAAACAAAACTTCAATAATTTCGCCACTATTTCAATTTAGCATTTCAATAAACGCAGACAGGCGGCCTCCATTCCCGCCGCCTGTCCCCGATTTCCTATTTCCAAAAAAATTCCCCCAACAACCGCCCAGTATCAAAGGTTTCGATCCGGCGTTCTAGCACCCGTCCCTGATCCAGCACAATCAAACTGTAACCGAACTTCTCCCGGAAACGAACTGCACCGTTGTCCAGGTTTTCCCCGTAAAAAGACATTCCATCCACAGTGAAACAAGGCTTATCCGCCAATAGCCCTTCAAAATTGTGGTGGGTGTGTCCACACAGGATGCAGGAAATCTGGGATTTCCGAATCAGCTCCAGAAATTCCCCGCTGCATTTCACAGGTAAAACCGGCCCCTGGTATGGAATCATGTGATGATGAGTCATCAGCACCGTCTGGCGTTCACCGGCAGCAGCCAACGTAGCGCGCAGCCACTCTATCTGTCCTGCCACAAAATCGCCGTTGGGATTTCCCTGAACAGAATTGTCCAGAGATATAAAACACGTATCTCCAAATGTTTGTGTCCAGTTATAAGGCTGTGTACCTTCTTCTCCCAACCATCCAGCGCGGAAACTCTGTTTACTGTCATGATTTCCTAGCGTAACAGCAACTGGCACCCCTGCGGCTTTTTCATAAATAAAGGTTCGAAGCGCGCGGTAATCCTCCTCATCTCCATCCTCACAGAGGTCACCGGAAATCGCAATGAGATCCGGCCGTTTTCCCTGGTTTCTACACTCCGCAAAAGCCCTCTCCAGGCAAATGCCCAGGGAGATCAGCGGATTTCTCATGGCATACAAAACGCCCCCGTATCCCTCGCCGCACTCCTTATAGGTGTTTCGGAAATGAATATCTGATATATGTAAAATTATGATCGCTCATCCACCTGCCTCTCCAGCTTATCGCAGCTTTTTCCGGATGACGCCCGCCAGGGTATCAATCGCAAACACGGCAATCACAACGCCGATGAGGATAATGCTGACCCGATCCCATTTTCTCGCCTGAATGGCAAAGATCAGCGGAGCTCCAATTCCTCCGGCTCCCACCAAGCCCAATGTAGACGCGCTGCGCACCGCGATCTCAAAATGGTTCAGGGACAGGGAGCTGTAAATGGGCATCAGCTGCGGAACTCTGGCAAAAAACATATTCTGCCAAAATCCAGCCCCCACTGCTGTCATCGCCTCCACCGGACCTTCATCCATGGCCTCCATTTCCTCCGTATAAAGCTTTCCCAGCATACCAATCTGGTGCACTCCAATAGCCAGCACTCCCGCAAATGGCCCCGGCCCCACCATTCGTACAAAAATGATAGCGTACACCAGCTCCGGAAATGCCCGCAGCACGTTAAGGATAAATTTCCCAATTTTTGCCACCCATGGGCAGGTACGCCACAGATTAGAAGAACTTATGAGCGTGAACGGAAGGGCCAGCACCGTAGCAATCGCCGTCCCCAAAAACGCAATTCCCACCGTAAGAAGCAAAAGGCTTACCAAATCTTCACCACTGCCGTCATAGAAAAATCCCCAATCCGGCCTTGTCAGCCCCTTAAATACTTCCCCGGCCATAGAGGCTGAAAAATACTCCAGCCCTGAATAATCAATCCCGGCTGCGGAAACCAGAATCACCGCTGCCGTCACAATCGCAGCAGCCCAGGTTTTCCATTTTCTATTATTCATTGCTCTCTCTGCGCCCATCATGACAGCCTCCTTCTGGCCGCCTCGCTGACTCCGTCAACGATGGCCACCACCACAAGTATCATCAAAATGATCACCGAAACCCGGCTGTACTGGAGCAGCGCCAGGGAGGAATTTAAGATCACGCCGATTCCCCCGGCTCCCACATATCCCAATACTGTGGACGCCCGCACGTTCACCTCCAAGGCATACAACGTATAGCCCGCTACCTGACTCATGATCTGAGGCGCCACCGACCAGAAGGCAATCTGCACCTTATTGGCACCTACCGACTCCGCTGCCTCAATGGGCCCTTCATCCACAGTCTCAATCGCCTCATAAATCAACTGGGACACCATTCCGAAGGTAAATACGGCGATGGTCAGCACACCCGTAAGCTCTCCGATTCCCATAATCGCCACCATAAGGGCAGCCAATAAAAGATTGGGGATCGTCCGCACAATATCCAGGAAAAACCGCACCACCGTCGTTAATACCTGATTTCCAGTCACCGTAGTCGTCGCCAGAAAGGCCACCGGCACCGCAAATGCCACTCCGATAGCTGTTCCCACCACCGACATCTGCAGGGTGGAAATCATCGGCCCGATGATATTGGGAATATAAGCAAAATCCGGCTGAAGAAAACGGGCCATAAAAATGGACATCTGCTCCGCATTACCAAATACTTCTGTAAAATCGGCCCCCGTCACTCCGGCGCTGGCCACCAGGCAGATCGCAATAATGACGGCAATAAACAGATGCTTATACCAGTTAAAATGAACGGTATCCTTAAGCCTCATCCTGCGCCCCTTCCTTCTCCTCCAGAATATTTCTACCGTAAATCTCCGTCAATTCCTTTCCACCCAGCTTCTCCGGAGTTCCGTCAAATACCACGCAGCCACTTTTAAATCCTATGATACGGCTGGAAAACTGCTTTGCCAGCTGTACAGAATGAATGTTTACAATGACCGTCTTTCCCATGGTCTGGTTGATCTGTTTCAGATCCTGCATGATTTTCTGGGTTGTGATCGGATCTAAGGACGCTACCGGCTCATCTGCCAGAATGATGTCCGCCTGCTGCACCAACGTCCTGGCAATGGACACCCGCTGCTGCTGTCCTCCGGAAAGCTCATCGCTCCTGGAATGGAGCTTATCCAACAGGCCTACCCGCTCCAGGGCGTCGTTTGCCAGCTCATAATCCTCTTTGGAAAAAATGCCCAGAATACTTTTCCAGGTAGAATAGTAGCCTAGACGTCCAGACAGCACATTTTTCTGCACTGTGCTCCGTTTCACCAGGTTGAAGTTCTGAGAAATCATCCCGATGCGCCGGCGAATCGCCCGCAGTTCTTTTTTACCGGCTTTTGTAACCGAACGGCCATTTACGCAGACCTCGCCCTCTGTAATGTCATTGAGCCGGTTGATAGAGCGCAAAAACGTACTCTTTCCAGCTCCGCTCAGCCCAATGATGGACACAAACTCTCCATTCCCGATAGTCAGGTTCACATCTTGAAGACCCCTGACTCCATTGCTGTAAATCTTGGAAACGTGCTCAAAGGTTATCATGGTCCTTCCCCTCTTATTCCGCAGCCTTAGCCGTGTAATCCTTTACTGTATCGTATACGGACTCGTCCACTTCCTCATATCCCAGATGGCTCCAAAGACTCATGGCATCAGAACCCGCCTCGTCGTTCTTCATATTTAAGAACACATCCTTCACCTGCGTCACCAGCTCCTCATCCATGTCCGGCTGCACGGCAATAGCGTCATTGGGAATATCTCCTTCCGTAAGGTACAGAACATTCAACGTCTCAAACAGATCTTCCTCCGGGAACACGCCCTGAAATACATTTCTCGCTCCTTCAAATACGAAACAGGCGTCCTGCTGTCCGTTGAGCACAGCCGTCATCTCGCTGGGAATATCGTTCACCGTGGTAAGAGTACAATCCTTTGTAGGATCAATTCCCAGATTCTTCATCTCCGCAACCGGGTAAATATAACCGCTGGCAGAATTGGGGCTTAAGGTGGCAATCCGCTTTCCCTTCAGATCCTCCAGTGTCTCCAGGCCGCTATCTGCCCTCACCAGCACCTCACCCTTAAAGGTTCCGCTAAGCTCTCCTTCCTTGGGAAGTCCTGTCTCCTGGTCATAAGCTCCAAGCTGAGAAGTCAGAATCGCTTTCGCGGCTCCCTGATCTCTGGCCTGCACATAAGCTGCTGGAGGCATAATACCAATATCCACCTGTCCGGAGGCCATCGCCTCCACAATAGTAGAATAGTCTGTGGCCAAAGTTACATTCACGGGACGGCCCAGTTTCTCTGTCAGATACTCCGCAAACGGTTTCGCCTTTGCCTCCATGGATCCATCATTATTAGTGGGAACAAACTGTACGTTCAGCTCCTGTACCTCATTCTCCGGCTCACTCTTTCCGCCGCACCCGGCCAACGCCAGCAGGCTCATTCCCAAAACAACTGTACCAACCAAAACCTTGTTTCTCAATCTCATTTTCTTATCTCCTTTGCAACCAGAGGTCTCTCTTTTCTGCTTGAGTATAACAAGGCAAACCGCTGCGATAAATGACATATGTCACATGAAATTCACTTTTTACCTTTATTTCTTCAAAATTTTACAAGAAATTATTTATAAGCAGGATTTTTATAAGCCTATTTTCTTATCAATTATCTATATAACTAATGGATTGATATTGCAGCTAGAAACGCTGTATTTTATAATAGGAAACAAGAAAGGAACCAGAACATATGAAACGTGAAACCACCCTATCCAAACTCTCCGCCTGCATTCGGGACAACCATCTGCAGCGGTATATGGAATCGGATTTGCTCTCCATCTCCGAATTGGTTTATTTTGATAAAAATGAATATCTGATCCAGGCAGGTTTTCCCTCAGACCACCTGTATTTTTTAGTAAGCGGAGAAGTCATCATTTCCTCCTACACTGCTACAGACAAAAGCACCTGCGTCAGCTACTGCCGAAAACCTACTATGATCGGTGAAGCAGCCTCGCTGTGGCAGATGATCCCCAGCCGCAGTGTCCGGGCGATCACCTCCTGCGTCTGCATAGCCATCAACCTGAATCTTCACCGCCAGAAACTACTCCACGACCGCCTGTTCCTTCAGAACGTCTGTCAGGTCCTGGCCTACAAATTGAATGATGAAAACGGCCTCTGCGGCAATCTCTCCGAGGCCCTGGAAATACGGCTTTCCCGCTTTATCCTCTCCAACTCCCCCGGAGACACCTTCGCCTTCCAGCTCACCAACTGCGCTGACATTCTCAATACCAGTTACCGCCATCTGCTGCGCATGATGAAGGGTTTCTGTATGATGGGCGCCCTGGAGAAAGGGAAAAACGGTTATCAAATACTTAACCGTAACCTGCTGCAGCAGATCTCCGAGGGCGCAGTGGCTGTCAACGGGATTTTGGAATCATAGAAGGATCTCCTCCAGCCCTCTCTTAGGCACATAGTGGATTCCATCCTTATCCCGATAATACTTTATATCTCCGTCTTCCTTTACCGGCACCAGCATCACCGTCTCCTTCGGGCGGCCCAATGCCAGCACATTTGCCAGAGCGTATTTCTCTGTATCTATTCCCAGCCCCGCCATCACCTTAGCCCGGTCCACACTGCCCAGAATACAGCCGCCATACCCGGCCTCCGCGGCGGAGAGCATAATCGTCTGGGCGCAGATGCCTACATCAATCGGCCGGTTCTTTCCCAGAGACAAATCGTCAAAGATTAAAACGTAGGCGCTCGGATACTCTCCCGGTTCCGGACCATCCCAATCCGGCAGCGCACCGGCCCATTTCAAACACGGAAAGATTAATTCCCGCTCCTCCTCTGACGTACAAATCTTGAATTTCAGCGACTGGCCATTCGCTGTAGACGGCGTATAACGGACATTATCCACCCAATCCCGGAGCATTTCCTCCGGAATATCGTCCTCCTCGTAAAATCTCCGGATTGACCGGCTTGCCTTCAGCAAATCCTTAAACATATGGTTTTCCTCCCGCTCTCCTGTGTCTCAACCTTCCTCTTTGGCTTTTTTCACCTGTTCCAGAATCTGGGCGCGTTCTTCCTTAATCTCCTCGTACAGCCGGTAAAATGGCCACTGGGCATTCGTTGGCGTCACTACCGCTTTCAATTCCACTTTCGCCAAACCCGCTTTCCGGATCGCAAGGAGCAGTTCGTCAATGCGGCGGCTGGTAAAATTCTTCATCACCAGGATTTCCTCCTGCGGAGCAGAAATTTCCTCTCCGGAAATCCTTTCTTCAGACGTATTCCTCGGCTCAAATCCTTCCATCCCCGCCAAATATCCAACTGTCTCCCCAAACTGCTCCGGGGAAATATTTTTGATGCGTACTCCCAGCCTCACAAATACGCTTTTCAGCTTTGCCGTCCGCTCAGTCGCGTTTGGCGTATAAAACAGCACCATTTCTGCAGAACGATTCATATTTCCTCCTTATATAGATTTTCGATTTCCATATCATTTTTGTTATGATATTTTTCAAATATCAATTTTGTTATGAAACTAGATTTATGATACCATGCCACTCCACTGCTGAAAAGCCCCGAAAATCCGAGTCCCGTTTTCGCCAAGCAAACCGTTGAGATACTTGGCCGGAGGCACTCATCCCCTGCCTCCGGTCATCCGCTTTGATGTCTTTCAGGCTATTTCTTTAAACATTCTCCAACAGCCGGATCAGACGGCTGGTTCCCAGCCGATCCGCTCCCAGTTCAATAAATCGCTCCGCGTCTTCTACAGAGGAGATTCCACCGGCAGCTTTGACCTTTACCTGAGGGCCAACCTTCTCTTTCATGAGTTTCACATCATCAAAGGTTGCTCCTGCCACAGAAAATCCCGTGGAAGTCTTAATGTAATCAGCGCCTGATTCCGTCACCACATGGCACAGTTCCACCTTTTCCTCCTCTGTGAGCAGACAGGTCTCAATAATCACCTTCAGCACCTTTCCCGCACAGGCCGCGCGTACCGCCTGGATTTCTTCCAGTACGCCGGTATAGTTCCGTTCCTTCACCATCCCGATGTTAATGACCATATCTATCTCATCAGCGCCATTTCCCACTGCGTCCTCCGTTTCAAATACCTTGGCCGCAGGCGTCATGTAGCCGTTCGGAAAACCGATGACCGTGCAGATCGAAAGGCGGTCACCAACATACTCCTTTGCCGGTTTCACAAAACAGGGAGGAATGCAGACGGACGCGACACCGTGCGCCATGCCTTCCTCGCAAAGCGTCCGGATCTGTTCCCAAGTGGCCTCCTGCTTTAACAGGGTATGATCCAGCCGTTTTAAAATCTCTCTTTTATCCATAAATGCCTCCCAATCAGTCCAGCCTGTCCAAAATAGAGTATCCGATGGTTCCCTCCGGCATTTTCACGTCAAAATTATCCGCAATCGTAGCACCGATCACCGCAAAGGTGTCTGCTCCTTCGATCTCTCCGCCCTGTGCCATGGACGGGCTGTAGGCGATAAACGGCACCAGCTCTCTGGTATGATCCGTTCCGGTATAGGTGGGATCGTTTCCATGGTCCGCTGTGAGGATAAGCAGATCGTCCTCCTTTAAAAGAGGCAGCAGCTCCCCTAATTTCTCATCAAACCGCTCAATCTCCTCCCCATATCCGACGGGATTGCGGCGATGCCCCCACAAGGCATCAAAATCCACCAGGTTGGTGAAACATAGTCCCTCAAAATCCCGTTTCGCAATCTCTATGGTCTGCTCCATGCCATGGACAGAGCTTTTAGACTTATTAGACTCTGTAAGGCCCTCTCCATCAAAAATATCGTAAATTTTTCCCACAGAGATCACCTGATACCCTGCCTCTTTCAGAGCATCAAGAGTCGTTTTTCCGTAAGGTTTCAGCGCGTAGTCATGGCGATTCGCTGTCCGCTTAAACTCTCCCTTTTTCTTTCCCACATAGGGCCTGGCAATGACGCGTCCCACCTTCCACTCGTCCTTCATGGTCAGATCTCTGGCAATTTCACAGTATTTATACAAGGTCTCCAGTCCCATTGTCTCCTCATTTCCACAGATCTGAAGAACCGAATCCGCAGAGGTATATACGATCAGGTGGCCTTCGTTTATCTCCTCCTCTGCCAGCTCATCTAAAATCTCCGTGCCGCTGGCGCTCTTATTTCCAATAATCTTTCGTCCGGTGCGTTTCTCCAGCTCGTCGATCAGCTCTTTTGGAAATCCTGTATCGGTGAATGTCTGAAACGGCTGTGTAATATAAAGGCCCATCATCTCCCAATGGCCTGTCATAGTGTCTTTCCCCAGGCTTTTTTCCTGGAGTTTCGCGTATTTTGCCATGGGTTTCTCCACCGGTTCTACCTGCTTTAAAGGATGAAGATTGGCAATTCCCAGTTTCTGAAGGTTCGGAATGTGAAACTCCTCCATTTTTTCAGAAATATGCCCCAGAGTATCCACCCCCACATCACCGTACTGGGGGGAGTCCGGTGCCTGTCCGGCTCCCAGGGAATCCAATACTACCGTAAAAATACGTCTGTATTTTTTCATAAAATCTTATTCTCCTTTCTCCTTATCCTGTCTGATCAGCCTGCGGATCGCCTCAATCGCCACAAGGATCGGCGCCTCCGTATCGTGACAGATGGGATTTTCCATACCCGCTGCCTCCCGCTCCTGATTTCCAACCACCAGGAAATTAGAACCGCAGCGAACGCCCAGGTAGCTGGCCACAATAAACAGGGCCGCCGACTCCATTTCCGATGCTTTGCATCCCAGGCGCAGCCATGCCTGCCATTTATTCAAAAGCTCATAGCTCACCGGCTTTGTCTCCGGGGAATGCTGTCCATAAAAAGAATCCTTACATTCCACTACTCCCACATGGTAGGTATGGCCCAGGCTCTTTGCCGCGTCCACCATGGCATTTACCACATCCAGATTGGCCACAGCCGGGAATTCAATGGGCGCGTACTCCTTCGTCGTCCCTTCCATACGGATCGCTCCCGTGGCGATCACAATATCTCCTCCTTTTACGTCCAAAGCCATACCGCCGCAGGTGCCGACCCGCAGGAACGTATCCGCGCCGCAGTTTACCAGCTCCTCCATCGCAATCGAAGCAGACGGGCCTCCAATACCTGTAGAAGTAACACTCACTTTTTCCCCATCCAGATAACCTGTGTAGGTAACAAATTCCCGATTGTCCGCCATCAGTTTCGCGTTTTCAAAATGTGCCGCAATCTTCTCGCACCGTTTCGGGTCGCCGGGAAGAATCACATAGCGTCCCACATCGCCTTTTCTCAGATTAATATGGTACTGCAACCCAACCTCACCGGAATAATTCTGCATAAAACCTCTCCTTTCTGTCACTGTCTCTGTACATCCCGTTAATACTTGTATAATATCACGTGTCTTGTCTAATTTCAAGCCCCAATTTTCCCTATTTTCTTTGTTTTTTGTTGTATTAAAAACTTGTCTAAAATACTTGACAAACCATTCCATGTGCGTTACTATACCAGTATGAACTTGTCTAATTTTCAGGAATGGGAGGAGCATTACAGTCCATGCCAGAAATGATCATTGATGTCCATAAAAAATCTAAAAATCTGAAACATATCCGAGTCTACGACCGGCTCTACCGTCTGATCCAGGAGGGCGCTTACCCGCCTGGAAGCCAGCTTCCTTCTGAACCTGATCTGGCCACTGAGATGGGAGTAAGCCGCATGACTTTACGCCGCGCCCTCTCTCTGCTCGTAGACGACGGCCTGGTGAGGAACGTCCGCGGAAAGGGAAATTTTATCCGTCCGCAGGAGAACTTGTCTGATTCCGGAAAACACGGACTGGAAACCCTGTCTCATCCTGTCTATGCCTGCTGTGCGGAACGCCCGGACAGCGTGGAACTGGAATTTCGCCTGGAACCTCCGTCCGAGCCTGTATCCAGCAGCCTGGAGCAGCATTGTGCCGCCGTTGTCATCGCAGACCGCTGGTACAAGTTTCATGGACAGCCGGTTGCTTATTCCCTGTCCATTCTGCCCATTGAGGTTATTTCCCGGGTCGGGACCGACTTAAATCATCCGGAGGAGCTGGAACACTTTCTGGAGACAGCAATTTACAGCCAGGCAGCCAGCAGTTCCCTTCATTTAACAGTATCCAACGCCGGCAATTTCAGCGCCCAAAAATACGTCCTTTCCAAGACAAATTCCTTTCTTCTGATTCAGGAGACGCTTTACGCCGCCGACGGGAGTATTCTGGCTGTAAACAAGCATTTTATCCCTCTGGAGCTGTTTCAGGCGAGAATTTATACCTGATCCCACAGCACTCTCCTTTTCTTTTCCTGCGGCTTAGTTTATGCCATCCATTGTGTGTTCCAGACAGATGCGCATACGCAAAGGCCGGGCGTCTCTGTTTTCAACGCCCGGCCCCAGCCGTTTCGTATTTTATTTGTAACTGATTTTCAGACGGAACTTTTACGACAGCCCGCTTTCAATCTTCTGTTCCTTAATTCCATGTTTCTTCGCATACCCGGTCAAAATCATGGTCAGCGCTCCGTCTCCGGTCACGTTGCAGGCCGTTCCAAAGCTGTCCTGCAGCGCAAAGATCGTCAGCATCAGAGCAGTTCCGGCATCATCAAACGCGAGCACGCCGGTGATCAGTCCCAGAGATGCCATGACCGTTCCGCCAGGCACGCCCGGAGCGCCGATCGCAAATACGCCAAGCAGGGCGCAGAACAGAATCATGGTTCCAAGACCCGGCAGAGAGCCGTACAGGATCTTTGAAACTGTCATCACGAAGAATACCTCCGTAAGTACGGAACCGCACAGATGAATATTGGCAAACAGCGGGATGCCAAAATCCACCATATCCGCACGCAGCGGCGGTTCAGATTTCTTCGCACAGCGAAGGGCTACCGCCAGAGTCGCCGCAGAGGACATCGTCCCGACGGCGGTGATGTACGCAGGGCCATAATTTTTGATTACATCCATAGGATTGCTCCCGGAATACGCTCCGCCGATCAGATATAAAAGCGTCAGCCAGATGTAATGACCCACCATGACAATCAGCACTACCTGGATAAACACCGGCAGCTGCTTTGTAATCGTCCCTTCATAGGACAGGGCGCAGAACGTAAAGGCGATAAAAATAGGAAGAATCGGAATCACGACTCTGGTCACAATCGCCAGCACAATATTCTGGAACTCCTCCAGAACATCCGTAATCACCTTCGCCTTTGTCCAGGTCGCGGCCAGGCCTACCAGCAAAGAGAATACCAGCGCGCTCATTACCGACATAATCTCCGGAATATCCAGCTGGAACACAACCCCAGGCAATTCCTTTAACCCTTCCACTTCTGACACGATGGACAGATGGGGAATGATTGTATAGCCTGCTGCCATGGAAAAGAGTGCTGCTCCCACGGATGACACGTATGCCGCCAGGATCGCTACGCCCAGCATTCTGGACGCATTGTTCCCCAACCTTGTAATTGATGGCGCGATAAATCCAATGATAATAAGCGGTACGCAGAACAGGATCAGCTCGTTCAGAATGTATTTTATGGTCACGACCACATTCATTACCGACTCATTTGCAACCTGCCCTACCAGAATGCCGATTATCACTCCCAAAAGAAGTTTAAACGGCAAACTACCGACTATTTTTTTCATATTTTCACCCTCCAATCATAACCTTAATGATTGTCTCATTGGTCTCCTTCATTCCTTCTTTGGCGACACGGCCCACATTGGCGATGGTCTGATCCACGCCGTCTGCCACAATGCCGTCTCCGCCGCAGAACTGCTGCCCGCGGATATACATCTGATAACCCAGGATTCCAGCGCCTACAGCCGTCGCGATCTTTCCAGCACAGGACGGCTTTGCCCCGTCACACACCATACCAGACACAATGGCAAGCGCGTTGCTCACCGTATGGCTCACCACGTCGAAATCGCCTCCGTTCAAATACGCGATTCCAGCTCCAGCCCCCGCTCCTGCGCTTACAGCGCCGCAGAACGCAGACAGACGGCCAATCGGTGTTTTCTGATGGATCGCCGTCAGATTGGACAGGGCTAACGCACGGTACTTCTTTTCCTCGTCCACCTTGAGCTCCTTGGCATATACCAAAACCGGCACAGATGCCGTAATTCCCTGATTTCCGCTTCCGGAATTGATCACTACCGGCAGCTCACAGCCATCCATTCTGGCATCGGAACCTGCCGCAGCCATAGCCCTTGCTCTGGTTGCCACATCTTCTCCCACCGCGGAAACGAGAACTTTGCCCACATTGGCTCCATACTGGTTCTTCATTCCTTCCTCAGCGATGGCCCAGTTGTAGCTTTCCTGGATTCCCAGAATCGGTTTTACATCCGCTACGTCCACAGTGTTGGCGAAATCCCAAATATCCGCCATATTAAGGAGAGTACGATCTGTTAATCCCCCCTCAGTCTCTCCGTCCACCTTTACTTCTTTTTTAACATTCCCATCCTTTTCGATGAGAACCACATTGGTATGATAATTGGCAATACGAACCTTTGAATAAGACTCTCCTTTATACATGGTCACGATAATATCAAAGGTCAGGCCATTGTCAATGTGTTCTACCTGAATATCCGTCTTTTCCAGGAACTCCTTGATCTGTCCGATCTGCTCCGGAGTTACCTGGGAAATGACCTCCAGCTCCTTATCTGCGTCTCCTGCCACGATTCCGGCAGCAGCAGCGGCCTCAATCCCTTTCATATGGCCGGTATTCGGCACAATCACGGACTTCACGTTCTTAATAATGCTGCCGCTGGCTCCCACTACCACACGATCCGGCAAAACGCCCAGCTCACGCTCTGCCACAGCTGCCGCGTAGGCCAGCGCAATCGGCTCCGTACATCCCATGGCAGGAATCAGCTCCTCTTTGAGAATATTTATATATGCCTGGTACTTTACATCTGTTTTTTTCATATGAATCTTCCCCTCTTTCCGCCGTCCATTCGGACCGGCATTCACTTTCTTATTCGTTTTCACATCCTGCAAACGGCATTATACAGCTAATTACCGCTACAATTTTCGTTGACCTATGCCGTTTTCTATTATATGATACTTCTTAATAGATGTAAAATTTAATGTTTTAAAGAAATAGTTTAAATTTTTTAAATCATATGCAGAGGGGGAACAATACGTGGAGTTTCGGGAAATCACCACCTTTCTTCAGGCGGCACAGCTGAAAAGTTTCTCAAAAGCCGCCCAAAAATTGGGCTATTCCCAGGGCGCCGTCACCATACAGATCAAAAACCTGGAAACCGAGCTGGGAGTACGTCTGTTTGATCGTATCGGCAAGCAAATCAGTCTGACCCACCACGGAAACCTATTTTACCAGTACGCCATTCATCTCACCAAAGAACTGGCACAAATACGGGACGTCATGGCCGACGCGAAGGAACCAAAAGGGACTCTTGCTTTGGGAACCATAGAATCTCTGTGTTCCTCTCTGTTTCCTCCCATCCTCTCAGAGTATCACCGGCTGTTTCCTGAGGTAAGCGTCAGCATCGTCATTGATTCACCTATGGTGCTTTTGGATATGCTGAATGAGAACGCCCTTGATATTGTATATTTCCTGGACAAACGCCTTTATGATAGAAAATGGGTGAAAGTGCTGGAAGAACCGGAGGAAATCGTATTTACCGCCTCCGCCTCCCACCCATTTTCCGGAAAAAAAGAGCTTTCCCTTGACGAGGTCATTGCCCAGCCCTTTCTGCTCACGGAAAGAGATGCCAGCTACCGCAATATTCTGGACCGCTACCTGGCTGCCTACGGCAAAAAAATCCGGCCATTTCTGGAGATTGGAAACACAGACTTTATCGTTCAGATGCTACGGGAGAACACCGGCCTCTCTCTTTTGCCGCTTTTCTCCATAGAAGAAGATATTCAGTCCGGACGGCTCGCCGCCTTGGATGTGGCCGATTTTCATATGCAGGTCTGGCGCCAGATCGTTTACCACAAAGACAAGTGGGTCACCCGGGAAATGCAGGAGTTTTTGCGCCTGGCAGGGGCGCGAAGTTCCAATCACGAAAAAACGTTTCACTCTCTGGATTTCTCTCCTGAACAAATTTGAGTGCCCCCTGATTGTCAAAACCTTTTCTCCCCTTTATAATAGAAGTAATATCCGTTTTTCGGATTGATTTTGCCGGCCGAAGGGGAGAACAGCCTGGCCTAAGGGGGAGTTTATTATGAATTCGTTAGTTCAGACCGCTTGGAAACGCTTTCAAAACGCGTTTCCCGTGATTCTTTTTTTCTTTGTACTGTTCTTAATCATTGTCGAAGGCTTTGGCCTTCAGTACGCGATCGTGGTTTCTGTATTCACCACCATTTTCCAGACACAGCATACAAAAAGCCACACCCTTTCCTACTATGTGAAACTGTTGCTCAACAGTTATATCCTGTGCGGATTGGCTTTTTTATCTTCTTTAAACCTGCCGCTGTGTATTCTTTTAAATTTCACCGTTCCGTTTCTGCTCGTGTTTCTGCACAGCTCTCAGTTCAATCAAAAAGGTTATTTTTCCTACGCGATGATTTTTGTCTTTCTGGAATTGATGCCTCCCACGCTTTCCACTCTGCCCATGGAACTGGCCGCTATCACGGTGGCTGTGTTTGT
Source organism: Lachnoclostridium sp. An14 (assembly GCF_002160755.1). GTDB lineage: Bacteria > Bacillota > Clostridia > Lachnospirales > Lachnospiraceae > Lachnoclostridium_A. The sequence goes on from NZ_NFLE01000027.1 coordinate 16,427, forward strand.
GCTGGGCCTGAGTCTGCAGCTTTACGCCCGTTTATTCTTAAAAACCTCTGAACCCTGGGCAAAAATTCGTTTGGGCATAGGGGAATTGGCAGACCTTTTAGACCTGATCGCCTCCGGAAATCTTTCTGACGACACCAGCGCCAGACTACGGCGGCTGGAACAGGATTTTCACCGTCTCTCTTATGGCGGACACGGTTTTTTTGCTCTCAAAACAGAGACCTCCCGCCTCTATGATATGCTGGCCATTTTATTTCAGCGGGCGTCTTACCTGGTCACCGACACTTCCTGGAAAAATTCCGTGGACGAAGCCCATATTGACGCCCTGCACCGATTAGCCGCGTATCTGCGAACCGTGCGGGATCAGATGTCCTCCGAGAATAACAGGGCCCTCATTTCTGAGGCGCGGGCATTTTTAAATGGGATGAACCTGGAAAACGGGCGGCTGCGCATCTTCTTTCGCAGTTTTCTTCATATGCTGATTCTCATTTTAAAAAGCGAAACAGAACCCGAAACGGCAGCGCCTCCATGGCAAAAACTCAGTCTGGACGACACCATCGCCGGACTGCGCAGGCGCTGCACCCTGGAATCCTTTGAAATGCGGTTCGCGTTGCGCCTCTCTGTGGTCATGACCGTGAGCTATACCATAAGCTACCTGGTGGATATTACCCATTCTTACTGGTTCCCTATGAACGCGTTTCTCCTGCTCATGCCCGCTTTTGAGGAGAGCAATTACCGGATGAAAACCCGACCTGTTGGAACCGCCATCGGATGCCTGTTCGTCTATCTGGTTCTGCCCAATCTTCATACTACGGCAGGGCAGTTTGTATTCGCACTGGCAGCTCTGTCCATTATGTACTGCGCGACCCCGGGCACCTGGAACCATCCGATTTTTTCCACCTGTTACGCGCTGACGCTGGCATCCATGTCCATTCCTCAGACGACGGCCATCTCCATGCGTCTCCTTTGTCTGGCGGCGGCAGTTGTCCTGGTGTATGTGGTCAATCATTTTGTATTTCCTACCAGCCGGGATACCATGTTTCGCTTTAATATGAGAACCTTGTTCCGCCTTCACAATTCCTATTGGGAAATTATCCGGCAGACCCTTTACGGGCGGGTGGATTTATCCTCTGCCAGAGAAATTCTCACCTACTTCCACATGATTTATGGAGAGGCGGCTGCTTACATAAACAGTCTTCCCGATTCAGAGGAAAAATCTGCCGGTCAGAAAACCCTTATTGTACTCTGGCAAATCTTCTCCGAATTGGAACAGATGGAATTTTTGATCCAAACCGGATACGTGGACAGCCGGGCCTTTGACTCCCTGCTTGATCTGGCAGCCGCCTGCCAAAAACGGTTTACCAAAGGGAGCCATACCCCATTGCCTGAATTACGGGAAACTTCCTTACCGTCAGCAGACGGGGAACCGGTATCCGCGGCAGATCTCACCGCTGGCCGCTCTCCCCTTGTCATTGCGCCATCTGGAAATCTGGATCTGGACTATGTGATCCGCCGGTATCTGAAAAACGCCGAAAGTGTAACCGCGGCATTTGGAACATTCGCCTAGCTGTATTCACTTGATTGAAATGGCCCGAATACCGTTCCATTTCTTACAAAATTATTAAATTCGAACATTTGTTCTTATTTTGCTTGCATTTATCTTCCGACTGTGTTATGCTGAAGTCACCTTCCATTCCACAGTCGGGCAGACAGCAAGCTAATCTCTCAATGTTTTTCATTGCTGAATCTGAGACAGATCATAATGTTATCTCCCAGCATCCTACCAGTATTTCCTCTGATATGATTTTCTCTGTTTTCGCCTTGTTTCTGATTTTAAGTACGCAAAATTAAGTGTTTGTATATATTAGAAAAATATATCCAGAACACTTTATCCCCGCCTTTATGAAACCTTTTACTTATTCCCGGCTCACCCTAAAAGCTCATTTTTCTCCTGTGAATACCAAGAAGATTTTTGGGAGTTTTCGCATATTATATCCCGTTGCGGAGAGTTATACCTATTCCCAGGATTCCGGTTTCCGAATTGGCTTTTAAAAAACCTGATCAGAGAAATTGTGTTCATCCTTTATTGCAACACATTTCCGTGATTCCAGAATCCCCTGTACTATTTGTATCCTGATTCGCTCCGCAGTCACTTTTTACATGGCTTTTCATAAATTTCATATTATGTAAACTGCGTGACAAGCCGCGTCCTCCGCCGTTTTCCCTCGCCAGAGGACGCCCATGACTTAATCCTCCTGATCCAGGTTCTCAAACACCTCGGAATCGTAAAACTCGCGAATACTCACTCCCAGTCCTTCCGTGATCTTCTTTATATTTGTAATTCCCGGATTTTTACTTCTTCCGTTGATAATGCTTTTCACCGTGGAAGGCGGCATACCAGCATTGTAAATGAGCATATACTCCGTCATATTCCGCTCCTCACAAAGCTCCCGTATTCGTTCTATGATGGCTTCACATACCGTCATTGACCTCACTCCTTTATCCTTTAGTTTAGTAGATAAAGACGTCTAATTAGGTCGATTTGTCGCCTATTTCAAAGAAAAACCGGACCCTCATGTGGCCCGGCTCTGGTTAATATTTTCAGTTTTCTCAACAATATAAATCGGTCTGTCTTTCAGCTCCGAAAACAGAATCGCGATATACTCGCCGATAATTCCTACAATTAAAAATAACACGGCAAACATAAAACAGATCAGTACCACAATGGTAGCATACCCATCCGGCGCACCCACCCGGACCCAGGTCCAGATGGTATAGATCATTACGGCGAATCCCAAAGCTCCCGTAACAGCGCCGGCGTAAATCCCCAATTTCAGCGGCAGATTGGAGAAACACAAAATCGTGTTCACCGCAAAAGAGAACAGCTTTCGGATGCTGTACTTGCTCTGACCGGCCACCCGCACTCCTGCCTCATATTCCAGGTTCGTCCGCCGAAAGCCCACATTCTGCACGTAGCCCCGAAGAAAGCGAACCTTCTCCCGGTAGCTGTCCTTCAAAACCAGAACGACTCTCCGGCTCACGGCGAAGAAATCCGATGCGTTGGCCTCAAATTCCACATCCGAAAGAGCATTGATCACCTTGTAAAAAGCCGCGGAGGTAATCCCTTTCAGCAAACCAGCAGACCGATTTTTTGTGCGAACCATATTCACCACATCGCAACCTGCCTCCGCCGCCTCCAAAATCTTCGGAATGCACTCCGGCGGATGCTGTAAATCCGCATCCATACAGATCACCATATCCCCGCGGCTGTAGTCCAGTCCGGCAATCATCGCCGCCTCATGGCCGAAATTGCGGGAGAAAGATACAAGCCTTACCCGTTCATCCTGAGCCGCCAGTTTCTCCAGTACCTGCAAACTGCCGTCCACACTCCCATCATTGACAAAAAGCAGCTCATGTTCCCAGGACAGGCCATTTAACACCCGCTTGGCCTCTTTATAAAATTCCGGCAGCGCCTGCTCCTCGTTGTAAACGGACACCACCACTGTCACTGTCTTCATTCTGTCCACCATCACTCAAAAATTCTGATCTCCATACTGGAATGAGAGGGCACCCGCTGCTCCTTCGGCGGAAGTTTCATATAATCCCCGTACAGCATGGTCAGCACCGCGTCTGGATCAGAAGGGGCCATAAGGCTCCGTCCTTCAAATTCCACCTGGCTGGTGGTGTCCGCCCAGGCACGTTCCACCGTCACATAAAGAAAATCCGGCTGATAGTTGCTGGCATAATAACGGCTGTGTTTTCCATTGTTAAACAGCAGGGCAAGCCTGTGCTGCCACGAAAAGAGCCATTTCATCGGGATCCGTTTCCCTACCGCGGACAGAAGGCCGATCGCCAGCCGTTCCTTCTTTCCATGATGAGACAGATCCAGGCGGTAACGGTGCCCCATAGCCAAGCCGTATATCACCGTGTGAAGGACACGCACCAAGGCTGCTGCCCCGTTCCCTTCCGGCAGTTCGTCCAGCACAAACAGATCCACCCACAGGTGATTCAGCTTTCCATCGTAAAACTCCATCTCCGCCCCGTCCTCATGCTTTTTGCTGGGCAGATAGAGGATCCTGGGGGTGAAATCATAAAACCCTCTGCCGCCGTGAAACTTTCGGTAATCCATCAGCTCCATGGTCTCCGGCAGTTCCCTTGCGGCCACCTTTAAAAAGGCCTCATATTGGCTCCTGGTAAAGATGATGTCCACATCATCATCCCAGGGGATAAATCCCTTGTGGCGCACCGCCCCCAACAGCGTACCCGCATCCAGCATATAACGGATTCTGTATTTCCGGCAGATTCGATCCACCTCATCCAGCACCTTTAAATTGGCCTCGTGGACTTTCTCCAGCCCGTATCCTTCCATGTTCTATTCCTCCCGCCAGCGGCTGCCGTCCTTTTGCCTACGCTCCTACGGCCTCCCGGATCACCGCAGCCATATAGTCGATCATCTCATCCGTCATTCCCGGATATACGCCTACCCAGAAGGTGTCCCGCATGATCCGGTCAGTGTTTTCCAGACTGCCCGCTACCCGGTAGCCAGTTCCTGTTTCGCGCATCTCGTCAAAACAGGGATGTTTGATCAGATTTCCCGCAAAAAGCATTCTGGTCTGAACACTTTTGGCCTCCACGTGCTGCACCACCTGATTCCGGTCCACACCCTCTTTGCAGGTGATTAAGAACCCAAACCAGCTGGGATCTGAATTCGGACACGGCTCCGGCAAGATCAGCTTATCCTCCGTTCCCGCAAGCCCTTCTTTCAGCCGGGCGAAATTCTTCTTTCTCCGCTCCACAAAGGAGGGGAATTTCTCCAGCTGGGCACAGCCCACAGCAGCCTGCATATCCGTAGCCTTTAAATTGTATCCAAAATGGGAGTACACGTATTTGTGATCATACCCCAGCGGAAGCTCTCCGTACTGCCGGTCAAACCGATGACCGCAGAGATTGTCGCGGCCGGAGGGGCACACACAGTCCCGGCCCCAGTCTCTTAGCGAACGGACAATCTTATTCAACAGCGGATCATTTGTATAAACCGCGCCCCCTTCGCCCATGGTCATATGATGAGGGGGATAAAAACTGGAAGTTCCGATGTCACCGATCGTCCCTGTAAAACGCACCTCGCCGTCAATGGCGTAGCGGCTTCCCAGAGCGTCACAGTTGTCCTCCACCAGCCAGAGGCCATGAGCCTCACAAAACGCCTTCACTGCTTTTAAGTCAAAGGGATTGCCCAGAGTATGGGCCACCATTACCGCCTTCGTCTTTTCTGAAAGAGCCTGCTCCAGGGCATTTACGTCGATGTTGTACTGCGGAATGGTCACATCCACAAATACCGGTACAGCCCCGTATTGGAGCATCGGCGTCACCGTGGTAGGGAATCCGGCAGCTACTGTAATAACCTCATCCCCCTTATACACTCTCCGATCTCCCAAAAGAGGGGAGGTAAGGGCCATAAACGCCAACAGATTGGCGGAAGATCCGGAGTTTACCAGAGAGCAGTATTTCACTCCCAGATATTCTCCCAGCTTTTTCTCAAACGCGTCCGTGTACCGTCCGGAGGTCAGCCAGAACTCCAGGGCACTGTCCACCAGGTTTACCATCTCATGCTCATCGTAAACCCTGGACGCGTAGGAGATCCGGTCTCCTGGCTCAAACGGTTTCTTTTTATTGTGATACTTTTCACAGTAGGCCGCCGTCATCTCCAGAATCCGCTCTCTGGCCTGCTGCTCTGACATATACTCAAACATTTTCTATGCTGCTCCTTTCCCACGGCTCACTGGCAATACCATCGCCAGCCGCCCCATTATCCATCCGGAACCGGATATTTTACCGCCCGGCATGAACGCATTTTTCTCTCTAACTAATTGTGTGCCGCAATCTGATTGTGTGCTACAGTGCGCACCGCTCCAGTAACGTCCGTTTTACGCGGAACAGTACATTCTATGAACGAAAAAACTCCCGGATCTGCTGGTCCGTCGCCTCCATAGCGCTCTCCCCGGCCGCCACCGCCTTGGCCCAGTCCACCGTCATGGCCACCGCCTCGCCCACATGGAGTCTGGGCCGCCAGCCAAATACCGATTTAATTCTGGAACAATCCAGTTTCAGGAAATTGGCTTCATGGGGGCCTCCGTCATGGACATTCACCCACGCCATATTTCCCCAGGAGGCGCAGAATAAATCCGCCAGCTCCCCGGTGGTCACGCAGTCGCAGTCGTCCGGCCCTACATTATAATATCCCTCGTATTTCCGGTCCTCATACTGTTTCGCCGCAATCTCCAGATATACCGCCAGCGGTTCCAGCACGTGCTGGTAAGGCCTGGTGGAATAGGGATTTCTTACCACAATATCCCTCCCGGCCTCTGCCGCCCGAATGCAGTCAGGAATGATCCTGTCATTGGCATAGTCGCCGCCGCCGATCACATTTCCTGCCCGGCAGGTAGAGACGGCGCAGCGTCCGCCCTGGAAAAAGGATTTTTTATAGCTGTGGGTCACCAGCTCTGAGCAGGATTTACTGTTGGAATAGGGATCGTAGCCGTCCAAAGGATCCGTTTCCCGGTAACCGTACTCCCACTCCTTGTTGTCGTAAACCTTGTCTGTGGTCACATTTAAAAAGGATTTCACCGAGCCCGTCAGGCGGACGCACTCCAGCATATTCACTGTCCCCATCACATTCGTCTCATAAGTATATACCGGATCCTTGTAGGAATCCCGCACAATGGGCTGAGCCGCCAGATGGAATACCACCTCCGGCCTTGTCTCCTCAAATACTGCTTTTAAATGTGCCAGATCCCGAATGTCCCCGATCACGGAATTCATGGTCTGTCCCAGTCTCGTCTGCTCAAAAATGCTGGGATCCGTAGGCGGCTCCAGAGCGTAGCCTGTCACCTGGGCTCCCGCCAGAGCCAGGATGCGGCAGAGCCACGTGCCTTTAAAGCCCGTGTGCCCTGTCACCAACACCCGTTTTCCCTTGTAAAATGTTTCCAAATCCTGTAAATTCACCGGTCGCTCCTCCTATTTCTCCCAGATCTTCCAAGGGGCCCGGCCGCTCTGCCAAAGCTCCTCCAGCTTGTTCATCTCCCGCTGAGTGTCCATGCACTGCCAGAACCCATCGTGATAAAAGGACTTCAACTGACCCTCCGCAGCCAGACGCTGCATGGGCCCCTGCTCAAAGACGGTGTCATCCCCCTCCAGATAATCAAAAATTTCCGGATTCAGCACCATAAATCCGCCGTTGATCAGGCTGCCATCGTTGTCGTCCTTTTCCCGGAAGGAGGTGACAGTATCATTTTCATCAATGTCCAGCACGCCTTTTACCTGGCCGATATTCACGGTGGTGATGGTGGCAATCTTTCCGTGGCCTTCATGGAATTCCCTCAGCGCCTTTAAATCCACGTTGCACACGCCGTCCCCGTAAGTCATCATGAATGGCTCGCCTTTCACATATTCCTGGATCCGCTTAATGCGGCCGCCGGTCATCGTATAAAGGCCGGTATCCACCAGGGTTACCTTCCAGGGCTCCGAGTAGTTGTTGTGAACGTCCATGGTGTTGTTTGCCAGATCAAAGGTCACGTCGCTGTTGTGGAGATAGTAGTCCGCGAACCACTCTTTGATCACGTGTTGTTTATAACCGCAGCAGATCACAAACTCATGAAATCCGAACGCGGAATAATACTTCATAATATGCCACAAAATCGGCTTTTCCCCGATCTCCACCATAGGTTTCGGCTTTAAATGGCTTTCCTCGCTGATTCTCGTTCCCAGGCCTCCGGCCAGTATCACTACCTTCATTACGTTTGTCCTCCTGTCCTCAGGCTGCCCACCGGGCTCACTGCCTGTACATATTCCAATGGTTTTCCTCCAGTATTGCCATAGCCTGACGGATCTTATCCGCGTTTCCGTACTGGAACTGGTAAACCAGCTCCTCGTCGGAAAAGTCCTCCAGATGTCCGGCCATCTCCTTCACCGTCTCTCCCCAGGCCTGTCTGCCGGGAGCCGTGTGGATTTCCTTATAATCTGTAAATCCATTTCCGGCTACCATCATCAGGCACCAGCAGATAATAAGGGCCTTAAGGGCCGTCGGCTTGATTTCCCTCCACAGAAGGGCACAGGTGAGCACAATCCCCAGGATTCCCACCTGAAACTGCAGCGCGTAGCGAGCACTCATGCCGTAGTCATCCCGCAGAAAAATCCAGCGGGACAGCAGTATGAGTACGTGGTTCATTCCCCCGGCCATCACCAGAATCAACGGCAAAATCGTCCTCTCATAGAGCCGAAAGCGGAAATTCAGCCACAAAGCCGCCAGGTATCCTCCCATAACCGCAAACCCCATGGCATATACCACGGCATAGGGGAAATATCCCATATTCACGCCGTACTCCAGCGTTTCTTTTTCCATCACCATCCCGCCAAAGGATTTGATGAAGAACTTCACAAACAGCCCCGGCTGCTCCAAAAGCACCGGCAGCATCGGCCCCGTGTAGGCTCCGGTGTGCTCATACACAGCCAGAGAACTGCTGACCATATAGATAAGAAGGGGCAGGAGCACACACAGACCATAAAAGAAATACGCTCTGTCCCATTTTTTCGTTTTTCGATACGCTTTCACCGCCAGGAATCCGTAAGCCAGAAACAGTACGCCGGAATAAACAGCGCAGTACGGCCCGGCAATGCACAGGGTAATCACAAACGGCAATACCTTTAAGCGCAGCCCGTCTCCCCGCTTTCCCTGTCCCGCCTCCATCCGGTCCAACACCAGATAGTGATAGTAAAAGCAGGCAAAAGCCAGAAAATGTACCCAGCCCGTGCCGTTGGTGAGCATTTCCCACTTATTCAGGCTGTAAAACAGGAACATGAGGAGCAGGAACCATGCCGCTCCCACTCGCCGTTCATAACAGTATTTCCCAATCACCAGCCCCGCCAGGCCCAGGCCCAGAGCTCCCAGCACCAGATCAAAGGTGACCGAGAAATCCAGGACAGTCACGTTAAACGCCCGCACCGGGTAGTTTATGGGGATTCTGGTCAAAAGATCCGGCACAAAGAATTTTTCCGGATTCCAGACGTCCGGCAAATAGGATAAAATCTGCCGGATGTAGTCGGAATAGGCCGCGTCGCAGGTGGCGGCCATAATATACCAAAGGATGAAGGCCAGGCCCAGAACTGGAACCGCGCCGTACATCCATCGAAATTTTCTGTCAGTCATATGCCTTGTACGCTTTCCTGTATAGTCGTTCTAAGAGCTGCACCGCAGGCTCCGGCCAGAATTTCCGAAACATGGCCAGCTCCTCCTCCGTCCGCCGGTTGTCACCAATCCACTGTTTTGTGGTAGCTCCGTCGTGTACCCGGTAGTAAATAAGCGGCCGTTCCTCGCAGACAAACCGCCCCTTTTCTCCCGCCAGCCTCCAGAGGGTATCCCAGTCCAGCACATACCGGAATTCCGAACGAAACAGGGACTCTCCCAGCAGTTTCTTATTGTACGTGCAGGACGGACAGCAGATGGAGTTTCCAAAAATAAGCGCCACCCGTTTCAGCCACTCCCTGTCATTCCAGTCGGGGTTTATGAGAGGCAGGCGAAGGGCTGCTTTCACCCATTCCACCAGGCCCCGCTTTTCCATCAGTTTCGTCCCCTTCACCGTGGCGTAATCTGTGGTAAACACGGTCATATCGGGATATTTCTCTGCCCGCTCCAGAAGGATTTTCTCATAATCCCGGTGATACATATCATCCTGATGAGCCAGGGTCACCAGATCTCCCTCCGCCGTATTGTAGGCGAAGTTCCAGTCCTCCTGAATATCGCTCTCCCCGTCCCGCACAAAGACCGGGATTTCATAGCGGGCCGCCGTTTTGCGGATGTAATCGCTGGGGGTAGAGGTGCAGAGGATAATGTCTGTATCTTCCCCCTGCCGCCTTAAAGAGCGGATGCAGTTCTCCAGATAGGGGGAATCGCCGTAGGCGCAGATGGCAAATGTATGTGTCATGGTAAATCTCCGTTCTGCCGCCGGAGACGAAACCTGGCCCGCGGCAGCTGCTGCCCCGGACTGTCCGTTCCCGGCGGACCTCCTTGGTTATCTCGTAAAATCATCCCTGACGCAGTTCCACACCGCGTCCAGGCTGAAGTGTTCCTTCATATAAACTTGAGTCTCCCCGGAAATGAACCGGCAGCGGTCGGGATCTCCGTAAAGCTCCAGCACCGCCTGGGCAAACTCTGCCACCTCGTCCCGGACGGTCAGGACTTCGCCGGAATCCTTGATCCCCTCGGCTCCGATGGAGGTCGTCACCACCACAGCCCCGTTGTACATGGCTTCCAGCACTTTTCCTTTGATTCCGGCGCCGTAGCGGAGCGGAACCACTACAACGCGGCACTTCCGGTAAAGCTCCTCCAGCTCCTCGTCGCTCACAAAGCCTTTCACTACCACGCCATTTCCAGGCTGCTCCAGGGCTTTGATCTCCTCCGTCACCTTAGAGCCGACAATGTAGAAATTGATCTCCCGCTCCTTTCGGATCAGAGGGAAGATTTCCTTCACAAACCAGAGCACGGCGTCCGCGTTCGGCGGATGGCCAAACCCGCCTACAAACAGCAGGCCCTCTTTCTGCTCAAAGTTCTCGTCCAGATCCTCCTTAAACGTCTCATAGACGTAGAGCGGAATGTCCTTCACCTGGATCTTCGGGCTGATGTCATGGATCAGATCCCGCTCCACATAGGAGGGATAATAGGCCATATCCGTCTTTTTCATCAGGGACAGCTCCACAGAACGCCAGTAATCAGCGGATTTCTTAATCTCCTCGTCCCCGGTCAGCTCATACTCTCTGGTCTCTCTGAGGAAATGAAGGTCGTGGCCGAAGTACAGCACCTTAATATCTGTGTGCTCCTTAATAAAATCAATGTATTTCACCGCAATATGGGGCCGGTTTAAGTACACGAAGGCAATGTCCTTTCCGTGTTTTTCCAGCCAGTCCCAGATACCGGTGCGGTAGCTCTCCCCGTAAAGCACCTCAATGCCCATCTGTTCCAGGGCTGTGGTGTACGGCTCCTCATGGGCGTAGTTGTCCCCCAGGAATTTCACCACAAAGCCTTTTTCCACGAACATCTTCATATACTGATAGGTGCACTTGGAGCCGGCGTCTTTGTCAAAGGTGGGGACGTAGTGATCCACCACCAGGATGATCTGTTTTCCGCGGCTGCGCTCCCTGGCCCGGAAGGGATCGGGGTTGCCGGTGTTCTCGTACTGGTTCCGGAACTCCTCGGCCCACTTCTCCCGCATTTTTTTGCTGTTCTCCACCTGGTAGCGTTTCAGTCCTGTGCCGTTTACATCTGTGCCGTTGGACACTCCCTCAAAGTGGATGACTTTGGAAAGGGGCTGGTATACGACCCGGTACCCCGCCTTTCTCACCTCAAAGGCCAGGTCCGCGTCTTCACAGTACGCCGGAGCATACCGCTTGTCAAAGCCACCGATCTGTTTCCACAGGGAAACGGGCAGCATAATGGACGCGCCGGAAATATAGTCCACGTCCTTCACATAGTTGTATTCCGGCTTGTCCGGATCATCCATGCGGCCGTAGTTCCAGCCGGAGCCGTCGCTCCAGATGATTCCTCCTGCCTCCTGCAGCCGTCCGTCCGGATACACCAGTTTGGAGCCAACCATACCGATGGACGGGTCGGATTCGATCAGGCGCACCAGGGAAGAAAGCCAGCCTTCCGTTACCTGGGTATCGTTGTTTAAAAACAGGATGTATTTCCCGCGGGCTGCCTCCGCCGCCTGATTGCAGTTGCCGAGGAACCCCTGATTTACGCTGTTTCTGCGGATTACCACATTTTCCGCGTACCGGGAAAGCTCCTTCGTGGCGTCCGTGGAAACGTCGTCCGCGATGATTACCTCGTAGGGCACATCCTTCGTATGCTCCTCAATGGACCGCAGACAGGCGTAGGTGTAGTGAATCTGGTTGTATACCGGAATCACGATGGACACCAGCGGGTGATCCTCCTTCGGCAGATGGACCATGCCGTGGGTGAAATACTCCTCGCCGATCTCAAAATCTCCGTGAATGCGGTTTCTGCCGTCCTCGGAGGTGTACAGTTTCATATAGGTTACAGGATGGCACACGGTCCTCCTGCAATAGCTCAAAATTTTCCGTTTCCTGGTTCCTTTGGGGAACCGTTTGTTAAACATGGCTCCCAGTTTCCGCCGGATGCGGTAGGGGATGGAAATGTGGGCGTTCAGCACGCCGATGGTCTGGGCCATCACCCCGTTTTCCCGGCGCAGGTCCGCGATAATCACATCCAGGTTGTTGACGTGATTTTCCGTAAGACGGTGAATTTCCTTTAATTTTTTCAGCTCCGTGGTGGCGTTGTGCAGCTCAAACTCCACATCGTTTAAATGGCAGAGCCGTTTTCTGGCCTCCAAAAGCTCTACGTGTTCCTCCTCCAGCTGTTCCACCGGGCGGTAATCCTTGCGGTAGTTTAAAAGATACAGCTCCTGGTTTCCGCCGTGGACGTACTGCTGGAAGGCCGTCTCCATATCGCCGTAAGCCTCCAGCAGTTCCTCATTCACTCCGAACTCCTTTAAAAATTCCGCAACATCCCCATAGTTCATAAGACTGTGATATTTCCGGTAAAAATAGAACAGGATGCGGTATTTCACAAAGCCCAGAGGCACGGGAAAATCATAAACCCACTCGTAATCCAGGAAATACCAGCCGTCCTCCGTCACCAGAATATTCTCCAAAAGGGCGTCTATGTTGGACACGGCCATGGCCTGATCGTCAAACTTCGGCACCGGCCCGAATACCTCCGTCAGCCGGTCCGTGATCTGAAACGGAGCCAGATATTCCGGCCGCACCTCGCAGACCTTTTCCACAACGGCGCGGATCGCCTCCACCGGGGCCTGTCCCGTGCGGATCTCCTCTCCCAGCTCCTCCGCCAGGGTTTTTCCTGTGAGATAGGCAAACCGGGCTGTCCTCCCATCGTCGGAAAGCCGAGGTTCCACCACCTTTAAATGGACGTGCTGCCGTTTCAGTGCCTCATATTTGTCCCCGAAAGAGCGGATATGAGCCGTCCCCTCATCAGACAGGGCCGACTTTTCCACCCAGGTCTCCCCGTTTTCCACGAGGATTTCTGTCTTTATCTGAAATTCCTCTTTTCTCGTGCGATTGTATTTAATATATGCGATGTCAGCCATGTCTCCTCCAAACCATTAAGTAAGAATTGGCAAATTCCGGGAACTTGCCTTCCTGGCAGATGGAATCCCAGGACGCTCCCACGTCCGTCCGCAGAAACTCAGGATAATCGTAGGAAATGACCATTCCCGTCAGATCTCCCTTCGCCGGCAGCCGCCGGTCTGAATAGATCTCCGACGCCGCCCGGTAGTCCGGCAGAGGATAATAGCATTCTGCCCCTGGGAGCAGGGCGCACAGCCGTTCTTTTCCCATGGCTCCCGTCTCCTTCGGCGCTCCGGCCCAGTGCTTTAAGCCCAGAGGATTGTCCGCCGCCAAAAGAAGGACTCCCCCCGGTTTCACGAAAGCTTTGGCAGCCTCAATGGATTCTTCCGGAGTTTCTCCCAGGCCGTCGGCCATTACCACACAGTCGAACGGATCAGCGGCATTTCCTCTGCCGTCTCCCGCCTGTTCCATATATTGGCCCGAATTGCAGTTTACATAATCAATGTTTCCCAGGGCGCCGCGGCGAATCCGGTTCACCTTCAGATCGGCCTCGTCCCCGTCGATCACAGTCACCTGCTTTCCCCGGCGGGCAAGCAGGCCCGTCAGGGCGCCGCACCCGGAGCCGATCTGTAAAATCCTGCCGTTTGGATCAAAGGGGAACCATTCCAGCAGATTTTCCCTTATATCTGACAGGGCGTAGAAGTACTCCAGCTCCCTGTGGTCCTCCAGAATCTTTTTTTCATCGCCGCCGTACTCCTCTAAAAGCTCCAGCAGCCGCTCAGCCGTCTGTCCCATTCGATTCTCCGCCTTTCGTCAGTTTTGCCTCCACCGTGGACTCCATATCGTACACGCCCACCGTATTTTTATTTGAAATTACGGTGATGCTGGCCACGTCGTAGAGGCGATGGTACACCACGTGCTCCTCCCCTTCAAAGCCGGTGCAGCTCATAGACAGGAGGTATTCTCCCCCCTGAAGGGTCATTTTCTGAGTGAACGCCACCTCGTATACGTCGCCCCGTTTTACCGGCTTGATGTCCGTCCCCTCATACATGGTGTTCGTGCCTGTGAGGCTGGTTCCTTTTTTATCCTTGATGGTGTAGGTAAAAATGGGGGCCTTCAGTTCCCCGTGAAACCGGATTTTCTCCCGGATGGTGAACATTTCCCCTTTTAAAATCAGGTTGCTTAAATTTCCCCGCTGATCCTCCAGGCCAAAATCAAAGATTTCCGCTCGTCCGTCCCCGTATTCCGTGCGGTTGGCATTTACGGCGATCTTGTCCCGCATCAGTCCGCCCTCGTGAACGGTCTCCTGCTCAAATTCCTTATCCTCCAGGGCCTTGTCGCCGGAGAAATCGTTCATCTCCTCCAGCTCCTCCTTCAGGGAGTCCATCTGGCCGGCCAGGATCTTCTTATACAGGTCCACCATGCGGCCCGGAGCTCCTTCCGCTACAAACTCACCCTTATTTAACAGCACTACCTTGTCGCAGTATTTGATGATGCTGCCCATATCGTGGGTCACCATAAGGATGGTGGTGCCGCTCTTGCGGATCTCCTCCATACGGCGGTAGCACTTGGCCTGGAAAAATACGTCTCCCACGGACAGCGCCTCGTCCACAATCAGGATCTCCGGCTCCACATTGATCGCCAGAGCGAATGCCAGGCGGACAAACATACCGCTGGAATAGGTCTTCACCGGCTGATACACGAAATCGCCGATGTCAGCGAAATCCAGGATGTCCTGGAGCTTTTCGTCCATCTCCTTCCTGGAAAATCCCATCATGGTGCCGTTCATGTAGATATTTTCAATTCCCGTGTAATCCATATTGAACCCGGCCCCCAGCTCCAGCAGGGCAGAAATCACCCCGTCCACCTCGGCCGTCCCCTCTGTGGGGGTGAGTACGCCGGTAATGATCTTCAGGATCGTGGATTTTCCGGAGCCATTGGTGCCGATGATGCCCACGGTTTCCCCCTTCTTTACCTGAAAGGAAATGTTCCGAAGGGCATAGAAATCCCGGTGATAATTTTTGTGCATGGGACTTAAGGATTCCTTCAGCCGGTCAATGGGTTTGTCGTAAAGCTTATATATTTTCGTCACATCCTGGACGTTAATCGCGTATTCGCCTGACATGGTTTCCTCCAAAAAGCATAGTTTGGGAGTTATTATACCACAACCTGTCAGGATTTTACACCGTTTTCCCTGCGGTTTTTCTTACATTGTTCTTAGTATTTTCCGATAAAACCGTTTCCCTCTAAACCCAGCCCCCGCCGCGCTTACTCTGACGCGCCTCTGCTATTTTTCCGGCTCTCCTGTCTTTTCCGCCGGATTTTTCAGAACGGACACAGAAACTTAACACAGATTTGCTTGACAACCCGGTTCGCCCTGTGACAGAATCAAGCTGTAAGGTTCGATTTTTCCCCGCAGGCAGGAGCGCAGGAAAGTCAGGCAGACGCCCGGTCCGAAACTCTGCGGGATTTTAAGATTCCATCCATCATTATACTAGGAGGTAACCATATGGACTTTCTGACAATGACCATCGGAAAACAGAAAAACATCGCGCTGATCGCTCACGACAGCAAGAAACATGAAATGATTGCATGGTGCGACGAGCACAAGGAAATCTTAAAAGGCCATTTCCTGTGCGGCACGGGAACTACAGCCAGAATGATCACCGAGGCCACAGGACTTCCGGTCAAGGGCTACAACAGCGGCCCCTTAGGCGGTGACCAGCAGATCGGCGCGAAAATCGTGGAAGGACGGGTGGATTTCGTGATTTTCTTCTCCGATCCCCTCACTGCCCAGCCCCACGATCCGGACGTAAAGGCGCTGCTGCGCATCGCCCAGGTCTACGACATTCCCATCGCAAACAACAAGGCTACCGCTGATTTCCTCATCACTTCCTCGTTTATGAATGAGGAGTATGAGCATAAAATTATCAATTTCCATCAGAATATTGCGGAGAGGGCGCGGACGCTGTAACGCGGTTCCCGGTTTGCAAGGGCACGTGTCAAATACAGGAGCCTTTTGGAGGGCGGCTGCTCTGACAGCCATTTTCCCGGCAGGAAAGACATTTCCGTCAAAATTCCGTTACAAAGTGTGTGCCGGAACGCAGCCGCGCCCCAGGCCCTCCCATTCTCCACTCCGATTCCATTTGCATTTCTTTCTCCATGTGTTAAAATAAGGCATACTCCAAAATCAGACAACTTCAATTACGGGAAAGAGGGACCATATGCCGAAAAAACAGATCTTATTGTGGAGCTTTACGCCGGACGACTGGGATTCCTACACCAGAATTCTGTCCCGGTTCTTTCACGGCTTTGACATCGAGCTCATCACGGGCGCATTTAACCGCAGCCCCCGCGTTTCCTACGAAACTATCGACCTGGTTCTGGTGACCACTTCTGAATGGAGCCAGTATCTGAAAACCTTATGCGCTCCGGAAACGCCCATTATCTGGATCAAGCACACCATTGATAAGAAAACCTACAGCCGCATCCTGGAGGAAGGCGGGAAAACGGGAGTCAGCATTGTGGCGGACACTCCTTTTTACGCTGCCCAGCGGGTACGAATGCTGGAAAATCTGGGTATCCCCGGCAGTATTTTAAATGCCTGGCACCCCTCCCTTCCCGTTTCTCAGCTGAAACCGCTGATCGTTTCTTTTGAAAACGGCGGATTGCAGAATATTTCCGGACACGAGGTAATCCAATTTCACGGGCGGGGGCTTATCAGTGCCGAAACGCTGCTGCAGATCGCTGTAGTTTTGGGACTGCCTGGCCTGGCTGAAACTGATTTTTTCCGTTCCTATTCCCGCGACATCGTCTTTACCACCCGCCAGATCAGCGATATGATCGGCATCGGCAGCTATTACGCGGCCGCCTTTGGAAAAGCCGTCACCGGCCTGCTCTATTTCGTCCCGGACGGACTGATCTGCTACTGCGACTACACCGCCGAAAAGCTGCTGGGACTGTCTTTGTCTCAGCTGATCGGCAGGCATCTTTCAGACATTTTCCCGTTTTTAGACGGCTACCAGAACCGGTACGGTGAATTCGGGGAACAGGTGGTCAAGTATCAGGGCCGGGAATTCGTGTTCGACCTTTGGACCACCAGTACCCACGGGATTTACGCCGGATATATCCTCATCTCAGACTACCGCTCAGAGGTGGAAAAGGAGCTGCGCCTGCGCACGCGCCGCCTGTCGGAAAAGCAGCACGCCAAATACACCTTTTCCAATATCAAAGGCAGCAGTCCCTCCATTCAGCAGGCCCTGTCTCTCGCCGCCACCTTCGCCAAGTCCCGGTCCAATGTTCTGATTCAGGGGCCGTCCGGCACCGGCAAAGAGCTGTTTGCCAACGCGATCCACAATGCCTCCGACCGCAGAAACGGCCCCTTCATCCCCGTAAACTGCGGCGCCTTTGTGGAATCCCTGCTGGAAAGTGAGCTGTTCGGCTACGAGGGCGGCTCCTTCACCGGCGCCCGGCGGGAGGGAAAAGCCGGACTGTTTGAGGCGGCTCACAAGGGAACCCTGTTTTTGGATGAAATCGGAGAAATGCCTCTGGGACTACAGGTGAAACTGCTGCGGGTCCTCCAGGAGCGGGAGGTCGTGCGGGTGGGCGGCAGCAAAGTGATTCCCATTGACATCCGCATCATCTCCGCCACCAACCGGGATCTGAAGAAACTGGTACAGGAGGGACGGTTCCGCGCGGATCTGTACTACCGCCTTAACGTCCTTCCCCTCGCCTTAAGCGGGCTGAACGACCGGCGGGAGGACATTCTCCCCCTGTTTCACCAGATTGCCAGAGAATACGGCTGCTCCTTCCGTCTGACTCCGGCCGCGGAAACCCTTCTCATTACGCACAATTATGAGGGAAACGTCCGCGAGCTCTCCAACTGCGTAGAATATTTAGGGAGTCTGGGGAAGACGGAAATCGCTCCGGCAGACCTACCCTGCTACTTTCAGGAAGAAACGGCACTTTTCCCGGAAAAACACGAAACCTCAGAGGATAAAACCATCCTTCTGGACTGCGTCCGCTCCTTCTGGGAAACAGGAATCTGTCCCGGCAGGCGCAGTCTGCAGGGGCGGCTGTTCCAGCAAGGTTATCACTACTCCGAGGGAAAAATACGGGCTCTGCTGAAGGAATTAGAGGCGGAGAATGCCATTTCCATCGGCCGGGGCCGCCAGGGCATTCAGAAACCTCGATAACCTCACGGACCCCGTTTACCCCATTAAGTCCCATTACATCCCATTAAACAGAAACCTCCCCCATTAAAACCCCTTATTTTTGACAAAAATTCCCGATTTTCCTGCCTTTTTTCAGTTGGCATCCTTTTTGCTCATTAATTTGTCAGAAAACCGGTTTTTGCTCTATCATTCAAAAATTCTGGAGGTGACTGTATGAGTAATGAAAGGCAGGAAAGTAAACTGATCCGCAACCTGGGATTTTGGGATCTTATGGCGATTTCCGTGGGCCAGATCATCGGAGCGGGAATCATGTCCTCTACCGGGGTAGCCATCGGAATGACAGGAACCGGGGTGGTGCTGGCATTTTTGATGTCCCCCATTTTTACGATTATCAGCATATTCCCCGTGGCAATCCTGGGGGCATCCGTGCCCACCACCGGAGGGCCTTACCGCTACTGCAGCCGCATTCTTGGAAAATCTCCCGGAATGCTGTACCTGCTGCTACACATCACCATGAACGTGGGGCTGGCGCAATACGCCCTGAGCTTTGCCTCCTATTTTGTGAGCATTGTCACCGGGCTGAACCAGCATATGGTGGCCATCGCCATCCTGACCTTCTTTTTTATCACGAATTTAGTGGGTACAAAATCTGCCGCCATCCTGAATAAAATTATGTCCGTGGCTCTCATCGGCGGCCTGCTGCTCTTTATCGCCTTTGGACTTCCCAAGGCGGATCTGGCGTACATTTTTACCCCGTCCCATTTATTCGCCAACGGCGGTTTCGCGTTCATCAGCACCCTGGCCCTTTTAAGCTCTGCTACAGGCGGTGCTCAGGTGTTAGCCGAGCTGGGAGG
Source organism: Lachnoclostridium sp. An14 (assembly GCF_002160755.1). Taxonomy (GTDB): domain Bacteria; phylum Bacillota; class Clostridia; order Lachnospirales; family Lachnospiraceae; genus Lachnoclostridium_A. The sequence continues at coordinate 35,604 of NZ_NFLE01000027.1, forward strand.
AGAGACAAAGGACGCCGGCCGGACCATCCCGAGAGTCATGGTGATCTCCACCTTCGGTGTGGGCATTTTCTACGTGCTCATCGCCATTGTGGCCGCCGGAATCCTTCCCATGGAACAGGTGGCCAACCAGCCCCTCACTCTGGTGGCCCAGGAGACCATGCCAGGAATCGCGTTCTACCTGTTTGTCATCGGAGCCGCCCTCGGCGCCACCGCTACCACTCTGAACGCCACCCTTTCCTGGGTGACAAAGCCTCTGCTGGTGGCTTGCGACGACGGCCTGCTGCCCCGCTCCTTCGGAACGGTCAGCAAACACGGAGTGCCGGTAAAGCTCCTTACCTTGTTCTATCTGGTAGGTTTGATTCCGCTGGTAATGGGCTTTGACATTGCCTTTATCACCAAATTTACCACCGCCAATTCTCTGCTCTCCAAGCTGTTTGTCTGTGTCGCCCTGTTTGTACTGGCATCCAAATCCGGCGACACCCTGAAACGCTCCAGCTTAAAAATAACCCCTGGGCAGGCAAAGGCAATCTCCGTAACCGGCATGATCATCCTCTGCGTGCTGTCCTCGTCCCTGCTGCTGAACCTGTCTCTGGCTGTGGTCGGGTTTATCGCCGCACTGATCGTGATCGTGCTGATTTACACCAATACATATGCCAAACACGTGAAAATTGAAGATGACCTGTTAGTGGACTATACGACTGAAAAAGAGAATTAGGAGGAAATGACATGAAATATGATTTTGAAACGGTACGGAAACGCTATGGAATGGGCTCCGGAAAGTGGGATGAGCTGCAGGCTGCAAAACCGGACGCGGGAGAGGACACCATCCCCTTTTCCGTGGCCGATATGGAATTTGTACAGGCGCCGGAAATCGTGGACGGGCTGAAAGCCTTTCTGGACAAAAGCGTTCTGGGGTATGCCAACGCTACTCCCGCCTTCAAAGAAAGCGTATGCCGCTGGATGCGGAACCGCCATGGCTGGGATGCCCAGCCGGAGTGGATTCTTCCCTCCCACGGAGTGGTGGACGCCTTCTACGCCGCTATCCGCTGCTTTTCCAAAGAGGGGGACGGGGTAATGCTTTTGACCCCTGTATATTACCCCATGTACATGGCCATTTCCTCCAATAACCGAAAACTGGTGGACTGTCCCCTGGTGAGAAACGGCAGCACCTATGACATCGACTTTGACGATTTTGAGAAAAAGGCCAGCGACCCAAACACCAAGCTTTTCCTGCTCTGCAGCCCTCACAATCCCTGCGGCCGGGTGTGGACAAAGGAAGAACTGCGGAAAATGGCTGACATCTGCTGCCGCTACAATGTCCTGGTCATTGACGACGAGATCCATCACGACCTGATCATGCCCGGATACGAGCACTTTGTCTATGCCGCCCTGTCCAGGGAGGCGGAGCAGAACTGTCTCGTCCTGACCGCCCCCTCCAAGACCTTCAACCTGGCGGGACTACAGACCTCCAACATTTTCGTACCCAACGAAAAGCTCCGGGAACAGTTTCTGACCTTTATGAAACGCAGCAGCGCGAATCCCAAGTGCAACATCTTAGGCTATGAGGCCTGCCGGATCGCTTACGATCACTGCGGCTCCTGGCTGGATCAGTGCATTTCTGTGATCCATGAGAACAAGGAGCGGATCACCTCCTATTTCGCCAGGCATTTCCCGCAGATCCAGGTCTGCGAGCTGCAGGCCACCTATCTGCTGTGGATGGACTGGAACGGGCTGGGACTGCCCTACAAGGAGCTGGAGCGGATCAACCGCCAGGAGGCAGAGCTCTTTTTTGATGAGGGCTACATCTTCGGCGCCCAGGGAGAAGGATTTGAGCGCTGGAACCTGGCCTGCCCCACCCAATACATCGACGCTGCCCTGGAGCGGATGAATCGGGCTTACAGCAAATACATAAACGATTCCGCTCTGTAGCTCTCACTTTCGCTAAAATACAGCTGCGCAAACAACCGCTTTCCTCCCCGTGAAACGCTCCTTCTCCACCAGCTTTCACGCCACGAAAAACGCTGTTTCCCACGGCACAAAATAGCAGCCGTCGTACGGCGTGCCAATGCTAAAACACAGCCGCGCAGACAACCACAGCCTCCCGCGCGGTTCCACCCATCAGTGAAACCGCGCGCCTTCCATTCATAACACCGCGGTTACCCAAAACTCCCGCAAAAAAAGTGTGCGCAACAGCGCACACTCGCGCCGGAGCGCGGCTGCGTCAGCAGCCATATTCCTCTGCGCGAAGTGCGCCTCCCGCCGGAGGCTTTTGTGTCATAGGGAACGCAGTTTCCTGTGACACAAAAAAAGCCAAAAGCGCCGGAAACCAAGGAGAAACAAAAGACGTCCTCCTGTTTCCGGCGCTCATTGGCCATTCGCCGTTTCTTCTTTTCTCCTGCGCCTATCTTCGCCGCCGCTCTGCGAGGCCGCTGGTCTCCGCCGTCACCCATATAAAATGCGATGAACGGCCGCCGCCAGCTGATGCAGCCCCAAAAACCAGGCCGCCACATCTAAAAGGACGATGACGCCAATCCCAAACATCAGCCTCCGAAGATACTGGGGATACCGCTCCGTCTCCCCAGATATTTGATTAATCTCCCGGATAAACCGCAGCAGCAAATAAATCAGGTTGATCAACACCGCCGCGATCCCGCAGGAAACCAGGACAATTTTGTAAATACTGGCATTTCCAATATTTTGCAGCACAGAGGAGGAAAATGCCAGCCCTCCCACAAACGCCAGAACCACGGACGCGAAAATACCCAGAATCGTAATCGAGTGGCTCTCCGCCATCTGAATCTTCTTCACTGCCCTCTCAGCCGTCTCGCTTGTGCTTTTCAGGGATTCTGAAAGTGTCTGAATCTCCGCTTTCGTCTTATTATGGCTTTCGATCTCCTTTTGCAGCTCTGCTTTCCGGTCTTCAAGCTCTTTCGCCAGTTTCCCATAGCTGTCCCGCAGCTCCTCAATCCCTTCCACCGGCGTATTCAGCGACTCCAGACACTTCTGCTGGGCGATCTCCTCCACCAGATGCCTCGTATAGCGGATCCGTATGGTCTCTAACTGAATGTGATCCATCAGTTTCTCCACGCTTTTCGCCATATCCGGGCGTTTGCCCTCCAGCCGGGCCTTTACCTTTTTCAGGACAGGCAGAATCCGGTCCATATACTCCACGCCGCCATCCAGGGACACAATATACTTTGTCAGCTCTGAATACGAATGCCTGGGATTTTCCTCATAGAACTCCCCCAATTCCTCGCACCAGCCCTCCAGGGATTTCTCATCGTCTGAAGAAATATCCTGCAGCTCATCTAACAGCTCACCGATCGAAATGCCCATACACTCTCTCCCTGTGATTCATAAAATACTGCTCTATGGCCTGAGGCGTAATTTCCGTATTGTACGTACCTAAATTCTTCCACGGCGCCTCCTCATGGGTTCTGTCCACCAAATACCAGGGATCATAATCCTTCAGCCCGTCCACCACCCGGTCTATCAGCTCTCTGTCGCCGTCACGGATGGCGCCTCCATCTACTGGCCGTTCTTCCAGCACGAATCTCCCGTTTTTAAACACGATTTTCTTTTCCGTGCGCTGCTCCGGGATCTCCTCTCCGCCATAAATACTGAATTTATTATAAACGCTCTGAACAACCGGTCCGTGTCTCCAGCACAGGATCTTTTCATCAAAGCAGACCTCTCCCCGCTCACACAGGAATGCCGCCTGTATATAGTACAAAATCTTCTGGAGTTTCAGATTTGAAATATGACCATTCTGTCCCTTCACGTAATTGATCACGTGGACAGCGATCTCCATAGCCGTATACATATTCTTCCTCCTGCCTATCCTCTATATATTATAGAATCATCGCTTTAACGGTAAAACTATTATAATGCGCCTCTAAAAATCTGTAAATGAATTTGGAATAAATCATGGATCCCATATAAGATTTGATACTAGAAGAAACGGACATGACCGCTAACGCAGTCATCAAGAATCATGAAAGCCAGATGGCTCCACGCCTACGGCGTTCCCGCCGTCTGCCCCCGCCGAAGGGAAACAGGGAGATGTCTATATACAGATATTATCATATTTCAGATAATATAGCAAGCTTTTTCTATATCACATCTCCGGTTCCCTTCTCCCGCGTTTTCCCAACTCCTACACTTCCGCCACCACCCTACAAGGCAGTCCCGTCACCCCGCTGTAATTCATGGGATACGTATGGGCCACAAACCGTCTCCCGTGCTCCAGTAGCGCCGTCAGCCCGTACAGATTTTCCACCACAAACACTCCCCGGTCCGCGCAGAACTGGTCCTTCGGGGTGTGCTCCTTTCCCCTGCGGATTCCGCCGAAATCCACGGCGATCATAGAGATGTTCCGAGCCGTCAGCTCCTCGATCAGCCGGTCCGACAGCTGAGGATGGGAGGTGAAATACTCTCTGCTGCCGTACTCCACCCGCTCGCTGTAGCCGCTGCAGAACGCCACAAACATCCCCGGCTCCACCAGCTTAAGCTCCACGTCCTCCGGCTCAATGTCCCGGCCTTCCACAGCCCGCACGTCAAACAAAAGCCCCGGCCGTTCCACGTATTCCAAGGGGAATTCCTTGTCCATCACGTCAAAATGCGTCCCCACATGGCCCACTAAGGCCTTCGTCTCGTTCCCCTGGGCATCCGCCACCATTTTCGGGGTAACCTTTAAAGTCAAATCCAAAAACATATGAAACCTCCTCCTTTTTCAGCCGCTAAACTTCCTTCCCATGCTCCTTCAGCCACCGCCGCCTGCTCTCATAGTCCGGCAGCACCCGGCCCACCTCCGCCCAGAACAGGGGCGAATGGTTCATCTGTTTCCGGTGGGCCAGCTCGTGCACCACCACGTAATCCAGCACCTCCGGCGGCATAAGCACCAGTTTCCAGTTGAAATTCAAATTTCCCCGGCCGCTGCAGCTCCCCCACCTGGTTTTCTGATCCCGGATGGAAATCCGCCCGTAGGTCACTCCCATTTTCGCCGCAAAATAAGACACCCGCTGGCCGATCACCGCCCGCGCCAGCTCCCGGTATCTGGCCTCCAGCGCCGGGTTCTGCTCATAATCTCTTGTGCCGCGGGCCAGCTTTTGTTTCTCCTGTCTGGCCTTCTGGAGCAGATACTTTTCCGCGATCCAGCCCGCCCGCTCCTTCACAAATTTCTCCACGACGGCATCCGCCGTCCGGTTCGGCACTCTGGCCTTTACCCGGCCGTCTGCCGTCACCTCCAGGCCCATGGTCCGCCTGGACGAATAGATCACTTCCACAGATATGGAAAGAGCGCCTTCCTCCAAAGGCACTCTCAACAGCATTTCCTTTATCATACGCTCTCCAACCGCCTACAGCACATCTGAAAAATGAGGCCGCAACCGTTTAAACACCTTCATGCCCGCAAAGAACAGCACCAGGGTCACGCCCCAGAAATACAGGGTCATGGTGGGCCGCTCAAAAAACCAGTTGCCCGTCAGAATGCTGTCCCGGTATCCCGCCACAATGTAATAGAAGGGATTGAATTTTAGCAGGGTCAGCACCAGAGGCACATCCGCGAACATACTCTCCTGGTACATAATGGGAACCATCCACATTCCAAACTGAAGGCAGATTCCCACAATCTGGGCCATATCCTTAAAAAATACGTTCACCGCGCAGGTAAAATACCCGATCCCCAGCGCCAGCATGGACGCCGCGAAAGTGTAGTAGATCACCTGGATCCAGGTAACCATGGGCGCCCGCCCGTAGCACAGGGCCATGACGATCATAATCACCACGAAAAAGCAGTGAACCATCAGGCTGGACATCAGCTTGATCACCGGCAGCACCTCCACCTGGAACACCACCTTTTTCACCAGGTAGCTGTATTCCTGAAGGCAGTTGGTCACGGTGTTTAAGGCCTCACTGAAGAAAAACCAGGGCACGATGCCGGGCACCAGCCAGAGCACATAGGGAACTCCCGGCACCGGCGGCACGCTCTTAAAGCCCAGCTGGAAGATGCAGAAGTAAATGAGCACCGTCACCACCGGCTGCACAAACATCCACACCACGCCGAAATAGGAACCCACAAACCGTTTCCTGAAATCGGCCTTCGCCAGATCCAGAATCAGCCGTTTCCTCCCGGCAATCTCCTTTATCAGGGAAATCAAATCTCTCATCCCATATTTCCTTTCCCGCCAGGTCAGAATTTAAAGGTTTCCTTAAATCCGCCCCATTTTTGATCCTTCTCGGAGATGATTAACTCCACACCCTCCTGAAGCGGCCACTGGATGCCGATGTCCGGATCGTTCCAGGCCATGCCGCCCTCGTCGCCGGGGTGGTAGAAATCCGTGCACTTGTAGGCAAACTCCGCCTCGTCGGACAGCACCAGGAACCCATGGGCAAAGCCCTCCGGGATGTAAAACTGCTTTTTGTTCTCCGCGGACAGCACCACGCCGAACCACTTTCCGTAGGTTTCCGAATCCGCCCGCAGGTCTACGGCCACGTCAAAGACTTCGCCGCGGACAGCCCGCACCAGCTTTCCCTGGGGGAACTGCTTCTGATAGTGAAGGCCGCGGAGTACGCCCCGCACGGACATGGACTGGTTGTCCTGCACGAACACCATATCCAGGCCGGCCTCCTTAAAATCATTCTGATTGTAGGTCTCCATAAAGTAGCCTCTCTCATCCTTAAACACCGTCGGCTCAATCACGCAAAGTCCCTTAATATCGCAGGTCGTCACCTTAATTTTTCCCATCGCAATACGCTCCTTATGTTCAAAAATTCTTACCATTCTCTGAAACACCGGCCCGTCCGCCGGGCCGTATCAATCCATACTATACCACTATATCCGGATGCTGACAATAGAAAACAGCCGCAGCAGCGCATATCCGTTTGCGCAGGCCATGAAGTACAAAAGGCCTCTGTCCCTGTTTTTCGTGAGAGCGATCCAGTTGTTTTTTAAGATCAGCAGAAACACCGGCAGGAAGGGAAGAAAATACCTTCCCTGCACCCCCATGATGTGCCCGGAGCTGGCAGGCGTCCAGGCGATGAGCATAGACAGCATGGTGGCCCCGGCGCAGCCAAGGCAAACAACCGCCGTCCACAGTTTCTGTTTTCCGGAAAAATAAATAGTCTCCCCGCCCGGCTTTTTCATAGCCAGCAAAAGCAGCACAATGGTCATGGCCCAGACGAGCACATAGGGCACGTCCAGCACCGGATCCAGGTTTCCCAGCCAGTTTCCCATCATGGTCAGATGGTAGTATTCCCCTTTGATAAGCACCGTATTATAAAACAGCCGCAGGGTCTTCACCGGGTTGTGAATCAGCCAGCCTAAGGTGTATCCGGCCTCGTCCGCCCAGCCCACGTAGCTCTCCGTCTCCGCCGCGTACATGGCGATGGTGCGGCTGTTCACCAGAATCATGGCCGCCCCGTACACGGCCGCCACGAAAAGGGCGGACAGCGCCCACTTCCTCCAGCCGCCGAACTTCCGCACCGGGATCAGAAGGCACAGTCCCATGAGGACGCCGTACACCATCTTACAGGGCCCAAGGATGCCCATGATCACCGCCAGCAAAGCCACGTCCCGTTTTCTCACATCCGCCGCGCCAAAGGCCAGGCTCAAGGTCACCGCCGTCAGCAGGAAGGACATGGCAAGCACCATGGTGTCATAGGAAAAGGACGCCGCCAGATGGAGGGTCATGGGCAGAAGGCCCACGCCAAACAGCACTTCTTTTCCAAAGGGCAGCCGTTTCATGGCATACCAGGCCGCCCCAGTGTAGCACAGAAGGTTTCCCAGGCGGCCCAGGTACAAAAGCCCCAGCCCCCCAAGTCCCGTCAGCCGCCCCAGGACAATCCCCAGGGCCTGGGGCAGATAGGCGATGGGCGTGGTTTCCACCGGCGGTTTCACCGTGGTCTCCATCTCCTGATCCCCCGTCCCCAGAAGGCCGGTGCCGTGGATCTTCCGGTAAGTACACTCCGTAAGCGTCTGTCCCAACACCTCTGTGTCCACCGTCTCCTCCAGTCCGTCCAGGCTCTCGCCGGGCACAAGGTCCGTATCCAGGATAAAAGCGTCCTGTTTCCGGATGTAAACCCGGCCCCTTTCGTCCGTTCCAGGCTGTCCCATAAGGGTGTTGGAAAGGCGGTAGGCGCTTATAAAATGGCTCACCTCGTCGGGGGCGGAAAGGGGCGGCAGCACCGTCAGGTACAAAGCCCCAAGCCCCAGGACGCAGACGGCAAACACCGTCTCCAGCGCCAGCTTTTTCTCAAAAAACAGATAACCTGCGCCCCCCAGAAACGCCAGCATTACCACCGCCAGCACTCCATACCAGCTTAGGAGAAACCGATCCCCCGACTGGATGGCCCCAGCCCTCACGTCCAGAAAATGCCAGGCAGCAAACAGAAGGAGGATAAGCAGCCCGGCCGTCCACAGCGGGAAATGTCTCCCCGGCGCGGACATTTCCGCCAGTTTTCCCTCTCCGGGCTTATTCTTCCCCTTTTTCATCCGTCCGCTCCTCCTTCTCCTCCCGCTCCTTCTGATCCAGGGCGATCCGCTGCACCATCTCCTTCTGTTTCGTCTCCAGCTGGGAGATGCGCATGGTCAGGGAAAACACCTTCACCATCAGCAGGAAAATGATAAACAGGAAGATAAAATTCGACGTGGTATACGTTCCCGCCAGCCGGGACAGCAGATCCGCCGTCCTGGGGAACACGCTGAACACGATCAGAATGCCCGACACAAACACCCAGAACACCGAATCCTCGATCTGGGCCTTGGACTGGCGGATTTTCCGTATAATCATGGCCGTGGTCAGCAAGGACGCCGCGATCAGCACGATTCTCAGCATCAACGTCATTTCCCATTCCTCCAGTAATTCTTATTCATGGTCAGCCGCAGCACCATCCCTTTGGGAAGACGCCGGTAGGCCTTTCCCAGCCGGTAGCCCGCGTACTTAAAACCGCTTTTGACCACCAGCCCCGGTATCTGCAAAATCCGCCCCGTCTTTAACAGATGGGCCGCCGTCTGTTTCACCAGCCGGATCCCTTCGCCCTCCGACGGAACCCCCGCGAACACCTCCGGATGGTCCGCCTGGGATACGCCCAGGTCAAAATTCCGCCGCAGCTGCTGCATACAGGTGTAATTGTGGGAATGCACCACCCTGGCGTCCGCCTCGTAGCAGATCCCGTACCCCGCCGCCAGCGCCCCCGCCGCGAAAATCATGTCCTCATTGAAAATAGTCCTGGAAATAAATCCGCCCTGTTTCAAAAACAACTCCCGCCGGTAGGCACAGCACACATTGGAGGAAAAATAGGCCTTGATTCCCAACGTGGCGATGTCCGCCTTCGTCTTTACCCGGCTCTCCTCCGGATAATTGAACGTCCTGGTGAAACGCTCCGCCGCGCCGCAGTCCCGGTCCGCCAGCTGTCTGGCGTAGACGGAAATCACCGTCTCCCCGCCGGCACCGGCCCGCTCAAAGCCCTTCAGCAGGTTTTCAATCAAATGCTCGTCCGCCGGCACCGCGTCGTCCGTCATGCACACACACACCTCCGCGTCCGACAGGGACATGAGCAGGTTTCTGGTGCCGCCGTGGTCAAATTCTTCCTTTGTAATGTGATGGACCTCCAGGCCCTTCACGCCCCCGTACCCGGCCTCATTCCAGTAGGCCCGCTCCGTGTTCACCACGATGATCTTCCTCACCGGATGACTCTGTTTTTCCAGCATCGCCAAAAGCCTGGCAAATTTTTTCCCCGGCCGGTAAGCCGGTATCAGCACATCAACCGTCATGTCTCACTCTCCTTCGCCTTCCGAAACAGCGCCCCCTGCAGCCCGCAAAAGCCCAGCGTCAGCGCCGCCATGAGAACCACATAGCACACCGCCGCCCCCATGATCTCAAACCGCACCACCAGAATGGGGGAGAGAAACCAGGCCGCTATGGCCGCGCACAGATACACCAGAAAAATCATCCCCTGGCGCCTCATAATCACCAGCAGATAGTAATAAAGGTTGGCCAGGGCGTAAAGCCCGCCTCCCAGGATAATCACCACAAAGGCGATCCAATGCTCCGTCAGACGCCCCTCGTATCCCGTTCCAAGCAAAAGCTCCATAATTCCCAGCACAGGACGTCCCAGGATCAATGCTCCTGCCACCGCCAGCACCGTAAGGCCGCCGATCACCAGCCCGATCCGCCTCCGCACCCTGGAAAACCCGTCCCAGTCCCCGCCGTCCCAGCAGGCCGTCAGTTTCGTGAGAAAGGGGCGGATCACAAAATTGGCCGCCAGGTAGATCACGGAGGTGGGCATAAATAAAATGTTGAAATACCCGCTCATGGCGTCTGTAAGCTGTCCGTCTATGGCGTACTTTGCCGCCGAAAAGATATAAAAATCAAGAAACACCGACACGAACAGCAGGGCCGTATTCTTTAAAAGCCGCAGGCAGGCATCCGCGTCCCCCTGAAATTCCACACCCGGCAGCGCTCCGGCCCTCATAACGCTCACGTTAAACAGCAGCACGCCCGCAATCTGGGCCGCCACCGCCGCCGCTGAGGCCGTAAGCAGGTTTCCGGAAATCCCCAGAATACCCAAAAACACCGCCACGGACAGAATGGTCCGGAAGGTGTTGGACTTTCCCGTCAGGTACAGGCTGCCCTGGCGCTGAAACTCCGACTCGTAGGCGTCCGCGAAACCGTCAATGATCTTGTAGCCCGCCAGCAGAAAGATCACCAGGGCCTTGTGGGTACTGTACTCCCCGGTGAGCATGAGAAAGGACAGATGGCAGGCCGCCAGGAGCAGGGCCGCCCCGCAGGTGGCCGTCCGCAGCCACAGATAGTCGCCGAAGGAGTATTCCTGCCGTCCGTCGGTGATGTGAAAGGGGCGGATGCCGAAATATGCCACAATAAACATCTGCTGCCCATAGGTAGAGAATCCAAAGCCGAAAATGCCGCCCTCGTCCTCCCCGGCCATGCGCATGACAATAAAGGACAGCACCATGGACGCCAGGGCGTAGACGGCGCTGCCCAGGATGTTCCAGGCCACATTCTGCCGTTCCCTGTGACTTCCTTTATATATCAGGAAACGATCCACAAATTTTTCCATGCCCTCACCGCCTTGTCCGGAAATTCTGGATCACCAGGATGGAGGTGAGCATCCGCAGCATATACTTTGCCGCCACCATGGGCTTTAAATAGCTTTCCCCGCCCTGGCGCTCGTCGATTACCACCGGCACCTCCGCCACTCTGGCGCCCTGCTTAATGAGGAAGGAAACCGTATCCGGTTCCGGGCCATAGTTTAAGTGATATGCAAATTTCTGCATCATCTCCCGGTCAAACATTCTCATGCCGGAAGTGGGATCCGCCACCCGGACGCCGGTGGTCAGCCAGACCGCCAGCCCGATCAGGCGGCTGCCCAGCATCCGCGGGGAAAAGTCCTTCTTCCCCTCCACAAACCGGGAGCCGATCACAATGCTGTAGCCCTCGTCCAGCTTCGCCTTCATCCCGGCCACAAACTCCGGCCGGTGCTGGCCGTCCCCGTCAAACTGCACGGCACAGGAATAGCCCTTTTCGTAGGCGTACTTCATCCCCGTCTGGAAACAGCCTGCCAGCCCCAGATTCACCGGAAGGCAGATGTGGTTGTACCCGTTTTTCCTCAAAATTTCCTCCGTGCTGTCCGTGGATCCATCGTTTATCACCACATAGTCCAGTTCCGGATAATTCCGAATCAGGTTTTCCACCACCGCCTGGATATTTTTTTCCTCGTTAAACGCAGGTATCACTAAAATTACTTGGTTCATGTTTCTTCCTCTGTCTTTCGCCCTACCATTTCATCCGAAACACCCTGGTAAGCACCCACACCTCCGTGTAGACCGCCCCCAGAAATATTCTGGCCGCCGCCATGGCAAGCGGCCCGGCCTTCAGATAACGCCGGTAATAGTAGAGCTTGCTCTCATGGAGAATCTTCTGTTTTGCCGCGATCCCCGCCACGTTTCGGTCAATGGTGACGGAGTGGGCGTGGACGTACTGGGTGTCCGTCACCAGCACACATTTTAGCCCCCGCTCCCGCAGTTTCTGTCCCAGGATCTTCTCCTCACAGTACAAAAATACGGCCTCGTCAAACACCTGGTCCGCCTCTTTGCCCGGAAATTCCTTCATGTCCATCACAAAAAAGGAGCCGGGCACTGCTCCCACGATCCGGCTTTTTTCCGTGCCTCCCGCAGGCAGGCGTCCCGGAGGGGTGATGAGCCACGGTTTCAACAGCCGTCTCGTCAACGGCCCCATGTCCAGCAGATCCCGCCCCAGGGGCAGCAGATCCCAGTAGGAAAACAGCCTCCGGCCGTCCGGGGCCGCCACCATGGCCGAGCCCACAGCGCCTCCTGGCGTCTGCTTAAGCGCCGTTTTTACCTTGCGGATGCAGCGGTCTGTCACATGGATGTCCGGGTTCGCGATGATAATATAGTCCGGGTCCCAGAGGCGGACGGCATGGCTGATGCCGGCCTGGTTTCCGTAGCCGTAGCCGCCGTTTCGTTCTGTACGCAGGAGACGAACATCCGGGACGGTGCCGGGAAACGAAGGCCCGCCGGAAGTTTCTCCAGTCCGGACGCCGTCGGCCGCTTCAGGGCCGTATGCCCGCCGCAAACGCTCCCAGGAGCTGTCGGTGGAACGGTTGTCCACCACCAGGATGTGGGCGATCTCCCGGCTGCCCTTTAATTCCTCCACAAGATCCAGGACGGTGTCCGCGTCATTATAGTTTAAAATAATACATACGGTATTATCCATTTCCCGTTTCCCTCTTTTTCTTCCGGCCGTCGATGACCTTCATCCCCAGCCTGCGGCTGATCCACAGCCGGAGGGGCGGGCAGATTCTGGTCATTTGATTAAAGCACCACCAGAGCTGCATATACAGCACCTTTCCCTTCTGGAGCGGCTCGCCCCGCCAGGGCGTTTTCTTTAAATAGTGCTCGTACAGGCGGCGGTAGTGGTTGTGGTTTCCGGCGATCCAGGGGCGCTCGTCCCCCAGGTAGTGGATCACCACCGGCCGCCGTTTCGCCTCCTTAAACTGCTCCGGCCCCACCGCCTCGTAGGCGCGGCAGAGGTTTCGCAGAGTAGGATAGCGAAAATAGCGGTAATTGGTAAAAAAGTTGTATTTCGGCGGCAGGGAGCGGATCCGGCCCCGGAGCGTGCCGTTGATGGTGTCCTGGTCGCAGGCAAACAGGCTCCCGGCGTGGGCGCCGTAGAAATCCAGCATCTGCCGCAGCACATTTTCCCGCCGCCAGCCGTCCAGGTCCATCAAAATGACGCCGGAGTTAAAATAGGCGTCGTCCTTTCCCATGCCGATGGTCTCCTTCATCTCCCGGTACACCGTGGGCTCCATCACCATGCCCGCCAGGGCGCCTTTTAAGTCCGTGCCGTAAAGCCCGCGGATGTCTCCCCGCACGATGGTGTCGCAGTCCAGGTAGAGAGCCCGTTTGACCTCCTCCGGCAGCACCTCCGGCGCGAACAGCCGCCCCATGGCGCTGATGTCAAAGCCCCTGGTGTCCACGTCGTAGGGGAACCGCTCTTTTAAATTTCCAAGCTCCACCACGAAAAGCTCCCGGCCGTGGGACTTCGCCATGGCTTTCAGCTTTTTCTGGTATTCCCGGCACATTCCCACGCTCAGCACGTAGACCGCCATGGAGGGGATCCGCCGCCCGTTTTCCAGCAGGGACAACAGGGAGGCCGCCAGGTGGCGGGCATAGCCGTCGTTGGAAGCGTATATGATATTGACTGTTTCCTTTTTCCAATCCATTATGGCACCTGTTTCTTACATTCTAAGGTCATTTTATTTACGATTTTACAGTAACCAGCCAAAAAAGTAAATCATATATGGCATTTTTCCCACAAATATGATAAATTAAGAACGTATGAAAAAATACATAGGAGGTTTGCAAATATGCGAAAGACCTTGCGGCACATCGCGCTCATTGCCCTGACAGCCGTGTTCCTGACAGGACAGACCGCGACGGCGTTTGCCGACAATAATTACGGTCCCGGAATGCTGATTGACAATCCGCAGCCCGATACCACGAACACAGATACAAACGATACGGCTGCTCAGGCAGGCGATACACAGACAGAAACTCAGACAGGGGATGGCACACAGGCTGGCGATACCCAGCAGACTGGCGACGCTCAGCCGACCGGCGACGGTACTCAGGCGGGCGACACTCAGCAGGCCGGCGACGGTACTCAGGCGGGCGACGCTCAGCAGGCCGGCGACGGCAACATCCAGACCACTCCCACCAGGGAGATCACGGAGAGCACTCCCGTCCTTCAGTTCCAGTTTTTACGGCCGGACATGACCTGGACGGATCCGGTGCGCACGGATGTGACCATGCTGCCGGGTGATGCCGGTTTCATCTCCATGTCCGTCTACGCCATCAACCTTCCCGGCGACGTGCTCTACCGCACCTACGCCGCCCCCCGCGGCTGGAGCAACTGGGCCATGAACGGCGGACACACCGACTGGACCACCGACCCGGTAGAGGCCGTACAGATCCGTTTAAACGGCGTATTCGGCAATACCTTTGACGTGTACTACACCGCCACCTTAAACGACGGCACCCAGTGTGACTGGTCGAAGAACGGCGGCACCAACGGCACCATGGCCGTGGGCAAGTACATCACCGGTTTCCGCTACTCCCTGTGGGGCGCCAATGATCCCACCGCCAGCTACGTGATGGACAATCCTCTCGTTTCCGCCGCTCCCGACGGAATCACCATCGTGGACGGAATGCCCCAGTTCAGCAACGGCACCGGCGACCTCTTTACCGGATGGGTGTGGAACAACAGAGACCGCTACTACGTAGTGGACAATACGCCGGTTACCGGCTGGCAGTACATCGACGGCTACAAATACTTCTTTGAAACCGACGGAAAGCTGGTGCAGGACCTAGAGCCTTACCTTCAGTCCAAAGGCCCGTTCCAGATCCGTATCAATAAGCAGATGAACTGCACCACCATCTACATTCAGGACGGGGAAAACGGCTACATCATCCCTTACAAGACGTTCCTCTGCTCCACAGGAGACGACACGCCTCTGGGCACCTTCACCACCCCGGTGAAGTACCGCTGGAGACTGATGAACACCGATGAGTACTGCCAGTACTGCACCCGCCTTGGCGAGGGACTGTCCATTCTGCTTCACTCCGTGATTTACGAGACGGCAGATCCCTACACCTTAAAGCCCAGCACCTACAACTGGCTGGGAGCCACCAAGTCCCACGGCTGCATCCGTTTCACCACCAGGGATGCCAAGTGGATTTTTGACAACTGCGCCCTCGGCACCGCCATCACGGTGTACGAGTCCGCGATCCCCGGCCCCTTTGACCGCCCGGCGATCCAGCAGATGATCTCGGACACTCAGACGTACGATCCTACGGATGTGAATGTGCCGGAGAACGGATTGCAGTAATCATTGACTGACGAAAAAGAAAACAGGCAAAAACAGGGCTGGAACCGATGAATCAACGCACCGGTTCCAGCCCTTTTCTTAATAACTTCTTCTAAATCTTTTCTAAACCCTTTTAAACGCCTATCCACGCAAAAATCCCTGCGCCGCAGCGCGCCGTTTTCCACATCCCGCCTACCGGTTTTTGAAAATATCCACAATCGCCTGCACCATTTTCACCAATACATTCCACATCCGCTGGAACGGCCCTTCTTCCGGGGCTGATCCGCTCTCCTCGTCGGAAATATCCGTGGGAAGGTGATCCTCGCTGATCTCCTCCGTGCGGACGATGATCTGCAGGCTGTTGGGTTCTCCGTTCTGATCGGATGTGAATGAGAGCATCTCCGCCTCCGGATCCATGTTCAGAAAACGGTTCTCGTCCTCAAACTTATCCAGCTGCTCATCCAGGGTTTCCTTCATGTCCGCGCCTGCCGCCCGCACATCCGCCGTGTCGTCTAGCATCGCCAGGCTTTTGTCCAAAAGCTCCATGGCACCCTGCAAGCTCTCCCTGGCACCCGCGTCGATGGAGTCTCCCGCCGCTTTCAGAGTGCTGTCCACCACCGCCAGAAAGCCGTGAGTGCTGTCAATGGTCCTGCTGAGCCCCGTCATCAGATCCTCTGTGGCCCGGAGGGACTCCATCATCGCCGGCACATAGCCGTCCACTGTGGAAATGAGGCCTCTCATATCCTCTAACAGATATACCAGCTGCTCATCCGCTCCCCGCAGAGAAGACAGCATATTGGCCGTATCCCGGACCGTATCCTCCGTCACTGCCAGCGCCCCATTGATTTCGTCAATCACTGCCGACGCTGTGCCTTCCACCGCCTGGGCGCTCCCCAGAATGCCGCTCAGCTGGTCTAACATCCCCCGCACCTCATCCAGATACGGGTTATCCCCGAGCAGTTCCAGATCTTCCTCCAGGATCACATATCCATCGCTGGTCTCCTCCGGAATCCAGTATGATTCCTCTGTCTCCGAGGGTGTTGCCAGGCCGCCGCCTTTTCCCGGCCGTCCTTCCGACGCGTAGGAAAGGCTTTCCCGTAGCGCCGCCCAGTTTTCCTCGGCCTGGCCCTGATAGCCTTCCATCTGGCCCAGCAGGGCGCGGATCCGGTCCACAAGGGCCTTCGCCTCGTCCGCGTCTGACCGGATCTGACCCAGAATGGCCGCCTTTTCCTCCTGGCTGATGGACGGGACGGCATCCGCGATCCGTTTTAAATTGTCCCGGAGGCCGCCCATGCGGGCGTAGAGATCGTCCAGTTCTCCCTCCAGCTCATACATGGTATTGGACATCTGGTCCGTGTCTTTATTGATGTCCGTCACCGCCTGGCGGGCCGTCTGAAGATAGGGGACGAGAGCCGCCGTCCACACCGTCAGCTGATCTAAGTCGTTTAACGCCGCGGTGGCGCTCTCCTCCATGGCGTTTCGGTTCTGGCTGGCGATGACTCTGGCCCGGTCCAATGCGGTCAGTCCGTCCTTTACCTGCCCCACATCGCCTCTCATAGACTCCAGCGTTCCCAAAAGCTGGTCGATGCTGTCGTACATCCTGTCTCCGTCCTCCCGCCAGGTGTCCTTGGCCTCCTTCAGCTCTTTCACATTTTCCAGGGCGTCCAGCCGTCCCGGCACCATCATCATCAAAACGCCGATGCTCTCATAGTCCTCCGTGCCGACGCGGACGGTAAAATCCCCTTCCTCTCCCGGCAGAGCGGCAAACACGGCCACCGTCTCCGTTCCGATACTCTGAAGCTGGGCTCCCGGGGCGTCCACGCTGTAGCAGGACTCCATATCCACCGGGAAAATGACGGACAGCACCATATTGTTCTGATAGTATTCCGCCGCCCGCTCATTCGGCTGGGCCTTCACGTTGATCTCTATAAGGCCGGAGGCCCCCGCCAGCTCCTCCGCCCTGCTGGGCACTCCGTTGAGCTTGTAGGAAAGGTCAAAGGTCCACGGCAGTTCCACCTGATCGGGCGCCATCACTCCTTCATAATAGAAACGCTGGTTGTTCTCCCCAAATTCCCAGGTGACGGCGTTTCCGTCTGTGACGGGCTGGCGCTCGTCTGTCATATTTACCACCTTTTCGTAGGTTCCGTAGTCTGTGTAGGCGCTCACGCCGTTGGTGGTGCAGCCTTTGACCACGCTCACATTTGTTTTCGCCCCGTAGTAGTCCAGGTTGACGTACATAGTCTCATCCACGGATACAGACGGCTCCGCTGCCCCGCAGGCTCCCGCCGCGCTCAAAACAAAGGTCACCGCTGCCATACAGCCGGCTGCCGCTCTTATGTACCGTTTCCGGTTTCTTTTTATACCCATCATTTTTCTACCTCCCCGTTGTCCGCTGCCGTCTTCTTTCTCCCTGCTTTCCGCAGCAGACCGGCCGCCTGCTGCCTGCGCCGCTCAGCGCGGCGTTTCAGATACTGCCGGAACAGCTCCAGCTCGTTGTCCATAAGCACCCGGTCTCCCAGCACCAGCAGGGCCGGCATAAAGGTGGAAACCAGAATCATACTTAAAATCGCTCCCCTGCCGATCAGATGCCCCAGGTCGCCGATGGCGGCGATGGAGGAAACGTGATACAGAATATATCCCACAATGGTCAGAATGGAACCGGAAGTCAGGATCGCCGGTATGCTCCGTTTCAGCGTCTCCACGGCCGCCTCGTTCTTTTCCAGGCCCAGCTGCTTGCGGCAGGCGATGTAGTTGTTTGTGGTAAGGATGGCGTAGTCCACGGTTGCCCCCAGCTGGACGCAGCTCACAATGATGTAGCCCATGAAAATCATGGTCTCTCCCCGGATGTAGGGCACCGCCATGTTGATAAAGATCGCCACCTCAATGGGGATCATGGCAATCACCGGGATCAGCAGAGACTTAAAGCTGAACATCACCACCACAAACACGCCGATCAGAGACAGAGTATTTACCCGGTCATAATCTACGGTGATGGTCGCCTCTATATCCTGGGTGGACGGCGTGGCCCCCACCAGGTAGGAATTTAAGGGATAATACCGTTTCATAATAGCCTGAATCTCGTCGGAATACTCATAGGCCAGGGCGCTCTCCCCCTTGGAACGGACGTAAATGAGAATCCGGGACCAGCCGCTGCCGTCGTGGAGCAGCCCCGTCACGCTCTCCGGCAGAAAGCTCTCCGGCACTCCCTGGGGCAGCGTCTGAGAAAGGGACAGCACCGATTTTGTATAGGGAAGATCGCTCAATTCCTCCGCAAACTGCCGCTCCTTCACATTGTCCCCTGACGGGATCAGGGCCATCATCATATTGCTCCTGCCAAATACGGCGTTGATCTCCTGTTCATCCGCGTAGACATCCGTGCCTTCCCCGGAGCCTACGGCGTCATTTCCATATAAGAAGGAGTTCATCCCCTGGGCAGTGTACGCCGGAATGGCAATGACGGCCACCAGGATCAGCACCGCGTACCGAACGCGGAAAATCCCCCGGCTCAGGCGGTGAAAGTCCGGCAGAAACGGCCGGTGGGCCGTTTTTTCCATCCACCCTGCCATCCGCAGAATCATGGCCGGCATAAACAGCACTACTGTAATCAGGCTGATGACGATTCCCTTGGCCAGCACAATGCCCATATCAAAGCCGATGCTGAACTTCATGAACGCCAGCACCAGAAAGCCCACAATCGTGGTCAGGCTGCTGGCGAAAATGGAGTTTAACGCCTCCTCGATGGCGTTTCTAAGGGCCTCCGTCTGATCCAGCCCCGCCTTTTTTTGTCTGGTAAAGGCGTGAATCAGGAAAATGGAGTAATCCATGGAAACCGCCAGCTGCAGCACCGCCGACACGCTGTCCGTGAGGAAGGAAATCTGGCCCAGAAAGATATTGGTGCCTTTATTGATCACCACCGCCACGCCCATGATGGTGAGGTAGAGCACCGGCTCCAGCCAGGAATTGGTGGTGATGCACAGGATCACAAAAATCATGAAGACGCCGATGGAGAGAATCAGCCGCATCTCCTCCGCCACGTTTTCCGCCACCGATTTGTCCTGCACCGCCATTCCCACATAATAGCCTTTGTCACCGGTGATCTCTCTCATCTCGTCAATGGCCTTCGACGTCCTTTTGCTGGTGTCCCCCTCGTCAAAGGTCACGTCAAACACGGCGCAGCCGTCTTTGTAATACTCGTCAATGGAGGTATAGTCGATGAAACCTTCTCCGGAAAACACGTTTGTGCCCGTGTCCAGCCACAGGATCTGATCCACTCCGTCCACCGCCTCCAAACGGTCCTTATAAGCCTTGGCCTCAAAGAGGGTCACATCCTTCACCATCACCCTGGCTGTGCCGGGATAGCCGAAGGTTTCCTCCATCAGATTCAGCCCCTGTCTGGACTGCACCGTATCCGGCAGATATTCGGTCAGGTCATAATTAATCTCCACAAAGGGGGCCATCAGGGCGGAAATCACCACCGCCAGGAGAAAGAGTTTCTCAATGGCCCTGTTTTTCTCGATGATAAAGCTGGGCAGGTCAAATTTTTTTCCGGCAGGTTTCCCGCCCTGTTTTTGCTTTCTATGGGGAAAACGGAATTTCATCACTCCAAACACGATCCTCTCCGACGTCCTAATAATGAACATTGTCCACACTAATTGACATCTGTCTATTTTTAAACTATAATGAATTATAATGATTTCATGACAGAATTTCAATAATCATTTTCATTAACATGCGTCTGTTTATAAACAGATATTTTTATATATGTTAATTAAACTGTGAGGTTTATAAAAATTTTACAGAAAGGGATATAACTATGAAAGAAACAACCGTTGACCGGCGCATCCGAAAGACCAGGCAGCAGCTCCGCCAAAGCCTGACTGCCCTTTTAAAAGTGAAACCGATTCAGGACATTACCGTGAAAGAGCTGGCCGATATGGCGGACATCAACCGGGGCACCTTTTACCTTCACTACCGGGATGTATTCGACCTGTTAAATCAGATTGAGGACGAGCTTTTGACCGAGCTTGAGTCCCTGCTGGAGCAGTACCAGCCGGGAGACATTCTCTCCAACACGGTCCAGATTTTTGACAATTTATATGAGCTGGTTCAGAAAAACAGCGAGCTGGTGGGGATTCTCATCGGCGAGCACGGGGAGTTAAATTTCGTCAACCGCTTAAATCACATTCTCCGGGAAAAATGCCTTCGGGACTGGATGGAGCATTTCCGTACGGACCGGGACGACACCTTTGAGGCTTACTACGTGTTCATCACCTCCGGCTGTATGGGCCTGGTGCAGTACTGGCTGAACAACGGCATGAAGGAAACGCCTCTGGAGCTGGCCAAGCTGACGGAGCAGATGATTTTAAACGGGGCGAAACTGCTGGGGGCAGAGTAAAAGGTGGGCGCAGCAGACGCACTCCCGCGTGGAATGCACCTGCGCCAGCAGCCATTTTCCTGCGCGCGGAACGCGCCTGGCGCCGGGGGGTGGAAAGCCCCCGGCGCCGCAGTTTCCGATGACAGAAAAATACCGCCCCGGCCAGACAGGCGGCAGTTATGCCCGTTGGCCGGAAGGCGGTATTTTCCTTTGATTTATTCTTATCCTGAATTATTCACGACTTTGCCACGAATGTGGCTGAAAGCCACATAGTTACTGTATTTTAACTGAATATTGCTTTTCACCTATCAAGTGAATGAAAAAAGAGCATCCATTTGTG
>NZ_NFLE01000028.1 GCF_002160755.1 Lachnoclostridium sp. An14
CAAACTTCCGGCAGATTTCCTCAAATCACAAAAAACATTCCAGTTCACAACTCCCCTCATCCATGCTATCATAATAGGAAGACCGCCGGCAGTTCGGCAAGGTGAACTGCCAGGCGAATACGAACGATAAGGCTGGTACTGCTATGACAAACTACACGCGCACTCCCATTTCCGGCGGCCCCGCCCCGGAGATCGGCCAGGCCGCCGAGCTGTCCTCCCGGCTCTGGTCCATCGCCAACGACCTGCGGGGGAACATGGACGCCTCCAAATTCAAAGACTACATTTTAAGCCTGATCTTCTACCGCTACCTGTCAGAGCTGGCAAAAAACAGGGCGGAAACGGAGCTCTTATCCTCCTCCGGCCTTTCCTACGAGGAAATGTTCCAGCGGCAGCCCGCTCTCATCCGGGACTGGTCCCTGGCCCACATTGGCTGTGTGCTGGAGCCCTGCCACCTGTTTTCCTCCATGATCGACCGGATCCGGGACGGCGTATTTTCCGTCCGCGACCTGGAGAGGGCCGTCGCCGCCATCGCCTCCTCCGCCAAAAGCCCGGAGGCGCAGGCCGCCTTTGAAGGGATTTTCGACTCCCTGAACCTCAACGATCTGGAGTTAGGCCGGGAGGAGGCCCAGCGAAACCACCTTATTTCCGCTGTCCTGGAAAAAATCGACGGGATCCCCTTTTCCGCGGAAAACGCCTCCGTAGACGTTCTCGGCACCGCCTACATGATTCTCATCGGCCTGTTTGCCTCTGACGCCGGCAAAAAGGGAGGGGAATTTTTCACTCCCACCCAGTTTTCCAGGCTTTGCGCCCGGCTGGTGTGCCTGGGGCTGGGAACCATTTCCTCCGCCTGCGACCCGGCCATGGGCTCCGCCTCCATGCTTTTAGAGATCATCCGGGAAACCGGCGGGACCGGAGTGGGACATTTCTACGGCCAGGAAAAAAACGGCACCACCTACAACCTGGCCCGCATGAACATGATCATCCACGGCATCCCCTGCGGTCAGTTTTCCTTTTACCACGGTGACACCATTGCCAGAGACCATTTTGACCAGCTGAAATTTACGGTGCAGGTGGCCAATCCCCCTTACTCTCAAAAGTGGAGCGCGGATCCGTCCTACCTGGCGGACCCCCGTTTCTCCGACCCGGGACGGCTGGCGCCCAAATCCTACGAGGATTTTGCCTTTCTCCAGCACATGATCTACCACATGGAGGAAAATGGCCGCGCCGCCGTGCTACTGCCCCACGGGGTGCTGTTTCGAGGCGGGGCGGAAGCTGCCATCCGCGCCCATATTGTGGGAAAACTGAATGTGGTGGACGCTGTGATCGGCCTGCCATCGGGCTGCTTTCACAGCACCCCCATTCCAGTGTGCTGTCTGGTTCTGGCCAAAAACCGCCGCCATCCTGATTCCATCCTGTTCGTGGACGCCTCCCGCAGCTTTATCCCAGGAAAGAAGATGAACACCATCTCCGACGGGCACATCGACCGGATCGTGGGAGCCTGCGAAACCTGGACGGAGCAGGAGAAATTCTGCCGCCCCGTTCCCCTTTCCCAGGTGGCGGCAAACGGCTACAGCTTAAACATTTCCCGGTACGTGGACACGGCGGAGGCAAAACCGCCGGTGGACCTGGCCCAGGTACAGCAGGATCTGGCCCGCCACCGCGCCCGCTGCGCCGAGCTGGAAAAACAGGTAAACGAACAGCTGGCCCGGCTGGGGCTCTAGGAGGTGACTATGAATATTCCCGCACTTCGGTTTCCGGAATTTTCCGGCCCGTGGAAAGCCCTGCCTTTCGGAGAAATCGCCGCTTTGAGAACGGACATTTTCCGTCCGCGGACGAGCCTTCCAGGCTCCCCATCCAACCAGGAGAGTGGAAACGGCACCGCGGCTGCCCCATTTTCCTCCGCCAGTGACAGCACAGACGCCCGCGACGCCGCAGACACTGCCGCCCCTCTGCCCTGCGTTGAGCTGGAGCACCTGGAATCGGGCACCGGCGCCATCACCGGTTTCACCCATCCCCTTCCGTCCATGACGGCCAAAAACCGGTTTTACCAGGGCGACGTCCTCTTTGGAAAGCTGCGCCCGAACCTGCGCAAATTCGCCCGGCCGGACTTTGACGGCATCTGCTCCCAGGAAATCTGGGCTTTAAACGGCATCCTGGCGGACAACGGCTTTCTGTTTCAGCTGGTTCAGACCCCCAGATTCCAGCAGGCAGCCCTGGCCACCTCCGGCACCCGTATGCCCCGTGCCGACTGGAAAACGGTCTCTGCCGTCCCCATTCCCATCCCGTCCCTCGAGGAACAGCGGGCCATCGCCGCCTTCTTAACGTCCATCGACCAGGAAACCGCCGCCCAGAGGCAGGTGCTGGACAGCCTGAGAAAACGGAGGGACGGAGTGCTGGAAACCCTTCTGGCGCCGGGGGACCAACTGCTCCGGGAGGAAACGGGCTTTAAGGAAACCGAAACTCAGCCGGTATTCCCGGACACCGTTTCCCCGCCGAAACCTGCCGTGTTCCGCGAAAATCAGCGGACAGAGCCGTCCGGTTCCGGCTGGCGCCTCATTCCCCTCTCCGCCATTCTCACTGAGCGGAGAGAATACGCCAGAAAAGGGGAGCAGTTTCCACACTTCTCCCTCACAAAGGAGGGAGTTATCCCCAAAACGGCCCGCTATGACCGGGATTTCCTGGTGAAAACTCCGGACAAGCCCTACAAAATCACCCGCACCGGTGACATCTGCTATAACCCTGCCAACCTGAAATTTGGCGTCATCAGCCGGAACCGGCTGGGGGACGGAATCTTTTCCCCCATTTACGTCACCTTTACTGTAAACAGGGATTTTTCCCCCGGCTTTGTGGAATGCGCCCTCACCCGCCCTGCCTTTCTCCGGCGGGCCCTGCGCTACCAGGAGGGCACCGTATACGAGCGGATGGCCGTCAAACCGGAGCATTTTCTCTCCATCTCCATCCCCGTCCCGGACCCGAAAACCCAGCGGGAAATCGCCAGCCTGGCCGGTCTTCTGTGGCAGCAGATCGAGGCGGAGACGCAGGTGCTGGATGATTTAAACGCGCGCAAGCAGGGACTGCTGGAAATGATGTTTCCATAGACAGGGACGGCGGCAGAGCGGAAATACGGTTTCCCGGTTCCCCGCCTGAAACTGCTGCCAAAACCTCTTTATATACGGAAAAGAGCGCCCTTCCAGGCGCTCTCCCGTGCAGTTTGCGCTGCACCGCTGTTCCTATTAATCGTCGTAACGATCGTCCCAGTCATCGTCGTCATCATCGTCATCGTAACGATCATCCCGGTCATCGTCGTCATCATCATAACGGTCGTCCCAGTCGTCGTCCCGATCATCCCAATCGTCGTCATAACGGTCGTCCCGATCATCGTCATATCGGTCGTCCCAATCGTCGTCATAACGGTCGTCCCGATCATCGTCATAACGGTCGTCCCGGTCGTCGTCATAACGGTCATCACGGTCGTCGTCCTTTCCGTCCCATTCACCGTCATCATCCACCCAGTATCCATCCGGAGTGCGGGCATTGGTCAGCAAAGAGCCGTCCTCCTGCAGGTAATACCAGTCATCTCCCACATGAACCCATCCGGTCTTCATATATCCCGCGGCATCAAAATAATACCATTTATGATCAATTAGTTTCCATCCATTTTTCGCGTAGTCGTCATAATCAAAATCGTCCTCATCAAAGTCGTCATCGTCGTCGTCGATTTCGTACCACCAACCATTGGCATCCCGGCGCCACTCATCGGCATAGGACATAACCGGCAGGGAAAGACTCAGCGCTGCTGCGGCGCACAGGGAAAGTAACAGTGATTTTCTCATATAGGGTCCTCCTTGTCATTTATAAACGATATTGGTGATATTATATCATGATTCTTCATAACAGTTTGTAAAATGCGCGTTAATATTTTAGCATTTTGCACAATCCACGATTTCCTGCCGCCGCGGCTATTGCCAAAAATATAAAAGAGACGCATCCGCCTCTGATACGTCCCTCTTTTCTGCGATTCCTATATGCTTTGAATCCGTTTCATTTCTTGTTTCTGTTTCTCCCGGTCTTTCGAAAGTTTCAAAACCAGATTGCGGACTCTGTCAAAAGATTCCTGTTCGCTTTTCAGCAAAACGTATACCATTTCTGATATGTCTTCTTTTTTGTCATATCTTCTGAATGCTTCTCTGTATTTCCCGGCCGGCTGGATTGAGATAGGCAGTAATCCATGATTGATCAGCTGCTGGTTCACAATCATCCTCCCGGTTCTGCCATTTCCATCTGAAAAAGGATGAATCCGTTCAAACAGGACATGGTTTGCCGCAATTTTTTCAAAAACTTCTTTCACTGTCACCGCTTTCATATTGGTTTCCCGGATCCAGTTTTTCATAAGCTCCGGAACGTCCCGCGGATCAGGAGGGTAGTATACCGTTTCCGACAGGCTCCCAATATAAACCGCGGTATCTCTGTACTCTCCCTGCATATGTCTGATATATCCATTTACCTTTTTCACCCATTCTTCATCAATAACTGTCTTCGCAAAAGGAATCAGCATCTCCTGAACTGCAAAATAAGCATTTTTCACATCTGTATATTCTGAATAGGTATGATTCGACCTTACTTCGTCATAATCAATCACTGCGATGGTTTCTTCCAATGAAAGGGTATTCCCTTCGATCGCGTTCGTACTCCATGAAAACCGCCTGGCAAAATCTTCCGTAAACGGCTGACAGATCAGCGGATTTTCCATATGTTTCAATATTTCTTCTCTTTC
This sequence comes from Lachnoclostridium sp. An14, assembly GCF_002160755.1. Lineage (GTDB taxonomy): Bacteria > Bacillota > Clostridia > Lachnospirales > Lachnospiraceae > Lachnoclostridium_A. The sequence goes on from NZ_NFLE01000028.1 coordinate 4,775, forward strand.
TGTTTCGATCTGTAAAATTCTATTTTCGTTGTCAGATCGCGGCATGGCATCTGCCTCCCAAAATATAATAAGCATAGTATATCATAGAACCATTGCCATATCTATCAGAATATCCTCGCCAAAATCACAGAAAAAATGGCCGAATCCCTCTGACATAAAGGATCTCGGCCATTTCACAACTGGGCCAGCCGGATTCGAACCGGCGGGATGCAGGAGTCAAAGTCCTGTGCCTTACCGCTTGGCGATGGCCCATCAGTATAAATTGTGTGTAAATATTAAAAAAGTGTGCGCTTGGCGCACACTTGCGCCGGAGCGCGGCTGCGTCAGCAGCCATTTTCCTCTGCGCGGAGTGCGCCTCCTTGCGGAGCATTCTCTTTTAACAGGAAACCCAGTTTCCTGTTAAAAGAAAAAGAGTCCCTAAAACGGAACTCTCGCGCCGGAGCGCTTTTATAAGGGTGGGTACAGGGATTCGAACCCTGGGCCTCCAGAGCCACAATCTGGCGCGCTAACCAACTGCGCTATACCCACCATAACGAGCCTGAAGGGATTCGAACCCCCGACCCACGGCTTAGAAGGCCGTTGCTCTATCCAGCTGAGCTACAGACTCGTATGGCGTCATGAACCTCATGACAAAGCGGGTGATGGGAATCGAACCCACGTATCCAGCTTGGAAGGCTGGTGTTCTACCATTGAACTACACCCGCAGATATATAAGTCGGGGTGACAGGATTCGAACCTGCGCCCCCCTGGTCCCAAACCAGGTGCTCTAGCCAAACTGAGCCACACCCCGTGCTAGGAATCACAACTTACTGCTACTGTTCATCAGCAACGCAGAAGTTATTATATACTATGATTCCTCGAATGTCAATCATTTTTTTCAAATTTTTTCGTAATTAAGCCGCACTTTTTTCCTTGACTTTCGAAACGAAATACATTATACTCAGCTTAATTGACCGCCGGGTCGCGTCTTACCCCATTCCATTAGGCTTAAAAAGGAATGGTGGATAAGGCGCTTTATTTTTTATAAGCGAGGTGATATTATGTTTCGAAAAATGCGCAGAAAACGGTAGGCTTTATCCGTAGAAGAATGTGCCGCTATATTAAATAGGGAAACCGTTCTGTGTGCTGGAAATGTGCATTGACCACATGACGGAGAAAGAAGCGATTGAACTCGTAAAAAAGAAACTGTGAGCATTAAAATTTGAATAAGATGGTAAAATAAAATCAACCCGCCGGGGTTTCATTTTATTGTGTAGTAGGCCTGCGTTACACATGACGCAGGCCTTTTTTATTTGCAAGGAGGATTGATGATCATGTATGAAGGCAAATCACATTCTTTATTTGCCAAATATGCCGTACCACAAATGATCGGACTGTTGTTCAATTCGGTTTATATGATTGTTGACGGCGTATTCATTGGCAATCGGCTCGGTCGTGACGCAATGGCGGCGGCAGCCGTTTCTGTCCCTTTGGTAGAAATACTAATCGCATTGTCCATGGCGGTTGCCACAGGCGCAGGCGTTATGATTTCTTCTCATCTTGGACAAGGAGAAAAGGACAAGGCCCGTAACATTTTTAGCCTGTCTGTTCTCTGTACTGCCGTGATGGGTGTGTTGATCTGTGTGTTAGGAAATATATTTCTTCACCCTCTGGCTGAACTTCTTGGGTCAACACCAGCGATCCATGACGAGGCAATCAGCTATATGTGGTACATTGTTACCTTTTCGCCATTCCTGCTTTTCAGTTTCTTGTTGAGCGGTCTGGTGCGTAACGATAACCGTCCGAAACTTGCTATGTTTGCCCTGATGTTTGGCTCAGTATCCAATATTATTTTGGATTACGTTTTTATGTACCCTTTGAACATGGGGATCGCCGGAGCAGCGCTTGCAACAGCGCTCGGCCCTATTTTTAGTGTACTGATTATGCTCCCTCATTTTCTTTTCAAACGAGGGGATTTGTACCTGACAAAATTCAAATTCAAATGGCGCAATCTGTGTTCGGTTTATGTATTTGGCTTTCCATCCTTCATCATGGAGTTTACGATTGGCATTATTACATTCGTATATAATTTTGCCATTGTACATTATGGCTTTGGAGAAATCGGACTTGCGGCTTACCTTGTAATTGGCTATCTGATGTTGATTATCCTGACGCTGTTCCTTGGCATGGCTCAGGGGTTACAGCCAGTATTCAGTTACTTTATGGGAACCGGAGAGGAAAAACGGAGTAAGGATTTGCTTCACTTTTCCATTAAAATATTTCTGGCGCTGGGGATTTTGTGCTATATCCTGATTATTTTCTTCTCCCGTGGGTTCTTCTCCATTTTTAATCCGGGAGACACAGAACTGATCAATTTTATGGAAAGTAAGAGCCTGCCTTACTTCTCCGGTTTTTTCCTCGCTGGATTTAATATTTTGATGATTTCATACTGGCAGGCAAATGAACAGACAAGCAAGGCACTGGCGGTATCTCTATCCCGCAGTGTAATTTGGCCGCCAATTATGATTGCTGTTTTTCCATTGATTTTGGGGAGTGAGGCAGTATGGGTTTGCCATTCCGCCAGTGAAGCTTTTACAGCAATTACAGCCGTTATATTACTTGTTCTTATGAAAAAAGCAAAAAAAGATTTACATAGCAAAATTTAGGAGGGATATTTATGAATCGTATTATCACAATCGGGCGTGAATTTGGAAGTGGCGGCCGGGAAATTGGCCGGCGGTTAGCTGAAAATCTAAAGCTTGCCTATTATGACCGTGAAATTGTTGAGGAACTGGTGAAACGAACCAAACTGGCAGAAAGTTATGTGTTACAGGTGGAGGAAAGTCAACCGCTCCCTCTGCTCCCGATCACAACCGCCAGAACCTTCGGTATTCCCGCCAACTACCCATTGGATAACCGTTTGTCTATTTTTAAACAAGAGAGTGAGATTATTCGTGAAATGGCCGAGAAATCTGACTGTGTAATTGTCGGACGCTGTGCGGATTATGTTTTACATGACAGGAATCCTTTTCGGCTTTTTGTTTATGCAGATATGAAGTCTAAAATTAAACGCTGTCGGGAGAAAGGAACGGATACAGCACAGATGACAGATAAGGAGGTGCAGCAGAAAATCATTTCCGTTGATAAAAAAAGAGCGCGATATTACCAGTTTTATACTGACCATAATTGGGGCGGCAAGTCGCATTACGATTTGTGTGTCAATACCAGCGGAAACGATATAAAAAAATTAGCAAATGCACTGGCATATTTTCTGACTGGTATTTAGCTTTTGTATTATAAAGAGTGTGCGCAGTAGTGCACACTCGCGCCGGAGCGCAGCTGCCCAGCAGCCAGTTTCCGTTGCGCAGAGTGCGCCTCCCGCTGGACTGACGGGAGAGGAGTTTTTTTTACTCTCCCGCCCTATTTCCCCACCTGTTTCAGCGTATAATGAGCCTCGCCGTCCCCGTCAATCTCCATAATCATATAAGTAGGTTTCCGGCCCTCCTGGCGGGGAAAGGAAAGACTGCCCGGGTTGAGCACCGTCAGGCCGTTTGCCTGCCACAGATAAGGCTTGTGCGTGTGGCCGAACATGGCGATGTCGCAGCCTCTGGCCCGCGCCTCCTCCTTGATCCGCTCCGTGCCCACGGATACCCCGTAGTAGTGGCCATGGGTGAGCAGCGCCCGGTATTTTCCGATTTTGATCTCCCGCTCCCGGTCCAGCATGGAAAAAAAGTCGTTGTTCCCCAGCACCATTTCCATGCGGCACTCCTTATTGACCCAGTCGCAGATGCGGTTCTCGCTCCCCTCCGCGTCTCCCAGATGGATAAACATATCCAGGGGCAGATTTTCCTCAATCACCTTCTTCAGATTCTCATCCCTGCGGTGGGTGTCGCTGACGATCAGTATTTTCATCTCACTTCTTCCTCCCCGAAGATTTCTTTCAGCTTGTGTTTCATGGCCTCCAGGGCTTTTCCCCGGTGGCTGATCTGGTTTTTCTCCTCAATGGAAAGCTCCGCCGAAGTTTTCCCGAATTCCGGTATATACAAAATGGGATCGTAGCCAAAGCCGCCCGCTCCCGCCGGCGTTTCCGCGATCAGGCCCTCCATGGTCTCCTCCGTGTGCACCACCTGGCCGTCCGGCAGGACCGCGGCGATGTTGCAGACGAATCTGGCGCTGCGCTCTGCTCCCTTAGCATCCTTCAGCCGGTCGATGAGAACCTGGTTTTTTATCTCGTAGGAGGTGTCCTCCCCCATGTACCGGGCGGAATAGATCCCCGGCTCTCCGTTTAAATAGTCGATCACCAGACCGGAATCATCCGCCAGCACGATTCCGCCGGTCTTTTCCCAGACCGCCTTCGCCTTGATGGCGGCATTTTCTCCGAATGTCGCTCCGTCCTCCACGATGTCTAAGCAGACCCCCGCCTCCTTCATAGACAGGATCTCCATTCCCAGATCCGCTAAAATCAGCCGGATCTCCCTCATTTTCCCTTCGTTTCCCGTGGCAAATACAATCTTGTGTTTCATATTCTCCTCCCAAGTGTCACCGTTTAGCCGTGTATGCCTTCAGGCAGACATTGCAGCCCTCCTCCTCAGCCCGGAACCAGCCTCTGCCGTCGTAGCTGATGTAGCCCTCGCCGTCCGTTAGATCCACCTTCCGTTTCCCGTCGCCGGGATCGTATTCGATGGCCACGGGATGGATTTTTCCAGGGCTTTTGATGCTTACCACCGCCGCGAACCGCTCCCCGTCTTTCAAGGAAACGGGACGATCCAGGGAAACGGTGTAAAATCCGGCGTCCGAAAAGCTGCCCGACGCCGCCAGGGTCCTGTTTTTCAGGCTCGGCGCCCCGTCCGCGTCTCTCACAATGTAAATTTCATATTCCGTATCCGGCCCGGTGGCGTAAAAGCCCACCGCCTCCAGACGCTCTCTTTCCCCGGCGGTGTAGACGTTGGCAAACCACGCCGTTTCGTCTTCGTAGCCCACCTGGCCCACCCAGCCGTTTAAATCCGTCTGGTAAATATGGTCGTAATTGTCCGGCTCCTCCACGCTGATGTAGCCCACGTTGCTGGTGCCGATGTTGGTATCATAATAGGAAATGTAGAAATAGCCGCCGTCCCCAAAGGCCTCTCCCCAGCTGTTCACGCAGAGGAAGGCCCCGTCGCCCTCCGGCTGCCTGCGGAAATTCTCCCTGGGATAGGCGTCATCCCAGCCCACGATGACCACGTCGTGATTGGCCTCCGCCGTGCCGTCATAATAATAGGCCGCGGTCTGGCTGTTATAGTAGGAAGACTGGCTGTAGGGCCCTGCCAGGTCGGTGTAAATGCTGCTCTGCACCCCGCCGTCCTCGTAAACGGCCCGCTTGATCCGCTCGTAATCCTTTGAAGGATAAAGGCGGATTTCCTGCACGTGTTTCGCCGCCGGAATCCCCTCTGAGCGGACGCCGTCGCCGTAGACGTCATCCGCCTCCGCCACCGGCCCCTCCCAGGACAGCAGATAGGCCATGGACATGATGTAGTCGCCGCCGTCCGCCTGCCCTTTGGGAAACTGCTCCCACAGGGACATATGGTCTTCCGAAAAATCCATCCGCTCCGCCTCCGGCAGAGACGTTTCCAGGGCTGTGAGGGAGGCAAATGCCCAACAGGTCCCCAGGCTGCCCTGATTTTTCACCGGAATGGCCCGGCCGGCCTCCCGGTAGTCATAACGCTCCGGCAGCGGCCGCGTTCTCCCGGCTGCCGCCCCGTCCATTCCAATGGCCGCCAGCATCATCACCGCCAGCCCCAATACCCATGCTCCTGCCTTCAAATGCTACTCTCCTTGTTTCCTCTTTGGGGGTTTCGGCCCCAGAAACTGATAAAAATAGGTTTTCATCATTCCATTATAGATCTTCCGGTTCTTGTCCGCCTTGCGGCCCATGTATTTCTCCGTATCCCCGTAGGCGGTGATCACGTAGGCCGACCAGGAATCCAGGGCGGCAAACCGCTCGCCCAGCTGGCGGTAAAGCTCCGGCAGGTTCTTTTTCTCCTCAATCCGCTCGCCGTAGGGCGGGTTGGTGATGAGGAATCCATACTTTTTCGGGTGGCTTAACTCGCTCACCGGCCGCTGCTGGAAATGGATCAGATGATCCACCCCCGCCGCCTGGGCGTTGGCCCGGGCCGAGCGCACCACGTCGCCGTCTATGTCATATCCCTGAATGTCCACCTCCACGCTGTCGTCCACCAGGTCTCCCGCCTCGTCGCCGGCCTCGTACCAGCATTTTCTGGGAATCACGTTGCCCCAGTCCTCCGCCAGAAAGCTGCGGTTCATGCCGGGGGCGATGTTTGCCGCCATCATGGCCGCCTCGATGGGGAAGGTGCCGCTGCCGCAGAAGGGATCCACCAGGATCCTGTCCTTTCTCCAGGGCGTGAGCAGAATGAGGGCCGACGCCAGGGTCTCGGTGATGGGCGCCTTGCTGGTGAGGGTGCGGTAGCCCCTCTTGTGAAGGGAAACGCCTGTGGTATCCAGTCCCACCGTCACTATGTCCTTATGGATAAACACCCGCAGGGGATAGCTGTTTCCGCTCTCCGCAAACCAGGTGATCCCGTACTTTTCCTTCAGCCGCTCCACCATGGCCTTTTTCATAATCGACTGGATGTCCGAGGGACTGAACAGCTTGCTCTTGATGGAAGTGGCCTTAGCCACCCAGAATTTTCCGTCCTCCGGGATAAATTCCTCCCAGGGCAGAGCCTTCGTCCCCTGAAACAGCTCCTCAAAGGTGGTCGCCGGGAAACTGCCCACTTTTATGAGCACCCGTTCCGCCGTCCGCAGAAACACGTTCGCCCTGCAGATGGCCGCCTCGTCTCCCCAGAACGTCACCTTGCCGTCCTCCACCAGGGAAATCTCATATCCCAGATCTGTCACTTCTTTTTTCAGTACCGCCTCCAGGCCAAAATGGCAGGGGGCAATCAGTTCAAATTTCCGCTCCAAGCCTTCGTCCTCCTACAGCTCGATCTCCTTCACCTTCTCCCCCTCAAAGGTGAAAATGGTGAAGGTACGCCCGTCTAAAATGGCGTAGGTCGCCGGGTTTCCGCCTTTGGGAATGGAGGTGGAACCGGGATTTAACACGGTGATGGACACCGTTCTCTCCCCGTCCGCGCACTCCATGTTCTCCGCCTTTAACAGGTGGGTGTGGCCGTGTACCAGCACGTCTCCGTCCTGCATGGGCGGGATGTGATCCTGGTTGAAAATGTGGCCATGGGTGGCGTAGAAGGTGATCCCGTTTAAGACAAACAGGGCGTAGTCCGCCAGAATAGGGAACTGGAGCACCATCTGATCCACCTCCGTGTCACAGTTTCCCCGGACCGCGTAGATCCGGTCCCGAAGGCCGTTTAACATGGCGATGACCTCCTTGGGGGCGTAGTCCTTCGGCAGGTCATTCCTGGGGCCGTGGTATAAGAGATCTCCTAAAAGGATCAGGCGCTCCGCGCCGGAGGCGTCGAAGGCATCCAGGGTCTTCCGGCAGTAGTACGCGGAGCCGTGGATGTCCGATGCGAACATATATTTCATAAGCAATTCTCCTGACTTTTTTCGTTCTTTACCATTGTAAGTCCTGGCAGGTATTTCTGTCAATATTTCTGTGCTGGGGAAGAAGGGGCCGTCTCCAGATATTTGTAACCGTTCAGCCATGCCATTCATAATTTGACGGATTTTCAAAATTGGCTAACGTGAAACGTCATTAGCCGTCAAATGATTCATGCCGGGCGTCAGCCCTATAGAAACATATGGCTGAACGGTTACAGATATTTCCCGCGGTAATAAAGCAGGCCGCCAGCCAGATCCGCCACCGGCCAGCCCAGGCGGCAGAGGCGGCCGCAGGCCCTCATACTCTTAGCCCCTCTGCCGCAGTAAAATACCAGCGGGGCCCCAGGCGGCAGGGACCGGAGCGCCCCGGAAAGCTCCCGCAGCCCGTCAGACAGCTCCGCGCCGTCCCTCCACTCCCCCGCCGCTCCAAACAGCTCCTCAAAGGGCACATTCACCGCCCCCCGCAGATGCCCGCTCTCGTACTCCTCCCGGCTCCGCAGGTCCGCCAAAAGCAAGGGCACCCCCTGATCCAGCCACCGGTCCAGCAAATCTCCCGTAATCATCGGATAGGGAACTCTCACGAATCTCCCTCCAAACCATATGGTCTTGTCTTATCATATGCAAAAAGCCGCCTCGCGTTCGCGAAGCGGCTCCCTGGCGCCGTATTACCGATTGCTGTTGCGGCTGTTGTTCTGGTTGTCATTGCGGCTGCTGTTCTGGCTGCCGTTTCTGCTGCTGTTGTTCTCAGAACTGTTCTGGGCTCTGTTTCTGTCCATATTCTGATTTCTGTTTCTGTCCATGTCCTGAGAGTTTCTGGAGCTGTTGTCGTCCATGTCCCGGTAATTTCTGTTTGCCATAATCATACCTCCTAACTGAATTTGGTTACAAGGTTAGTATGGCGTTTCCGGCTGAAATTATACAATCAATCTCCCAGCACGTTTACGATCTTCACAGGAGCCCTGTAATTCCAGGGAGAAGTCTTGATTCCAGTCTCATAGGTGGAGGCGTGAACAATCTGTCCGTCTCCTATGTACATTCCCACATGGTTAATGCTCTTTCCGCTTCCATAAAAAATCAGATCGCCGGGGCGCATCTCCTCCGCGCTGATGGCTCGTCCCTGCTTGGACTGGGCAGTGGAGCTTCTGGCGATGGAAACGCCGGCTCCGTTCTGCATCACGTAGCGGGTAAATCCGGAGCAGTCCGTACCGGTGTGAGGATCGCTGCCGCCGTAGCGGTAGGGGCCGCCCACGAACTGCAGGGCATAATCTACCAGATTCTGCCTTCTGTCCGCCTGAGCCTGCTCCTTAGCCGCCTCTGCCAGCACGGCCTCCTTCACCTCCATGGCCTCCTCCTCATTCTCGCTGATGGTAATATCGTCAGTGAGAGGAAGGTAGCCGATCTCATTTCCCACTACCACCTGGATCCAACCGTCATCCGTGGTGTCCGTCACATGGAAGGACGCTCCCTGGACTGCCTCCGTGAGCACCTCGTCCCCTTCCAGCTCCGTCTTCACGAACACGCTGTCACTGAGCACGGTCATCATACTGGTCTGCTCCATGCCAGGGCCGTTAAGCACCTGAGTGGCCGCCATGGCGTTCATCGTCTCCATAGGGTTCGCCGCGGTGATCGCCCCGCAGAAGGCTGCAAGCCCAAGTATATGTAGTGGTCTGATATTCATGCTATTCTCCCATCCCGAATTCTATTTGTTACATAATTGTTAAATCTTGTTACGGTTGTATTATACTTCTTACAATTCTCCTCGTCAACCCTTTTATAAATTCTTAATAATTATTTCGTAACAGTTCAGCCATATGTTTCTATAGGGCAGACGCCCGACATGAATAATTTGACAGCTAAGAACGTTTAACGTTAGCCAATTTTATAGAATCCGTCAAATTATGAATGGCATGGCTGAGCTGTTACACCATTTCGTAACCGTTCACTACGCAGAAACATACGGAAAATACTGTGTGGGCGCTCGCTCACTAAGCAGTAATTTTCCATATATTTCTATAAGGCAGACGCCCGACATGAATCATTTAATGGCTAAGAGCATTTCGGCGGCCAGCAATCTTTAACATCAACCGCTTTGTCTAATCCATCAAATAATGAATAGCATAGCCGAACAATTACATAATTTCCAATCTCTGGAAATCTGTACTTTTGCCAGAAAAAACATGAATTTCACAAATTTCGACAATTTTTGCGACAGATTGCCCTAATTCCCATTTGGCCCATGCTATACTTTTTGAAAGAGGACATTCAGAATCCGCATTTAGTTCACGGCCTGTATTTCCACTTTCACTTCTATATTCATATCTTTCAGGCGGGGCTGCCGCTTTCTGCCGCATGGCCCGCCGCACTCTTGCTGCCGACAGACAGCCCGTGATAGAAAAAGGGGGATCTTTTTATGATAAGCTACAAAAAATTCTGGCAGCGGCTGGACGAGATGGGGCTTTCCCAGTACCGGCTGATCCGGACCTACGGCGTCAGTTCCGGCCAGCTGGACCGTCTGCGAAAGAATAAGCACGTGTCCACCCACACCCTGGAAACGCTCTGCCGGATCCTTCACTGCCGGATCGAGGACATCATCGAACACATACCGGACGCGGAGTGGGTATCGCGGCGGAAGAATTGACGCCTCCCGCCGCCGCGCCGCGAACGCGAACGCGAAAATCCCCCGGGAATCCAGCCTCTCACCCTCTGGATTTCCGGGGGATCTTTCTTTTTTTCTTAATCAATATAAAACGTGTGCACTACCGCTCACACCGGCGCCGCTCAATCCAGCTCATGAATAAACAGCCCGCTGCGCAGTTTCGGCTCGAACCAGGTGGACTTCGGCGGCATCAGAAGGCCCGCGTCCGCCACGGCGAATAACTCCCCGATGGAGGTGGGGTACATGGAAAAAGCCAGGGCCATATCCGTCTCCGTCCGTTTTTCCAGCTCCGCCAGCCCGCGGATTCCGCCCACAAAGTCGATGCGTTTGTCCGTTCTCACGTCCCCGATGCCAAGCACCGGCTCCAGGAGAAACTCCTGTAACAAGGAAACATCCAAACTCCGCACCGGGTCTCCCTCCGTGCGGCGCACAAGCTCCGGCCTGGCACTCAGGCAGTACCAGTCCTCTCCCAGCAGCAGTCCGAACCGCCCTTTCTGATCCGGCTGATAAGGTGAGCGTCTCCGCTCCCCCGCCTTCTCCACGAAAAAGTTCTCCCGCACCCGGTCTAAAAATTCCTCCTCCGTCAGCCCGTTTAAATCCCGCACCACCCGGTTGTAGGGCAGAATCAAAAGCTGATCGTGGGGAAAGAGCACCGACAGGAAGTAGTTAAACGGCTCCGCCCCCGTGTAGTCCGGGTGCTCCTTCCTGCGCTTTAAGCAGACCTTCACCGCCGACGCGGCCCGGTGATGGCCGTCGGCGATATAGGTGGCCGGCAGCTCCTCAAACAGGCGCTCAAAGGCCTCCACCTTCTCCAGGCTTTTCACCTCCCAGACCCGGTGGCGCACGCCGTCCTCCGCCGTGAAATCATAGATGGGCGGTTTCCCGCTCTTTCGCAGCTCCACCAGGCGGTCGATCTGCTCCGAGGCCCGGTAGGCCAGGAAAATGGGGCCGGTCTGGGCATTCAGCACATCCACGTGGCGGATCCGGTCCTGCTCCTTTTCCTCCCTGGTATTTTCGTGCTTTTTCACCACGCCGTTTATGTAGTCGTCCACGGAGGAACAGCCCACGATCCCCGTCTGGCTCCTGCCGTCCATGGTGAGCTCGTAGATATAGTAGGCCGCCACCGTATCCTTCTGGTAAACGCCTTCCTGCATCCGTTTTTCCAAAAGCTCCCGCCCCTTTTGGTAAACCTCCTCCCCGTAGGGATCCGTCCCCACCGGAAACTGGGTCTCCGGGCGGTCAATATTTAAAAAGGAAAGGGGATTTCCCTCCACCGCCTTCCTGGCCTCCTCCTCGTTAAACACATCGTAGGGAAGGGCCGCCGCCTTGTCCGCCTGTCCCTGGGTGGGGCGGACGCAGCGGAATGGTTTCACCACTGCCATGCTCTCTCATTCTCCTTCTTCGTACTGTCTTACATCGCCCGCACCCGCAACACGCCGTCTATGGAGCGGATCCGCTCCAGCGCCTCCTCGGCGGCCTTCTGCTCTAAGTCCACCATGGTGTAGGCGAATTTGTCCTTGCTCTTGTTGGTCATATCGGAAATGTTGATGCCCTCCGCCGCCAGGACGGCCGTGATCTGGCCGATCATGTTGGGGATGTTTCTGTGGAGCACCGTCAGGCGGCAGACCGCCCGGCATACGCCCATGTCGCAGTTGGGGTAGTTTACGGAGTTGCGGATGTTTCCGTTTTCCAGGTAATCCATGATCTCCTTCACCGCCATCTTCGCGCAGTTGTCCTCCGACTCCTCCGTGGACGCCCCCAGATGAGGGATCACCACGGCCCCGGCCATGTTGGCGGATTTGGGGTTCGGGAAATCGGTGATGTATTTCTTCACTTTGCCGCTGTTTAAGGCCTCCGCCATGGCGTCCTCGTCCACCAGCACGTCTCTGGAGAAATTGAGCACCACCACGCCGTCCTTCATCTCCTGGAGAACGGAGGCGCTGATCATGCCTCTGGTGCTGTCTAAAAGCGGCACGTGAAGGGTGATGTAATCGCATTCTTTATAAATGTCATCCGCCGTCATGATGTGTTTCACATCCCTGGAAAGCATCCAGGCGCCGTTTACGGAAATAAAGGGGTCGTAGCCGTAGACCGTCATCCCCAGGGCCGCAGCGGCGTTTGCCACCTCCACGCCGATGGCGCCCAGGCCGATCACGCCAAGCTTCTTTCCCCGGATCTCACATCCGGCGAAGGCCTTTTTCCCCTTCTCCACCGCCTTGGCGATGTTCGGGTCATCCTTGATGGACTGGCACCACTGGATGCCGCCGATCACGTCCCTGGAGGCCAGGATCAGGCTGGCCAGCACCAGCTCCTTGACGCCGTTGGCATTGGCGCCGGGGGTGTTGAACACCACGATGCCCTTCTCCGCGCATTTGTCCAAAGGAATGTTGTTCACACCGGCACCGGCTCTGGCAATGGCTAACAGGCTGTCCGGCAGCTCCATATCGTGCATGGCCGCGCTGCGCACCAGCACGCCGTCGGCACCGTCCATCTGCTCCGTCAGCTCATAGCCGCCGGTGAGCAGGTCCGTGCCGTATTTGGAAATCGCATTTAAGCAGTGAATTCGTTTCATTATCCGTTTCTCCTCTCAAAATCCCTCATAAATTCCACCAGCGCGATCACGCCCTCCATGGGCATGGCGTTGTAAATGCTGGCTCTCATGCCGCCGACGGTGCGGTAGCCCTTTAAATTCTCCAGGCCCTTCTCCTTGGCCTCCTTGATAAACTTCGCGTCCAGATCGGCATTTCCCGTCACAAAGGGCACGTTCATCAGGGAGCGGTCCTTCTTCTCCACGGTCCCCGTAAACATCTGGCTCTGATCCAGATAGTCGTAGAGAATGGACGCCTTCTTTTCATTGTAGTCCCGCATCGCCGCCAGGCCGCCCCGCTGTTTCAGCCACTTGAACACCTTGCCGCAGATGTAGATGCCGTAGGTGGGCGGCGTGTTGTAGAGGGAATTGGCGTCCGCGTGGGTCTTGTAGCGGAGCATGGTGGGGGTGCCGGGCAGCACGTCGTCAGTGATCAGGTCCTCCCGGATAATGACGATCACCGTGCCCGCCGGCCCGATGTTCTTCTGAACGCCGCCGTACACGATCCCGTACTTCGTCACATCAATGGGCTCTGACAGGAAACAGGAGGAAACGTCCGCCACCAAAAGCTTGCCCTTGGTGTCGGGAAGGCTGTGGTAGGCCGTCCCGAATACGGTGTTGTTCTGGCATATGTATACATAATCCGCGTCCGGTGAAATGGGCAGATCGGAACAGTCCGGAATGTAGGTGAACATTTTGTCCTCGCTGGAGGCGATGGCGTTCGCCTTTCCGTAGAGCTGGGCCTCCTTGTAAGCCTTTTTCGCCCACTGGCCGGTGATGATGTAGTCCGCTACCCGGTTCTTCATCAGGTTCATGGGGATCATGGCAAACTGCATGGACGCGCCGCCCTGTAAAAACAGCACCTTGTAGTTGTCCGGAATGTTCATCAGCTCTCTCAGGTCCGCGATGGCCTCATTGTGGATCTCCTCGTAGGCTTTTGAACGGTGGCTCATCTCCATCACGGACATTCCCGTACCCCTATAATCCAGCATCTCCTCGGCAGCTTCCTTTAAAACCGCCTCCGGCAGAGTGGCCGGTCCGGCCGAAAAGTTGTAAATTCTTCCCATATACGCTCCTCCCATCCTTAACAAATAGTTTTATTTTTCATCATACACGTTTTGTCAAGCCTTTTCAAGTGCCTGTTTCCCATTTTCCGAAAATTTGCAGGAAAACACCCCGATTTCAGCCATTCCGGCCGCCGCTGAGCCACGACCATAAGGGAGGCGTCCACCGTTTCAGCACACCCGCCGCCGTCCGGGACAGGCCCAGGCACAGCCACGGCATGGCCACAAAAAGAAACGCCGCTGCCGCCCGGCTCCCCGGAAAGAGGACGGCTCCCGTCTTATTGATCAGCCGCACCAGGGCGAAATGGGTGGCGTAGAGGAAAAAGGTATCCTCCATCCACGGACGCGCCTCCGGCAGCCGCGCCCCGTCCACAAACCGCCACAGTCCCAAAGGCACAAAAAGGCGGCAGAGCACCAGAAATCCCACGCCGCATCCCCTCAGGTACAGGACACCGCACAGGCCTCCGGCAGCCATCAGGGCGGCGCCCTCCAGCCGGCCCGCTATCCCGCCGTTTTCCTCCGCCAGCCCGGGCCTGTGGACGGCGAAGGCCGCGGCTACGGCGTAGTAGAGCATGGAGTCCTCATTGATAAAGGGGAAATCCACCTGCAGCCACACCCAGAGGACGGCAGCGCCTATGTAAACGGCCGCCCCCACTTTGGTACGCAGGAAGAAATAGATCACCGGGGTCAGGGCCGCCAGCCAGATGAGCTGATAGAGATACCAGAACACATAATTGTAGCGGTAGTGAAACACCGCGTCCAGGGCCGTTTTCCCGTCAAAGGGGATGATACCCTTTCCCACGATGTCTGCCAGGCCCGGCACGCGGCTGGCGGCCACGTAGCCTAAGTAGTAGAGGCCATTCCACAGCAGGAAGGGCAGAAACAGGGAGCGGGCCCTGGACCTCCATTTGCGCCCCAGCTTTTCCCAGGAAAAATTCCGGTAAAACAGGTAGGCGGAAATCATGAAAAATCCCGGCACCGCGAACTGGCCCAGGCCCGTTCCCACCAGCGACTCCAGCTTTTTAAGAGGCGCGGCAGCGGGGGCATTGCCCAGAAACAGCTCGGCGTTCACAGAGTGGACCCAGACCACCAGGATGCTGAACAGAAAGGTAAACCAGCGGATTTTGTTGCGAAACTGCTGTTCGTTTGTCATACCGGGTTCCTCCTTTCTGGTTCAGGCATTTCCCTGCCTCTCTCCTGGACATTTTCCGCCCAAGTGTTCATAAGATGTTGGGGGCCCAAGGTCAAAAATCCTCTTGCAAGCAAGCCTTCATCGGATTTCCGACCTTTTGACCCTGGTATCATCATAATTATATATTACTATACCATACCCTTTCAGCCTCTAAAAGAAATCTTCATATATTTTTCAGACTTTTTACTATAAAATATGATATACTAGGAGCACCTGACGGGCAGAGGAACCATTTCCCGCCCGCCTGACAGGGACTCCGTTCCATCGTTCCCTGTATTTTATCGTGAAAGGAGACTGTTTATGCCCTTTTTCCAAGGAACAGCCCTGGCTGCCTGTCTGACGGCGGCCTGTACCATAAGCCCCCTGGGAAATGTCCCGGCGGGGACCGCGGCCTTAACCGGAATCCGGGCCACAGACACGGCCCAGATCACCGCCGCGGCCCGGCCCGCCTCCGGGACTGCCCTTCCCGTTTCCTCATTCCGCGCCGCCGATGCCGGCCCCGGCATCTCCGCCCTCTCCTCCGGCGACAATTACGCCCAGTACCAATGGGGGCTGAAAAATAACGGGGATCTGCGGATGGTGGAGATCCGCGACCGTTTCGCCTACGGCGGCTCGGCCTACACCCCCACGGAAAACGGCCCTCACGTGGGCCTTCCCATCCCCAACGAGCCTGGCAACTACGAGGTGCTCACCACCGACGCCGTGGCCGGAATCGACATCAATATCGCCCCCGCCTGGGATCTCTACGACGGCTCCGACACCAACCGGGACGTGATTGTGGCTGTCATTGACACCGGCGTGGACATCGTCCATCCGGATTTAAAAAACTCCATCTGGACCAACGGCGGCGAAATCCCCGGAGACGGGATAGACAACGACGGAAACGGCTACGTGGACGACTACTTTGGCTGGGATTTCTTTTACAATGACCCGTCCGTGTTCTCCGGCGGCTCCAGCGAGGATACCCACGGCACCCACGTGGCCGGCACCATCGCCGCCGGCCGCGGAAACGGCGGCATGGCTGGCATCACTGGCTCGGAGCACGTGAAAATCATGACCCTAAAGGCTCTCGGCACCTCCCAGGGCGTAGGCACCCCGGAGGACGTGATCGCCGCCATCCGCTACGCCGAGGCCAACGGCGCCTCCATCTGCAACTTAAGTTTCTGCTCCAACGCCTACACCCAGGAGCTGGCGGACACCATCCGGGATTCCTCCATGCTGTTTGTGGTGGCGGCGGGAAACGGGGACGCAAACGGCATCGGCTACAGCATCGACACCACCCCCACCTACCCGGCCAGCCTGCCCTTCGACAACATCATCACCGTCTCCAACCTGATGTTTGACGGAAACCTGGACACCTCGTCCAATTACGGGGCATTGAGCGCCGACATCGCCGCCCCGGGCACCTACATCGTCAGCACCATCCCCGGCGGCTACGGATTTTTAAGCGGCACCTCCATGGCCGCCCCCATGGTGACGGGAGCCGCCGCCCTTCTCTACTCCTACCGTCCGGATTTCACCGTGCTGGACGTAAAAGACGCCCTGCTCCAGTCCGCCAGAAAGCTGGACACCCTGACAGGCCGGGTCTCCACCGGCGGGATGCTGGACGTGGGAGCGGCGTTTGGGTGGCAGAAGGCGGCGCAGTGAGCGCCGCAATTTCCAAAGGAGCCGCACCTGGCATTACCCCCTGCCAGGCGCGGCTCCTTTCACACCCCATTTTAAATGATCATCTTCTCCTCTTTCCTATTCCGCGCCTTCCCAGAGACGGTGCCCGGCCAGGGCGATGTCGCCCCTGACGGCCCAGACCTTGGCGTTTTTCATCCGCAGAATCAGGCTCAGTTTCTGTCCGGCCAGGTTTTCCAGCCCCCCGGAAAACCGGATGGACAGCCAGCCGTCCTCTCCCGCGGTCACCTCGCTGTCCCCATAGCCAAAGCCAGGGAGCGGCTCCCGGTTCCAGGCGGTTGCCAGGGCCGCCGAAACCTCCATGGGCTGGCCCGGATCCGCCGGATCCGCCAAAAGCTCCAGCCGGCCGCCGTTTATAAACAAGCTGGCCGTGGGAAGAACGGATTCCTCCTGAGGCCGCCTTGGACTTAAGGAAACAAACCGGTCCGCCTCCCACTTCGCTCTCCCCAGGGAGGTTTCCCGGAAGTTGGTATGCTGTCCGTTTCCGCCCATGTAGTAAAGCCACAGGCTCCCGTCGGGAGCGGCCACCAGGGGAGACGCGTAGATGCAGCAGCAGTCGAAGGCCCCGTCCGGGTAGCTCCCTTCGCCTCTCGGCAGAATGGGCTGTCCCGGCGCCGCGAAATCAAATTTCCAGGGATCCGCCGCCCAGGTCAGTTCTAAGTCCACCTGGTCAAAATCCGGCTCCGTCCGATCCCCCTCGTGGATCATGGACGCCAGTCCCAGGTAGATATTTCCCCAGCGAAACGCCGGCATGGCGTAAATCTGATTTTCAAAGCCGGTGCCCCGCAGGGTCTCCTTCGGCTCACTCCAGTGGATGAAATCCTGGCTGCGGCTCAAGGTGGTGACCCGGATTCCGTCTCTCCACACCCGGGAGAGCACCATATAGCAGCTCTCCTCCTCGCTCCAGAAGGGCAGGTTGTGGCTGTCCGCCGGCGGATTGTGCTCCGGCCACGGCGTGGGCGTCTCCCAGTGAACCCCGTCAGGGGAGAAGGAAACGGCCATGTAGGCCTCCGTGCCTGGCTGGTCCATCTTCGTCACCATCTTATAGCGGCGGGAGGGATCCGTCTCCCTCTCGTCAAGCATCACCCCGGTGCCGTGGGCAAAGGGGAAAATCAGGTTGTTTTCCCTGCTTCCGTGCCAATCCACAAAGCCCAGGGACGGTTTCTCCCAGTGGATCCCGTCGGCGCTCTCCGCGTAGGCTAAGCCCGGCACCCGGTCCGGACGGGGGATGTAGTCCCGCTCCGTTCTCTCCTTCGGCCCGGCGCACCGGCTGTCCTCGTCCTCGATAAACAGGGTGTAGTAGCAGCGGTAGCAGTTCGCCTCCCGGTCGTAGATCACGTTGGGATAGCCGTTGTCAATCCGCACCTCCCAGGGACGGTCCTCTGTAAACAGGGGGTTGTGCTCCTCATCCTTCACCGGATGGGACGCCTCCAGCTTTAAGTTTGCCATCCCCTGGGGGCTTAAAAGCCGTCTGTCCAGCATCAGATATTTTTCCATTCTGTCTCTCCTTTTCACGCTTCCCGGCAAAAACGGCCTGCGGGACGCCCTAAAACCCGCGCCCCGCAAGCCGCATCTTACTTAGCAGTACGTCTTGATGGCGTCGTCAATCATGGCAACGCACTCTTTCACAATGTCCATATCGCTGTCCACCAGGTTTGCCAGGGGCTTTCTCACGCCGCCTAACTCCAGTCCCTCGCGGATCTTTAAGATGGCCTTGATCGTTCCGTACATATTTCCCTTGGTGGAGCACATCTTGTAGATGATGGCGTCCGCCGCGTACTGAACCTTCGCGGCCTCCTCAATCTTTCCGGCCTTGGTCAGCTCGTAGATCTTTAAGTACAGCTCCGGCATCGCCCCGTAGGTGCCGCCGATGCCGCCGTCAGCGCCCATGGCAAGGCCGCTTACCAGCTGCTCGTCCGGGCCGTTGAATACCACAAAGTCCTCGCCGCCGTCCATCTTGAACATCTGGATGTCCTGTACGGGCATGGAGCTGTTCTTCACTGCCGCCACCTTCGGGTTCTTTAACATCTCGTGGAACAGGGGCATGGTTAAAGCCACACCGGCCAGCTGCGGGATATTGTAGATGACGAAGTCCGTGTTCGGCGCCGCGGAGGAAATGTCGTTCCAGTACTGGGCGATGGCATACTCCGGCAGGTGGAAGTAAATGGGCGGGATAGCCGCGATGGCGTCCACTCCCAGGCTCTCAGCGTGAGCGGCCAGCTCCATGCTGTCGGCGGTGTTGTTGCAGGCCACGTGAGCGATGATGGTGAGCTTGCCCTCGGCGGCCTCCACCACAGCCTCCAGCACCTGCTTGCGCTCTGCCACGCTCTGGTAGATGCACTCGCCGGAGGATCCGCCTACGTAAACGCCCTTCACGCCCTTTTCCACCATGTAGCGGGTCAGGGCTTTCACGCCCTCAACGCTGATGGCTCCGTTTTCGTCGTAGCAGGCATAAAATGCCGGAATAATTCCCTGATATTTCGTGATGTCTTTCATGATTTGCCTCCATTCTCCGGGCCGGCCGCGCCGGCCCGCGTTTCCATTCCTTGTTCCGTCCTTAAACCCGAACCTTTACAACTGCCTTTTCCACATGGCAGGGGCCGCCGCGGTTTATTTTCACCCGATGGGCGTCCTCCGGGAAGGCGATGAGCACCTTTCCCGGCTCCATGGGAAACAGGGCCTCTGTTTCGCCGGTGCAGTCGATACCGTCCGTGGCCGGATCCTCTCCCGTGATGGTCATGCGCTCCATGGGAGTGATGCCGATATATTCCTCGCCCTCCGCCAGCAGGTGGATGTCGGCGTAAAGCCGGTGGGCCTCAAAAGCCGTCTCCGCCTCCGGCATGGTGGTGTACGCAAAGCGGTTGATGTAGACGTTTTCCCCGTCCACCTCGTTCCTGCCGCTGGTCAGGCCCTCTAAGCCGTGCTCCAGCAGGTAGGCGATGGCCGTGTCCAGGGCCGGGGTGATCCCCCGGTATCTCCCTAAATGCTCCATGTCCGTATAGATCATGCTTTCGGCGCCTCCTTGTCATAGAGGTGGCAGGCCACCATGTGGCCCTCTGCCCCGTGATGCACCATTCTCGGAGCCTGGGTCTTGCAGATCTCCATGCACTGCGGGCAGCGGTTGTGGAACGGGCAGCCGTCCGGCTTGTGGATGGGGCTGGGTACCTCGCCCTCCAGCACCTGACGGTTTTTCTTGTGGTGGATGTCCGCCACCGGGATGGCAGACAGCAGAGCCTTCGTGTAGGGGTGCAGCGGCTCGTCATAGAGAGCGCGGGAGTCTGCCACCTCCACGATTCTTCCCAGGTACATTACCATGATGCGGTCAGACATATACTGTACCACAGACAGGTCATGGGCGATGAATAAATAGGTCAGATTCATCTCCTTCTGGATTTCCTTCATCAGGTTCAGCACCTGAGCCTGGATGGATACGTCCAGAGCGGATACGGGCTCGTCGCAGATCAGCACTTCCGGCATAACCTCCAGGGCTCTGGCGATGCAGAGACGCTGTCTCTGGCCGCCGGAGAACTCGTGGGGATAGCGCATCAGGTAATCCGGCTGGATGTTTACCATCTTTAACACCTTGCGCATTACTTCCTCCCGCTCCTCCATGCTGTCGATGCCGTGCACCTTTAAGGGCTCCTCAAAGGAGGAGTAGATCTTCTTCTGCGGGTTTAACGCGGAATAGGGATCCTGGAACACCATCTGCACCTTTCTGCGGAAACTGAACATCTCGTCCTTGTTGAACTTGGTCACGTCCTTGAACTCGCCGTTGAAGTTAAAGAGCACGCGGCCGCCGGTGGGTTTCTCCAACATCATGGCCGTCTTGCCGAAGGTGGACTTTCCGCAGCCGGACTCGCCTACGATTCCCAGGGTCTCGCCCTTGTAGACCTCCAGACTCACGTCGTCCACGGCCTTTACATGGCCCACTACCTTCTTAAACATTCCCTTGGTAATGGGAAACCAGGTCTGCAAATTCTCTATCTTAAAAATAACTTCTTTGTTATCCATCATTTACTCCACCTCCGGGAAGGAACTATATTTCGTGCAGCGAACGTGATGGCCGGGGTTGACCTCGTAGCATGGGATCACTCCCTTGCGGCACTTCTCCGTGCACTCCGGACAGCGGTCCGCGAATTCGCAGCCTTCCTTTAAGTCTGCCGGGTTCGGCGTAGCGCCCGGAATGGTCTCCAGTTTCTGGCCGTCTGCCAGGCCCAGCACCGGCACACTGCGCAGCAGCGCCTTGGTGTAGGGATGGCTGGTGCGGTCAAACACGTCCTCCAGAGTTCCAAACTCCACCACGCGGCCCATGTACATGACGCACACCTCGTCCGCCATCTCCGCCACCAGGCCCATGTTGTGGGTGATGAGGATGATGGACTTGCCGTCGTTTACCTGCAGATCCTTTAAAAGCTCCATGATCTGGGCCTGGATGGTCACGTCCAGGGCGGTGGTGGGCTCGTCGCAGATGATCAGCTCCGGGTTGCAGATCATGGCGATGGCGATCACCACTCTCTGTTTCATACCGCCGGAGAACTGGTGGGGATAGCAGTCGATCCGCTCCTCCGGATCCGGAATTCCCAGCTTCCGGAACATCTCCAGGACCTTCTCCCTGGCCTGCTGTTTCGTCATGCCCTTGTTGTGCTGGAGCAGTCCCTCCGCCACCTGGTCACCCACCTTGTAAACGGGGTTTAAGCTGGACATGGGATCCTGGAACACCATGGAAAGGTCCGGGCCTCTTAAGGCGCGCATCTCCGGGCCGTTGGGCTCCTTGATGCTCTCTAAGTGGTGCTCCTCGACTTTTCCGTCCTTTAAGGCGTTGTACTGGATATTCTTCGCCTCTACGATGGCGTTCTTGCCGGTAAAGCGCATGATGGAGTTCATGGTCACGCTCTTTCCGCAGCCGGACTCTCCTACCACCGCCAGAGTCTTTCCTCTCTTTAACTGGAAGGAAACGTCCTTTACGATGCGGATCTTTTTCTTATCGGAAATAAATGTGGTATTCAGCTTTTCAACATTTAAAATGATCTCTTTACTATCCATGGTTTCCTCCTTACTGCTGCTTGGCATCCAGCACATCGCGCAGGCCGTCGCCTAAGAAGTTGATCGCCAGTACAAACAGGGTGATCGCCAGTCCGGGGAACAGCCAGATCCACCACTGGTTCGTTACCACGGATACGGATTTCGCAGCATTTAAGATGTTGCCCCAGGTGGGAGTGGTATCCGCGACGCCCAGGCCGATGAAGGAAAGGGACGCCTCCTGGAGAATGAAGAAGGCCACGTTCGTGGTTGTGGACACGATGATCGGGCTCATTACGTTGGGAAGAATCTGCTTGAACATGATGTTGTTCTTGCTCATTCCAAAGGCCTCGCAGACCTTTACGTAGGTCTCGCCCTTGATACTCATAAACTCATTGCGCACCATACGGAAGGTGGTCATCCAGCCGGTAAACACGAAGATGAACAGCAGGTTTCCCAGTCCTCTCTTGTTTACAATGGCAACTAACATCATAACCAGCACCAGCTGGGGGAATGCCTGGAACACCTCGGATACACGGATCAGGAAGGTGTCCGTCTTTCCTCCGAAGTATCCGGCCACCGCGCCGAGAGCCGCGCCGATCACAGAGCTCATCACCGCGCAGAACACGCCGATGAGGATGGAATAGCAGCCGCCCACCAGCACTCTGGCGAACAGGTCACGGCCGATGGTGTCCGTTCCGAACAGATGGACGGAGCTCGGCGGTTTCTTCATATCGGGAAGCACGGGAGTGTTAAAATCCACCCCGGCGATAAAGCCGATTACACAGGCGATGGTGATGGCCACCACGACCACCAGCCCCAGAAGGGCCAGCTTGTTGTTCATAAACTTGCGCACATTCCGCCGGAACAGAGAGGAGGCCGCGCTCTTATTCTGCTCTTTAATACTTGTCGTTGCAGGATTGCTCATATATGTACTCCTCCTTTCATCACTCGCCCAGACGCACCCGCGGATCTAACAGGGCGTTGAACACGTCTACCATGAAGGAACAGATCAACATCGCCGCCGCGATGATCAGGGTGGTGACCAGCACGATGGGATAGTCACCGGACACGATGGCGTTGGTCATGGTCAGGCCGATGCCCGGATAGGAAAATACGCTCTCAATAACCACGGAACCGCCTACCAGCATGGGAATACGGAATACCAGGATAACCAGAACCGGTTTCATGGCGTTGCGGAAACCGTGCTTTAAATACACCTTCCACTCCGGGATTCCCTTGGAACGGGCCGTCTTGATGTAGTCGCTGTTTAAAACGTCCAGCATGGTGTTTCTGGCGTAACGCATCAGCACGGCAACCATGCCGATGGTCAAGGTCAGCACCGGCAAAAACAGGTGCTGGAAGGCGTCCACGAAGGCGTTTGTGGCATCGGGGCTCACACGGTTTGCAGACGGGAACCAGCCCAGCTTGATGGAGAATACCTGGATCAGGATAATGCCTACCAGGAACTGGGGAACCGCCTGACCAAGCACTGCCAGCACACGGCCTACGTAGTCGATGACGCCGTTCTGCCGCACTGCGGAAATGATACCGATGCCGATACCGATGATGGCGGACAGGACTAAGGAGTATCCAGCCAGCTCAAAGGTATAGGGCAGGCGGACTTTAATGATGGACGCGATAGAGGATCCGTCGAAGGAATATCCCAGATCGCCGCGGAGGCAGTTGCCCAGCCAGCGGAAGTACTGGATGATCAGCGGATCATTTAAGCCTAAGGACTCTCTTAAGGCCTCGACGTTCTCCTTGTTTGCGGAAAGCATTTCCGGGCTGACCATGAAGTTGATCGGATCAATGCCGGTCAGCTGAAGCCCGAAGTACACGATAAAGCTGATAAGCAGCAGCATGGGAATCATCATGAGCAGCTTTTTAATGATGAATTTCAGCATACGATCTCTCCATTCTTTTCATAAATTCAGGCGGCATGAGGAATGCCGCCTGAAATTCTACCGTTCTCAGTTACTGTGCAAGCTCCCAGTTCTCGAAATCCAGGTCGCACATATAAAGGGGATTGCAGAACTCCACTCCCTCAGGGATGTTCACTCTATTGCTGGTGAATACATAGGTTCCAACGGTGAATACCGGTACCTTGTAAACCTTCTCCTGCTCAAGCGCCTGGAGCTCGGTCAGAACCGCGTTGCGGTCTTCCTCCGTAACAGCCTTGGAGAGATCTGCTACCAGAGCGTCGAAGGAGGTGTCGCCGCCGAAGATGTTGGCGAACAGGCCGTCCGTGCTCATGTACTCTGTGTACCACTCGTCGATGGAGAATGCGCTCTTGCCCTTGAAACCAAGATCGTAGTCTCTGGTGGTGAACAGGTCCGTCGTACCGTCGTTGGAAAGGGTTGCCTCAACTGTCAGGCCGGCCTGCTGCAGGTAGTAAACCACGGTGTTGATCAGGTCGATGGTGGTCTGGTCGTTGTTGTAGTAGCAGATCTTTAAGGTGCGGCTCATATCGTAGCCGGAGGCTGCGATGTCAGCTTTTGCCTTCTCTGCGTCGAAGGTGTACTCAAAGCCGTTGTAAGCCGGATCGTAGTTCGGAACGCCGCTGTTGAGCACGTTTGCCGTCGGATACAGGGTTGCCAGAGTAGCTCTGTCAATGGCCTCGATGATGGCCTTACGAACCTCAACATTCTGCATAGCCGGGTTCTCGTTTCCGTCGATGCCCTTCATGTTGAAGATGAAGTACTTGTAGAACAGCACGTCAACCTCGTGAGCGTTGAAGTTGCTCATGTTCTGCAGGGCCTCTACCAGGTCAGCGGCGTTGCCGTACACGTAGTCGGTGTTGCCGGCCTGAGCTGCGGTCACATAATCAGATACGAAGTAGCAGGTCACCTTCTCGATCTTCGGAGCCTCGCCCTCGTAGTTCTCGTTTACCTTTAAGGTGAAGTAGTTTCCTACGTTCAGCTCGTCCAGAGCGTACATTCCGGAGGTTACGGGAGCGGTCCAGAAGGTGTCAGACTCCAGTTTCAGCGGATCCGCGTTCTCCAGGGAGTGTTTCGGCAGGATCGCGAACTGTGCCAGCACGTCCAGCATGGCCGCGTACGGCTCGGACAGGGTCAGGGTGATGGTGTTGCCATCCGTGGCGATGGAAGAAATCGTCTTAAACGCCGCGGTGTAGATGGAGTTGATCTGAGCAGCCTCCAGAGCCGTCTCGATGGACCACTGTACGTCGTCTACGGTGATCGGCTCGCCGTCGGACCATTTCAGGCCGTCTTTTAAGGTGATGGTGTATACCAGTCCGTCCTCGCTCACCTCATAGCTCTCAGCCATATCCGGCTCTACCTCGGTCAGAGTGCTGTCAGCCAGGAACAGGCCGCGGTACATCAGGTTCGTCGCCAGAATCCGGTTGTACCAGGGGGTCGGGATCCTGTCGTCGGTGGTGGAACCGTCACCGGTGGTCACCGCCAGCTTTAAGGAACCGTCTGATGCCACCGGAGCAGCGGTCTCTCCGCTTGCAGCCGCCTCCGTCGCGGCATTCGTGGCATCTCCGGAAGTCTCTCCGCCACCGCCGCAGCCCGCAAGCGAGGCAGCCGTCAGAGTGGTCGCCAGCAGTAATGCTAACATTTTTTTCATATTGCATCCTCCTTCTATTTGGGGTTTCTTCTTGCCCCTTCTTGTTATGTCCAATATACTATTTCTGGTAATAATTTTCAATGTGTCATATTTATGAAAATATTTTTATTTTTAGTGCAGATTGCACAAGACACCTGTTTTATCTCCGATTTTGCGACATTTTTTGACCTTAATGCCCGATTTTAAGCCCTGTCCACCCTGTGAATAAGTTCTATAATATATGAAAAATTTTTTCTTCTAATGACAAGTTAGTTGTGTTTGTGAAAAATATCCATTATAATAAAAGAAATACCAGACCGGATCGAATTTTATATGAAAGACACGAAAGACAAGGGGAAACGCCTTTTTCCTAATATCATATAGAAGGAAACGATCAGAAAGAAGGTTTACCATGCAGAATACCATATTAGATTCCATTTCCAGCAGCTACAGTTCTATGACCCGATCCGCCAAGAAACTGTCCGACTACATTTTCAACAACCGTTCCTCCGTCCAATATATGTCCATCACCTCCCTGGCAGAGGCGGCGGGGGTGTCGGAGGCCACCATCACCCGGTTTTGCCGCACCCTGGGGCTGGCCGGCTACAACGAGCTGAAACTGGCCCTGGCTCTGGCCCAGGCGGGCCGCGGGGAGGCGGGAAACGCGTCGGAAAACGGCGGGGAGGTCAAAGAAGACGGGCTGGAATCCGTCTGCCGGAACCTCTACCAGATGGACGTGGCGGCCCTCAGCGAAACGCTGGAGCTGATGAATCCGGAAAACACCAAACGGGCGGTGGATCTCCTCACGAAAGCCAGACGGGTATTCTGTTTCGGCCAGGGCGGCAGCAACGTCACCGCCATGGAGGCGTGGGCCCGCTTTTCCACCGCCGCCTCCAAATTCATCCACATTGAGGACTCCCATATGCAGGCCACCGCGGCCGCCCTGTGCCAGTCCGAGGACGTGATCCTCTTTTTCTCCTACTCCGGCAGCACCAGGGATATGCTGGATGTCCTCCGTCCCGCTAAGAAAGGCGGCGCCTCTGTCATTCTCATCACCAGGTTCTACAACTCCCCGGCAGCCTCCCTCTCCGACGTGGTCCTGCTCTGCGGCTCCACGGAAAGCCCCCTTCAATCCGGCTCCATCGCCGCTAAAATCGGCCAGATGTTCATTATCGACTACCTATTCCACGCCTACTGCCGGGAAAACAGCGAGGCCTGCGAGGCCGCCCAGGAAATCACGGCCCAGGCCACGGCGCGGAAACTGCTGTAGGGGCGGGGGGAATTTTGACACGGGAGAAGTTTTGCCACGATAAAAGTTTCACCGCGAAACACGCAGGTTTCTCACATTTTCAGCTAAAAACGCGGGAGAGGCCCAGACTGAACCGCCAGCCTGGGCCTCTCCCGTTTCTATATCCCTATACTCACCAGCAGGGCCTCCGCCCCGCCATCCCCTTTATGTATTTTCATTTCCGGCCGGACAGGTACTCCCCGCCTGCCGTCATCCCTTCAGCTTTGAAACCGCCTGGTAGGCAGCCCCCATGAGGCCGGCCTGGTTTCCCAGCTTGGCCGTCACGATCTCCACGCCGCGAAAGCCGGGGGAAATCCCCGCCGCCAGGCGCTCCCGCACCTGCTCCAGCACGTAGGGCTGGGCCATCACGCCGCCCCCCAGCACGATCCGCGCCGGGTTGAACACGTGAACCAGGGTGATCAGACCGTACACGATCTCCCCGATCCAGCCGTCCACCACCTGGCGCACCTCCGGCCTGGAAAACGCCGCGAACACCGCCCGGCCGTTTTTCAGCTCCGGATCCACCTCCATGGCCCGTTTTACCAGGGCCGTGGCAGAGGCGCATTTTTCATAGCAGCCGCTGAACTCCACCTGCGGGTCGATCTGCTCCGGATGGATCACAATCCCCCCAAAGCTGCCGGCAGACCAGCTGCTGCCGGTGCAGACCTCTCCTCCGATCACGATGGCGCCGCCTACGCCGGTGCCGTAGGTCAGGCAGAGAAAATCCTCCGCCCCCACTCCGGCGCCGAATTTCCCTTCCCCAAGGGCTGCGGCGTTTACGTCGTTCTCCACCGTCACCGGCACGTGAAACCGGTCCTCCAGGAGTTTCCGCACCTCCGTTCCCGTGTAGCCGGGAATGTTGTCGTTGGCGTAGTAAATCGTCCCTCTTTCCGTGTCCACCTGGCCGGCGGTGCTGATGCCGATGGCGTCAAAGGGGGCATACTCCTCCAGGATTTCTGCCGCCCGCTCCATGAGCCGCGCTCCGCCCTCCCAGGCGTTGGTGTCACGCTCCATAAGCTCCGAGAGGGTTTCCCCGTCCCAGATGCCGGATTTGATGGACGTTCCGCCGATGTCTAAAACGGCGATCCTCATTGAGCTCCTCCCTCAGAGGCCTTGATGGCAGCCATAAACCGGTTGGCGATCTCCAGCGGCCGGGTGATGGCTCCGCCCACCACGATGGCCCAGACGCCGGTCTTTAATGCCTCCACAGCCTGCTCCGGCGTGTGGATTTTGCCCTCGCCGATCACCGGGATGTCCAGGTCAGCGGACAGCCGTCTCATAAGCTCATAGTCCGGCTGGTCTAACTTCGGCGTGTAGTCGGTGTAGCCGCTCATGGTGGTGCCGACGATGTCCACGCCGCACTTCCAGGCGTTTACGCCCTCCTCATAGTTGGAAATGTCCGCCATCAGGACGATGTCCGGATACTTGGCGCGGATCTCCTCGATAAACTGGTTGATGGTCTTTCCGTCGCCCCGCTTTCTCATGGTGCAGTCCAAAGCCACCACGTCAGAACCGGCGGCCACCAGGTCATCCACCTCTTTCATGGTGGGGGTGATGTAGCCCTCATAGCCCGGATACTGAATCTTCACCAGTCCGATCACCGGAAGGCCCGTCTCCTCCTTGATGGCAATGACGTCCCGGATGCTGCTGGTGCGGATCGCCGGGGTGCCGGCCTGCTTTGCCGCCCTCGCCATCAGGTACATCACCGACTTCTCCTCCACGTACAGCGGCTCTCCCTCCACCGCCTGGCAGGAAATGATCATCTGCCCGCGGATCTTGCTCAAAAGCTCCTGCTTATCCATAACTAACACCTCTCCTTTCATAATAAGGGGCCCCGCCTCCGGGACCAACCTCAGAAGGCGGACGGCCGTACCTTCCGTTGCTGCCGTCCGCCTCTGTTACCCTCATTATAGCATGAAGAAAATTATTTTCAATATACGTTATGAATAAAAATTATTACCATTTTTCAACGAAATGACCAGTGGCCTTACTTTTTCCGGTACAGCACCATGGTCTCGAAGGGCCGCAGCTCAAATTTCCCGTCTGCCGGGCAGCCGCCCTCGTAGTTTCCAAGGAGCTTTTCAAAGCCAGCGGTGTCCAGCCCGGACTCCCAGACCGTCTCCCTGCCGTAGAAGTTATTCACCACCAAAAGCTCCTCGCCGCCGTAGGTCCTGCGGTAAGCGAACACCTGGGGATGGCGCTCCGCCAGGGCCTCAAAATCGCCGTAGGCCACCACGTCGTAGTCTTTTCTCAGCTGCACCAGTTTCCGGTAGTAGTGGAACACGGAATCCTCGTCCGCCAGCTCCGCCTGGGCGTTGATGTAGGAACTGTTCTTCGTGACCTCCATCCACGGCTCGCCAGTAGTAAAGCCGCCGTTTGCGCCGCCGTCCCACTGCATGGGGGTGCGGCTGTTGTCCCTGGAGTGCACCTGAAGGATCCGGTAGGCGTCCTGCTCCGTCAAGCCCTTTTCCTGAAGGATGCGGAAATGGTTCTTGCTCTCCACGTCCCGGTACTGGGAAATATCCGTAAAGCCAGGATTCGTCATGCCCAGCTCCTCGCCCTGGTAGATGTAGGGCGTGCCCCGGAGACAGTGGATCACCGTGCCCAGCATTTTCGCGGACTCTTTCCAGTATTTGCCCTCGCTGCCAAAGCGGGATACCACTCTCGGCTGGTCGTGGTTGCACCAGAACACCGCGTTCCAGGCGTGGTGCTCCGCCATGCCCTTCTGCCAGGAGAACAGGATGTCTTTCAGTTTCTGGAAATCGTAGGGCACCAGCACCCATTTCTCATTTCCCATAAAGTCCACCTTCAGGTGGTGGAAACTGAACACCATGGACAGCTCCTTGCCGTCCTCGGAGGCGTAGCGGTAGCAGTTCTCCATGGAGGTGCTGGACATCTCGCCCACGGTGACAAATTCCGCGTCCGTTCCAAAGGTCTCCCGGTTTAACTCCTGGAGATACTTGTGGATGTTGGGCCCGTCGGTGTAGAACCGGCGGCCATCGCCCTCAAAATCGTCCTCAAAATCGCCTTTGCTGATTAGGTTCACCACGTCGAACCGGAATCCCTTTACGCCCTTGCTCATCCAGAAACGGACGACCTTGCGGACCTCCTCCCGCACTTCCTCGTTGTCCCAGTTCAAATCCGGCTGGGAGACGTCGAACAAGTGCAGGTAATACTCGTCGAACTTCTCCACGTACTGCCAGGCGTTTCCGCCGAACTTGCTCTCCCAGTTGGTGGGGGGCACGCCCGGCCCTTTGCCCTTTTTCCAGATGTAGAAATTTTTATACTTCTCATCTCCCGCCAGGGCCTTCTGGAACCACTGGTTGCGGTCGGAGGTGTGGTTAAACACCATGTCTAACATCAGCTTGATGCCCCGTTTGGACGCCTCCGCCGCCAGCTCCTCAAAGTCCTCCATGGTGCCGTAGCGGGGATCAATGTTGTAGTAGTCCTCTACGTCGTAGCCGTTATCCTTCTGGGGGGATACGAAAAACGGCGTCATCCAGATGTAATCGGCTCCCAGCTCCTTGATGTAGTCCAGCTTGGCCGTCACGCCCTTTAAATCTCCCAGCCCGTCTCCGTTGGTATCGTAAAAGGACTTGGGATAAATCTGATATACAACGCTCTTTCTGAAATCTGCCATAATAAATGCCTCCTGTTTCTTACTCAAACCGCACAATGTCCGTCTCGCCGGCCTTCACGTCCTCGCCGGTGGCAAAGGTGACATTCTTTGCCTTTCCTTCGTCCGTCACCACAAATACGGTGATGGTGGGGTATCCTGCCGCCTTGATCTTTTCCGGGTCAAACCGGAGCAGGGGCTGGCCGCAGTGCACCTTATCTCCCTGTTTTACAAACATCTCAAAGCCGTCGCCCTGCATATTTACGGTGTCAATGCCTACGTGGATCAGCAGCTCCATGCCGTTTGCCAGGGTCAGGCCGCAGGCGTGGCGGGAGTCCTCCATCACTACGGTCACCTCAGCGTCCGCCGGGGCCACTACGGTGTTGTCCGTGGGCTCGATGGCCATGCCGTCTCCCATGATGTGCTGAGAGAACACTTCATCCGGAACCTTCTCCAACGGTACTGCCGTTCCGCTTAAGAACGCCTTTAAGGTACCCGCGCCGCCGGCGCACTCTGCCTTCGCCTCATTTCCGGCCGCGCCGGTGATCTCTGTCACACCCTCTGCCTCAGCGGCGGGACTGCTCTCCTCCGCTTTGACCTCGCCCAGCCGGTCCTCTGCCGTCAGCTTTTTGCTGCCCACAATGTAGGTGAGCACGAAGGGGATCACGATGGCCGTCACCATGGCGATCAGGAAAATGCCCCAGAACTGCGGGAAGATGGAAAGGATTCCCGGAAGTCCGCCTACGCCGATGCTGGTGGCCTGTACGCCGAATCCCACGGAGATCAGGGCCGCGCATCCGGAACCGATCATGCCGCACACCAGCGGGAAACCGTATTTTAAGTTTACACCGAACAGGGCCGGCTCCGTAACGCCTAAGTAACAGGAAATAAGGGCCGGTACGTTTACCTGCTGGGCTCTGTCATTTTTCTTCTGCAATACGCTCATGGCCAGTACGCTGGAACCCTGGGCGATGTTGCTGAGGGCGATCATAGGCCACAGCATGGTGCCGCCCGTAGCTGTCACCAGCTGGGAGTCGATGGCGTTGGTCATGTGGTGAAGTCCCGTCATTACGATGGGAGCGTAGCACAGGCCGAAGATGCCTGCGAATACAAAACGGATATTGGAAGTCAGGCCCGCGTACACCACGTCACCGATGGCGTTGCCGATGGCCCAGCCGATGGGGCCTACTACCATGTGGGCCACGAACACTGCCGGTACTAAGGAGCAGAAGGGCACCACGATCATGCTGATCACTGCCGGGCAGTGTTTCCGGAAGAATTTCTCCAGGTACACCAGCACAAAACCGGCCATCATCGCCGCGATCACCTGGCCCTGGTAACCAATCATTCTCACCTGAGCGAATCCGAAATCCCATACGGGGATCTGGTCTGCCGGGGTGGTGGCTACGTTAAAGCCGTTGAGCAGCTGGGAGGACACCAGGGTCAGTCCCAGGATGATACCGAGAATCTGGGTGGTGCCCATCTTCTTTGTGATGGACCACACAATGCCTACAGGCAGCAGCCAGAACACCGCCTCACCGATGAGCCACAGGAAACTGTCCACACCGGCCCAGAACTGGGAAATCTGCACCAGAGTCATGGTGCCGTTCTCAAAGAACGCGATGCTGTCGATGATGTTCCGAAATCCCAGCACAAGACCGCCGCAGATTAAGGCCGGGATGATGGGGGCGAAAATCTCGCCTAAGTTGCTCATAAGCCTCTGAATCCAGGTCTGATTGCCCTTGGCCGCCTGCTTGGCCGCGTCCTTGCTCACGCCCTCTACACCGGCGTAAGCGGTAAACTCATTGAAAAATGTGGAAACGTCGTTTCCGATGATCACCTGAAACTGTCCGGCCTGGGTAAAGGTTCCCTTGACGCACTTGATGCCTTCAATCGCCTTTACGTCTGCCTTCTTCTCGTCTGCCAGTACAAAACGCATTCTGGTCATACAATGGGAAACTGCGGAGATATTTGCCTTTCCGCCGATGGCGTCCAGCAGCTCCCGAACTTCATTTTGATACTTCGCCATGATAGTGCCTCCTCCATTCACGAACTTGTTTGAACAGCTTTAGAATAGCACACTTGTTTAAACAAGTCAAGGCTTTTTCTTGACTTTTTTCCCCTGTACCGATATAATAATCACAGATGTTTAAACAAGTTTTTCCATTTTTATTTTGTGCAAATTGCGAGGAAACCATTTATGCCTAAGAGTAAATATGAGACGATTTATAAAGACCTGAAATTAAAGATTGAATCGGGGGAATTTCCGCAGGGAGAGCTGCTGCCATCGGAAAACTCCCTGATTCCCATATACGGCTGTTCCCGCAACACCCTGCGGCGGGCCATCTCCCGCCTGGTCACTGACGGCTACGTCCAGACCATCCAGGGCAAGGGCGTGCGCAATATTTTCATTCCCGTGGACCAGACCTCCTACACCATCGGCGGCATCGAGAGCTTTAAGGAGTCCTCCATCCGCAACCGCAAGGTGGGAACCACCAGGATTCTCCAGTTTATCGAGCTCACCGCCGACGAACGTGTGTCCCAGCGCACCGGGTTTCCAGTGGGCGCGGAGCTTTACTACATCCAGCGCGTCCACTCCCTGGACGGAAAGCCGCTGATCTTAAACCACAACTATTTTTTAAAGAGCGCCGCCCCCGGCCTGACGCCGGAGATCGCCGCCAGCTCCATCTACGAGTACCTGGAAAACAGCCTCCACATGACCATCGTCAACAGCAAGCGGGTGATGACCGTGGAAAAGATCACCCAGATCGACGAAAAATACCTGGAGCTGGATGTAAACGACTACAACTGCCTGGCGGTAATCACCAGCCACACCTACAACAGCGACGGCGTCATGTTCGAATTCACCCAATCCCGCCACCGCCCGGACTACTTTCGGTTTCAGGACAACGCATTGAGGCGGCCGGCAGGATGAGATGGCGGGTTCTGCTGAGTTGACAGCAAAACGGAGGGCGACCTCCCAAGCGGTTTGCTTGGGAGGTCGCCCTCCGTTTTTGCCGGCAGTGTGCCGGAGTTTTTGATAGTGTTTTAATTAGGAATGCTGCTCGGTGTCGCTGTGGTTCTGACACTTTTCGTCGCCACGGTATGTAATGACTCCCTTAGCATCGGTGCAGTAGTAGTAGCCATCGCGGTCTTTCAGATTTTCTTTCTTCTTCTGAATGCTACCGGCGGTATTTACCAGATAGTAGCTACCATTTGTGGTATCATCCATG
The DNA here is from genome assembly GCF_002160755.1 of Lachnoclostridium sp. An14. Lineage (GTDB taxonomy): Bacteria > Bacillota > Clostridia > Lachnospirales > Lachnospiraceae > Lachnoclostridium_A. The sequence continues at coordinate 38,216 of NZ_NFLE01000028.1, forward strand.
CTTTCCGGTTTCTCACCCCAAGCATCGAATGGCTCATACTTCACATCATCTTCCGCTTCCATCCTGCGGCCTTCACGATAAATGTACTTTTCATCATCAATGAATACGTACTCTCCATCTTCGGTTTCCTTGTAAGTTCCTTCTACCTTTTCAAGTGAGCCGAAAGCCGCTCCCTTGTAGGATCCCGTTTTGATGAAATAGTAGTTATATGTATCTCCTGCAAACTCCAATTTCATCTTTCCTGTCTTCATGGCTCCGTCGTCGCTATCTTCGCCAAAATAATATAACAGGGTTCCATCAAAATTAAATGTTCCGTAGTCACCGGAATAATTAGTTTCTCTCGCCAGGTAAGCATCCAACTCAGATTCATCATCAATTAAATAGCTATCTTCAATAATCGTCGGATCACTGTCATTTAATCTGATTGCCTGGAGTCCATAAAGCATTTCACCATACTGATTAAACGCATATTTTTTCCCATCAATCGTTTTAAACTGGCCAGTAATTAAGTTTCCGCCTCCTGTAGCATAATACCAATGCTCAATCTCATCATCATGATCCTGCTTATGCATATCCTCAGACGGGATTGTATAGAACCATCCACTTACACGATTACCATAATCCTCGTAATTAAAGAACTGGTATACAGATGCAGTCGCAGTAGAAAGGCTGGCTATGGAATCCGTCGCCATCGTCCATTCATAGTCCATGGCTCCGTATTCATCAAAAGAATACTTCTGACCATTAATGGTTCTCGTTGTATCCTGTACTCTCTTTCCATTCTCTCTAAAATAGAAATAGTAGTACATAACGCTATCATTATCTTTATTTTTAGCCAGATTCTCTCTGTTTTCTTCTACATCAATGAGCTGCCATCCAGATTTTCTGGCACCGTCATTCTCAGCCCCACAATAATACATAGCTGTCTGCCAGTCATAATCTTCGTTGCACATTTCTGATACATCATTCACCCAGCCCCAAAGCATACGTCCATCAGAATCAAACGCATACTTTTCGCCGTTAATTGTTTTAAAGGATGTCCCATTGTCACCAGCGACATAAGCTCTGCCATTATTCTGGAAATAGTACCATACATCTACAGCGGCATTCTTCTCATCAGCAGTATCATTATCCTCGTTTGCCCGCTGTACCCATTGGTTCTTTACCATAGCTCCATCTTCATTGGCATAATAGATGTAATCTTCATGTTCAATGATCTGATCATAAACAACGTAGCCATCCTCATCCAGATAAAACCAATTATCGCCGCTTTTTTTCCATTCATTTGTAACAGGGTAACTGTCTTCATCGTAGTACATCCAGCCATCGTCTGTCTCAATCCATCCCACCATTTCTTCATCCGGTACTTCTGCAAATGAAGAAAAAGCCATGGTCATACAAAAGCCGCCTACCATAAGACATTCTGTCAACAGCTTTCCGTGTTTCTTCACGTATGTATCTCCTTTCATAAAAACGGGTGGGGAGATTCCCCACCCGCTCGGCAATTAGAATTTCATTTTCCTAAAACTGTGAACTAGTAATTAGTCCTCAATGGTGTTGGTGTAGATGCACTTGTCGTGATTCTCATCCTTCGGATCAAGGTAATCCTTATCGGAAGCAATTGCAGTTACTACGCCATACTTATTGGTGCTGTAGTACCAATCATCGCCATCCTTAACGCTGGACTTATTCTTCATGATAGAACCAGAAGCGTTGATCAGAACAAGATTATTATTAGTTGCTGCACCCTTCAAGTCGCTTCTCTTGTAGGTCTTACCCGTCTCAACATCAACAGCCTGATATCTCAGATCGCTGTCAGCAGTTACCTTTAAGCCATTCGTATAAACAGCCTTGTCATCATATACGCGAGACTTCTCTACGTACAGGCCATTTCCGCCATTTGCTCCGTTAGACAGCTTATACTCCTCGTATACTCTATCAGATCCAAAGCCCTTACCCTTGTTCTCACCAGTCTTCATGAAGTAGAAGTTATAAACCTCACCATCAATCTCTACGTTCTGGCTGCTCAGTTTCATAGCACCATCTGCGCTATCGCCGAAGTAGTAAATATCCCACGCGGAGCCAGCGTATCTGCCGGAATTCTCATCTACATACTTATCAAGCTCGGATTCCTCATCGACCTTGTAGCTCTCAATCATGTTGCCAGCAGAATCAAACTTAATAGCCTGCAGGCCGCTCAGCATCTCGCCTTTATCGTTGAAAGCATACTTCTTGCCGTTGATGGTCTTGATTACGTTAGCATACAGAGTACCATCGTTCTTGGAGTAGAACCACTTCGCCTCTGCATCGTCGTATGCACTGCCATCAAGTTTCTCAGCCGGGATCTCATAGAACCAGCCCTTAGCTCTGTTACCAGCCTCACGGTCATTGTAGTACTGCCATGTAGAAGCGGTAGCAGTAGAGTCCTCAGTAGTGGTGGCGAACTCATCCGTCCACTCGAACATCATTACACCAGCATCATCAAATGCATACTTGTGACCATTAATGGTCTTGGTTACATATACGCCATCGTTAATGTTATCTGCAGTAGCATATACTTTCTTACCATTGGAGTTGAAGTAGAACCAGTAATCCTGCTCCTCCTCATCCTCTCTGTCGTTGAATCTCTCCTCAACGCTCTCATCTAATACGTGCAGCTTAGCCCATCCAGTTACCTGAGCACCGTCATCAGCGGTTCCACAGTAGTACAGGCCAGTTGCCCAATCAGCCTCATCAGTTACTCTGTCGCCGTTCTGATCAACCCAGCCCCAGAGCATTTTTCCCTCGTCATCGAAGGTGTACTTCTTGCCATTGATGGTCTTAAAGGATACGCTGTCGCCCTCAGAAGCGGTGTAAGCCTTACCATTGTTCTGGAAGTAGTACCATACGTACTCGGAATCATCCTCGTCAGCGTCGTCATTCTCTAACTGGATCCATCTGTTGGTAACCATAGCGCCGTTGCTGTCTACATAGTAGTAGTCGCCGTCGTCCTCAACAAGCTCGTTGGTAGCCATCTCGCCGTCGCTGTTTAACCAGAACCAGTAGTTTCCAGATTTCTTCCAAGTGTCAGTTACCTGATAGCCATCGTTATCATAGTATACCCATGTACCATTCTCCTCGGTCCAGCCAGTAGCTGCGAAGGAAGTCATGGATGCACCAAGAGCTAACAGGGCAGATGCAGATAATACTGCAACTAATTTAGTCTGCTTTCTCATAATGAATGCACTCTCCTTTTTCCTTTTTTGAAATTCTTTGTTCGAAATTCTTAATTGCACTACGAGGTCATTATACTTCTTAAAGCGAAAATTAGCAATACTTTTTTTGTCAAGGTACAACAAAAATTTTTTGTAATCCTGCTCTAAGGAGGTGACCTCCTCATCACAAACACAGTATAGTACATTTCTTTTAAAAATACCATAACTTTTATCTGTGGTTTTTCTTACGTAATTATTACGAAGTCGCTGTTTTTTACGAAAATTGTACAGATTCGAGTACAATCCTGGAATTTGGCCTTGAAAATGGGGGGAGGCGTGGTATAATGTTCATATCTTTTGAGTAAATTCTGTTTTTGAACATTCATTAAAAACAGCCAAACGGAGGACTTTTTATGGATCGTCACGGACTGATATGCAGGAGCATTTGGGAAAATCCCCATATGACCCAGCGGGAAATCGGACAGAAACTGATGCTTTCCCTGGGGACAGTAAACAACCTGATCAAGGAATGTATGGCGCTGGGCTATGTGGAACAGGAGAATGGGAAGGCCTATTCCCTCACGGAACAGGGAACGGAGTTTTTGAACACCTACCGGGTGGACGGGGCTGTGGTGCTGGCCGCCGGTTTCGGGTCCCGGTTTGTGCCGCTGACCTTCGAGATGCCGAAAGGGCTTTTGGAGGTATTCGGGGAACGGATGGTGGAGCGGCAGATCCGGCAGCTCCAGGAGGCGGGCATCCGGGACATCACCGTGGTGGTGGGCTATTTAAAGGAAAAGTTTGAGTATCTGATCGACAAATACCAGGTGAAACTTCTCTATAACCCGGAGTATTCCTGCAAAAACACCCTGGCCACCGTCTACCACGCCAGGGAACTCTTTAAAGGAAGGAATGTGTATCTCCTCTCCTCCGACAACTGGCTGCGGGAAAATATGTACCACGCCCACGAGTGCGGCGCCTGGTACTCTCTCTCCCACGCCGGTGGAGACACCTCCGAGTGGTGCGTCTCTTTTAATAAGAAGGGACGGATCACCGGCGTGGAGGTGGGAGGCCGGGACTGCTGGTATATGTACGGGCCGGCTTATTTCTCCAGAGAGTTTTCGGAGCGGTTTTTCCCGGTGCTGGAGCGCTACTACGAGCTGCCGGGGACGGAACAGCTCTACTGGGAGCACGTTTACATGGAGATTTTAAACGGAGACTGGGAGCGGCGTCTGCGCCACGGCCGGGTTTCTCTGCCGGAAGGCTGGGAGGCGCCGGTGATGTATGCCAACTGCCAGCCGGAGGGCCAGGTCTACGAGTTTGAAAACCTGGAGGAGCTGCGGAAGTTTGACCCCCGCTATCAGACCCACTCCGACAGCAAGGCCATGGAGCTGGTTTCCCGGGTGCTGGGGGTACCGGAGTCGGACATTCAAAATATCAAATGCCTGAAATCGGGAATGACCAACAAGTCCTTCCTCTTTGACGCCGGCGGCGTTTCCTATATCTGCCGGGTTCCCGGCCCGGGCACGGAAATGCTCATCAACCGCCGCCAGGAGGCTGACGTCTACGGCGTGGTGGCCGATCTGGACATTACGGAGCGGCTCCTCTACCTGGATCCGGAAACGGGCTACAAGATCGCCAAATACTACGACGGGGCCAGAAACGGGGATCCCCGCAACCCGGAGGACATTTCCAAGTGTATGGGGCTGCTGCGCCGTTTCCACCAGTCGGGGCTGGCTGTGGGACACGATTTTAATATCCGGGAGCGGATCATGTTTTACGAGAACCTGTGCCTGAACCACGGCGGCATTCCCTTTGAGGATTACAGGGAAATCCGCGGGCGGATGTGGGAGCTGATGGACTGGCTGGACGGGCTGGGGCGGCCGAAGGTGCTGGCCCACATTGACAGCAACTTTGACAATTTCCTCATGCTGCCCGACGGCCGGGCAAAGCTCATCGACTGGGAATACGCCGGGATGTGCGACCCGCTTATGGATCTGGCCATGTGCTCCATTTACTCCTATTATAATATAGAAGAAACAGAAACTCTGATGGAGGCGTATTTGGACCGGGAGCCGGAGGAATTGGAGCGGACAGTGGTGTTTGCCAGCATGGCTCTGGGAGGATTTCTCTGGAGCCTTTGGGCGGTGTATAAGAGCTCTCAGGGGGACGAATTCGGGGAGTACACCCTGATCATGTACCGGTACGCGAAGGACTGTTCACGGATTGTTCAGAAGAATCTACAGAAATTGTAATAAAAATGTTATCTTTTGGGAGAAGCTTTGTGATATACTGTACCTAAAGGCGCCGGGGGACGGCTGTTTCGCGCCCGGCGGTCCCGGCATCGTTTTTCATTCAGCAATACAATTTTTACTATAAGGGGGAATCAGGATATGAAATACAAACTGCCTCTGGCGGCTGCCTGCGTCGGCTTTGTGGGGCTTATGACACTGGCCCAGGCTATCCCTGCTCAGGCCGCGTCCTGGAAACTGGACGGCTCCAGCTACGTGTATGTGAACGACGACGGCACCTATTACAAGGGCTGGATCCACACCACGGACAATAAATACTACTACATGGATCTGACCACCGGACGCATGACCACCGGCTGGAAACAGATCAACGGAAAATACTACTACTTTAAGTCCAACGGCGAGATGGCCGTGGGCTGGGAGCAGGTGGACGGGGTCTACTACTACCTGAATTCCAAGCAGGACGACTACGGCGCCATGATTTACAACAGCTGGATCCACATCGGCGAGGACTATTACTATGTAAAAGGCGACGGCGTCATGGTCACCGGCTGGCGTCCCATCAATAACAACTGGTACTATTTCAAGGCAGACGGGCGCTGCGCCTTCGGCTGGCAGCAGATCGACGGCACCTGGTACTATCTGAATGAGAACACCGGCGTGATGCTCACCGGCTGGCAGCAGATCAATGGAAAGCATTACTATCTGAACACGGACGGAAAGATGCTCACCGGCTGGCTGACGGACAGCAACGGGAACAAATACTACATGGACGCCACCAACGGGGATATGTCCATCGCCTGGAAACAGATTGACGGAAAGTGGTACTACTTTAACGATGTGGGCCATATGCAGACTGGCTGGCAGAACCTGAACGGTACTTATTATTACCTGGATCCCAGCACCGGCGTCATGTACGCGGGAACGACGGTGACCATCGACGGAAAGCAGTATTCCTTTGATTCCAACGGCGTTTACACCGGCGGCAGCAGCTCGCCTACCTCCGGTTCGCCGGTAAACGGCTCCGGCTCTCCTTCCACCGGAACGCCTTCCGGCGGCAACGTGGTGACGGGAAGTCCTTCCAATTCCACGGGGAACAGTAACAATACGCCTGGATCCAGTTCTCCCGGAACCGGCACTCCCGGCAGCTCCGGCTCTACCCCGGTGGTGACCGGGCCGCCGGATAACAGCGGAAGTACGGGGGGATCCTCCAGCTCCAGCAATACCACTTCCTCTTACCAATACTACAACTCCAAAAAACCCAGCTCTGACGGGGAAATCCCGGAGTTTTCCACCACAGGGCCGGTAGCCTGAGTACAGAGGAGGACAAACCTATGCACAGACATCATTCCTGGACAGCTTTGGCGCTCAGCGGGCTTTTAAGCGTTTCCGCGGTCCTGGCTCCCATGACGGCATACGGGGCTTACGATAAGGACGGCTCCGGCGTGTACCGCATGGAAGACGGGACGGCCATTGAAAATGTATATGCCCGCGGCATTGACGTTTCCCACTGGAAACAGCAGATTGACTGGAACGCGGTAGCGGCGGACGACGTTTCCTTCGTCATGCTGGGAACGCGGTATAAAGGGGATGTGGATCCCTATTTCCGTGTGAACGCGGAAGGCGCCCATAAGGCGGGGATCGCCCTGGGCGCGTACATTTATTCTTACGCCACCACGCCGGAGATGGCGGTGGAGGAGGCGGATTTCGTCCTGAATCTGATCAAGGACTATCCCATCTCCTACCCCGTGGCCTTCGATGTGGAGGACAACGGCACCCTGGGAACCCTGACACCGGCACAGGTGAGCGAGATCATCAATGCCTTCTGCCAGCGGATCGCGGACGCGGGCTACTACCCCATCGTCTATGCCAATGACAACTGGCTGGCCAATAAAATTGACTTAAGCGCCATCGACTACGACGTGTGGGTGGCAAGATACGGAAGAAAACCGGCTTACGAGGATCCGGTTATGTGGCAGGCCACCAGCAGCGGCTCCATTTCCGGTGTGGAAGGGAATACGGATATTGATTTCCAGTTCCAGGATTTCTCCGGAGTGATTCCGGATACGCTCTGGCGCACCATTGACGGGGTGACTTATTTTTACAAGGATTACGCCATGCAGAAGAATACGTGGGCGGAGGACAACGGCTCCCGCTATTTCTTCGACGAGAACGGGCAGACGAAAAAAGGATGGTTCCTTTCCGGTTCGGAGCAGTATTATCTGGACGAAAGCACAGGAAAGATGCAGACCGGATGGCTGCAGCTGGATGGGGACTGGTACTATTTTGCCGGTACGGGCGTGATGGCGACAGGCTGGAATACCGTAGGCTCCAGCCAGTATTATCTGGCGGAGGACGGCAAAATGCAGACCGGGTGGCTGGAATCTGAAGGCACCCACTACTATCTGAAACCGTCGGGCGCCATGGCCACAGGCTGGGCGAGCGTTGACGGCACCTGGTATTACTTCGGGACCTCCGGCGACCGGAAATCCGGATGGATCAATCCGGACGGCAGCTGGTATTTCCTGGCGGAAGACGGCAAGATGAAGACCGGATGGCTGGAAGACGGCGGACAGCATTACTATCTGAATGATTCCGGACGGATGATGACTGGATGGGTTGAGTACGGCGGCGCGAAATACTATATGAACGGCTCCGGCGTGATGCAGACGGGATGGATCAGCACGGACGGCTCCTGGTATTATTTTGACGAGAACGGGAAAATGCGGAAGGGCTGGGTGGAAGTGGACGGCTCTTGGTATTATATGGATCAGAGCGGACGGATGCAGACCGGATGGATCGACTTAGACGGCGCGCGGTACTATCTGAACGGCGCGGGCGTGATGCAGACGGGATGGATGAATCTGGACAGCAGCTGGTATTATATGGGCTCCGACGGAATCATGCAGACCGGGCTTGTGAATGTAAATGACGTGTGGTATTATCTCGGCGCGGACGGCAGGATGGTGACGGGACTGACTGCGGTGGACGGGAAGAACTATTACTTCGACCCGGCAGCGGGCGGCGCCATGGCAGCCGGACGAGCTGTGACGGTGGACGGCGTGACCTACGAGGCCGGCGCGGACGGCGTGCTGAGCCAGGCAGCGGATGGGGCTGACGGCGGAACCCAGGCGGGCGGAACGGACGGAGCCGGGACTGACGGAACCGCCGGGACTGGAAATGACGGAAATTCCGGAAATTCCGCTGACGGACAGGCCGGAACGGGCAGCGGCGCGGCGGACGGGACGAACGCAGGCGATTCCAGCGCCAGCACAGGCGGGGCCTCCGGCGCGGGCACGGATTCGGCTAACCAGACAGACGGCGGCGCGGGCGCGCCGGTGGGGCCTGGGGCGATGCTGCAGTGAGGCATTAGAAAAGGTTCCTTTTGTACATTTTTATAGTGAAATAGAACAGGCATATCCCTTATCATTCCGTGTCTTGAAAGGTGGAAATTGGGGCGGATATGCCTGTTTTATGTTTCTTATTAAAATGAGAATGATTTTATTTACATCCCGGTGAACCGTCGTTTTTCTCACCATTTTGTAAATAACGGAACCAGATAAATCATTCCTCTATATCTTCCCTTTCTAAAAACTGCGCGACCGTCATACATTTTGGATGTTCCATATCCAAACTTAAAAAGTCTTTATCGCCAGTGAGAATAATATCCACATCCGCCACAATAGCTGCATTCAGGATTGGCTGATCCTTTGCATCACGGATCAGTTTTTCCGCATGATCTACCGCTGGAATCAATTCATAAGCCATTTCCGCAAACAACACTTCTGCATCCGGCAGATATTTAGGTGCTTTTCGTCTCAAAATTTCCCGCAACTCCACGATATTTCGATCACACAACACTATTTCATAATGATCTGCGATATAAAGCAGCGCTTTTGCCGGTTTTGAACCCGGAAAGAGTAATGCAGAAAACAAAACATTTGTATCTATCAGTATCCGCATTTCACCGATCCTCTCCATAGCGTACTTCATCCACAAGAGCCTGAATGTCATCTTCGCTGGAAATCCCCATTGTTTCCGAAACTCCGGCAAAAGCAGCCTGAGCCTTTCGGATCGCCGCTGCGGAGGCGTTACTGACGACTATTTCCCCATTTTGGTTCTGAAGAAACAGGATTTTATCACCGGACTTCAAACCAAGCTGCCGCCGGACTTCCACAGGAACTGTAATTTGGCCATTTGCAGAAACTTTTGCCAAATTCATATACACTCCTCCTTTCAATTCTTGAGAAATAAAGTTTTCTTTGTTTCTTCTATTATATTTCATAAGATAAAGAAAGTAAACCTGTATGAACAAAAACAGGAAATTAGCAAACTCCCACTTCACTAAAATCATTTCAGTGAACAGTTTTCAAGAAATCAGCGAAATATCTGTTGTCTAAAATCATTTTAGTGAACAAAATTCGGAAATTAGTGAAATTCTTGTTCTCTAAAATCGTTTTTAGTGAATAAAATTTGGAAATTAGTGAAATTCTTGTTTCATAAAATTATTTTAGTGAACAAAATCCGGAAATTTAGTGAACTCCCTGTTTCATAAAATCGTTTCATGAAACAAAATCTCAAAATGAGGCAAACCTTCCATTTCCAAAATCTCCCCACACGCAGAAAGAGGAGCCCTTCCTCCTCCGGAAGTCTCCTCCTTCTGTTATCTACATCTCTATCTCTTTTTCCTGTCTATTATACCTCAAACAGCAGGTCTCCATAAGACGGCATGGGCCACAGATCCTTGTCCACGATGCGCTCCAGCAGGTCTACGGGGCGGCGAAGTTCTTCCATGGCGGGGACGAGGCGCTCGCGGCAGGCGATGGCTCTCTCTTTGGCGCTGCGGATGGACTTGCACTCGTCCTGAAGCTCGACGAGCTTGCTGTGGGCCGCTTTGATCTCGGACAAACGGCGGGACGCCTCCAAAAGGAGATCTCTCTGCACGCTGATTTCCGCCTCCGGGCAGACGCTCTGCACCTTGGCCATGGAGTCAGCCAGGCGGGCGGTGTAGCGGATGATAGCCGGAATAATCTGTTTTCCGGCAATGTTGGTCATGGCCAGGGCCTCGATGTGCACGATCTTGGCGTAGGAATCGTACTCTACCTCCGCTCTGGACTCCAGCTCCGCCTTGGTATACACGTGGAAGGTTTCAAACAGCTTTACCGCTTTCTCCGTGGTGAGGGCCGGGATGGCCTCCACCATACAGGAAATGTTGGGAAGGCCCCTTCTGGCTGCTTCCTTCACCCAGGATTTGGAGTATCCGTTTCCGTTGAAAATGATTCGTCTGTGCTCGGTGAGGAGCTTTTTGATCATGTCGTGGACAGCCAGCTGGAAGTCATCCGCCTTCTCCAGCTCGTCCGCCGCCTCCTTGAACGCCTCAGCCACAATGGTATTTAACACCACGTTGGCAGGGGAAACGGAATCGGAGGAGCCGACCATACGGAACTCGAACTTGTTGTTTGTAAAGGCAAAGGGCGATGTCCGGTTCCGATCTGTCACGTCCTGATCCAGATCCGGCAGCATGGCAACGCCGGTTTTTAAGGTGCCGCCCTGCTTGGAGTGGGTGGCCTCACCGGTGTCGCAGAGCTGGCTGATCACGTCCTCCAGCTGATCTCCCAGGAATACGGAAATGATCGCCGGCGGCGCCTCGTTTCCGCCCAGACGGGAGTCGTTTCCAACGTCGGAGGCGGATTCCCGCAGCAGATCGGCGTGAACATCCACCGCCTTTAAAATGCAGGCCAGCACCAGCAGAAACTGCACATTGTCGTGGGGGCTGGCGCCGGGGTTTAACAGGTTGATGCCGTCATCGGTGGTCAGGGACCAGTTGTTGTGCTTTCCGGAGCCGTTGACACCGGCAAAGGGTTTCTCATGAAGGAGACAGGTGAGGCCGTGACGGTCCGCTACCTTTTTTAAGGTCTCCATGATCATCTGGTTGTGATCCACCGCCAGGTTGACCTGGGCGTAGATGGGGGCCAGCTCGTGCTGGGCCGGGGCCGCCTCGTTGTGCTGGGTCTTGGCGGTGACGCCCAGTTTCCACAGCTCCCGGTTCACCTCGTTCATGAAGGAACCGATGCGCTCCCGGATGGCGCCGTAGTAGTGATCATCCAGCTCCTGCCCCTTGGGCGGCATGGCCCCAAACAGGGTGCGTCCGGTGTAAACCAGATCTTTTCTCTTTAAATATTTTTCCTTATCTACCAGGAAATACTCCTGCTCCGGCCCGACGGAGGGCACGACGCGGCTGGAGGTGTGGTTTCCAAACAGGCGCAGGATCCTTAAGGACTGCTCGTTGATGGCCTGCATGGAACGAAGCAGGGGGGTTTTCTGGTCCAGGGCCTCGCCCTTGTAGGAACAGAAGGCAGTGGGAATGCAGAGGGTCACGCCGATGGCGTCCTCCCGCAGAAAGGCCGGGGAGGTGCAGTCCCAGGCGGTGTATCCTCTGGCCTCAAAGGTGGCGCGCAGGCCGCCGGAGGGGAAGGAGGAGGCGTCCGCCTCGCCTTTGATCAGCTCCTTGCCGGAAAATTCCATGATGACCTTCCCGTCGGGGCCGGGAGCGGAAATAAAGGAATCGTGTTTCTCCGCGGTGATGCCGGTCAGCGGCTGGAACCAGTGGGTATAGTGGGTGGCGCCCCGCTCAATGGCCCAGTCCTTCATGGCGTGGGCCACCACATCCGCGATGGACGGATCCAGCTCCTTGCCGTTTTCTATGGTTTCCTTCAGTTTCTTGAACACGCTCTTGGGGAGGCGCTCTCTCATAACGCTTTCGTTAAATACATTCTTTCCAAATACTTCCGAAATGTTTATCCGTTCGCTCATCCTCTTTTTTCCTCTCATTTTTGTAAATGGCGGTCCTGCCGGCGGCCGGCGCGGAACATACCTCCCGCCGGAGGTTTCTGCGTCATAGATGACTCAAGAAAAGACGTTCTCCCCTTCCGGGAAGAACGCCTTCGTCCTTCTGATCTCGCTCAAGCTCAGGCCTTTCCAACGGAACCAAACAGCTCCATCTTCTCTTTTACGGTCTGCTTGATAGCCTCTGCGCCAGGAGCCAGGAGCTTTCTGGGATCGAATCCCTTGCCCTCTAAGTCCTTGCCGGCCTCAATGTATTTTCTCGTAGCTTCTGCAAAGGAAAGCTGGCACTCCGTATTTACGTTGATCTTCGCAACGCCAAGGCTGATGGCTTTCTTGATCATGTCCTCCGGGATTCCGGTGCCTCCGTGAAGCACTAACGGCATATCCCCGACTTCCTTCTTGATCGCCTCAAGCACGTCGAAACGAAGTCCCGGCCAGTTCTCCGGATATTTTCCATGAATGTTGCCGATGCCGGCAGCCAGCATGGTCACGCCCAGATCCGCAACCATCTTGCACTCTGCGGGATCCGCGCACTCGCCAAGGCCGACAACGCCGTCTTCCTCGCCGCCGATGGAGCCAACCTCTGCCTCCAGGGAAAGTCCCTTCTCCTCACAGATCTTTACCAGCTCCTGGGTCTTTGCCACGTTCTCGTCGATGGGATAGTGGGAGCCGTCGAACATGATGGAGGAAAAGCCTGCCTCGATGCACTTGTAGCAGCCCTCGTAGGAGCCATGATCCAGATGAAGGGCAACGGGAACGGTGATTCCCAACTCCTCGATCATAGCCTTTACCATAGCAGCAACGGTCTTAAAGCCAGTCATATACTTTCCTGCGCCCTCGGAAACGCCCAGGATAACCGGGGACTTTAACTCCTCTGCGGTAAGCAGAACGGACTTGGTCCACTCCAGGTTATTGATATTGAACTGACCTACGGCGTACTTGCCGTCTCTTGCTTTTGCAAGCATTTCTTTTGCTGAAACTAACATAATTTAGCACCTCCAATGAATGAAATGTATGATACATTCTGCCCCATATCATAACATATTTTTCCCCGTTTGAGAAGGGGACAAGGGCAATAAATTGTATCCGTTCAGCCACGCCTTCACATTTTGACAAATTTTTATGAAATGGGCTGACGGGAAACCTTCCGGAAGCTTTCCGCCGGGGCTTACGCCAGCGGGCAGCCTAAAAATTCCGCCACCTGTTTTTCCATGTCTGCCGGATCGCATTCTCTGGTGTGGCGCACCGGCGCGGTGCGGATCTCCTCCACGGCGGCGGGCACTGCCACTCCCGATATGCGGGACAGCTCGTCCACAATGGCGAATTCGTCCTTTTCCTGCCCTGGTCCGGCAATGGCCTCCAGGACGCTGCCGGAAAATTTGAAGGGGCTGGCGGTGGAGGCGATGATCATTTTATGGCTGTCCCCCGTTTTTTCCTTGTATTGGCGGCAGACGGCGGCAGCTACGCCTGTGTGGGTGTCGATCAGGTAACCGCAGCTCTCAAACAGGGATTTGATCACGGCAGCCGTCTCTCCTTCCCCGGCAAAGCCGCCCCAGAAATCGGCCATGTAGGAGCGCATCTCCTCTGTCACCTCGTATTTTCCGCCGCCGGATAAGTTTGCCATGAGGGCGGCCGTTTTCTCTGTGTCGCAGCCACAGCTTAAATAGATCAGGCGCTCCAGGTTGCTGGAAATCAGGATGTCCATAGACGGGGAGCTGGTGAGGATAAAGGGGCGGTTCCTGTCGTAGACGCCGGTGGAGAAGAAGTCGTAGAGCACTTTATTCTCGTTGGACGCGCAGATCAGACGGCCCAGGGGTACGCCCATTTTCTTCGCGAAGTAGGCGGCCAAAATATTTCCGAAGTTTCCGGTGGGGACGGTCACGTTTACGGTCTCGCCGTCCTCGATTTCCCCGTTTTCCAGAAGTTTCGCGTAGGCGTACACGTAGTAGGCCACCTGGGGCACCAAACGGCCGATGTTGATGGAGTTGGCGGAGGAGAGCTGGAATCCGTTCTTCTCCAGGTGATCCGCGAAACTGCTGTCGCCGAAAATGTGTTTCACTCCGGTCTGGGCGTCGTCGAAGTTTCCGTGGATGGCCACAACGGCGGTATTGTCCCCCTTCTGGGTCACCATCTGCAGCTCCTGGACGCGGCTGACACCGCCCTTGGGATAAAATACCACAATCCTGGTGCCCGGCACACCGGCGAAACCGGCCATGGCGGCCTTTCCGGTGTCGCCGGAGGTGGCCGCTAAAATGACGATCTCATTGGAAACGCCGTTTTTCTTCGCGGAAACGGTCATCAGGTGGGGAAGGATGGACAGCGCCATGTCCTTGAACGCGATGGTGCTCCCGTGATAAAGCTCCAGATAGTAGTCGCCGTCCGCTTTCGCCAGTTCGGCGATCTCCTCGGTATCAAACTTGCTGTCATAAGCCTTCGCGATACAGCCCTTTAACTCCTCCTCGGTGAAATCGGTGAGGAATAATTTCATGGTCTCGTAGGCGATTTCCTGGTAGCTCATGCCGGCCAGCGTTTTCATGGGAACGTCCAGCTGGGGGATGGAATCGGGCATAAACAGGCCGCCGTCGCAGGCAAGTCCCTTTAAAATCGCCTGGGACGCGGTCAGCCCTTTCTCTCCGCCTCTGGTACTCTGATAGGTTCTATTCATGGCAGTCCACTTCCTTCCTTCAATAATTGCCCCAATTCTAACACACTTTTCCTTGGCGTACAAGAATTTTTGCGGTAGAATCTTGTAGGAAAACAGTGAATCCCCACTGACAGAAGGAGGAACGGATATGGTTTATGAGCGGATGCGGGCGGGAACCTTTTTGGAGCGGCCAAACCGGTTTACGGCCCGGGTGAACATAGACGGCAGGGTGGAAACCTGCCATGTGAAAAATACGGGACGGTGCAGGGAGCTGCTCATCCCCGGCGCGAAGGTGCTGGTGCAGTTTCACCCGGAGGCGAAGGCGGCTGGGAGAAAGACGGAATTTTCCCTGATCGCGGTGTGGAAGGGAGATGTGCTGGTGAATATGGACTCCCAGGCCCCCAACCAGGCTGCCTTTGAGTGGCTTAATACCCAGCCGGGGCTGGAACAGGTACGGCGGGAGGTGACCTTTGGAAATTCCCGGTTTGACCTGGCCTTTTCCCGGGTCGGGCAGCAGGGATATATGGAGGTAAAGGGGGTGACCCTGGAACAGGACGGCGTGGCTCGGTTTCCCGACGCGCCTACGCTGCGGGGGCTGAAACACATCCGGGAGCTGGCGCAGATGGCGGCGGAGGGGATGGAGACGGCGGTGCTGTTTGTGATCCAGATGAAGGGAATTTCCTATTTTGAGCCGAATATGGCCACTCAGCCAGAGTTTGGGGCGGCCCTGCGGGAGGCGGCCGAGGCCGGGGTAAAGGTGATGGCGCGGGACTGCGCGGTGGCCTATGAGGAAGAAACCGGGCAGCTGCGGCTGAATATTGATAAAGAGGTGGAAGTGCGGCTGCCTTAGCGGCGGCGCGCCGCGAGGCGGAGCAGATAGACTGCGGCGGACTGGCGGTGGCAATTTCCCCGGCGGCGGCAATTTCTGCGGCGGCGACATTTCTACTGCGGCGGCATTTCTACTGCGGCGGCAATTTCCTCGTCCACCTCGCATATAAATAAGTAAACAGAACCTTTACGGTGAAACAATATGGTCATTCCATTAAATGATATAGACCCGGGAACCAGCGCGGAGGTGGTGTGGATCGCCAGCGAGGACGGCATGGCTGGGCGGCTGCGGGATCTGGGATTCTCTCCCCGGGAGACGGTTTCCTGCGTGCTGAAACGGGGGCGCCGGGGCATGAGCGCCTATCTGGTGCGGAATGCCGTCATTGCCCTGCGGTATGTGAACGCGCGGGAGATTTTTGTGCGGCCGCTGGGGGAATGAGGTTTCTGATGACACCCAAAAAGGGATTCCAACCGTCCAACATGGCGCTGGAATCCCTTTTTTTCGGAAATTTCTCCCATTCTTCTCCGTCACCGCAGGCTCCCGTCCTCCCCGGGCGTCAGCGTCACCGTTTCCTCGGCCATAATCCCGTCCTCGTAGAAATAGTACACCTTTTCCCCGATGATCTGAAGGCCGGTGACCATTTTCCCGCCGCGGCCCAGGTAGTACCATTTTCCCTTGTAGGAATACCAGTTCTCCTCCACGGCGTGCCCGGCGCCGTCGAACCAGTACCAGTATCCGTCGATCTTCTCCCAGTCGTTGCGGGTGTAGAGGCCGTCGGTGCGCCGGTGGAGCCAGCCGGTGCCGTCAAACTGCCAGCCGCCCGCGGGCCAGGTCTGCATAAAAGCCTGGGGCGTTTTATACTGCTTTTTCAGCTCTTTTGGGGTGGAACCCCAGTCGGGGAGCTGAAAATGAGGCTTGTCGGTGATGGACTTCCAGTCACCGCCCCACTCCAATCCAAATTCCTTTCCGATGGCCCCCACCTTGCCAAAAAACCCGTCCCCGTCCTCGTAGGCGCCTTTCCCATCCTTTCGGTAAAAATCAAAGGCCACGCCCCACTGGTGCATGGAGGAATAGGAGGTGCCTTTGGCGTTGGTGACGATATGGCCCGGCTTTGTGCGGCCCTGGGCGTAAAGCTCGTTTTGTTCCTCCACCGTCCGCAGACATTCCCCGATGCCGATGGGCAGCCCCCGCTCCTCGCAGGCCTGGCGCACCTGGCGGAGCTTTTCCTGAAGGGCGGGATAGAGCTGTGAAATGTCTCTCATAGGATTCTCTCCTTTTTCGTTCTTTCTATATTAATTTATGAAGGAAAAACGATTTTGTCCCAGAAATCCCTGCCGCCCCTTTCCGCACCCCGCCCCTGTCCCCCGCATATCTAACTATAAGGCCTATTTCATATGGGAGACATTCATGGATGAAAAACGCACAGTGGTGGCCCTGGCCGGAAATCCCAACGTGGGCAAGAGCACCATTTTCAATGGGCTGACTGGCTTAAGGCAGCATACCGGCTAATGAAGTTAGAGGGGGCAAAATTAACTATATCTCCTCGAACCTGTTTACGGCCTCCCGCTGGAGGGTGGGGGACACATGGCTGTAGGTATCCATTGTTATCCGGATACTACTATGGCCCAGCCTCTCCTGGACTATTTTGGGGTGAATCCCCAACTCCATGAGGACCGTTGCATGGGTATGTCTAAGACTGTAGAAATTCCGTTCCGGAATTCCCACTTCCCGGCACATCCCCTTGATTATTTGAGCAATGTTCCACGGAATACGGTATTTATATTTACCTTGCGGCGTTCCTGGGAATACGTATTCAGACAGACCACGTAACTCCATACCCATCAAATACGCCGTTAGCTTGCTGTCGATGTCGATCCGGCGCGTACCTGATGGAGTTTTAGTTTCTTTTGCTTTTGATGACGCCCTGGAGATCGCCCGCTGCACGGATATGTAGCCGGCATCCAAATTAATATCACCCCATTTAAGGGCGAATATCTCACCTGGGCGCATCCCCGTCCGGAACGCGATCACGATCGCATCCTTGACCCATTGTGGAGCATCGCATCCCAACAGGGCGTATACCTCCTCCGGCCGGAACGCTCTAACCTCGGTTCTTATTTTTTTCGGAAATTTCACATCGTTTGGTGTTTTTGTCAATGAATCCAAGCGTCCGACGTTTATAGTCGTTCACATAGATTCTCGATTTTCCGAACTTTTCCCATAAAGAAAAGTACAGGTATGCACTATCAGTGCAACAAG
>NZ_NFLE01000029.1 GCF_002160755.1 Lachnoclostridium sp. An14
CACACCGACACGTTGGCCAGCACATAGGCCAGCGCCATAGCTGTTATCACGAACATCCAGAACAGCACCGCCCGATCCCGCTCCAGCCGCTCCACTTTACCCTGGAGCTTGTCCATGTGACGAGCCATCATTTCCCACTCGGATCGGATAACCGGCGGTTTCTTCTCATCCATACGATCGCCTCCTCCCTGCTTGTCCTTTCTGGCCGCCATCAGGCGGACCGTTCTTCTTCCTTTCTCCGGATCTCTTTGACCTGGATTTCGACATTTTCACGATTGCCAATAATTTTCGCGATTGCCTCAAACGCCTTTCTTATATCCAGTTTATTTTCTTCCATGAACCTCTCCCCTTTCTCTCTCTATGGCAATGTATGCAGCACGGTTTGTACCATTTGACCCTCATTTTCAACCAGTGTACTGTGTTCTCATCCTCCTATCTGGCTAGCTTTTCTCGTTCTTATGTGGTATACTTCATCCAAAAGCATTTATCACTTCTATACCAAGGAGGTTTCTCATGCGTCCCATTCCTAATGATCTTGATTGGAGTGCAACAGCTGCTTGGATTGCCTTAGCCATTTCCATTACCGGCACCATTGCAGGCCCCATCATAACAACCATTCTTACCAACCGCCATCAGCTCAAACTCAGGAAATTAGATATTCAAGAAAAAGCCGTTTTGGCAAAAATATCTACCATTCAGAAATGTATCTCCAATATCGGAGCTTGCCTGGCTGATGAAAGCACTGACTCTTTGAGATCTTTCGGAGAGCACTTTCATGTTGTGTATTCTTATGTATCATCAGAACACTGGGCCCTTTTAGACGATTTCTACCAATTAATCACAAACAATAATTATGACGCAGCCAAAAAACTACAGCCTGATGTTATCCATTTGCTAACCGGGTTATTAAAAGAAGAACTGCCAAAACATCCATAAACAGAATCCATCCGATTTGAAACTTCCATATTGGAAGTTTCATTTTCTTTGCAATCCAAAGACAAATTACTGAAAGCAGCATGACAATGATAAAGCATACAATGTTTGTCCTGTCCGTCACTGTCAACTCGTAAATCCACCACTCTCTCACGTTTTTACCATCCTTTCTCTTGCCATAGTTTCAGTTGATTGTTATTACCATTTAGGCATCTTATTAAGTCTGTCAGCAATTTCAACCATCACATATGATATGTTGATTAATTCAGTATTTGTTGCGAGTTTAGATACCTTTTCCAATAAGTACGCCTGTCTAAGGAGTATCTCCCTCATTTGTCGGATTTCGGTTCTAGGGAGTTCACTCAAAGTCTCTCACTCTCCTTTCTTTGTATTTTTTATTATGTTGGTATCTTTTAAAGTTACTCTTTTGCAAAAAAAATATCTAGTGGATCTTCAATATGAAGCTCATCAATCATAATCTCAATTTCATCGCTGCCAAATACGCCATTTTTCATTTTTTCATAAAATGTTTTTGGCGTAATACCAATTTTCTTTGCAACATCCGATTGAGACAGACCATTTTTTGCAATGATTCCACGCAGCTCATCCGTCCGAATCAAGTTAGGCTCCTCCTTTCAGTAACTTTTTAAGTTACATTTATCATATCACATTTTTGTAACTTGTCAAGATATTTTTTATTGATTTTATAACATTTTTGTGTTACTATTAAGTTACCAGTTAAAAGGAGGGGCTATTAATGACAGTAGGCGAACGGATCAAATTATTGCGTGATCAACTGGGCATGAGTCAAGTTGACTTTGCTGATAAAATCAATGTCTCAAAACAAACGCTCTATAAATACGAAAATAATATCATAACCAACATACCTTCTGATAAAATTGAGGCTGCCGCTAAAATTGGAAACGTCTCCCCTTCCTATCTCATGGGTTGGGACAATAACGTCATTCCTATACCTGGAGGAACTAAACACAAAAAAGCCGGAGTATCCATTCCCGTTTTAGGCCGCGTTGCCGCGGGACTCCCCATTGAAGCTATTGAAGATATAATAGACACCGAGGAAATCTCCGAGGAAATGGCCGCCACCGGCAATTTTTTCGGACTGAAAATCCACGGAGATTCCATGGAGCCCCGGATCAGTAGCGGAGATGTCGTGATCGTCCGCCAGCAAGATGATGCGGAGTCCGGTGACATTGTGATCGCCACCGTCAACGGAACGGACGCCACCTGCAAACGCCTGCGAAAATACAGAGACGGCATTGAGCTCATATCAAACAACCCCGCATACAAGCCTATGTTCTTCAGTAATGAAGAAATCATAGAAATACCGGTCCGTATACTCGGACGTGTCGTAGAGCTAAGAGGAAAATTTTGAATGAAGGAGGTCACTTATGAAGTACAAAGAATTTCTGGAGTACATGGAGCAGAACCTGGACAGCTACCACACCTTCATGGCCAAAGCATTGCAATACCAGCGTTCCCGGAACGCCCGCCGGCCGGCAAAAAGCCGCTGGAAAGATGAAAAAATAGAGAAAGCCTCTTATGAAATGTGGAAAGCCTCCATGGAGCCACTGTACAATAATATCCGAAATGAAGTAAAATCTGACTTTCCTGCTGCCTGGACAGCATTCATAGATAAAAACAATATTATGGAGATTGTAAACGACGGTATCCGAGAAATGGACTTTTCCGAAGATGCTATAGCATAGAAGATTCCTAACACTCTTTGATTTACGTACGAAGATACAATCTATATAGAGGTGAAAATGTGAGTATCAAAGGAAATTCCCAAGAGCTTTTCATACAAAAAAAGGGCATTATGATTCGCGACTGGAATTATAATCAACGGACTATCCCCTATGAAAAAATCAATAAAATAGAATATTGCTATCCCTCCGGAATTGAAGGTGGGTGGATGAACTTTATGGGAGATCAAGTGGGGAAAATAAGATTTTCTTTTTCCAAAAAATCAAGAGATTCCATCGAAAGGGCAATTTCTTATATAAACCACAATGCACCGGATATTGTAACGATCGCGAAAACACCAAAAGATTATAAAATTTATTATCGCAAATGGTTTATTTTGATAAGCACTATAGTATGTGCTCCAGTAGGAATCTTTCTTCTTTGGAAATCACCACTCCAGAGAAAATTTTTCCAATGTAGCCTTACCGCTTTCGCAATAGCCGTTATTGCCTGTAATCTCTTTTTTCTCTATCCTAAGACCCTTGATACTCATAATCTTCCTATTGAAGAAACTTTTAATACATTACCTTCATCAGAAGATAATAACGTCGAAACTGAACCATCCAGGACTTCTTTTAGTGATACCTTAACAGCAGGGCATTATACTGTAGGCGTTGATATTCCTTCTGGAACATATAAGTTTTTTGCAAAGTCTGGTCTGGGAAATTTAATGTCGCAGTCTCTGGCGGTAAATGAAATTTTGGATTCCGGTACAACTGCCGGGAATATTATATCATCTGCAACTACCGATGAATTATCAAATATATTATTACTGGACGGCGATATATTGACCATTACCGGAACACTGGAAGTTTCTGCTGGATGTGATAACGCTGGAGAGCTAACCCCTAGAGACCAGAGCCTAAACGAGGTAGAACTGGAATATGGTATCTATACCGCAGGTGATGATTTTCCGGCCGGAACCTATGATCTAGTATGGATAGAAGGAACAGGCAATGTTCAGACAGATCCTTATGACATAAATTTGGGAATCAATGAAATTTTTGGAGAAAAATTGGGAAATGAAGGATCTTATACCGATACCTTAAATCAATCTCTATATGATGAAGATGGAGAAAATTA
Organism: Lachnoclostridium sp. An14; assembly: GCF_002160755.1. Taxonomy (GTDB): domain Bacteria; phylum Bacillota; class Clostridia; order Lachnospirales; family Lachnospiraceae; genus Lachnoclostridium_A. Next base: position 3,781 of record NZ_NFLE01000029.1, read on the forward strand.
CTTTGACTTTTCTGAAGAATATAATGAGATAAACGAAGTTACTTTTATAACCGGTTTTAAAAACGTCACATTCTCAGAAGGTGATTTATTAAAAATCAACGATATAAAGATAAAATTGATTCCTAGCTCCTAAGTTGGAGTATATTTTTCTATATATGTAAAAGCCGGCCCCTGCGCCAACAGGAACCGGCCTTCACATAGATTTTCTCTTACCGGATCGCTCCAGCAGATATTTTGTCTAGCAAACAAATTATATCATCCCTGGAGCGCCCCGGTCAAGGGGCGTATTTTTTGTACCCAAAAATCGTACAATTCACAAGGAGATGATTTCATGGCAAACACCAACACCAAACTGCAACGCGTGGCCATCTACATCCGCGTTTCATCGGATGAGCAGGCCGAAAAGGGCGATTCCATCCGGGATCAGCGCGAACGCTGCGCACGCTACATTGATGAGCATAAAGACATGATACTGCAAGACATCTATATTGATGATGGGATCTCCGGCCAAAAACTGGATCGGGAAGATTTTGGTCGCCTGCTGCTGGCCGTCCAGAACGGGGAAATCGACATCATCATATTCACGAAACTGGATCGCTGGTTCCGGAGCTTGCGGCACTATCTCAACACCCAGGCCATCCTGGAGAAAGCCGGCGTAAGCTGGACCGCCATTGATCAGCCCTATTTTGACACCTCCACCCCTTACGGCCGGGCCTTTGTGGCGCAGTCCATGACCTGGGCGGAGCTTGAGGCCCAAAACGGAGGACTGAGGATCAAGGACGTATTCAAAACAAAAGTCGCCCACGGGGAGGCCATCACCGGAAAAGTCCCCCGCGGGTATCGCATAGAAAATAAGCACCTCGTTCTATCAGACGAGGCGCCGGCCATATATGACGCAGTGCAATATTTTTGCAAAACGCAGTCCATGGGAAAAACGCTGATGTACCTCCGGGATGTGCATGGAATGGTTATGACGCTGAATAATTTGCGGGAAAGCATCCTGCTGAACGAAAAGCTCACAGGCCGGTACCGCGATAACCCCAACTACTGCCCCCGCATCATATCCGATGAAATGTGGGATACCGTACAGTCAATATTCGACAGAAACCAAACCTGTCGGAGCAGTCAGCGCTATCCTTATATCTTCTCAGGGCTGCTCATATGCAAGGAGTGTGGACACCGCCTGACATCCACACAGATCAACTGTACCCGACATCAGAAAAACGGCGTTACTCGCCGATACCGGTATCCAGCTTATGCCTGCAAATGGTACAAACAGCGGCTGTGCACCAACAGCAGGGAATTCCGGGAATCGCATATTGAGGCATATCTCCTTGAACACATTGAGGAGGAGCTGAGCGCGTACAGCGTCGAATACTACGCAAAAGAGCGTGCTGTCATCAACAAAAGCAATCAGCGCCAGACGGTACAAAAGAAACTGGATCGGCTCAAGGATCTGTATCTGAACGAGATCATCAGCCTGGACGAATACAAAAGAGACAGGGCACAATTAAGTGAGCAGTTAAGCAATATCCCCGCGGTGCCGCAGAAACGCGCCGATCCGGCCCAATATCTGCAGCTCCTGTCCGGAAATTTCAAAGACATATACGCCGGAATGACCAATGAAGAAAAGCGCACATTCTGGAGATCCATCATACACTCAATAAAAGTTCCGCCCATAGGGACTCCTATCACTGATTTTGAAATCACATTTCTTTGATTTTTGTGCCCCCTCTAACTTCGCCAGCATACCGGAAATTGGGCCGGAGTTACCGTTTCCACCGCCAGGGGGACCTTTGAGGCCGGCGGCCGGGAGTACCTTCTGGTGGATCTGCCGGGGACCTACTCCCTCCAGGCCCGCTCCCAGGAGGAGGTGGTGGCCAGGGATTTCCTCTGTTCCGGGCTGGCCAAAATGACCGTGGTAGTCTGCGACGCCACCTGCCTGGAGCGGGGGCTACACCTGTTAAAACAGCTCCTCGCCCTGGAGCAGGTGAAGGATTCCGGGATGCCGGTGATCCTCTGCGTCAACCTCTGCGACGAGGCGGCAAAAAAAGGGATTGAGATTGATTTTTCCCTGCTGCGGGATGTGCTGCAGATCCCCGTGGCGGCTACCTGCGCCCGGTGCCAGGAACATCTGACAGAGCTGAAACAGATGATCCGGGAGGCCGACGGGGAGCGTTTCCCCTACGACTGCCTGGACTTTTCCCCGAAACAGCTGGCGAAGGAGGCCGTTCTCTACACCAATGACCACTACCGCAGGCGGGAGGAAATCCTGGACCGCCTGGCCACCGGGCGGGTCAGCGGGGCCCTTATCATGCTGGCCCTGCTCTTTGGTGTGTTCTGGCTGTCCATGGCCGGAGCCAACTATCCTTCCGCCCTGCTCTGGAACCTGCTGTTTGCCGCCGAGGACGGCCTGGCCGCCGGACTGCGGTTTCTGGGAGCGCCGTCCTGGGCGGTGGACTGCCTGGTGTACGGGGTTTACCGGGTGCTGGCCTGGGTGGTGTCAGTGATGCTGCCTCCCATGGCCATCTTTTTCCCGCTGTTTACCCTGCTGGAGGACTTTGGCTACCTGCCCCGGGTGGCCTTCAACATGGACCGGGCATTCCAGAAATGCCGCGCCTGCGGAAAACAGTGCCTGACCATGGCCATGGGCCTGGGCTGCAACGCGGCGGGGGTGGTGGGCTGCCGCATTATCGACTCCCCCAGGGAGCGGCTCATCGCCATTCTCACCAACGCCTTCGTCCCCTGCAACGGGCGTCTGCCCACCCTGTTCACCATGATCTCCCTCTTTTTCCTCCTGTCGGGGGCTGCCGGTTCCTCTCTGGCCTCCGCCGCCATGCTTACGGCGGTGATCCTGGCGGGGGTATTTATGACTCTGGGAGTGTCCTGGCTGCTGTCCCATACCCTGCTGCGGGGCATTCCCTCCGCCTTCACCCTGGAGCTGCCGCCCTACCGCCGCCCCCAGCTGGGAAAGGTGCTGGTGCGCTCCATTCTGGACCGGACCCTGTTTGTGCTGGGTCGGGCGGCGGCTGTGGCGGCTCCGGCGGGGCTTGTGATCTGGATTCTGGCAAACGTCTCCTGGGGCGGCCCCTCCGCCGGATGGTTTCGCGCCGTCTCCCCTCAGGCTCCCAGCCTGCTCTCCCTGTTTACCGGATTTCTGGATCCCCTGGGACGTCTCATGGGGCTGGACGGAGTGATTCTGGCCGCCTTTATCCTGGGATTTCCCGCCAACGAGATCGTTCTCCCCATCATTCTCATGGCCTACCTTCAGACAGGGACTTTGGTGGAAATGGAGAGCGTGTCCGGGCTGTTCACCCTCTTTCAAGCTCACGGCTGGACGGCGGCTACGCCCCTGTGTCTGATGATATTCTGCCTGTTTCACTGGCCCTGTTCCACCACCTGCCTCACCATCCGCAAGGAGACGGGCAGCCTCAAATGGACGGCGGCAGCCATACTCCTCCCCACCGCCGTGGGAGCGGCGTTATGTATGGCGGTAAACGGCCTGGCCGGGCTGATGATGCCCTAGGCCCTGGGTACCTTTTTGTGCCTACTTTACAGCCGTCCCCATTTCCCCTAAAATAATGACAAAGGGGTCAAAAGGCCAAAAATCCTCCCGCGGGCAGATTTCCGCCGGATTTGCGGCCTTTTGATCCTGGTATTCTAAAAACATGAGACAAGGTTCAGTAGGTACAGAGATTATGACAGGGGAAGATCGTTTAAAACGTCACGCAGAAACCGCTTATCCATACCAGGTCGTCAAAGCCGGGGAACGCGTCCGCTGCGTGGTAGGCTTAGGCCACAGCAATTCCATCGCCATCGAAGGGGACACCTCCCTCATCCTGGTGGACTGCTTAGACTCCGACGAGCGGGGGAAACGGCTGAAGGCCCTGCTCTGGGAGCAGACGGGGAAACCGGTGAAAACCATCATTTACACCCACGGCCATCCCGACCACCGGGGCGGCTCCGGGGCGTTTCGGGACACGGCGGAGGAGATCATCATGAGTTCTCCCAGAAAGCCGGTGCTGAAATACTATGAAAAGCTGAATGACGTACTGGGGAAACGGACGGTGCGCCAGTTTGGCTACCAGCTCACTGACGAGGAGTGCATCACCCAGGGCATCGGCATCCGGGAAGGCCACGCTGTGGGGGACGGGGTTTACGATTTCCTGCCGCCTACCACCCTGTTCACCGCCGAGCAAGAGGAGCGGATCATCGACGGCGTCCGCTTACAGCTGGTATCCGCCCCAGGTGAGACCGACGATCAGCTTTTTGTGTACCTTCCCGACGAGGGCGTGCTCTGCTGCGGCGACAATTACTACGGCTGCTGGCCCAACCTCTACGCCATCCGCGGCAGCCAGTACCGGGACATTGCCGCCTGGGTGGATTCCCTGGAGCGGATTCTCTCCTACCGCCCGAAGGTGCTGCTGCCGGGCCACACCCTGCCCATTTTCGGCGAGGAGGAAATCCAGACGGTGCTGGGAAATTTCCGGGGGGCGATCCAGTCCATCCTTTTGCAGACCTTAGACTGCATGAACCGGGGCATGGATATGCTGGAGGCCGCCGAAGAAGTAAAACTTCCGGAGGAATACCGGGATCTCCCCTATCTCCAGGAATTTTACGGCACCGTCAGCTGGACGGTGAAAGGCATCTACGCCGGATATGTGGGCTGGTTTGACGGGAATCCCGTCCACCTGGATCCCGTGCCGCGCCGCCGCTATGCCGGGGAGGTGCTGGGGCTGATTGGAAATGTGGAGACGGTGAAAGCCCGCGTCCGGGAGCTTTTCGACGCCGGGGATTATCAGATGGGCTTAGAGCTGTGCGAGCTTTTGGAAAATGGGGGCCATCCGGTGAAGGAGCTGAAAAAAGAGGGGCTCCTCGCCATCGCAAAGACTGTCACCAGCGCCAACGCCAGGCATTATTATCTGGCCTGCGGGAAAGAGCTGGAGTGAGAAACCTCTGTAGAACAAACGGTCAGATCCTTGGGGTATCATAAAGAATGGATCGAATAGAGGCTGAAATCGTTCAGAAGATCACGCAGTTATTTATGCGCATTATGTGTATTTTCCCTTGATATTTATGTGTATAGTGTGTATAATATAGAGTATAAGGAGGTACAGAAGATGCGGGCGAGAGAATTAGAAAAAATTCTTTTCGAGGATGGCTGGTATGTCAAGAATCAGAAAGGTTCTCACCGCCAGTACAAGCACCCCAACAAGCCCGGAAAGGTCACCATACCATTCCACAACGGCGATGTTGATAAACGGACCGCTGATTCAATCCTTAAACAAGCGGGGCTGAAATAGCCCCCGCCTCCTTACAAATCATATTTCGGAGGTGAAATTATGAAACTGATTTACCCGGCGATTTTTATGCCCTGTGAAGAACTGACCGGTTATACAGTAGAATTTCCAGATCTTCCCGGCTGCGTCACGGAGGGACGCAGTCTGATCGAGGCTATGGATATGGCGGCCGATGCAGCCAGCGGCTGGATTCTGGACGAGATGGAAGATGGAAATGATTATCCCGGAGCCAGCGACGTCCGCACAATTACCTGCCCGCCTGGCGGTTTTGTATCATTGATCCTGTTAGATATGGATTCATACGCTGAAAAGTATGGTTCCAAAACCATCCGCAAAAATATCACCATTCCGGCATGGTTAAATACCTATGGAGAAAAGAAAGGGATTAACTTTTCCAAAGTTTTGCAGGACGCCCTGGTAGCTGCCGCCCAATCTGAACCATAACAAAAGCAATTCCAAAAATGATCCGGTAAAGCGCACATAGAAAGAAGGAGGCGCCGCCTCCTTCTTTCTGTATTTCACTCTCTGACTTCCCTATTCCACCCGTTTCGACGTAGCCTGCAGCCGCTGGATATGGACCGTCAGGTAGATGGTTTCCTCCTCGGACACCCGGTAGGGGGTGGTCCGCTGGATGTAGGCCGCCACCTTGCTGGCGCAGTCGTAGGACTCCAGGTACTGGGAGCGAATCATGTCCATCAGGCTCTTGTCCCAGATCTTCGACTCGTTGTCGTGGATGGCCCGCTGGATGAAGAATTTTAAGTGGGTCACAAACCGCTCGTAGTCCAGGGACTCCTCGTCGATCACGATGTGAAAATGGTAGGTGATAATGTTGAGCACGTCCTGGATGATTCTGGTCATGATTTTGGACAGTTCCATGTTCAGATCCAGTTCGGAGTTTAAGATGTGCATGGCGATAAAGCCAGCCTCATCCGCAGGCATCTCCAGGCCGGTGTACCGCTTGATGATGGCGATGGCCTCCATCCCGATCCGGTACTCGTGGTTGTAATAGTGCTTGATCTCCCACAGCATGGAATTGCTTAAGGCCACGCCCTGGCGGATCCGCTGGATGGCAAAATTCAGATGATCCATCAGCGCGATGTAGACATTTTCGTTCAGCTCCTTGTTTAAGGAGAGCTGGGCATAGTCAATGATCTCGTTAGTCATGTGCATATACTCGTAGGGGATTTCCTCCGCCAGCCGCTTAAAATTCCTCACCCACTTCTCATCAAAGCGGGCAAAGGTCTTCTCCACCGATGCCGGATCCACTTCCTCTCCCAGTTTCTTCCGAAACCCGATCCCGTTTCCCATGAGCACCAGCTCATGGTTCTGGTCGTCTACCGCCGCTATTACATTGTTGTTGATCACACGGGTTATTTTCATTCTCGTCCCTTCCGTGACCCCGGAAAACCGGTCCCCGTCACAGTTTCTCTCCGTTGGAAGCGATCACGTTCTTGTACCACTCAAAAGATGCCTTTCTGCTCCGCTTCAGAGTGCCTTTCCCTTCATTGTCCTTGTCTACGTAAATAAATCCGTACCGTTTTTTCATCTCGCCGGTGCTGGCGCTCACCAGATCAATGCAGCCCCAGGGGGTGTATCCCATGAGCGGCACGCCGTCGATCTCCACCGCGTCTCCCATGGCCTTGATGTGCTCCCGCAGATAGTCGATGCGGTACTGGTCATCCACAAAGCCGTTCTCGTCCGGCGTGTCCACGGCGCCCAGGCCGTTCTCCACGATGAAAAGCGGTTTCTGGTAGCGGTCGTAGAGCACGTTCATGGTGATGCGAAGGCCCAGGGGGTCGATCTGCCAGCCCCACTCCGACGCCTTCAGATAGGGGTTTTTCACGCTGGGGAACACATTTCCCGCCGTCTTTCCGTACCGCTCCGGCTCCGCGCTGGCCACCCGGGAGGAATAGTAGGAGAAGGAAATGAAGTCCACGGTGTTCTCCCGCAGCACCTTCTCGTCCTCCGCCGTGATGCCGATGTCGTAGCCCTCCCGCTCAAAGAGTTTCAGGGCGTACTCCGGATAATAGCCTCTGGACTGCACGTCGATGAAGAAGAAGTTGTCCCGGTTCAGTTTCAGGGCCTCAAACTCGTCCTCCGGACTGCAGCTGTAGGGATAATACTGACCAGCCGCCAGCATACAGCCCACCTTGTTCTCCGGGTCGATCTCGTGGGCCAGTTTCGTCACCATGGCAGAGGCCACCAGCTCGTGGTGGGCAGCCTGGTACTTCACCTGCTCTCCGTTCTCTCCCTCGTCGATGAGCACACCTGCCGCCATAAAGGGCATATGGAGAATCATGTTGATCTCGTTGAAGGTGAGCCAGTATTTTACTTTTCCTTTGTATCTGGTAAATAAGGTGTTGCAGTATTTCACGTAGCAGTCGATCATCTCCCGGCTTTTCCAGGATCCGAACTTCTTCGTGCAGGCCACCGGAGCGTCGAAATGGACGATGGTCACCAGGGGCTCGATGCCGTATTTATGGCACTCGTCAAACACATTCTCATAGAATTTCAGGCCTGCCTCGTTTGGCTCCTCGTCAAAGCCGTTGGGATAAATGCGGCTCCAGGCAATGCTTAAGCGGAAACACTTAAAGCCCATCTCCGCGAACAGGGCAATATCCTCTTTATAATGATGGTAAAAATCAATGGCCTCGTGACCGGGATAAAAATATCCCTCCTCACACTCCAGCATTCTTCTGACGCCGTTCATCACCGGACGGCGGTCCGGTCCGTGGGGGATCAGATCCACGTTTGCCAGGCCTCTGCCGTCCACGTTATACGCGCCCTCGCACTGATTGGCGGCTGTCGCTCCGCCCCAAAGAAAACCTTCCGGAAAACGTCCCATAAATGTTACCTCCTTATTATTTTTCCTTTTAAGCGCGGCGGGCCAGAATCAGATCGGTCTGACCCTGGCTGCCGCAGTTTCTTCCTATTATATAATGGAGATCAGCATTTCTCCTGCTTTTACGTCTTTATCGGTTTCGCCGGAGATGTCTACGAAATCATCGGCGTTGGTGACTAACACCGGTGTAGTTATATCATAGCCTGCGTCCATGATCTTGTCCATATCAAATTCTACCAGAAGGTCGCCGGCCTTTACCTTAGCGCCGGTCTCTACCTTGCGGGTGAAATATTTTCCGTCCAGCTTTACCGTGTCCATACCGATGTGGATCAGGATCTCCGCCCGATTGTCGCCGGTGATGCCGACTGCGTGGCCGGTGGGGAACATGGTGGAAACCTCGCCGTCACAGGGAGCGTACACCTTGCCCTCCGTGGGAACGATGGCTACGCCTTTGCCCAGCACGCCGGAGGAGAACGCCTCGTCCTTCACCTGGGAAAGAGGGATCACATGGCCGCTTACGGGAGCGGAAATGGTGCCTTCCTCGCCGGCAATCTCTTTTTTGTCAATGGCCTGAGCCACCGGCTCCGCCTTTTTCTCCGCTGCGGGAGCGTCTTCCTTGTAGAGGATCATGGTGGCGATAAACGCCACAGCCATGGTCAGCACAACCACAATGGCGATCATGCGCACATCATACAGCACATCCGTAATGCCCAGAGCCTCGATGGACTCCTGAGGCGGGATAAAGCAGGGGAATCCAAATACGCCCAGTCCGCCAGCGATGTACTTGGAGAGGCCAAAGGCGCCTACTAAAGCTCCGCCGAAAGCCGCTGCTCCACAGGAGATGTAGAACGGTTTCTTCTTCGGAAGGGTGATACCGTAGATCGCCGGCTCCGTAACGCCGCAGATACCGGAGATCACTGCCGGGAGCGCCAGGCTCTTAAGCTTTTTGTCCTTGGTCTTGATGAACATGGCAGCCACAACCGCCGTCTGGGAGAAGGATGCCACAAAGTTGGGAACCAGGAACCGGTCATACTTTAAGGTAGCGTAGTTGTTGTACATAACGGGAATCAGGCCCCAGTGCAGTCCGAAGATTACCAGGATCTGCCATACAAATGCTACTAATGCGCCGGCGATAATCGGATTGATTCCGTAAATCACCTGGCACAGCATTCCGATGCCGTTTGCCAGCCATGCGGCCACCGGTCCGATCACCAGGAAGGAGAGAGGCACGGCCACCAGCAGGGTCAGGGTGGGAACGCCGAAGTTCTTTACCACGTCGGGAACGATCTTCTTCCAGAATTTCTCGATCTTTGCCGCGAACCACACCGAGAACACGATGGGCACTACGGAAGAACCGTATCCGGCCGCGGGCCAGATGATCGGGATTCCAAAGAAGGTCTCGTGAACCGCCGTCTCCAGGAAGGTTCCGGGGAACAGGGTGGTCACGATGGTCTCGCCGCTTGCGATAGCCGGGAATTTCACCTCCGCGTACAGGAAGGCTGCCGCGATGGCCATACCGGTAAACTGATCCAGCTTAAACTTCTTCGACGCGGACACCGCCAGCATCAGCGGCAGGAAGTAGAAGAATCCATCGCCGATGGAGTACAGCAGCATATAAGTTCCGCTGCTCTGGAAACTGGAGCCTAACAGGAACACCGCCAGGCCCAAAAGGCCCTTGATGATACCGGCCGCGCACAGCAGGGCCAGCACCGGGGTAAATACGCCGGACAGGGTGTCGATGAGCTTCGCGCCCACGTTCTGCTTCTTTCCCTCTCCGCCTTCCTCGCCGCCATCTCCGCCGACAGCCGCGTTAAAGTGGCCGATGTCGTTCACCGCCGCGAACACGTCGGGAACGTGGTTTCCGATCACCACCTGGTACTGACCGCCGCTCTGGATCACGGTCACCACTCCATCTGTCTGCTTTAAAATGTCTGTGTTCGCCTTGCTCTCGTCCTTCAGACGGAAACGAAGGCGGGTGATGCAGTGAGATAAACTGATCACGTTTCCTTTTCCCCCGACGTTCTGGATGATAATCCGCGCCAGGCCATCATACTTGCTTGCCATAAAATCCTCCTTTTCTGCTCTGCTCCCCCTGCCGCACCTTCCGGACGATCCGGCATCCGAACTCCGCGCCGCGCGCCGCGTATGAGTTTCGGAACGGAGCTTGTTTTTCAGGGCAACGATACCGGCGGCTGCGCCGGAATCCATCCTCCAGGCGGAACATAACTCCGCCGGAGGCCTTTGTGACACGGGAACGCAGGTCCCTGTGACACGAAAAAAAGACCTCAGAAATACAAACTAGCGCCCCCGCTCCCGCCGCCGTCACCGCCGGCCGGAATCCGGAACCTCCTTGCATATCTGGGTCTTGCCTACTGAAAGTAACAATCCACAAAAGTAATATGTGTGTTATTTAATTGCTGAACTCATTCTATACCATCCCTCTCCATTTTGCAAGAGTTTTTTGAAATTTGTCTATATTTTCCATTTTACGGAAAATTATTTGTGCACTCTGTCCAAGTTTTTTCGTATGGACATTTTCAGACAACTCTGCTATACTCGGGAATTGAAAATATTGTACGAATATCCGAACAAGAATTTTCCCGGGAATTCCGGAGAGAAATGAAAAGGAGGACGTTTTTATGGAGATGAGCAAAGATTTCCTGTGGGGCGGCGCGACGGCTGCCAATCAGTACGAGGGCGGCTACGCGGAAGGCGGCCGCGGCCTGTCCATCAATGACGTAGAGAAAGGAGCCCGCCACGGGGTACAGAGGGAAATCCACGATTCCATCCACCCGGATGCCTACTATCCCAGCCATGTGGCCACGGATTTCTACCACCACTACAAGGAGGACATCGCCCTCTTTGCGGAGATGGGCTTTAAGTGTTTCCGCTTAAGCATTTCCTGGAGCCGGATTTTCCCCAACGGAGATGAGGAGACCCCCAACGAGGAAGGGCTGAAATTCTACGACAATGTATTCGACGAGCTGGCCAAGTACGGCATTGAGCCTCTGGTGACCATCAACCACTATGAGATGCCCTTAGGCCTGGTGAAAAACTATGGAGCCTGGAGAAACCGGAAACTCATTGATTTCTTCCTGCGCTACTGCGAGGCCATTTTCACCCGCTACAAGGGAAAAGTGCGCTACTGGCTCACCCACAACGAGATCAACGCCCTCATGCTGGCCGCCCGTCCCTGGCACCAGGCCGGCATCATCTACGGGGAGGACGAGGATAAAAACCAGGTGATGCTAAACGCCGCCCACAACCAGCTGGTAGCCAGCGCCAAGGCTGTGGAGCTGGGCCACCGCATCGACCCGGCAAATAAGATCGGCTGTATGCTCCTCTACCCCTTATGCTACCCGGCCACCTGCCGTCCGAACGACCAGATCATGGCCATGAAGAAGATGAACCAGACCTACTACTTCGGCGACGTCCACTGCCGCGGCTACTACAGCAACGTCTGCACCGCCATGTGGAAGGAGCTGGGGGCAAAGCCGGACATCCAGCCGGGGGACGAGGAGGCGTTAAAGGCCGGCACCGTGGACTTCCTGGCCTTCAGCTACTACTTCTCCTCCATCGAGGGCGAGGTGACAGATCAGGTGATGGGAAATATCGCCGTCGGCGGCAAAAACCCCTATCTGGAGGCCACCGCCTGGGGCTGGCAGATTGATCCCGTGGGCCTGCGCACCTCTTTAAACTACCTCTACGACCGCTACCAGAAACCGCTTTTCATCGTGGAAAACGGCATGGGCGCCATTGACACCGTGGAGGAGGACGGCTCCATCAACGACGACTACCGCATCGACTACCTGGCAAAGCACATCCGGGCCATGATGGACGCGGTGGAGCTGGACGACGTGCCGGTGATGGGCTACACCCCCTGGGGCTGCATCGACCTGGTGAGCGCCGGAACCGGTGAGATGAGAAAGCGCTACGGCCTGATCTACGTGGACAAGGACGACGACGGAAACGGCACTTTAAACCGCAGCCGCAAAAAGAGCTTCGGCTGGTACAAGAACGTGATCGCCACCAACGGGGCCTGCCTGAAATAAGCCGGCAAGCCGGAAACCGGGATTTTAAAAAGGCTGCTGACGGCCCGCGCTCCCACCGGAGCGCGGCTGCGCCAGCAGCCTTTTTACGCGGAAAATCCGCGGAATGTCCATCCCGCCGGAGGCCGTTCCATCACCAGGGACAGGATTACTCCTCACGGAACAACCCGCGGAAAAACGCGATTTCCCGGGCATATCCGGGGAGCTCGTTGGGCGTTTCCAGCTCAAAGGGCAGATGGCTTAAGGCCGGGTGGGTCACCACCCGCGCCAGGGCATCGGCCCCGATACAGCCCTCGCCGATCCTGGCGTGGCGGTCCTTTCTGGCTCCCAGGGGATTCTGGCTGTCGTTTAGGTGAACCGCCTTCAGCCGTTTCAGCCCCACGACCCGGTCAAACTCCGTCAGCACCTCATCCAGATGGCCGGCGATGTCGTAGCCCCCGTCCCACACGTGGCAGGTGTCCAGACACACCCCCATATGGTCCGAAAGCTCCACCCGGTCTAAAATCTCTCTCAGTTCTTCAAAATTCCGCCCCACCTCGCTGCCCTTTCCCGCCATGGTTTCCAAAAGCACCGTCGTGCGCTGTTCCGGTTTCAGCACCGTGTTCAGGGCATCGGCAATGAGCTGAATCCCCTTTTCCGCCCCCTGTCCCACGTGGCTGCCGGGATGGAAGTTGTAGTAATTTCCCGGGATCAGCTCCATCCGCTCCAGATCGTCCGCCATGGTCTCCAGGGCAAACTCCCGGACTCTCGTTTCCGCCCCGCAGGCGTTTAACGTATAGGGGGCGTGGGCCACAATGGGCCCGATCCCCAGCTCCTTCGCCCGCGCCAGGAAAGCCTTCACATCCAGTATGTCCACGGCCTTTGCCTTGGCTCCCCTTGGATTTCTCGTAAAAAACTGAAATGTATTCCCGTGGATCTCCTCCGCCATCCCCGCCATGGCCAAAAAGCCTTTGGAGGAGGACAGATGACAGCCGATCTTAAGCATTTCTCCCGATTCCTCTCTTTCTCACCATTTTTATCGCTATAAACACAAACAGGGCGGAAAGCGCCAGCTGCACGCCGCTGCTGACCGCCACCCAGTGGTCCGTCACCAGGTTGGGGCCGCGGTTTCCGTACATTTCCAGAATCCCGTTCCCCGTGGCAGTCTGGTCCTGAAGGATGAGGAGGAAGGTCACGGAGGGGTTTACCAGCAGGGTGTAGAGAAAGCCGCCGGAGCTGGCCGCCTGTTCCCCGATCATCCCCATCATGTACCCGCTCTGTCCCAGATCCATCCTCGCCATGGAGTAGGCGAAGCTGTTCACCCCGTAGGTGCCCACCACCGTCAGGGCCAGCACGGCGTAGGCCGCCACAGTGGAGACGGTGGAGCGCTTAAACAGGGAGGAACAGCAGATCCCCAGACTCCCGGAAAACAGCGCCGACACCACCAGGCAGATAAGCATCAGCAGCATATCCTTCCCGGTGATTCCGCCGTACACGAACACGACAGCCACCAGGGGAAAGCTGGACACCACCACCAGGAACATATTGACAAAGGCCGCCGCCAGCTTTCCCACCACGATCTCCCAGGTCTTCATCTCCGTAGTCAGCATCAGATCCAGAGTCTGCCGCTCCCGTTCCCCGCTGATGGTGCCGGAGGTGATCGCCGGCATGATAAACATGAGCATGATAAACTCCACCACCGTCACAAACTCGTAAATTCCCAGAAAGCTCCCGTATTCCACGTCCGCCGTAAGGCGCACCTGCATCACGTTGGAATACATATTGAGCAGGGCCACGATGGCCAGAATGCTGTTGAACACGGTGATGATGAGAGGCATTCTCAGGCTCCTGGCGCTCACCATCATCTCCCGCCTATAGACCGGATTCGTTTTCATATTTCAGCACCGTCCTTTCTTCCTCCCTGCCGGTGATCTGCATGAACAGGGACTCCAGGCTCCCCTGCTCTCTGGTAAAGCTGCTCACCAAAAGCCCGGCGTCGATGAGCTGCTGCAGCAGCACCGCCTCGTCCTGCCGGTCCCCGGTAAAGCGGACAATGATGTCCTGATCCTTTACGGTGATGGTGTGGACGTAGGGGTGGCTTTTTAAAATGTTTAGCGCCCGGTCTGTGCCGCCCCCAAACAGGGTGATGACGATGGGGTTGGAGCTGTTGACCTGGGATAAGATGTCCCGGATGTTGCCGGTGAGGGCCATGCGGCCCTGGTCCATAATGCCCACGTCGGTACACAGCTCGGAAAGCTCCGAGAGCACATGGGAGCTCATGACAATGGTCTTTCCCTGCTCCCTCAGATCCTTTAGAGTCTCCTTAAACTCAAACCTGGTCCTGGGGTCCAGGCCGGCCATGGGCTCGTCCAGGATCAGCACCTCCGGGTCGTGGATCAGGGCTCTGGCCAGGCAGAGGCGCTGCTGCATCCCCTTGGAAAGGCCTTCCACGTAAAAATCCACCTTGTCCTCCAGGCCGATCTGCTCCAGAAGGGCGGCGCATCTCTTTCTGGCCCGCAGCCCCTCAAGCCCGTAGCAGGCGGCGAAAAACTCCATGTACTCCGCCACCTTCAGATTGTCGTATACCCCGAAAAAGTCCGGCACATAGCCGATATGGCGTTTCCAGCCTTCCGCCCCGGAGAGTGTCTCTCCCAGGCGGACACTTCCGCCGTCCGCCTGCAAAAGCCCCACCATGATCTTGATGGTGGTGGTCTTTCCCGCTCCATTAGGCCCCACAAAGCCGTAGAGGGAGCCGTCCGGCACCGTCATATCCAGCCCGTTCAGCACCTGGTATTTTCCAAATGTTTTCTTCAGTCCGCGAATTTCCAGCATTATTTCTCCCTCCCGGTCACCATGGGCATGGGGAGCAGCGCCCAGCTGTACCCGGCAGTGTCACCGCCGATGTAGCGCACGGTGATCCCGTTTTCCGGGGAGAGGAAACGCCACAGTTCTTCCCCTTCCAGCACAGACTCCTCCATCCGCTCAAAGCTCCCTGTCATGTGGTCATAAATGTATATATCTCCGGAAAACACCTTCTGTCCGCCGGATTCCTTCTCGTCGGAGAACTGTCCGTCCACCGGGACGAACTCCACCCGGCTCACCTCCAGATCCCCGCCCAGGGAATACTCCACGGTCACCGGCTCCTGGGTATAGCTCATATTGGACGCGGGGTCGAAACTGCCTTGGACCACCGCGGGCCGTTTCAGCATTCCGGAGCGGTAGCGCATCCGGCCGGAGGTGGAATCCACATCCAGGGCGGAGGTGAGCATGGTCAGCCCAAAGTCCTCGTACCTTTCATCCCAGGCCCGTTTCTTTTCCCCGTCCTTCGGCCCGAAGGCCACTACCCTGGCGTCGGAGCGGTATCCTCCCAGATTGCTCTGCATATAGAAGGACAGGAGGTTTGTGCGCTCCAGGGCTTTCATGTAATCCTTGTCGTTGATGTCCGCCTCCTCATAAGCGGAGAGGCCGGTGATAAAGGAGGCTACGGCATAGGGATTTCCCACGGGAATGCTGTAGCTTTCCAAATCGTCTAATTTTACCGTGTCCCCGGCTGCCAGATCTCCTACCGGCACCAGCCGCCCGTAAAGGAGGACGGCCACCGTCTCCAGGTCGAAGGGGAACTGATTGGTCACGGTGCCGGTCACCCGGCCGTCATAGTAGCGGATGTTTCCCGTCAGGCCCGCTCCCGTCTCATTCTCCTGTTTCCGGGTCAGGCGGAAATACTGGGATTCAAAGGCCGCCGCGTCCCGCAGCGTTACCTCTGTCTCATTTTGTCCGTAGTATACGGACACATGGCTGGACTCCTCGCCGGTAAAGGTTCTCCTTCCGCCGTCGTAAAAATAAAACTCATTCCTGGTCACAGGAGTCACGGTGTAGGCGGGATCCAGCTCCACCTGGTAAGGCTTGCTGTAGGGATTGCGCAAATTCACATAGCTGGTCTCCGTCACCGTGTCCTTCGTCAAATCCTCCACCGTGGCATAGGTGACGAAAATGCCGGTAAACCTGGTTTTCATTCCCATGCAGTAGAGGATCACCGTAAACACCACCGAGGCCGCCGCCACGCAGACGCCGTACCGCCCCCTGTTTTCCCGCTTTTTCAGAATAATATAAAGGCCCGGCCCGGCCAGCCCGATGTAGGCGGCCGTCACCAGAAAATAGAGGCCCACGTTGGGGAGCTTTTCCACGTTTCCTGTGTTGATGGCGCTCTGCACCGACCAGTATTCTTCCCCGGAGCCGCCGTAGAGCGCGGAGGCCAGCCCGGAGATCCGCTCCTCTCCCAGGATGTCCGTAAACAGCCCGTCCACAAAGCCGGTATGGCGCTGTCCGTACTCCGCCACGTCTCCCAGGTCGTAGGCGGTCACCGCCACCACTCCCTGCTCCCGCATGGCCACGGAGAGAAGGGGATAGCCCCGGTCTGCCGTGAGCACCGTGCCGCCGTGAAGGGATACCCGCACGCAGGGCACCTCCACCACTTCGTTTTCCAGCTCATCCTCCTCCCCGTCTCCCTCCGGACGGATCTCCATCACCAGAGGATTGTCATAGGAATCGTCCAAAAGCTCCGGCGCGAACCGGCCCAGGGTGTCGTCCACCCGGTTTCCCGTGCCGAGGATCATGACGCCGCCGTCCTCCACCCAGTCCATAATGGCCCCGGTCTGCTCCTCCGTCAGGTTTCTCAGCCGGTAATCGTTCACCACCAGCACGTCCAGCATATCCAGCCCGTTCTCCTCCTGGGGAAAATCCTCTGTTGAAATGGAAAACGCCCTGGTGCGCAGCGCCCCGTAGCTGACGCCCACGTTGTCCAGATAGGCCAGCCGCTCCGGGTGCTCGCTGAGCAGCCCCACAAACAGCTCCGCCGTCTCCCTGCTGGACTCGATCTTTAACCGTTTCTGGGTCACCTTGTTCCCGTTTCCGTCCAGCACGGACACGAAAACCTGGTCGGAGCCGCCGCCTATGGGGATGTCTATCTCCTGCTCCAGGGTGTTCCCACTGTCCACGGATATGGGGTACTCATAGGAATACACCTCGTAATCGTACTCCATGGTGGCCACCTTCAGCACTCCCTGAAAGCTCTCCTCGTTCTCATTTGTCAGGCTCACATCCATGGGCGAATAGCGGCCGCTCTTTGCGTTCCCGTCATAGCCGTAGGACACCTCCAGGGTCAGGCCGGCCGCGGACTGTCCGCTTGCGGCGTACACATCTCCAGCCGCCCAGCTCCCTGCCAAAAAAGAAAGGGCCAGGGCCAGCCCAGCCAGTCCAAACCCTCTGCCTCCTTCTGTTCTCATCCTCTCCCCCCGATCTTTCCGAAATTTTCCCGGTTCACGTCAAAATCCACCTGCAGGCGCACGGAAAACACCGTGCCCTCCGCGCCGCTGGATACGTCGATGGTACCGCCGTGCATATCCACGATGTTCTTCGCGATGGCCAGGCCCAGGCCCGTCCCCCCGGTGTTGGTGGAGCGGGAGTGCTCGACCCGGTAGAATTTGTTGAATATAAACGGCAGCTCGTCCGCCGGGATGGCATAGCCGTAGTTGATCACCTGCACCGTCACCACCTCGTCGTCCGCCGTCACCTTCACCAGCACCCGCTTTCCGTCGGCCCCGTACTTGATGGCGTTGCCGATCAGGTTGTCAAAGAGGCGGGCCAGGAGGTTGCCGTCGGCGGAAATCACCTTGGCCGGCACGTTGCTCTGCAGCTCGTAGGAGAGGTTCTTGTCCACAAAGCTGGGATAGGACTCCTCCAAAAGCTGACTGAGCAGCTTTACGATGTCCACCTTTCCCACATTCATGGAAATCTTCCCGTAGTTCAGTTTCGTAAAGCCAAACAGATCCTCAATGAGCTTTTCCAGCCGCTTCGCCTTGGTGTAGGCGATGTCGATGTATTTGTACTGCATCTCGGCGGGCATCCCCTGTTTCGCGCTCAAAAGCTCCAGATAGCCGATAATGGAGGTGAGAGGGGTGCGCAGGTCGTGGGCCACATTGGTAATCAGCTCGTTTTTCGTCCGCTCCGCCTCCCGCTCCTTGTCCATCAGATCCTTGATTTCCGCCACCATCTTATTCAGGTTTTCCGCCATGCCGGAGAATTCGTCGTCTCCCACCACCTCCACCGTGGTGTTTAAATCCCCCTGGGAAATGTTTTCCATGGCGTCGGAAATCCTTCCGATATAGCGGATGGATTTCTCCTGAAGGATGAGGAAGGAGACGGCAAAGATCAGAATGCCGGTCAGCACGTACACCAGCACGATGGCGGCGTTGGACCCGGCGATGAGCACCAGGAGCATATTTCCGCTGCCCTCATTTAAGGCGTAGTCCGCCAGCATGGACAGGTTCGCCACCAGGAATACCTCGATCAGGCAGGTGATGACCGTGCTGAACAGGATATTGGTCACCACTCTCGTATGATACTTCTTGCTCGTATTACTTTTCAATTTTGTAGCCTACCCCCCACACCGTGGTGATGATCTTGTTCTGTCTGGTATCCTCCTTCATCTTGCCTCTCAGGCGCCGGATATGTACCATCACCGTGTTGTTCGCCTCGTAGACCTTCTCATTCCATACCTTTTCAAAGATCTCGTCGGTGCTGAATACCTTTCCCGGATTGGAGGCCAGCAGATAGAGAATGTCAAACTCGATGGGCGTGAGCTTGATCTCCTCATCGTAGACTGTCACCTTGTGGTTGTCTTTGTTGATCACCAGGCCGCGGATGGAGATCTCGTTTTTCTCCGCCTCGCGGATGGCGCTGTTGGGGTTTAGCTGGGTGTAGCGGCGCAGCTGGGATTTCACCCGGGCCGTCAGCTCCAGGGGGTTGAAGGGCTTTACCACGTAGTCGTCAGCCCCGGTCCCCAGTCCCAGGATCTTGTCCAGATCCGTGGATTTGGCGCTCAGCATGATGATGGGAATATTGTTCGTCTCCCGGATCCTGCGGCACATCTCCATCCCGTCCATCCCCGGCATCATGATGTCAAGAAGCACCAGATGAATGTCCTCTTTATTTAAAATATCAAACCCTTCCTGGGCATTTTCCGCCTTAAAGACCTTGTAGCCGTCGCTCACCAGATAGATTTCCACCAGCTCGGCGATCTCTTTTTCATCGTCTACTACCAGAATATTCGTTTCCAAATTGGGCTACCTCCTCTTTCCCCGTGTTGTATCCTAACTATATCACATTTCAGCCCCATTTGCCTTAATTTTATCTTACAAAAAAGGGAACTTCCGGAAATGTCCTCCGGAAATCCCCTTCTGATCCGTTTATTCCTGTCCGTCCTCACCCTGGGGCTCTGCCGGGATGAAGGTGCGGGTCTGGGCCGGTTCCTGCTCCGCCAGTTTCCGGCGGACGGCTGCCGCCGCCTCCTCGCAGAACTGATCCTGGGAGCAGATCTTCATCCGCCCTCTTAGATCCATCTTCTCATAGGAGCCGTCGGGCTGGAGGACGTGGGCCTTCATGTTGTCCGCCAGCTGCACCTCCAGGATGTGGAGCACCTCCTCGCGGATCTTCGGGTCCTCCACCGGGAACATGATCTCCACCCGCTTGTCTAAGTTTCTGGGCATCCAGTCGGCGCTGGCCATGTAGAGCTTAGGCCGTCCGCCGTTTTCAAAGTAGAAAATGCGGCTGTGCTCCAGGAAATTCCCCACGATGGAGCGCACGTGGATGTTTTCGCTGAGGCCCGGTACTCCCGCCTTCAGGCAGCAGATGCCTCTCACGATCAGGTCGATCTTTACCCCGGCGCAGGAGGCCTCGTAGAGGGCCGCGATGATCTCCTTGTCGCAGAGGGAGTTCATCTTCGCCATGATGTGGGCGGATTTTCCCTTTCCGGCGTTCTCCGTCTCCCGGCGGATGAGCTTTAAGAGCTGTCCCCGCAGCCACAGGGGCGCCAGCACCAGCTTGTTCCAGCCCAGGGGCTCAGAGTAGCCGGAAAGCATATTAAACACCGCGGTGGCGTCCTCGCCGATGAGCGGATTGCAGGTCATGATGCCGCAGTCGGTGTAGAGCTTGGCGGTGGAGTCGTTGTAGTTTCCTGTGCCCAGGTGGACGTAGCGGCGGATGCCGTCCTCCTCCCGGCGCACCACCAGGGTGATCTTGCTGTGGGTCTTTAAGCCCACCAGGCCGTAGATCACGTGGCAGCCTGCTTTCTCCAGGGTCTTGGCCCAGTTGATATTATTCTCCTCATCAAAGCGGGCCTTCAGCTCCACCAGCACGGACACCTGCTTGCCATTGTCCGCGGCGGCGGCCAGGGCGGCGATGATGGGGGAATTGCCGCTGACCCGGTACAGGGTCTGCTTGATGGCCAGCACGTCCGGATCCCTGGAGGCCTTTTTGATAAAGTCCACCACCGGATCGAAGGTCTGGTAGGGGTGGTGGAGGAAAATGTCTCCTTTGCGGATGTTGGTGAAAATGTCGTCGTCGTTCATCAGGGCCGGCACCTTCTGAGGCGTGTACTTGGGAGTCTTTAAGTCCTCAAAGCCGTTTAAGCCGTACAGTTTCATCAGGAAGGTGAGATCTAAGGGGCCGTTGATAAAGAAAATGTCGGAATGCTCCATTTTCAGCTCCCGTTTCAGGATCTTTAACAGGCGCTTATCCACCCGCTCGTCGATCTCCAGGCGGATCACCTCGCCCCACTGTCGCTTTTTCAGCTGTTTCTGGATCTCCACCAGCAGATCCTCCGCCTCCTCCTCGTCGATGTTGAAGTCGGCGTTTCTCATGATGCGGAAGGGGTGGGCGGTGACGATGTCGTAGTTTAAAAACAGGGACTGGATATTTCTCTCGATGATCTCCTCCAAAAGGATCACCGTCCGGCCGTCCCCATCCTCCGGAATCTCCAGGAATCTAGGAAGGACGCTGGGCACCTGCACCATGGCAAAATCCAGGGTATCGTCCTCTCCGCCTTTTTTCTGCACCAGGGCCGCAATGTTTAAGGTCTTGTTGCGCACCAGGGGGAAGGGACGGGAGGAATCCACCGCCATGGGGGTGAGCACCGGGTACACCACCTCGTGGAAATACCGGTCCACATAGGCCCCTTCCGCCTCCGTCAGCTCCTCATGGCCGGCGATCACCCGCAGGCCGTGCTGCTTTAAGGCGGGAACCAGGGAACGGCTGAAGGTGGAATACTGTAAGCTCACCAGCTCGTGGGTCTTTTCCGCGATCTGCTCCAGCTGCTGCTCCGGCTTTAATCCGGCGATGTCCGGCTTTTCGTATCCGGCGTGAACCATATCTTTTAAGGACGCCACCCGGACCATGAAAAATTCATCCAGGTTGGACGCCGTGATGCTCAAAAATTTCAGGCGCTCAAACAGCGGCAGGCTCTTGTCCCTGGCCTCACTGAGGACTCGATAGTTGAATTCCAGCCAGCTGAGCTCTCTGTTTACATAATTTTTCGGGTTGGTGTAAATATCTTCGGCTGCCATCACTTCATCCTCCTTTTCTGTTTCAGCACCGGGCGGATCCCGTAGATTTCCTCAAAGAAATCTTCTTTCTGCTCAAAGGCGATCCGCTCCGGGGTGATGTCGTCATCGCCAGTGGCGGACACGGTCAGGAATCCGTCCTTCACCGCGATTTTGGCCCCGGCCAGTTTCTGCTTGTGGCTCCTGTCCATGGAATTTGCCAGGCGCAGGATCGCCACCAGCTTTGCCACCAGCATACTGTTTTCCCCCAGCTCCTCATAGCTGAAGGGCTGGAGATTGTAGCGCACCACGTTGGCCACCGTCTCCCGCTCCGCGTGGGAGAGGCCGATGATCTCCGTGCCCATGATGATATTGTAGGCGCAGTCGCTGGCGTCCCGGACGCTGATAAATTTTCCGCAGGAGTGAAGGTTTACGGCGATCTGCAAAAGCAGCCGCTCCCGTTTTCCCATGCCGTGGTACTTCTTCATGGCGTCAAAGATGCCTAAGGCGTGCTCCTCCAGGGCCTGGATGTGGGGGATGTGGCATTTGTAGCGCTTTGCCATATTTCTGGCGGAGGCGATGATGTCGCCGGAGAAATCGTGCTTGAATTTCACCAGTTTCGTCTCCTCCCCGTACTCCGCCGCCATGCCGTCTAAGAGGGTGACACCGGGAATCCACAGGGTCTCCGCCCCTGTCAGCTCCATCACCCGCTGGTAAATGGCGGCGCTGGGGACCAGCAGGGAGGCGTACTCCGTGCTCACCCCGAAGGCGTCCTCCTTCTGCCCCCGGCTCATGGCCGAGAGCCTGTTATAAAACTCCTTGAAATCCGCAGCGGAAATCAGCTCTCCCTGGCCCTCCTGGGCGAAACCTCTGGCCAGGTGCAGAACGGCGTTTCCCGTGGCGATCACATTTTTGATCTCCCGGTCTTTTAAGTACATTTTGCGGAAGGTGAACAGCTCATTGTCCACCATCTCCGCCAAGAGCTCCGTGCGGCTGCCGCGGCTCTCATTCTCCACCCGGTTTAAAAAGCTGCGCAGGCGCATGACGCCTAACGGCAGGTTCTGGGTGGACACCAGGGCGTCCTTGTCAAACAGGGAAATCTGCATTCCCCCAAAGCCCACGTCCACGGTGGCGGTGCCCTTCTGGATCATCCGGTTAAAGCCGGCGTCCTTTCCCGCGATGGCTTTGTAGGTGAGAAAGCGCTGCTCGGAGTTGCTGATAATCTTCACCTTCAGGCCGGTGCGGACCCGGATCTGATCCAGCACGATCCTGTTGTTTTTCGCCTCTCTCAGGGCACTGGTGGCGTAGGCGCGGCGTGTATCCGCCTGATAGCCGTCCGCGATGCGCACGAAATCTCCCAGGATCCGGCACATTTCCTCCACCCGGCGGTAGCTGATAATGCCCGTCTGGTAGGTGTCGCTGCCCAGCGGAAGGGCGTAGCGCACGTGGTCTACCTGGCGGATCCCGCTGCCTGTGGAGATCTCATAAATTCCCAGCTCCAGCTCAAAGGAGCCGATGTCGATGGCTGCAAATATTTTTCCGGCCAATTCCTGTACCTCCTACTCTTAGTGTGGTCGCGACGGGGCGGCATTCCTGGCGCGGCGGATTGATCCCCCGCGGAAAATCCCCGTTTTTGCGGAGCGCCGGCGGCCGTCTCCTTCCGGAGCTCTTTTCCGCCGGCA
Organism: Lachnoclostridium sp. An14; assembly: GCF_002160755.1. GTDB lineage: Bacteria > Bacillota > Clostridia > Lachnospirales > Lachnospiraceae > Lachnoclostridium_A. Next base: position 27,007 of record NZ_NFLE01000029.1, read on the forward strand.
CACCGTCCCGTCTTTTAATAATTTCCCAATACGCGCAGAGTGGCAGACTCCTCGGCGATGCCCTTTAAGGCATTGTTCACCGCCGGGTCGTCTAACCGCCCCTCAATGTCCACAAAGAACCGGTATTCCCAGTTTCTTCCGGGAATGGGCCGGGACTGGATCATGAACATATTGACGTCATTGTAGATAAAATTGCTCAGCATATTGTAGAGCGTGCCGCTTCTGTGGGGCAGCTCAAAGCAGAGGCTGATCTTCCCCGCGTCCTTGCGGTAAACCGGGTGGCGGGCCACCACGATGAAACGGGTCACGTTGTCTTTATTGTAATTGATGCCCTCCCGCAGGACGGTAAGGCCGTAAAGCCTGGCAGCCGCCTCGCTGGCCACCGCCGCCTGGGACGGGTCGTTCTCCTCCAGCACCTTTTTGGCCGCCACGGCTGTATTTTCCACGCTGATCTGGCTCCACTCCCCGTGGCTGTTTAAAAATTCCGAACACTGCATGAGCGCCTGGGGGTGGGAAAACACGGTATGTATCTGCTCCATGGAGCCGCCGGGTACGCCGAGCAGGGCGTGTTTCACCGGCAGGAACACCTCCGCCACGATGTAATTGTGGTATTTGATGAGCAGGTCGTAGTTGTCGCTCACGGCTCCGGCGGAAGAATTTTCAATGGGCAGGACGGCGTAGTCCGCCTGGCCGCTCTCCACCGCCTTCATGGCCTCCTCCCAGGTCTTTACGTGGTACGCGTCCACGTCTTCCCCGAAGTATTCCATGGTCGCCTCGTGGCTGTAGGCCCCTTCCACTCCCTGGTAAACCACCTTCGCCCCTTTTACGGGGATCTGGTCCACCTGAGTAAATCCGGTGTCCACCGTCTTTCCGTTCTCCGCCAGCAGGCGGTACTGCAGCCGTCTACTGATGGTCATGATCTGGGTGAACAGCTCCACCGCCCCGCGGCGGTACTCCTCTCCCGCCATGGCCGCCACGGCCTCCAGTTTCTGTTTCTCCCGCTCTCCGTCGTAAACCGGCTTGCCGGTGGCAATCTTAAACTCCGCCACCTCCCCGCACAGTTTCATCCGCTTTTCATAGAGGGCCACCAGCTCCCGGTCAATGACGTCTAACTGCCCTCTGATCTCCTGTAAATCCAATGTCCTTACCTCCAAGTTTCTCTCTCCTCCAGCTGCTTTTCCAGCATCCCGTGAAGCACCTCTCTCGTGTACGCTCCGGCAAATTTTCTCTGAGCCGGTTCCAGCTGTTTTATGTAAATCGGCTCTCCGTACTCGATGATCACATGAGCCGGGCGAATGAAGGGGATGTGTTTCTCAAACACGTCCGCCGTCCCGGTGATCGCCACCGGCACCACGGGATGGCCCGATTTCTCGGCGATCTTTAAGCTGCCCTCTTTAAATTCCAGCATATCCAGCTCATTTTCCCCGCGGCTGCGGGTGCCCTCCGGGAAGATCCAGACGGAAATGCCGGCTTTGATCTTCTCAATGCCCTCCAGGATGGTTTTTAAGCCCTCCTTCATGTTATCCCGGTCCAGGAACAGGCAGTTCACATTCCGCATCCAGTCCCGCAAAAGCAGGTATCTGGTCATCTCCTTTTTCGCCACAAAGCCGGTAAGGCCCGGCACCGTGGTGTAGCCCACCAGAATGTCAAAATAGCTTCTGTGGTTCCCCACATACAGCACGGACGTGTCCGCCGGGATCCGCTCCTGTCCCCGCACCGTCACCTCCACGCCGGAAACGCGCAGCAGGTAGCGAAACATAAACTGCACGATGTGAAGGCTCTGAACGCTCTTTCGCTCCGGGTTCCTCCTTCCCAACAGCCACTCCACCACCAGAATCGGGATGCTGAATATGAGAAATAAAATGACGCTGAGCGCCACCAGAATAAAACGTATCATTTGTCTTTCCGTCCTCTCCTCGTTCTATTCTACAATTATATAAAAATGAGCCTCGAAACACAAGTCTAACCACCCCGCTTTTTGGTAAAATTTACTGAATTTTTGTAAAAGTTCCGTCATGCAGAAGCATATGGCGAACTGCTGCGCGGGCGCTTGCTCCCCAAGCAGTGTTTCGCCATATGTTTTTATAGGGCGGATGCCCGGCATGAATCATTTGACGGCCGATAGCGTTTCACGTCAGCTCATTTTACAAAATCCGTTATATGGGGAACGGCACGGCTGAAACGTCACGAAATGTTACGATTTTTCGTTAATTTTTCAAAAAGAAGGCCGGTGCCAAACCACAGCGGCGCGAAGTCCAGACGGATGAGGCCATTGATATTGGAATGCCTGCCGGCGTAATTCCAGGGGCAGATTCCCTTTGTGGTGAGCCAGGCCCCGGCGGCGTACTCCACCATGAAAATGAGCACCATGTCAAGCATCCCGTGGCGCACCGCCCGGTCCGCCGGCCGGATCGCTCCGTCGGCGATCCACAGATCCAGCCGCCTGGTGATAGGCCCCAGAAACGCCCCCAGCCCGTAAATGGGGAACATGAGCAGGGATGTCCGTCCCATCAGCCTCCAGTCTCCCCTAAGCACCGACTCCGCCGAGGTAAAAATCACCTCCAGGCACCAGCCGGCCACTCCGCATTTTAAAAAATCTCCTGCCAGTTTTTTTGTCATTTTCCACACTCTCATGGCCCCTAGTATGCGCAGAGGGCGGGGAGAATATGAGGCGGGAACGGGGAAATTTTCCGCTTGGGGGCTTTTTCTAATCGTTTGGACATACGGGAAAAACCCTTTTGTTTTCCTAAGATTTCCGTGTCCTATTGACATTCTCGATATTCGAGATATACTATAATTACAAGATGCTTGATAATCGAGAATAGGAGGCGAACGGTGTGGCAAGGGCGAAATTCCAAACACTTACGGAGCAGATGTTTTATACATTGCTTTGTTTGAAAAATGAGTGCTATGGTATGGATATTTTAGACCGGGTTCCCGCAATGACAAATCAGAGGGTGAACATCGGCTCCGGGACTCTGTACACTCTGCTTGAGCAATTTCTTGAGGCAGGAATGATACGGGAAACAAAAGTTGAGGGAAGACGCCGCAGTTACATTCTTACGGATAAGGGACGGGAAATGCTGCAGCGGGAATATTTTCGTCTCGCAGAGCAGCTTAAAGATTATTGTTCGATTTTTGGAAAGGAGGAGCGTTTATGAGAAACCGGAAAAAAAGAATTGAAACATTCTCCTTTTTTGACCATGCCGGAATCAGCAGACACTTGGAGGAAATGGCATCCAAAGGATGGATGATTGAGAAACTTACAAATTTTGCCTGGGTGTACCGCCGCATAGAACCAAAGAAAGTAACATTCGCAGTCTCCTATTATCCAAAGGCATCGGAATTTGACCCGGAGCCTTCCGAAGAACAGAAAACATTCCATGAATTTTGCCTGCATACCGGGTGGAAATTGGCTTGTACTTCCGCGCAATTACAGATATTTTATAATGAAAGAGAACATCCTATCCCGATTGAAACAGAGCCAGCGTTGGAAGTAGAGAGTATTCATGCTTCGGCTAAAAAGAGTTTTATTCCATCCTATTTTCTGCTGTTTCTGATTTCCCTTATAAGTGGTGGCCTATTCATCGGCGGTATGTTGAGAGATCCTATCGGCCAGCTCTCCAGTCCGACTAATCTTTTTACAGGATCTTGTTTCCTGGTATTGTTCGCTATCTGCGTGATGGAGTTGGTCTGCTATTTCCGCTGGCACAGCCAAGCAAAGAGAGCGGCAGAACAGGGAGAATTTTTAAAACCGGTGAGCACGTCGAAGTTTCAAAAAGTGATGTTAGCTGTCATCCTCATTGGCGCGATTTATTGGGTAGCCAATTTCATCCTCTGCGGCGATAAGTTTCGCAGGTGGGCCGGCATCATCATGTGTCTCTATATGCCGATGCTAATCTTTCTTGTAAATGCTACGAAAAATCATCTCAAACGAAAAAAGGTTTCCCGTGGTGTCAATCGGACCATTACACTATTTGTCGATGTTGTCCTTGCCTTCGCATTGATGGGAATCATCACCTTTAGCACTATAAAGTTGTCCTCCATGGGATTCTTTGCTGAAAATTCCGATGAAACTTACGAATACGGCGGAATGACCTGGGTCATCCACAACGATGAACTTCCCCTAACCATAGAAGATTTAACCGGCGAGGAACCAGAAGGCTACATTAAAGAACAACGGGGAGAGGAATCTCTATTGCTGGGAGAGTTTGACCTGCGCCAGTATCCCCGTTTCGATGCCGAAAACTATAAGGACCTTCCTCATCTGGAGTATACCGTGGTCCATGTCAAACTGCCTGCTCTCTATGGCATTTGCAAAGAACAGTTGATTTATGAAGGAGAACATCTGCATCCAATAGAGGAAAAACGCTACGAAAAACAGGATGCCTCTCCCTGGGGAGCAAATGAGGCATACCGGCTGTATGACCCTCAATATGGCTGGAGAAATGATTATCTGCTGTGCTACGACGATCTTCTTGTAGAAATCAGCTTTGATTGGGAACCGGCTATCCATCAGATGCAGATTGCAGGCGAAAAGCTTCATCCATAAGCCTGCATGGGGAATACGCTTATGAAACAATAAATCCGCAGTTGCGGGGAGGCCGGTTATGTGCTTGCACAACATAATCGCGGAAGAATGTACAGCTAGAACAGCGCCCGCTGCTTTACTCTTGATTTTGAATACTCCTATGTTCAGCGAACATCATCCCAAGCTGTTCCGGCGTTTCGGAAAAATCCTGGTCAATCATCGCCCGTATGATGCCATAAACGGAGTAAGCGACCACATACAGAATGTATTTTGTCATACCAATATCTTCAGCTGGGATAATGACCCTTCTGAACAGTTCTTCGATCAAATACAGTTTATCGTGCTTTTGGATGGCCCGGACGAACTCCTTTTCTGAATAAAAAAACTGGATCAGTCTTTGTTTCAGCGTTTCTCCATCCTCCGCGGGAACGGGATTTGCTTCACAATACGCTGCCCATCTCGAGATGAGACAATAAAGGATGATCTCATCCGTGGAATCGAAATTGCGGTAATAGGCGTTGCGGGACACTCCGGCCTTCTCGCAGATCATGGTCACGGAGATATTCTGCTCGCTTTGCAGCAATTCGCCATAGGCGAAAGCGAGGCTCTCTTTTGTGATGACGTTGATCTCATCGTTTCTTTTGTTATATCCCATAGGCTTTGACTCCTTGACGTCACAATCCCCCCGCGATTGTGACTTTATCTTTTTCCTGTTCTGCGGTATAGTATATGGCGTAACAACTGTTGCGTCAAGTGATATGCCGGGAAATGGAAGGAATTTTTGTAAATGATAAAATGGATTTTGATTGGGATGGCCGCGTTGATTGGCCTGACCGCCGCGGGAGTAGTGCTGCTGGCAGCGATTGCAAACCATAAAGGCGCGAACTACTGGAAGTTCGCAGAGCCCCAGGGGGCGATCGAAACGCGATATACCGGCTTAGGTGAGTACGAGGTTTCCTTTGCCGAATTTGACGCTCCTGGTACTGTATGGGAAAAATATGAGATCTGGTATCCTTCCGATCTGGAACAGTCTGATAAACCATATCCGGTCGTTGTCATCGCCAACGGGACAGGGATGAAGGCGTCCAAGTTGAGGGCGATATATGAACATCTGGCTTCGTGGGGATTTATCGTTGCGGGAAACGAGGATGAACACGCAAGAACAGGCGCGTCTTCGGCGGCAACCCTTGACTTTATTCTGTCGCTGAACGATGACCCTCAAAGTGTTTTTTACGGCCGCGTAGATACGGAAAACATCGGCATCACCGGACATTCCCAGGGCGGCGTCGGAGCGGTCAACGCTGTGACCCAGCAGAAAAACGGCAATCTATATAAAGCTATCTGCGCCCAAAGCACCACATCCAGCGCTGTGGCTTATGCCCTGAATCAGCTGGACGGCGAGTTGGGCGGCGGCTGGAATTGTGATACGACGGCCCTTTCCATTCCCGCATTTATGGTGGCCGGTACAGGTACCGCCGATGCCGGGAACGTGGAGGAAAACAGGCTGGAGCTTGCCGGGGGAGAAACTCAGGGGATCTGCCCCCTCTGGTGGCTGCGGGAATGTTTTGATGCCATGCCCGATACAGTGCCCAAAGTAATCGGCAGACTGAGCGGCAGGGATCACGGAGCTATTCCCATCAGTGCCGATGGATATATGACTGCATGGTTTCTGTATTGGCTGCAGGGTGATGAGGCGGCAGGCAGGGCTTTCTTTGGAGCGGATGCGGAAATCAGAAACAATAAAAATTGGCAGGATGTCACAATAAATTTTCCGTAAAGAAGCAAAAAAGAACACAAGAACGCAGCAGAAAGCCGCCGGGACACGGACAGATCTTCTCTGTCGTCCGTTCTCCGGCGGCTGTATTTTTGCTGTGTTTTTGCGCTGTTTCGGATGTTATCTGAAAAGGGAGAATCCATCTCCTTCACATCCGGCCCGGCGGCTCCGTTCTTCCCTTATTTCTTCTTCTCTTTCAAGGACATTTTGATAATGCCGGTCTTATAGAAGATGTAGGCGCAGATTACGTTTAAGACCATGCAGCCCATAACCACGAATCCCTCTTTTCCGCCTAAGGGGTAGAAACAGTTGATACCGATTACCACGGCCAGGGGGATGATTAACACCAGGGACTTATTCTTCGCCCGGTACTCTCCACAGTCATCGTTCACGAAACTGAGGAGGATGCCTCCGAACAGGGCCGGCAGCAGATAGGTGGTGGCGGTGGCCATGGTGGGGCTGAGCAGGATCGGTTTTAAGGGTACCAGAAGGATCACGCCCAGCACAATGACCAAAGTGGTCACGATGGAAGATGTGGCCACAGCCACGGCGGCGACCACGTCGCCTTCTTCCGTTCCCTGGGCTGCTCCTGTCAGGGCCTGGGCATTGATCACTGTGGGAATTTTTAGGTTCGTCACGTTTCCTGTGAGGAAGGTGATGTAGGAGGCGGATCCCAGAATCGGCACGTAGCTGAACACCTCCGCCGCCGCTGTGGGAATGAACACGGCCAGCAAACCGCCGCCTACCAGCAGTATCTCATTGATGCCGCCCTGCGGCCACACGTCAAACGCCGCGCTGATCACCGCCGGGATTCCCAGCATAAATCCAATTCCAATGACAAGTCCCACCCGTCCAAGGCGGTGTATGCTTTTTTCGTAATTTGATCCTTTCATATGCAGTCTCCTCTCTATCTGTTATCCCAGCACCTTCACCCAAAACAGGGAGGATGCCATACCAATGAGCAGCGTCACCGCCATGATAAAGCTGCGGTACCAGTATATTTTCAGCCTTTTCACAATAATCTCCATCTGAAGGTAGGTGGCGATCAGGGAGGTGAGGGCTACTGCCGCGTACACCGGGCCTTTAAAGAGCTGAATGGGGAGGAATGCCTCCACGATGGCCAGGGACAGCACGGCGGTAAGCAGGGCTCCTAAGGCTCCGTTTTTATTTCTGGCGGTAGTGACGCCCTTCTGGATGCTCTTGCTGAAAAACAGGACGCAGACAATACCGGTCATAATACAGATACTCATAACAAACATCAGGGTTCCCACGATAGTGGGATCTCCCGCCGCGTTCAAGGCAGCGATGGACTCGTAGCCCGCTCCCGTGGCCGCCATGTCAGCTGCCATGAGCTCATAGGTCACAGCTCCCACCACGGAAAGGCGGAACCAGGACCAGGGCACGCCGATAACAGCCGCCAGGCTGAATAAGCCCACCACAATGGAGATGGACGGCACGATGGTGTAAATGGCCGAGGAGACGATCGTCGTGCGCAGCTGCTCCTTCGTCATGCCGATCTCCAGGCCGTGACGGTAGGCTTTCCGCAGGGTAAGTACGCAGAAAATCAGGATATAAAGGATACCGGCCCCCACCAGGCAGTACAGCAGGGGGCTGTTCATAATTTCAATAAAAGTCATACTCAGTTTTTCTCCCTTCTATGTATTACATTCCCTCGCCGGGCTTTACGTCGTCTGGAATCGGACAGTTGTAGACGCCGCCGGTCTCCTCCAGGAGCTCCTTCTTCGCCTGCCCGGCCAGCTCCGGTTTCTCGTAGACGAAGGTGCAGGCATAGGCCATGGCTCTGGCGATGGCCACGCTGGCCTTGTCGCCGATGGAGGTGCCCACCTGGGCCGCGAACTGCCAGGTGTGAGGGCCGGTGCCGGGGATTCCCACCGCCGCCGTGTACTGGCCTGTGGGAACCAGGTAGCTCACGTCACCCACGTCTGTGGAACCGGTGGAAAGACTCTCCCGCACCTTTTCCGTGTAGGGGATTACCGTGGTATTTAAGGGGCGTTTCGCAAACTCCTCTTTCGTAAGCCCGTTCATCTTCGCTCCCGCTGCCAGGCTCTTTTCCCTCTGCTCCTCCGGCATGGCCGCCAGGAACTCTCTGGCGATGGCGTATTCCTCCTCGCCGAAGTCCGGGCCGCCCTGGGCGATAAAGGCGTCGGAGAGAAGGGTGGAGGCGGTGGGGTTGGGAATGAAATCGCTCAGTCCGCCTAACACCTTGACGCTCACCTCCGTCTCCGTCATCAGGGCCGCGCCCTGGGCGATCTTTTTAATCCGCTCCAGGATCTCCGCGCTCATGGACAGCCTGGGGGCGCGGACGAAGTACAGCACGGAGGCGTGTCCCTGGACGATATTGGGGGCGTCGCCGCCGCAGTCTAGGTAGGCGTAGTGGATCCTGGCGTCGGATACCACGTGCTCTCTCAAATAGTTCACGCCCACGTTCATCAGCTCACAGGCGTCCAGGGCACTGCGGCCAAGCTCCGGGCTGGCTCCCGCGTGGGAGGTTTTTCCCTTGAAGTCAAAGCGCACCTTATAGTTGGCCACGCTCCTGGGGAAACACATATTCATATCCATGGGATGCCAGGAAAACGCCATATCCAGGCCGTCAAAGCAGCCGGCCTTCGCCATAAAGCCCTTTCCAAAGCCGGCCTCCTCCGCCGGGCAGCCAAAGACCTTTATGGTTCCGGGCATTCCCGTATCCTCCAGAAATTTCTTCACGATGAGGGCCGCCCCCACGGCTCCCGCTCCCAGAGCGCTGTGGCCGCAGCCGTGGCCGTAGCTCTGTCCTTCGATGGGACAGCGTTTTGCCACGCCGGCCTGCTGGCTTAAGTTGGGCAGGGCGTCGTACTCGCCCATAATGCCGATCACCGGGCCGCCGTTTCCATACGTCCCCACAAACGCCGTCTCGATGTCCGCGATCCCGGCCTCCACCTGAAAGCCTTCTTCCCTCAGGACTTCTTCCAGTTTGGCCGCGCTTTTAAACTCCTTATAGCCGCTCTCCGCATAGGACCAGACATCCCGGTTCATCTGACCGATGACGCCCGCTTTTTCCTCCGCGATCTGACGGATCCTTTCCTTGTTATCCATATACCTTCCTCCTTTGTGCTGCAATAATGGAACCATTATAGCACAGTTTTGCACATAATGTCTGAAATTTTTGCCAAACTTTATAAAAAGGGGCAAAAAAATGTTTTTACCGGCCCAATTTCCATTACTTTACAGCTTAAAAACGCAATTTCGCCAAACAAACAGCAATCAGACGGAAACTTTAACATAATATGGAAAAGGAGGAACCTGTTTATGGAAGATATGATGATTTCGTTTTTGAGAACATTTACAGACTATCCCTTTGCCGTCCGTGTAAACGGCAGGGAATATCAGATCGGCGAGGGGAAACCGGAATTTGCCGTGACGTTTAAACGGCCCATTCCCAAACGGCAGCTGCTCACCAGCACCTCCCTGGCCCTGGGAGAGGCCTATATGGACGGGGATCTGGAGATCGAGGGGGACCTTTACTACGCCCTGGACCACTTTTTAGGCCAGATGGGGAAATTTTCCACGAACGAACCGGCGTTAAAAAGGCTGATGCGGCCTTCCACCTCCAAACGCTGTCAGAAACAGGAGGTTTCCTCCCACTACGACATTGGAAATGAGTTTTACAGGCTGTGGCTGGATGAGACCATGAGCTACTCCTGCGGCTATTTCAAGCGCCCGGACGACACCCTGCGCCAGGCCCAGGTAAACAAGGTGGACTACATTCTCCAGAAACTGAACCTAAAGCCGGGGATGACCCTTTTGGACATCGGCTGCGGCTGGGGGTTCCTCCTCATGGAGGCCGCGAAAAAATACGGCGTCCGCGGGTTCGGCATCACCTTAAGCAAGGAGCAGAAAGCCGAATTTGAACGCCGCATCCGCGAGGAGCATTTGGAGGGGGGTCTGGAGGTGGAGCTGATGGACTACCGGGATCTACCCGCCTGCGGCCGCGCCTTTGACCGGGTGGTGAGCGTGGGCATGGTGGAGCACGTGGGCCGCCCCAACTACCAGAAATTCATCCGCTGCGTTTCCAGCGTCCTAAATGAGGGCGGCGTATTCCTTCTCCATTTTATCAGCGCCCTGACGGAGCACACCGGCGACCCGTGGATCCGGAAATACATTTTCCCCGGCGGCACCGTCCCCAGCCTGCGGGAAATGTGCGGCGCCATGGGCGAAGACGGGTTTCACATCATGGACGTGGAAAACCTGCGCCTCCACTACAACAAAACCTTACTCTGCTGGGCCGACAATTTCCACAGGCATTTAGACGAGGAGCGGAAACTGTTTGACGAGCGGTTTCTGCGGATGTGGGACCTGTATTTGAACGCCTGCGCCGCCACCTTTCACAACGGCATCATCGACCTGCACCAGATCGTGGCCACCAGGGGCATTGACAACAGCTATCCCATGGTCAGGTGGTATTGAGCCGCCGCCACTCCTTCACCCGCTCCAGCCTGGCCTTCCAGTCTGCCTCCTCTCCCTCTCCCGCGGGCCGGTAGTATTCCCGCCCCGCCAGGGAATCGGGAAGGCACTGCATATTGGTGAGCTTTTCTGCGGTATCGTGGGCGTACTGGTAGCCTTTTCCGTATTCCAGCTCCTTCATGAGCCTGGTAGGCGCATTGCGGATGACCAGGGGGACCGGCTCCGACAGCTGCTCCACCGCGTCCCGCTTTGCCTCCTCGTAAGCCACGTAGAGGGAGTTGGACTTGGGGGCCAGGGACATATAGACCACCGCCTGGGTCAGATGGACGGAGCACTCCGGCATCCCCAGGAAGTGGCAGGCCTGGTAGGCGGCCACCGCCGTTTCCAAAGCTCTCGGGTCCGCAAGGCCCACGTCCTCGCTGGCAAAACGGATCACCCGCCTGGCCACGTAGAGGGGATCTTCCCCCGCCTCCAGCATCCGGGCCAGCCAGTAGACGGCCGCGTCCGGGTCGGAGTTTCTCATGGACTTGTGGAGGGCGGAAATCAGGTTGTAGTGCTCCTCCCCCTTCTTATCGTAGAGCAGGGATTTTTTGGAAATGCACTGTTCCAAGGTCTCCGGCCTCACGGTCAGCACTCCCTCCCGGTCCAGATCTCCGTTTAACACCACCATTTCCAGGGTAGACAGGGCGGCCCTGGCGTCTCCGTTTGCAAAGACGGCGATGGATTCCAGCATCTCCGGCTGAATCCGGATGAGCTGGCTGCCAAAGCCTCTCTCGTCCTTTATGGCCCGCTCCAGCAGGGATACCAGCTCCTCTGTTTTCAGGGCCTGGAGCACAAAGACCCGGCACCGGGACAGCAGCGCCCCGTTGATCTCAAAGGAAGGATTCTCCGTGGTGGCCCCGATGAGGATGATGCTGCCTTTCTCCACAAAGGGCAGGAAGGCATCCTGCTGGGCCTTGTTGAAACGGTGGATCTCGTCCACAAAGAGGATGGTTTTCTCCCCGTACCGGCGGTTGGCCTCCGCCTGCTCCATCACCGCACGGATTTCCTTGATTCCGCTGGTGACTGCGGAAAAGTCGATGAAGGCCGCCCTGGTGCGGTTGGCGATGATCCTGGCCAGGGTGGTTTTCCCCACTCCCGGCGGCCCCCAGAAGATCATGGACGAAACCTGATCGTTTTCAATGAGCCGGCGCAGCACCTTCCCCGGCCCCAAAAGATGGGTCTGCCCCACAAATTCTTCCAGCGTCCTGGGCCGCAGCCTGGCGGCCAGGGGCTGATTTTCCTCTCCTCCAAACAGCGTAAGCTGCTCCATTTCCCTCATGGTGTTTCTCCTTCCTTTGCTGCTGTGTGTCTGCTTATATCCGCTATTATAAACCATTTTTCGGAGAATGTAAAAAATTGGTTGACATACGGCCCGTTTTCCTGTAAAATAACAATCGCTGTGAGAAAAAGAAAACTATCAGCCCAACCCGAATGCCTAGATAGCTCAGTTGGTAGAGCAGAGGACTGAAAATCCTCGTGTCACTGGTTCGATTCCGGTTCTAGGCATTGACTTTCCTAATTTTTGTTTTGTTCGAAATTGCTGCGGGTGTAGTTCAATGGTAGAACACCAGCCTTCCAAGCTGGATACGTGGGTTCGATTCCCATCACCCGCTTTCGGAAAATGGAGCGTCTTGTGAGAGGCGGCTCCATTTTTTCGTCTGTCCGCGTTTTGTTCTGTCTTTTTCCTGGGAAGAAACCCTTCGTTTATTCTTTTCTGTCCGTTCCTGCTCTCTCGCTCTGTTCCTTGGGCTCGTTTCCTTCCGTTTCTTCTGTTCTGTCTGTTCCCGTTCTCTCTCTATTCCTTGCGTCCGTTCCCTTCCGTTTCTTCTGTTCTTCCCCTGAATACAAATGTCCATCTGGACAAAACTTCCATTTTACGGTATAGTATTCAGAAAATATGAATGAGGAGGTATTTGGATGAAGAAAACAGTTACCGTATTTCGGGGCGACGGGATCGGCCCGGAGATCACTGACGCCGTTCTCCGGGTACTGGACGCCGCGGGGGCAGAACTGGACTATGAGGTTTACAATGTAGGGGCGAAGGAATACGACCTCCACGGAGCGCTGATCTCCGACGAGGCCTTCGCGTCCATGGAGAGGAACAAAGTGCTTTTGAAATCCCCCATCACCACGCCGGTGGGAAAGGGATTCCGCTCGTTAAACGTGTTTTTGCGGAAGAAATACGATCTCTACGCGAATATCCGTCCGGCCAAGAGCAACCACGCTGTGAAAACGCCGTTTGAGGATGTGGACATCGTGATTTTCCGGGAGAATACGGAGGATCTGTACGTGGGAGTGGAGGAACAGATCGACGCCGACACCGTCTACGCCACGAAAATCATCACCAGAAAGGCCAGCCAGCGGATCTGCCGGGACGCCTTTGAGTACGCCAGGGCCCACGGCCGCAGGAAGGTGACCTGCGTGCACAAGGCCAACATTTTAAAAATGTCTGACGGCCTGTTTCGGGACGTATTTTATCAGGTGCGGGCGGACTATCCGGAAATCGAGGCGGACGACAAGATCGTGGACAACGTCTCCATGCAGATGGTGATGCACCCTCAGCAGTTTGACGTGATGGTGATGCCGAACCTCTACGGGGATATGCTCTCCGACCTGGCAAGCGGCCTCATCGGCGGCCTGGGCCTCCTGCCCTCCAGCAATCTGGGGGAGGAATACGCCATGTTTGAGGCCGTCCACGGCAGCGCCCCGGACATCGCCGGAAAGGGGATCGCCAACCCCACCGCCTTCCTCTGGTCCGCCTGCATGATGCTGGAATACTTAGGACAAATGGAGTGCGCCGCCAGAATCCGCCGCAGCGTGGACAAGGTGCTGGAGGAAAAGCTCTACAACACTCCGGACATCGGCGGAAAGGCTACGACGAAGGAGTTTGTGGACGAGATTATACGGAAACTGTGAGAATCGCCGGAGAGGGCTGGACGGGCGGTGCGGTGTGCCCGCGCCTGCGCCAGCGGCGAAAACAGGGGGCGGGAATACGCGGAGAGCTTTGGTGGTGCCAGGCTCTCCTTTTTTTATGGGAACGGGGCTGAGTGGGCGGCTGTGGAGGAAAAGGCGGGGAGCTGTGATGGATGCCTGTGATGAATGAAATGGAGGGCGGCGGAGCGCGCCTTCGACGGAGGATTTCGTGCTGCAAGATGCGCGGGAGCTTATGACAAAAAAACAGCGGAGTCTCTGGATGTCCAGGATTCCGCTGTTTTCTTATCTTCTTACAGAAATTCAAAATTGACAAATAAAAAGAGCGCGAGACGGGATTCGAACCCGCGGCCCCCACCTTGGCAAGGTGGTGCTCCACCCCTGAGCCACTCGCGCATATGTTGCTTTGTTTGGCAACACGGATAGTATACTATATAGGGTTTTGTTTGTCAACTGGTTTTTTGAAAAATTTTTTCATGCAAATTTTTCATGCGGTTTGGGCGTGAAGTGCGGTTTGAGGGCTATTGGGGGGGGCGGTTTTGAGGCTGCTTTGGGGCAATTTGGGGGCAGTTTTGGGGTCGCGGGAGTTTTTGCAGAAAAGGGAGTTAAGGTGCCTGGATCGAGGAAATTTCCCTCCAAAACCAGGGATCTCTGGCTTTGGCAGTTTGCCCGCGTAGAAAACCACGCAGGCAAACCGCTGCTGCTAAATCACACTTTCTGAATCAATCCTTTGACCACAGAACGACCATTTACCGCTCCGCCGGTGTCTCAAAGCTCATCTCCAACAGCCCTTTTAACCGATCCCACTCTGCGCGCCCTGGCGTATAACAGGCATAGTCTCCTAAAATAAATCCATCGCAGCCGTCCGCCGCGAACTGCAGTTCCACGGTACTGCCGTCCGCTTTTTCCAAAGTAACCATATCTACATACGGGCAGCCGGTCACATCCGCAAGCTCCGCGTTCTTTAAAATATTTTCCACTTCCCGGATTACTTCCTCATCCTCAATCAGCCCAGGCTCCATCCCTCTCTGCTGAATCCTGATTTTTTGAGTTCCTTCGATAACATCCGGACTTTCCGCCCGAAACAGGCCATGGCTCTGCAGGTAGTCCCAAAGTGGTTTCTTGATGGAATTTCCGCTTTTCGCCATTTCCAGAGGAGAATGCTCTATCTTGGACGCAAGAGAACCATACACGTTTATCCCAGCGGGATCGGCGTATTCCAAATCTATCATCTGGCTATCCCTCATAATCTCGTCCATAGTTTCCGGCGAAAGCAACACGTATTCCGTAACTTCCTGCCCCTGCACCCATTTCCGCAGTTCCAGAAAGCTCCCTTCCACCGGCGCAGTCGCCTGCATCCCCTTTTCATACAGCTGTTCCAGATAATCCCCCTGACCACGGTTTACCAGCCTCTCAAATACGTCATCAATCTCTGCCGCCTCCGGCTGATCCACACTCAGACAAATCACGGTTTTATCCTCATTCCAGCTGAAACGTCTCACTCCGGGAAACTCCACCGCCGGTTCAAAAACAGTCTCCTCCCCCGAAACACGCTCATAGCCCAGATGAACATAATTTTCATTATAATCATTAGAATCTGTCTTCACCCTCATCTCCAAAAAAGGGCTTTTTTCTTCCGTACACACCCCAAGGATGTAGGCGTGACCCACATCCGAAAACCGTCCGTAACATTCATAGGACGCCTGCAGCGGCCTGGTGTAAAAAGACAGCAGGCCGTCATCCATATCCTTATAGGCAATCTGCGGCTGCTGTTTTTCCATTGCCGCCGCCAGTTCCAGCAATTCTTCCCTCTGTCTCTCGGACTGACTGACCTCCGATTCCTGCCCCTGAACGTCTTCCGTAAGGGTACGGAAGGGCTCGGAGGAGGAAACCAAACCGCCATTTTCCCCTTGATCCCAGGCCATTTTATAGCCTAAACCATAAAATCCGCCTGCCAAAACCGCTGCCCCGGCAAATGCCATGGCCACAAACACCCCTCTTTTCTTCGCTCCGCTCATTTCCACTTCTCCCTTTCCGCGAATCATTCTGCCCCCGGCTTTCCTCTGTTTCATGCCGGGCTGGCTTTTCACGTTTTTATGAGTATATCACGCCGGAACAGGGAAGGTGTTTACTTATGTCTTACATTTCTTTTAACATTGGCGGTATTGTGGAGTTGTATTTTTTTGAGGAAAATGGTTTTCGCGTTGTTTGCGCGGCCTAGCTATGGCAACCGCTTAAACGTGGGAATCGCCATGCTGAGCTTTGCCGAAACCATGGAAAACCACCATCCGTCAGACACCGGCTGGGTAATGGGCGCGCCGGAAGGAAAGTCTTATGAAATTCCGGATAAAACTTGGATTGCGGGGGGTATTGTGTAATGAATATTGAATAACCAGAAAATACGTATGGCGCCTCACATCAGGCGCCGCAAACGAGCAAAAACAACCCCAGCCACCAAGCATCCTATATCAGAGCCTGGCGGGCGGGGCCGTTAAATTTTCAACTATACTGCTGGTCTCACACAGCAGCAAATTCTATTATGTAGATCGCCTCACAAACCTTTAAACGTTTTTCCTGTGACAATCCTTTCATTTTCTCCGCAAACAGCTCTACCACCAGATTATTACATTCATAATCCGGTAATTCCCCACGACTATCTACTACCAGCCTTACAAACTCCATTAATTTTCCAGTACGATATTTGGGATCATTCAAGCAAAAGCGTTTGATATGAGCATTTATAAATTCTTTATCCATCTGATCATACAATGGATTATCCGCCGGCCGGAATTTTGTTTTTAATATATCATACACAATCTTCAATTCCTGACGGCTGCTGCGCCCCATAGCTCCCATTGGCTGCAAAATAAAATGTGCATCTTCATTTTCATAATAATCAGCCTGCAAATTTCTTAACGCTTTACAGGGAACTGTACATTGTTTTCTCGTCCCGGCCGCAGCGCACCGCGCGGAAGAATGAAAGCGCCTGATCTGACCTGTCCTTAATTTTCTCCCCTTTTCTCCACGTCTTTTAAAAGATTCGTTGCAAACCGGACACGCAATCCCAATATTAGGCACACAATTCACTAGCCAATCCGAATTATTTTTTTCTATCGCGTGTTCCAACTGCCCGTAAGATTTTCCAGCTACCAGAATGCGGGTGTAGCAGTACATACAATAACCTTTCCCGGCATCCAGCAATACCTCTCTGGTATTCTCTTTCTCTGACGGAGAGGACCAGCCATACTGTTTCCATCTTTTATAATGAGGTTTGTATTTCGGCATTTCAACGGTTAAGTAATCCATGTTCTCCTCTTACCACTTCAATATCTGTCGGTAAATCAACTGCTGTGACGCCGATAAGTCCTGTTCTCCCAATTCTTTCATTCTGTCGTCATCCGCGTCTGACCAGGCATGGTTTATCTTATTATTCAGCAAACGGCGAAACTCTTTTTCCACCTGCGTAAAATCCACTTCCCCGCTCCCGAATACCCTTTCAAAAATCAGCTGCACTTCTGAATACGCATTATAATCATTCGCATCCAGAACTTCATATTCATTTTGATACAAAACGACAATATTGGCATCCCGCGCAGCTACAACCAGATCAATGGAATGAGTAGACACTATAAATTCCATATGACTGAAATGAGATCTTAAAAAGCCTAATATTTTTGCGGCATACCGAGGTGAAAGAAATTCATCTACCTCATCGATTACAACATATGGCTTTTGTGTTTGATCTCCGTGTTTGCTTAATTCGTTATAATAAATTAATTCCAAAAGGATCCGAATCAGCGCCTGGTAACCGCTGGATAATGTGCCGCGTTCTCCCTCAAACTGTACTTCTCCAAGGGGATCTCCATATATAATCTTAAATCTTTTTTGCGTCAACTCCGCAAAGAGCTGCTGTACCTGTTCTTCAAAAGCGGAATAAATCTGTTCGATCCGTTCTGTAGAAGTTCCATAGCAGTTAAATGAGTCCTGAAGATTAAAATAATCCTCCTTCAAACGCGTTTCCACCACTTTGCTGTTAGCGTACGACACATTCTCTTTGACAGCTGTGACTTTCCCCACATCAAAACCGCGATTTACTGCATCAATAAAATATACTGGCCGCTGAGGCATCCACTGCTCGATCAGTCTCTTTATCAGAAACGATTTTCCGCTGGAATTATCTCCAATCAGCACGCTACATGGATAATGCAATCTTTCATTACTTATCTTTTCTGTTAAGCTCTCCGTTATATTTTGAGGCAATCTCATATACCGTTCTCCATCTCTTATTCATACGGTTCATTTTTACGGTTCCCTGTCTGCTGTTCGATGTATACTGTTCCGAATTAAGTATTTTATCGCATAAGTCCTGGGTAATTTTCGATGAGAATCCTCGTTTGTCATATATAATAAAAAAGCTTTCTATCAATGCTTTTTTTCCTGAAAATTTCATATTCACATCAAATAAATTCACAAAGTTTTCTAAACTTTTTTGGTATTCCTGGTTTTCTTCCTCGGAAAAATTCATAGACTTCTCTGAAAAATAATCCAATAATTTCGTATAGGAAGTCTGATAGCCCTCAATTACAAACTCTTTTTTAGGCGCGATATACTTCGTATACTTTTTTAGCGCACAGAAACGGAGCAGCATCTCCATATCCTGCTCTTTTGAATCTTCCCGTCCCCATAGAGATCTCCATGTTTCATTCTCTTTATTAAATTTCCGAAGCATATCATAGAATGTGCAGTTATAAATTCCATTTCTTTGCTCCTGATCGGATAACAGTTCTCCTCCTCTGTTTAAATTAGCAAAAATTGTCCTTAATACTTTTTCTCTCTGCTCTGGCTGGTCTATTTTGATTTCAATCACTGTAATCGTCGTATAATCCACTTTTCTTCGGATCTCTACCGGCAGCGCGGCATAGTCTACATTGATTTTTTCTCCATCCTCTCCGAAAAGCTCGATATGAAGATCCTCCAATTCAAATTGTTCCTTCAATGCCTGGCCAAACGTTTGGTTCTCTTTTATTTCTAACTGAGAAAAGTTTACAGCGCTGTTCTTTCTTCTTTCCAGAAAGGCTCCTATATAATAAAAGAACAGGCTCATAACTCTTTGCTGTCCGTCTAAAATCTCCAGCTGATTATCTTTATTCCTGCAAGTATAAATGGGCGGAATGGGAAAACCGCGTAGTAAAGACTCAACCAACTTCTCTACTTTGTCACGTCCCCATCTATATTTTCTCTGATATTTGGGAATCACATACATATTGTCATTCACACTCTCCACAAGTGTGCGAAACCCTATATCGGTTTTATATTGCTGAATAACCGGTTTTTTTAAATATCTAGTTACCCGATCTTCTTCCACGATTTTTCCACCTCCGCCTATCATGATGTCCATATTATATTACAAGCGTCAAATGATATGCAAGCATTTCTTCCGATTTAGAGAAACCGCAGTTTCCCCCTATTCCACCGTCACCGACTTCGCCAAATTCCTCGGCTGATCCACATCCAGTCCCTTCAGCAGCGACGCGTAATAAGCGATCAGCTGCAGCACCACCGCGATGGGAAATACGGTAAACCGGTCGTGGACGTCCGGGATGTGAATGTGCACATCTGCCAGGTTTTCGTCTGCCTGAGCGCTCTCCTTCGTGATCAGGATCACGTAAGCCCCTCTGGCCTTCACCTCCCGCACGTTGGAGATGGACTTCGCGAAAATCCGCTCCTGGGTGGCGATGGCGATCACCGGAACCTCGTCGGAAATGAGGGCTATGGTGCCGTGTTTTAACTCTCCCGCCGCGTAGGCGTCCGCGTGAATATAGGAAATTTCCTTCAGTTTCAGCGCTCCTTCCAGGGAGAAGGCGTAATCCAGGTTGCGGCCGATGAAAAACGCGTCCGGTTTCTCCACCAGCGGGCGCACCATCTGCCGGATCTCCTCTTTTCTGCGGATCATAGCCTCCATGGCCGGAATCACGTCCAGAAGATCCTTCACAAAGGCCGCGCTCTCCTCCCCGCTCATCTTTCCGCGCACGTAAGCCATGCGGCAGATGATCAGGTACAGAGCCGCCAGCTGTACCGAGTAAGCCTTGGTGCTGGCGACGGCGATTTCCGGCCCTGCATGGGTGTAGAGCACAAAATCACTCTCCCTCGCGATGGTGGAACCTTTCACGTTGACCACCGCCAGGGTTTTCGAGCCTGCCTCCTTTGCCAGCCGCATGGCCGCCAGGGTGTCGATGGTCTCCCCGGATTGGGAAATGATGATGGTCAGGGTCTTCTCGTCGATCAGCGGATCCTCATACCGGAACTCGGACGCGATGGAGACGGACACTGGGACGCGAAGGAGCGGCTCCATCAGGGCGCGGGCCACCATCCCCGCGTGCATGGCCGTCCCGCAGGCCACGATGTGCACCTGGCTGCACTGTTTGAACACCTCATCCGGAATGCCGTCGTCGGAAAAGTCCGGCATTCCCTTAGAAATTCTGGGCAGAATGGTGTTTTTTAACGCCTCCGGCTGTTCGTGGATCTCCTTTAACATGAAATGGGGAAACCCGTTTTTCATGGCGGCATCCGTATCCCAGTTCACCTCCAGGATCTCCGGCTGCGTTTCCCTGCCGTCCAAATCAAACACCCGCACCTGGTAGGGCGTCAGCTTTACAATCTGATCTTCCGGCACCACCATATACTTTTTGGTGTAGGGAATGAGGGCGGTCAAATCGGAGGCGATGATGGAACCGGCGCGGGTGTAGGCCGCCACCAGAGGGCTGACCCTGCGGATGGCATAAATCTCGCCGGGACGGTCCGCAAACAGGATGCAAAAGCCGTAGGATCCTTCCAGTTTCTCCACAAAACGGCGGATCGCCGCCTTCGGATCTCCGTCGTACAGGCTGTCCAGCACCCAGGCCGCCACCTCGCTGTCCGTCTGGGACACCAGTTTCCCTTCCAGATGATATTCCTTCGTCAGCTGGTGATAATTCTCAATGATTCCGTTGTGAATCAGCGTCACCCGTCCCGCCTGATGGGGATGGGCATTTTCCCTGGTCACCCCGCCGTGGGTGGCCCATCTGGTGTGGCCGATGCCGCAGTGAGTTTCCTCCCTGTCATTCTGGCAGAGTTTCTTTAGCTCCGCCACCTTTCCCGTGGTTTTTGTCACCCGCACCGCGGCGCCGTCTTCCACGCAGGCGATTCCCGCGCTGTCATAACCCCGGTATTCCAGCTGGGAAAGTCCCTCCAACAGTATTTTTCTGGCCGATAACGGGCCGGTGTAGCCTATGATTCCGCACATGGTTTTGTCCTCCTGTCCTGTAATTCTGTGCCTGCAAAGGCTCCTATAAAAATGATATGCAGGCGTTTTCTCATGTTTCCCGGCGTCCGGCCGTCTGTATGGGATGGTTTTCCGCCGTATTTCAAATCTTCCGGATTGATGTGAAAAATTTCTCCTGGTATTCCTGCTCCATGTAAAAGGCCCTGAAAACGAGCAAAACCGATGGTTCTCCCGTTCTTAAGGGAACCATCGGCCGTCTTTGCCCGAACTTTTTCTATTTTTTGTTTTCTTTTGTTCTTCCTGTCCTGCACCGGCTGCTCTGTCTTAGCAGCTTGACACCGGCCAGGCGGGGGAATATTTTCGCTGTGTTATGCCATTTCAATCCGCTGCCGCAAAAACTCCAGCAGCTTTTCTTCCAGCTCTTTTACCTGTTCTCTGTCCTCGCCGCTGACGGAAAGGTAGATTTTCAGTTTCGGCTCCGTTCCCGACGGTCTTACCACGAAGGACCGGCCGCCTTCCAGCCAGAATTTCAGCACGTTGGATTTTGGCAGGCCGCAGATGGGCTCCCTGTGGCCATCAGAAAACCGTTTCTCCTGTGCCCGGTAATCTTCCACGGACTCCACCGCCATGCCCGCTGCCGTCTGGGGCGGATCGTTCCGGAACTCGTCCATGATGCCCTGCATCCGCACAAACCCGGCCGCCCCTTCAAACTGGAAACTGTGAAGAGTATTCAGGCAGTAGCCGTAGCGGGTGTAGAGCTGGTCCAGGGCCTCCTTCAGCCCTTTGCCCCGTTTCTTATAAAAGGCAAACATCTCGCAGATCAGCAGGGCCGCGTTGACCCCGTCTTTGTCCCGCACGTAAGGGCCGGACAGGTAGCCGTAGCTTTCCTCAAAGCTGAAAATGAAACGATCCAACTCTTTTTTCTGCTCCAGCAGCCCAATCTGCTCGCCGATGAACTTAAAGCCGGTGAGAACGTCGATGACTTCCACGCCGTAGTGGTCGGCGATCTTTTTCACGTGGTCCATGGTCACGATGGTCTTCATAAGGAGCGGCCGCTCCGGCATCCGTCCCTGGGCCAGCCGGCGCTCACAGACGTATTCAAACAGCAGCAGGCCCACTTCATTTCCGGAAAGCAGGGTGTAATCCTCTCCGTCCCGCACCGCGATTCCCACCCGGTCGCAGTCCGGGTCGGTGGCCAAAAGCAGATCGCTGCCGTTTTTCCTCGCGCAAGCGATGCCCAGCTCCATCGCCTCCCGCACCTCCGGATTGGGATAGGGGCAGGTGGGGAAATCGCCGTCGGGCATTTCCTGCTCTTTTACCACGGAAATGTTGGTAAACCCGTTTTTCTCCAGCACGCGGAGCACGCAGAGCCGCCCGGCGCCGTTTAAGGGCGTGTAGGTGATGGACACATCCTTGTCCAGCTCGCTGTCGGGGCAGAGGCGCTGGGCGCTGACCGCGTCCAGGTAATCGTCCAGGAAACCGTCGGGAATGTAGTCCGCCAGCCCCTGATCCAAGGCTGCCGCTACGGTCATGGACTTCACATCGTCGAACAGATCCAGGGCATTGATCTCCGCCTGGATCGCCTTCGCCGCCTCCGTGGTGATCTGACAGCCGTCCGGGCCGTAGACCTTGTAGCCGTTGTACTTGGCTGGGTTGTGGCTGGCGGTGATCACCACGCCGCCGTCGCAGCCGTAGTAGCGGATGGCGTAGGAGAGAACCGGCGTGGGCATCAGCTCCGGAAACAGGCGTACCTGGATGCCGTTGGCCGCGAACACCCCTGCGGCCGTCTCACAAAACAGATCCGATTTGTGGCGGCTGTCATAGGCGATCACAACGCTGCGGCTGCGCCCCGGCTGCGCCGCCTGCCCCAGCAGGTAATTGGCATAGCCCTGGGTGGCCTTCGCCACCGTGTAAATATTCAACCGGTTCGTCCCCGCCCCGATCACCCCCCGCAGCCCGCCAGTCCCAAACTCCAGGTCTTTGTAGAAACGGTCGGAGATGGCTTCGGGGTGGGGGGAGATGGAGTGGAGTTCCTCCAGCAGCTCCGGTTCCAGCGGACGGCTGATCCAGTCCTCATAAATTGTCGTAAGCTCTTGTTTCGTCATGTTTTGTCCTTTATTTCAGCCAACATTGTTGATTTTTCACATTTTGTCCCGCAGGGTTCCATTATAGTATAAATCGACGCCGCGGTCAATCCGGCAGAATGGAGAAAGGCGGGAACAATCCCGCCTCTTTTCTTATAAATATTCATCCCTGTTGCAGATTTTCAGGTTTTCCGTCACCTTGCGGATCTCGCCAGCCTTGTGTTTCTCGCAAATCAGGATCGCATCCTCCGTATCCACGATGATGAGATCCCGCAGGCCTACGGACGCAATCAGTTTATTTTTCCCCTGAATAATGCAGTTCTGGGTGTCCACGGTAATCACATTTCCGCTCACCACATTTCCATCTTCATTGGTTTTCTTGATCCGCTCCACCGCAAGCCAGGAGCCTACATCGTCCCAGCCGAAGGTTCCGGGAATGGTGTAAATGTGCCCGGCCTTTTCCATAATACCGTAGTCGATGGAAATGGACGGCATGGCGGCAAACTCCCGTTCCAGCACCGTTTCTTCCTCATCCGTTCCCACGGCCGCCTGGATCGCGCGCAGTCTGTCACAGGCCTCCGGCATATATTTCTCCATATTTTTCCAGATGGACGAAAGTTTCCAGATAAACATTCCGCTGTTCCACAGGTACTCCTCCGTCTCCAGATATTCCTTCGCCACTTCCAGCGTGGGTTTTTCCACAAACCGCTCCACCGCGTAGGCGCTGCCGAGAGAGGCATGGGGGTTGAACTTAATATAGCCGTATCCCGTTTCCGGGTACGCCGGAGTGATTCCCAGTGTCACCAGGTTGTCACCCTGTTCCGCCACTTGGCACGCCTCCCGCAGGGCGTTCAGAAACATATTATTGAACTTGATCAGATGGTCGGAGGGCAGTACCAGCATCAGGGCGTCTTCGTACTTTTTCGCGATATGCACCGCACCCAGGCCAATGCAGGGGGCAGTGTTGCGTCCCACCGGCTCACAGAGAATGTTCTCCTCCGGCAGCTCTGGGAGCTGGGCCCGCACCAGATCCCGATAATTTTTATTGGTAGCAATGTAGATGTCCTCCATACGCACCAGCGGTAAGATGCGCTCCACCGTCAGCTGGATCATCGTCTTTCCATCATCTGTCAGGGACAGAAACTGCTTTGGCAGGTTCCTGCGGCTCCTGGGCCAAAAACGCTCGCCGCGGCCGCCGGCCATGATTAGGGCTGTTGTGTTCATGATTTTTGCTCCGTTCTGCCGCTGGGAGGCGGCTGGTAAAGTATATATAAGTCTGTATTTTTCAGTTTGACCGTTTTCTGCCTGTCATTTATCCATCCGGGTATTTACCTACTTAATATGGCCGTTTTTCCTCATGACCTCGATCACCTGATCCACGTACTTTTCACAGGTCTCGTGATCCGGGGCCTCCACCATCACCCGCACCACCGGCTCCGTTCCGGACTGGCGCAGAAGAATCCGGCCGTTGTCCCCCAGGGACTCCGTCACCTTTGCCACCTCTGCCTGCACGCCGGCGTCGTCCTGGGCCTCCTTCTTATCCTTCACCTGCACATTTTTAAGCACCTGAGGATAGATCTCCACCTCTGACGCCAGCTGGTCTAAGGGCTGTTTCTTCTCCAGCATTACTTCCATTACCTTGATGGAGGTGAGGATTCCGTCTCCTGTGGTGGCGTTCTTGCTGAAAATGATGTGGCCGGACTGTTCTCCGCCCAGGCAATAGCCGTTCTGGGCCATGTTCTCGTAGACGTATTTGTCTCCCACCGCCGTTTTCTCATAGCCGATGCCTTCCCGATCAAGGGCTTTGTAAAGGCCGAAGTTGGACATCACCGTAGTCACGATCTTGTTTCCTACCAGGGCGCCCTGGGCCTTCATGTACTTTCCGCATATGTACATGATTAAGTCCCCGTCCACCAGGTTTCCGTTCCGGTCTACGGCCAGGCAGCGGTCCGCATCTCCGTCGTAGGCAAAGCCCACGTCGCAGCCCTGCTCCACCACGTACTTCTGCAAGCCCTCGATGTGAGTGGAGCCGCAGTCCGTATTGATATTTAAGCCGTTGGGCTCGTTGTTGATCACGTGGGTCTCCGCCCCCAGGGCGTCGAACACGCTCTTGGCGATGGCCGAGGCGCTGCCGTTGGCGCAGTCTAAGGCCACCTTCCGGTTTTTAAAGGAGCGGGTGGCAATGGAGATCAGATAGCCGATGTAGCGGTTTCTGCCGGCGGCAAAATCCACGGTCTTTCCGATAGCATCCTTCGTGGCGAAGGGGATTTCCTCCGTCTCCCCGTCCAGATACCGCTCGATCTCCTCGATCACACTTTCCTCCAGCTTTTCTCCCCTCTCGTTGATCACCTTGATGCCGTTGTCATAGTAGGGGTTGTGGCTGGCGGAAATCATGATGCCGCAGTGGAACCCTTCCGTGCGCACCACGTAGGA
>NZ_NFLE01000003.1 GCF_002160755.1 Lachnoclostridium sp. An14
GATCCGTCACCGTACTTACAAAATCTAACACTTCTTTCATAACATCCCATCCTTTTTTCTTTTAGTATACCAGAAAAAAGACGGATGTTCATAATTTGTTCATTCGTGCGTTTGTCGTGCGGGAAATCCCGATTTCTCTTGACAGGGCGTCCCGTTTCCTGTATTATAACATTGTTATATATCACTGTTATATGGAGGATGGAATGGAAGAAAAATCACCGGATACCTTAGAACGGATTTTGCAGGCCGCCCTGGAGGAGTTTTCGGAGAAAGGGTTTCTGGGGGCCTCTCTGCGGCAGATCGTGAAACACGCCGGAGTGACCACAGGGGCCTTTTACGGTTATTTTTCCAGCAAGGAGGCGCTGTTTGCCGCCATTGTGGAGCCCCATGCCGCCATGCTTATGGGCCGGTTTATGGAGGCCCAGATTTCTTTCGCGGAGCTGCCGGAGGAGGAGCAGCCGGGACATATGGGCGTGGAGTCAGATTCCTATCTTCACTGGATGGTGGACTACATCTGCCAGAACCGGGAGCCGGTAAAGCTGCTCCTGTGCGGGGCGGAAGGCACCAGCTACGAGAACTTTGTCCACAACATGGTGGAGGTGGAAACGGAGAGCACCCTGAACTATATGAAGACCCTCCGCCGCCTGGGCCGCCCTGCCCCGGAGCTGGACCACTCCCTGTGCCACATCATCGCCAGCGGGATGTTTAACGGGATTTTTGAAGTGGTGGTTCACGATATTCCCAGGGACCAGGCCATGAGGGACGTGGAGAAACTGCAGGCATTTTACACAGCCGGCTGGCTGAAACTGATGGAGCCCTGACCGGCGGGGAGAGATTGCGCCGGAAAAGGCGGTGCCCTGGCCCGGGTCAGGGCGGGGACGCCGCAAGGGAAGTTTTCTGATATTTTTTTTGCCAGATAGTTAGGTAAAACTAACTATATAATATTTATAAGGAGGTATCAAAGGATGAAACAGGAGAGAAAAAGCAGCGTAGCCGTTTTGCTGGACTACGCGGGAAACCGGAAGAACCTGACCTTTCTGGGGCTGATGCTGTCGGCGGTGTCCATGGTGTTAAGCATGGCGCCCTACATCTGTATCTGGCTGGCGGCCAGGGATTTGATCGCCGTGGCCCCGGAGTGGACGAGGGCTCAGAGGGTCACAGGATATGGCTGGATGGCCTTTGGTTTCGCGGTGGCCGGCATTGTCCTGTATTTTTTGGGCCTGATGTGCACCCATCTGGCCGCCTTCCGCACCGCCTCCAACATCCGCAAACAGGGAGTGGCCCACGTGATGAAGGCGCCTCTGGGATTTTTTGACTCCAACGCCTCCGGCCTGATCCGCGGCCGTCTGGACGCGGCGGCGGCTGATACGGAGACGCTGCTGGCTCATAACCTGGCGGACATTGTGGGAACGGCGGTGCTGTTTCTGGCCATGGTGGCGCTCATGTTTGTGTTTGACTGGAGGATGGGCGGGGCCTGCCTTTTGGCGGCGGTGATCTCCGTGATCGCCATGTTTTCCATGATGGGAGGGAAGAACGCTCAGATCATGGCGGAGTACCAGGCGGCCCAGGACCGGATGACCAAGGCGGGCACCGAGTACGTCAGGGGCATTCCCGTGGTGAAGATCTTCCAGCAGACAGTGTATTCCTTTAAGGCGTTTCAGGAGGCGATTGAGGAGTACAGCGCCAAGGCGGAGCATTACCAGGGGGACGTGTGCCGGGTGCCCCAGTCTGTCAACCTGACTTTTACCGAGGGCGCCTTTGTGTTTCTGGTGCCGGCGGCCCTGTTTCTGGCTCCGGGTGCCCTGGCTGGCGGGGATTTTGTGGGCTTTGTCACGGATTTTGCCTTTTACGCCGTGTTTTCGGCCATCATTTCCACCGCTCTCGCAAAGATCATGTTTGCCGCCTCCGGCATGATGCTGGCAAACACCGCCCTCGGCCGCATCAATCAGGTGATGGAGGCCCCTGTGCTGGAGTCTCCCAGCCATCCCCGGACCCCTCAGGGCAACCGGGTGGAATTTAAGGATGTGACCTTTACATACGACGGGGCTCAGAGCCCGGCCTTGTCCCACGTCTCCTTCACTGTGGAGCCGGGGCAGACGGTGGCCTTCGTGGGGCCGTCCGGCGGCGGAAAGACCACGGCGGCCAGCCTGATCCCCCGGTTTTGGGATGCCACCTCCGGCACGGTGGAGGTGGGAGGCGTGGATGTGCGCCAGATGGATCCCCACGCGCTCATGGATCAGGTGGCCTTCGTCTTTCAGAACAGCCGGCTGTTTCAGGCGTCCATTCTGGAAAATGTCCGGGCCGCCCGTCCGGAGGCGACGAGGGAGCAGGCGCTGCAGGCCCTTATGGCCGCCCAGTGTCAGGACATCCTGGAGAAACTGCCGGAGGGGATGGACACCCGGATCGGCACGGAGGGGACGTATCTCTCCGGCGGCGAGCAGCAGCGCATTGCCCTGGCGCGGGCGATTTTAAAGGACGCCCCCATTGTGGTGCTGGACGAGGCCACCGCCTTCGCCGACCCGGAGAACGAGGCGCTGATCCAGAAAGCCTTCGCCACCTTGACCAGGGGCCGCACGGTGATTATGATCGCCCACCGCCTTTCCACCGTGGTGGGAGCGGATCAGATCATCGTCTTGGATCAGGGACAGGTGGCGGAGCGGGGCACCCACAGGGAGCTGGCCGCCGCGGGAGGGCTGTACGCCCGGATGTGGAAGGACTACAACCAGGCGGCCCAGTGGAAAATCACCAGCGAAAAGGAGGCGGAGTAAATGTTTGGAAGGGAATTTCAGCGGAAATACGCCCTCACGGACCAGGGAGTAAAGAATGCGAAACGGGGCACAATCTGGACGGTGATCGTCAATCTGGTCACCATGGGCGGGGTCAGTATCTTATATCTGACCATGACCGGTTTTATGGAGCCCCTGACAGGGGGAAATGATCTTCCCGGCGGGGCGTTAATCATGGGAACGGTGTTCCTGTTTGTCCTCCTGTCCTTTGTGACCCATCTGCAGCAGTACCAGGCCACCTATGGGCTGGTGTACAATGAGGTTAAAACCACCCGCCTGCGTCTGGCGGAACGGCTTCGCAGGCTTCCGCTGGGGTATTTTGGAAAGCGGGATCTGGCGGATCTGACGGAGACGGTCATGGGGGATGTGAACCGCATGGAGCACGTTTGGTCCCATGTGCTGGGGTATCTGTACGGCGCCTACGTTTCCACGGCGGTGATCGCCGTTTGCCTGTTTCTCTATGACTGGCGTCTGACCATCGCCTGCCTGTGGGGCGTACCCGTCGCCTTCGCCCTGCTGTTTGGCAGCCGGAAAATGACCGGCCGCAGCGCGGAGCGGACGAAGAAAGCGGCTGTTCTGGTTTCCGACGGCATCCAGGAGGCCCTGGAGAATGTGCGGGAGATCCGGGCCACCAACCAGGAGGAACGGTATCTGGAGGCCCTGAATCAGAAAATCGACGATCACGAGCGGATTATGATCCGGGGAGAGCTGGGAACCGGCCTGTTTGTCAATGGCGCCAGCGTGATCATGCGCCTGGGGGTGGCTACCACCATCCTTACGGGCGCGGAGTTAATCCTCTCCGGGGAAATTGACTTTATGCTCCTGTTCCTGTTTTTGATGGTGATCACCCGGGTTTACGCCCCCTTTGACCAGAGCCTGGCCCTGATCGCGGAGCTGTTCGTCTCCCAGGTGTCCGCCGACCGTATGAACGAGATTTATGAGACGCCCATTGCGGAGGGGACGGAGGAGTTTCGGCCCCAGGGCCACGACATCGTGTTTGACCGGGTGTGCTTTTCCTACGATCAGAAGGAGGTGCTCCGCCAGGTGAGCTTTACGGCCAAAGAGGGGGAGGTGACCGCCCTGGTGGGGCCGTCCGGCTCCGGAAAGAGCACCTGCGCCAGGCTTTCCGCCAGGCTGTGGGACGTGACGGGAGGGACCATCCGGGTGGGCGGCGTGGACGTTTCCACCGTGGATCCGGAGGCGCTGCTCAGGGACTATTCTATGGTGTTCCAGGATGTGGTGCTGTTTGACGATACGGTGATGGAAAACATCCGCTTAGGCAAACGGGGGGCCACGGACGAGGAGGTGCTGGCGGCGGCCAGGGCGGCAAACTGCGACGAGTTCGTCCGGCGGCTGCCCCAGGGCTACGGCACGCCCATCGGGGAAAACGGCGCGAAACTGTCCGGCGGGGAGAGGCAGCGGATTTCCATCGCCCGCGCCCTCTTAAAAAACGCCCCCATTGTGCTGCTGGACGAGGCCACCGCCAGCCTGGACGTGGAAAATGAGACGAAGGTCCAGGGAGCCCTTTCCCGTCTGCTGGCGGGAAAAACGGTGCTGGTGATCGCCCACCGGATGCGCACGGTGGAGGCGGCGGATAAGGTGGTGGTTTTGGCAGAGGGCCGGGTGGCGGAGGAAGGTTCCCCGGCGGAGCTGATGGCAAAGGAAGGCGGCATATACCGCCGGATGGTGGAGCTGCAGCGGGAGAGCGCCCGGTGGCGGCTGGAGTAAACGCTATGCAAAGTACGAGGCCTGGGAGGTTACAGAAAAACGCCTGGGCCTCTGTTTCCGTGTTTGGGTACAGGAGATTCTTTTTTTATTTAACAGGAAACGGCGTTTTCTGTTAAATAAGAATGCTCCGACAGGAGGCGCATTCCACGGGAGGAATATGGCTGCTGGCGCAAGCCGCGCTCCGGCGCGAGTGTGCGCCAAGCGCAGCCTATGAAGTTTGCTAAAGAAGATGCGGAACGAAACGTATTAAATTGTGTCAAAGAGTATAGTCTTTCGCAAATCTCATAGGTCAAAAATCGGGATTAGACAATGGCCCCTATTGAGAAACAGATATATGACAGTCGTATTTTAGGGGTTTCTGAAATGCTTAGAATGGTATATAATGGAACAAAATTAAGGAATGGAAGTGTGAGCATGGAAGAAAAATTAAACGATGATCCAAAAATTTTATTGATTAACGATATGGCAGGTTACGGGAAAGTGGCTTTGCCGGCGATGATACCGGTCTTCTCTCATTTCAAACTTGAAACCTTCAATTTGCCGACCGCTCTGGTTTCGAATACTTTAGATTACGGGCTTTTTGAAATCCTGGACACTACAGAATATATGAGAAATACCCTTAAGATATGGAAAAAACTTTCGTTTGATTTTGATGCGGTCTGCACCGGGTTCATTGCGTCAGAGCAGCAGGCATCCCTGGTTTGTGAATTCTGTAAAGAGCAGCGGGAGAAGGGGAGCCGCATTTTCGTGGATCCCATTATGGGCGACGACGGAAAGCTTTATAACGGCGTTACAGAGGAATCGGTAATATCCATGAAACAGCTGTGCGCTGCCGCGGATGTGGTTGTTCCGAATATTACCGAGGCCTGTTTTTTATCCGATCACGTGGTACAGGAATTCTACACGGAGGAGGAGATAAATCAGATCGCAAATCAACTTCATGATTTGGGTGCGAAAGCGGTTGTGATTACCAGTATAAAAACAAAAGAAGGGAAGTATACCGCAGTCAAAGCCTCGCCGGAGGCTTCCATAAGGTTTCTGCCCTATGAAGAAATTCCAGTCCGTTTTCCGGGAACCGGGGACGTTTTCCTGTCCATCATGGTAGGCTGCTATCTGAGAAACGGCGCATTAGAAAAAAGTGTTGAAACGGCTATGCGCCAGTTAGAAAGCATCATCCGTGCCAATCAAGGCAATCAGGACAAATATAAGGGAATTCCTATTGAACAATTTTTGGAGGACATTGGCAATGAAGAAACCTAAAATCAAACTCACCTTGATCGAGCAAAAAGGCCATATGGGCTGTCATCATGGACACCGGATTGGAGATACCTTTGATTTTGACACTGACAGAGGTAAGCTGTGTCCAATGGCCATGCACGTGGCGTTTCCCTATATTGATATTCTCCGCTATGGAGGGACGCTTCCCAGCCGGCCTGACGGTTCCATTGTTTTCTGCTGTCCGGATGCCGATGTGATTAATGTTTTTCGGATTGAAATGGAAGAATAACGGCACTCGCAGGCAGGACATAGAGACTTATTACAGTTTTGCCGGCAGGATGGCTTTGCCGGAATAACTGCCCGACCGATCCGGCGTAATTGCGAAACGCCGGATCGGTCGGGCAAAAATTTTTACATTTCTGTTCCTTCTTTATCGCATATCAGCGAAATCCAGCGGGATATTTGAAATTTACGGACAGACCGCCGTTTCAGATCCGCCCCTGTTTCATCTTCTGTTTCTCCCGCTCAATCACCGGCAGGGAGGTCTCCAGATCCATGCCTAAAATTTCCGCCAGGGTGTCCTCCTCCAGGGTGGGAGCGTAATAAAAGCCCTGCTGGAAGGTGCAGCCGGCATCCTCTAAGACGGCGAGCTGCCCGGCAGTCTCCACGCCCTCGGCAATGATGTTTAACCCCAGCTCCTTTGCCATGTGCACTAACCCCTTGATGACCGGCGCGGCCTTGGGATTGGTCTCCAGCTGCCAGATGAACATCCGGTCCATCTTCAGGGTGTGGACTGAGAGGTTCAGGATGCCGGAGATGCTGGAGAGCCCGGAGCCAAAGTTGTTTAAAATCAGCTCAACCCCCATGTCCGCCAGGCTTTCCAGGGTGGAGTAGGCGTTTAAGTGGCCCATGGTGAACACGTCCTCCTGCACCTCCACCGCCAGCTTTCCCTCCGGAATCTGGTAGGTCTCCATCAGTTTCGCGATGTGCTCCGTGAAATCCTCCTGCAAAAAGAGCACGGAGGACACTGGCAGGGCAATGGAGTCAAACTCCTTCCCCTCGTCCAGCAGCCGGCGGATGCAGGCACCCGCCCGGTCTAAAGCGTAATACTCCACGGCCCGCACCTGTCCGGAATCCTCGGCGATGGGAAGAAACTCCGACGCCCCCACCAGGCCGAGGCCGGGAATGAAGATCCGCATATAGTACTCCGCCCGGGAAAACTTCTTTGTCTCCACATTGTAGGTGGGGCGGTAGCGCACCTCGATCTCCTGTTTCTCAATGGCCTGCTGCAAATGCTTGGCGATGGCCTGCCGGCGCAGGAAGTCGGCCTGCATCTGGCTGTCGTAGAGCTCGTACTGATTGGGGCCGGCCTCTGCCGCCGCGGATAAGGCCATATCCAGAAACTTCATCATCTCGTCGGCGGAATCGGTGTAGGTGGGATAGGGGCAGAGGCCGATCTGCACTGGGCAGAAACAGTCGGTGCCGTTCACCGTCCACACGTGGTCAAAATGGGCCAGGATGTCCTCCACCAGCTCCGTGGCCTGGGAGACAGAGGTATCGGTGAGGAAAATGAAAAATTCCACGCCGATGGAGCGGTATACAGGGCAGCCGGTCTCCTGCTCCAGATAGGAAATGATCTGGGCCAGCAGCTCCTGGCAGTAGTCGTAGCCCAGGATCTCGTTTAACCGCTTAAAGTGCTCCAGGTGCAGCTTCATGGCCACGCCCCTTGCCGTGCCGGTTTCCGGATTCAGCAGCTGATGTAAGCGGCTGCGGCAGAGGCTATTTCCATCCTCGCCCTGTATTCCGGAACCGCCCAGCGGGGAAACGGCCGCGGCCGTCCCATCTGCGCCGTTTTTCTCGTTCTTATCCTTTTGGAACCATCCCATGGTATTGCTCCTCCTTTGTTCTGTTTGGTTTGCTTTTCTGGTTCCTATTCTATTAGAAAACCGCCGGGAATGCAAACGATTCTTGCCGTTTTGGCCCATCTGGAAAAATTTCCCCGAAGACAGGCCTGGCAAGCGCCGCCGCAAAAGCGTCTGTCAAAAATTCCTGAAAAAATCTTTAAAATCCTGGAGAAAAAGGAGATTGACAAATGGGGCGAAACTGTCTATACTCTAGTTTTGTTAGGTAGTGAACAATTATGTTACGAACAATTATGTTGCGAACAATTCGCTCGCAGAAAGGTATGGAGGTGAAACTATGTGCCTGCTGACAGATACCGAGGAGAATGCCCGTGGCTGCAAGGACGTGATTGGGTTGGTGGACATGATTTCCAAGCAGTTTAAACGCCATTTTCCGCTGGTGGAGGAGGACAGCGGATTGACCAACGTCCAGAGACGGGTGCTGAACTTTATCCTGCTTGCGACCATGGACCGGGAGATTTACCAGAGGGACGTGGAGGAAAAGTTCCATATCCGCCGTTCCACGGCTACCGGGATCCTTAAGCTGATGGAAAAGAACGGTTTCATTTACAGAGAGAGCGTAGAATGGGATGCGAGACTGAAGAAAATACTGCCTACGGAAAAGTCCATTGCGCTCAGAGGGGAAATCCTGGAAACCATCCACAGGCTGGAGCTGAGGATGGCGGAAGGAATCGGAAGAGAGGAGTTCGAGACCTGCGTCCGTGTGCTGCAGAAAATGTCGGAAAACCTTTCCCGGAATGAAAAGGAGTAAGCGGATATGACCGCTAACGCGGTCATCACAAATCACGAAAGTCAGATGGCTCCACGCCTACGGCGTTCCCGCCATCTGCCGACGGTATTCGAAATCCGGGCTGCCGCCCTACTTTCTCATACCGTCTTGCCCGTCTGATGCCGATATATCTGTGCGTGCGAGCACGCCCATCTATATCGCCGCCATCCGGGGCTTTCGGAGTAAAACATATTAGGAGGAGACGATGAACAGAAAGCTATTTCAGTCAATCAGAGAGTACAAGCGCGAATCTATTTTAGCTCCCGTGTTCGTTATCCTTGAGGTATTGATGGAGGTGTTGATTCCCTTGCAGATGGCAAAGATCATCGACGAGGGCATCCAGAATCAGAACCTTCCCTATATCGTCAGGATGGGTG
Organism: Lachnoclostridium sp. An14; assembly: GCF_002160755.1. Taxonomy (GTDB): domain Bacteria; phylum Bacillota; class Clostridia; order Lachnospirales; family Lachnospiraceae; genus Lachnoclostridium_A. The sequence goes on from NZ_NFLE01000003.1 coordinate 8,801, forward strand.
TGATCCTGGTGGTCATGGCCATGGTCGCCCTGTTTTTCGGAGTGAAGGCGGGAAATTACGCGGCGAGAGCGTCCGCGGGCTACGCGAAGAATCTCAGGCACGATATTTTTTACAAGATCCAGGAGTTCTCGTTTAAAAATATCGACCACTTTTCCACCCCCAGCCTGGTGACCAGGCTGACCACCGACATTACCAACGTGCAGATGGCATACATGATGAGCATCCGTATGCTGTTCCGCGCGCCGGTGATGATGGTGCTGTCCTTAATTATGATTCTTACTATCAATGTGGAGATCGCCCTGGTGATGCTGTGCCTGATTCCCATCCTGGGCGGGATCCTGATGTTTATTGCGAAGAAGGCCCATCCCCATTTCGTGCGGGTGTTTGACGAGTACGACGTGTTAAACAACAGCGTGCAGGAGAACGTCAACGCGGCCCGCGTGGTGAAGGCCTATGTGCGTGAGGATTTTGAGATCCGCAAATTCCACGGGATCTCCGGCGTGGTGTATGAGCTGTTTACCAAGGCGGAGAAAATCGTGGCCTGGAACTCCCCCACCATGCAGTTTACCCTCTACACCGTGATCATTGTCATGGTGCTGGTGGGCGGCGAGAGCATTGTAAACGGTAGCATGGCCGTGGGCGAGCTGACCAGCGTGATCGTGTACGCCATTTCCATCCTCATGTCCCTGATGATGGTGACCTTCGTATTCGTCATGGTGATGATCGCGGAAGCGTCCACGGACCGTATCGCGGAGGTGCTCAATGAAGTGCCGGAAATGCAGGATCCGGAAAATGCCATCCAGGAGGTGCCAAACGGCGACATCGACTTTGAGGATGTGGATTTCAGCTACGCCGGAGAGGGCGGCGCCCTGGCGTTAAAGAAGATCAATCTTCATATCAAGTCCGGCCAGACCGTGGGCATCATCGGCGGAACGGGAAGCGCCAAGACCTCCCTGGTAAACTTAATTCCCAGGCTTTACGACGCCACCGGCGGCTCCGTAAAGGTGGGCGGCATCGACGTGCGCCAGTACGGTCTGGAGGCCTTAAGAGACCAGGTTTCCATGGTACTGCAGAAAAACGTGCTGTTTACCGGCAGCATTTATGAAAATATCCGCTGGGGCGATGAAAACGCCACCGACGAGGAAGTGCACCACGTGTGCAAACTGGCCCAGGCGGACACCTTTATCAACGAGTTTCCCGACGGCTACAACACCATGATTGTAGAGGGAGGAAACAACGTGTCCGGCGGCCAGAAACAGAGGCTCTGTATCGCCAGAGCGCTATTAAAGAAACCGAAGGTGCTGATTTTAGACGATTCCACCAGCGCCGTGGATACCAAGACGGACGCCATGATCCGCAAGGCCTTCCGGGAGGAGATCCCCGACACCACGAAGATCATCATCGCCCAGCGCGTTTCCTCCGTGGAGGACGCGGACATGATTATCGTCATGGACGACGGAAAAATAAACGGCATCGGCACCTCCCAGGAGCTGCTTAAGACCAACGACATTTACAGAGAAGTATACGAATCCCAGGTGAAAGGAGGCGGCGAGAATGAGTGATAAGAGACCAGCGGACCGCCGTCCCGCGGTGACGAAAAATACCATCGCCACGGCAAAGCGCCTGTTGGGATATGTGACGCGGGATTACAAGATGAAGTTCATTTTCGTGTGCTGCTGCATTCTGATGAGCTCCATCGCGTCCATCTCCGTTTCCCTTTCCTTAAAGGTGCTGCTGGACGGCTATATCGTGCCCCTCATCGGCCATGAGAACCCGGATTTTTCCGAGCTTTACGCGGCCGTATCGGTGCTGGGCGTGATTTTTGCCCTGGGCGTCATCGCCAGCTTTTGCTACACCAGGCTGATGGTGAGCATTGGTCAGGGCGTGTTAAAAACCATCCGCGATGAGATGTTTGAGCATATGCAGAAACTTCCCATCCGCTATTTTGACCAGAATACCAACGGCTCCATCATGAGCCTTTACACCAACGACACGGACACCCTGCGGCAGATGATCAACCAGTCCATCCCCCAGGTGCTCATGTCTTCCTTAACCATCACGGTGACCTTTATCGCCATGATCGTGTTAAGCCCGCTGCTCACCATCCTGGCGGTGGCCATGATCATTCTCATGTTCATCGTCACCAGGAAAATCGGCGGAAACAGCGGAAAATACTTCGTGCGCCAGCAGACAAACTTAGCCAATGTGACCGGTTTCGTGGAGGAGCACATGAGCGGCCAGAGGGTCATCAAGATTTTCAACCACGAGAAGACGGCAGAGGCGGAGTTTGACGAGTTAAACGAAAAGCTCTTTGACAGCGCGGCCAACGCCCACACCTTCGCCAGCATCATGGGCCCTGTGGTGGGAAATATGGGAAATATGCTGTTCGTGCTCACCGCTGTGCTGGGAGGTTTCCTCTCCATCATCGGCGTGGGCGGCATCACCCTGGGCGTTATGGCATCCTATTTGCAGTTTACCAAGAGCTTTACCCAGCCCTTCATGCAGGTAGCTCAGCAGTTCAACTCCATGGTAATGGCCCTGGCGGGAGCGGAGCGGATCTTTAACATGATGGACGAGGCGCCGGAGGTGGACGACGGCTACGTGACCCTGGTGAATGCGGTGAAGGATGAGAACGGCAATATTTCCGAGTGCGAAAAGCGCACGGGACTCTGGGCCTGGAAACATCCCCACCAGGACGGGACCGTCACCTACACCGAGTTAAAGGGCGACGTGCGGTTCTTTGACATGACCTTCGGCTATACGCCGGAAAAGACCGTCCTTCACGATCTGACCCTCTACGCGAAACCCGGCCAGAAACTGGCCTTCGTAGGCTCCACGGGAGCGGGAAAGACCACCATTACCAACCTGATCAACCGGTTCTACGATGTGCAGGACGGAAAGATCCGCTACGACGGCATCAATATCAACAAGATCAAAAAGGCAGACCTGCGCCGTTCCTTAGGAATCGTGCTTCAGGATACCCATTTGTTTACCGGCACCATTATGGATAATATCCGCTACGGAAAGCTGGACGCTACGGACGAGGAGATCTACGCGGCCGCCAAGCTGGCCCACGCGGACCAGTTCATCCGGATGCTGCCGGACGGCTACCAGACGCTGCTCACCAGTGACGGCGAGGAGCTGTCCCAGGGACAGCGGCAGCTGTTAGCCATCGCCAGGGCGGCTGTGGCGGATCCGCCGGTGCTGATCTTAGACGAGGCCACCTCCAGCATTGATACGAGAACGGAGAGCATCGTGCAGCAGGGTATGGATAACCTGATGAAAGGGCGGACCGTATTCGTCATCGCCCACCGCCTGTCCACCATCCGCAACAGTGACGCCATCATGGTGTTGGATCACGGCCGGATCGTGGAGCGGGGCAGCCACGAGGAGCTCATCCAGGAGCACGGCATTTACTATCAGTTATATACAGGAAAACTGGAGCTGGATTAAACCGGCTGCGGGCGCGGAAACCGGAAGGGGTTCGCGCCCGTTTTTCGTGTCACAGGAAACTGCGTTCCCTATGACACAAAAGCCTCCGGCGGGAGGCGCACTCCGCGCAGAGGAATATGGCTGCTGACGCAGCCGCGCTCCGGCGCGAGTGTGCGCCAAGCGCACACTTTTTCGTTTTTTCTGTCATGGAAAACGGGGGAGGAAAGCGCACACGTTTTATTAAATCTAAAAAATTTGTTAAAATTAGAGAAGTTGCGAAAAACATTTTGCATTTACCCTTAATTTATTGTATAATATTTACAAAAGAGGCGGGCGCAGGCAAAAACAGGTACGGAACGCCGGATAAAAGGAACGCGGTATATAAGGTCTGGTTTCTGAGATTTCCAGGAGAATGACGCATTTTCCTGGAAATCTTTTCTGTCATGGGAGACGGTGTTTCTATGGCAGAGAAGTTTCCGGCGGAGGCGGGGTTAGGGCCAGGAAAGGCGGCCGCTGCCGCTGTGGTGTCCCGGCGTGAGCGCGCTGTGGCATCCATATTTTCAGAATGTCTTTGCTGTACAGCCAATGTACGTCTCTTGCGCACAAATTCCAGCGCAGTCATGAGAAAGGAGGAATTGCATGATTGAATTTCGGAATGTGACAAAATCTTACAAGAGCAACGAGGTGCTTAAAAACATCAACTTTACCATTTACGACGGAGAAATCGTGGTGCTCATCGGGCCGTCCGGCTGCGGAAAGACCACCACGCTGAAGATGATCAATCGCCTCATTGAGCCCACATCGGGGGAAATCCTCATCAACGGAGAGAACATCCTGGAGAAAGATCCCATCGCCCTGCGCCGCTCCATGGGGTATGTAATCCAGCAGACGGGACTGTTTCCCCATATGACGGTGCGTCAGAATATCGAGGTGATCCCAAAGCTGGAGAAAAAGCCGGCGTCGGAGATTTCCCAGAACACCCAGAGGCTGATGAAGATGGTGGATCTGGATCCGGAAAAGTTTTTGGACCGTTATCCCATTCAGCTCTCCGGAGGACAGCTCCAGAGGATCGGCGTGGCCAGGGCCTTCGCCACGAACCCGGATATTATCCTTATGGATGAGCCGTTTTCCGCTCTGGATCCCATCACCCGGTCGGGGCTCCAGGATGCCCTAGTGAGTTTGCAGACCAGGATGAAAAAGACCATTGTGTTTGTGACCCACGACATGGACGAGGCGGTGAAGATCGCGGACCGCATCTGCATCATGTACCAGGGGGACATTTTACAGTACGACAAGCCGGAGGAGATCTTAAAGAACCCGGCCCACGGCTTTGTGAGTGAGTTCGTAGGAAAGAACCGCATCTGGTCCAACCCGGAGTACATCCGGGCCGACGATATCATGATCACAGCCCCGGTCACCACGGAGGCGGACATCCCCATGTTTAAGTGTATGGAGAAAATGCGTCTTCAGAAGGTCAACAGCCTGATGGTGGTGGACCAGATGGGGCGCCTGGTGGGAGTGGTGAAGGCGGCTCACATCCTGCGGGCGGCGGACCGGGAAGCCCCGGTGGAGAAGGTGATGGTGCAGCCGAAACTGACGGCAAAGCCGGAGACCTCCATTGTGGAGCTTTTGCAGATGGTGCGCCGTTATGACGTGTCCAGCATTCCGGTGGTGGATCGGGAGAACATCCTGCGGGGCCTGGTGACCAACACCAGCCTGGTGACGGCCCTGTCCAACCAGTTCCTGGATGAAGAAATGATCGAACAGTTAGGGGAGGTGGAAGTATGAGCGGATTGATGAGTTATCTTTCACAGCAGTATGAGTACGTGGGAGAGCTGCTGATGAGCCACATCCGGCTCTCCATCCTGTCCGTGGCGGTAGCCATCGCCATCGGCATCCCCTTAGGCATCCTGATCGCCGACAAGGTCAAGGCCCAGAAACCGGTCCTCGGCCTGGCAAACGTGGTGCAGGCGGTGCCCAGCCTGGCCATTCTGGGCTTTCTCGTGCCCTACATGGGAATCGGGTCCAACACTGCCGTGTTTATGGTAGTGCTCTACTCCCTTCTTCCCATCCTGAAAAACACCTGCGCCGGCCTGGCAAACATCAACCCGGACGTGATTGAGGCGGCCAGGGGCATCGGAATGACCAGGCGCCAGGTGCTGTTTAAAGTAAAAATCCCCATGGCTCTGCCGGTGATTATGGCGGGCATCCGCATTTCCAGCGTGACGGCTGTGGGCCTTATGACCATCGCGGCCTACATCGGCGCCGGCGGCCTGGGCACCCTGGTGATCAGCGGCATTCAGACGGACAACTCCAGCATGATCCTGGCGGGAGCCATCCCGGCCTGTCTGCTGGCCCTGCTCATGGATTTTGTGATGGCCAGAGTGGAGCGGGCCGTGACTCCCATCGCCCTTCGCTTATCCGCGTCCCAGCTGACCCCGGAGCGGGAGCAGCACGAGCGCAGGGAGCGGAAAATCACCCTGGCGGCTGTCTCTGTCCTGCTCTGCGGCGCCGTAGTCATGATGGTGGGACAGTATTTCGCGGAAAAACCGGACATCCGCATCGGCTCCAAGGAGGGCTGTGAGAGCGTGATCATCGGAAACATGATGGCGGATTTGATTGAGGCCAAGACGGATCTGAAGGTGGAGCGGAAAATGTCCTTAGGGGGCACCATGATCGCCTTTGACGCCCTGGATCAGGGAGAGATCGACCTCTATCCGGAGTACACCGGCACGGTTTACACGGCAGTGTTAGGCCAGCCGGCCAATCCCGGCATGACGAAGGAGGAGACCTACGACGCCGTGGCCAAGGGCCTTAAGGAAGACTACGGCATCGACACTCTGCACAATTTCGGCTTTAACAACACCTACGTGCTGGCGGTATCCGCGGAGACGGCGGAAAAGTACAATTTAAAGACGGTCTCCGACCTGATCAATGTAAACGGACAGCTCCGCCTGGGCTGTTCCCCGGAGTTCGCGGTGCGGGAGGACGGACTCCCCGGCATCGAGGCCACCTACGGCGTGAAGTTTAAGTCGGTGCACAATTTCTCCGGAACCCTGATGTATACGGCCATCACCTCCGGGGAGGTGGACGTGATCACCGCCTTCTCCACCGACGGTTTATTGCAGAAGTATGATCTGGTGCTGCTGGAGGACGACAGGAACTTCTTCCCGCCCTACTTCATGCTGCCCATTGTAAATGAGAATACCCTGGCGAAATATCCGGAAATCGCCGAAGTTCTCTCCTGCCTGGACGATTTCATCAACGATGAGACCATGCAGTCCATGAACTACCGCGTGGTAGAGCTGGGCGAGGACCGCGCCGCCGTAGGCCGGCAGTTCCTGCTGGACAATGGACTGGTGACGGAGGAGGAGTTGGCGAAATAGGGATAAAATAGAGATGAGAATGTGATGGAATAGAAAAACTGTAAAACGATGGTTTTGTGGCTGCTGTGAGGAATGAGCTCACGGCAGCCTGTTTTTTTGAGGAAAATCACGGGAAGAATAAAGGAGAAAATGATCACAGTGTATTTGATTTCTGATTATTTATATTAGGCAGATCCACCCGCACCCCTCCCAACAATTTCACATTCTCCTCCTGATGGGTGGAAATGAGAAGCAGGCGGCCATGCTGTCTGCTTTTAATATACTCCACCGCCTGCCGTTTTGTAGCCTCGTCCAGGCCGGTGAAGGGCTCGTCCATGATCACGATGTCCGATTCCGCCGCCATGGCACGGCAGATGGCGGTGCGCCGTTTCATGCCGCCGCTTAGGGTAAAAACGGGGCGGGAGAGGGCCTCCTCCGGCAGCAGGAGGGCCAGCTCCCGGCGGATGTCCTCCGCGGAGAGGGTGCGCCCCGCAGCCAGTTTCACATTTTCCACGGGAGAAAAGCCCTCGCAGAGCCGGTCCTCCTGGAATACGGCGGAAAAACGGGGAGAACGGCCGGGCATTTCAAAGGAAATGGTTCCCTTATCCGGCTGTTCCAGGCCCATCAGGAGACGGAACAGGGTGGTTTTCCCCGTGCCGGACGGACTCATCAGGCAGCAGATGGAACCGGATGGGAAGGTGAGGGAGAGGTTTTCAAGAACCGGCAGGGAGCCGTAGGATTTAAACACGTTGTGCAGGGTGACGGCGTTCATGGGGTGTCCTCCTTTCTCTCAGCCCCGTGGGGGATTTTTGACAGCAGAAATAAAAAGAACCGCTCAAACACAGCGCTCACGGCGATGATGACTAATGTCCAGGAAAAGAGATTTGCCGTGTCCAGCCACGTTTTGGAGAGGTAGAGTTGCCGGCCGATGGACCACTGGGGAGTGCCGATGACCTCAGCGGCTACCCCTGATTTCCAGCTCATACCCAGGGCGATACGGCAGCCGTTTATCAGGTAGGGCAGCAGGGCGGGGAGATAGAGGAAACGGACCCGTCCGGAAAAGGGGATCCGGAATACCTCTGCCATCTCCAAAAGGTTCCGGTCCGTACTTCGCAGCCCTGCCAGGGTATTCACGTAGAGGATGGGGAAGACCACCAGGAAGGAAATAAAAATACACAGGTTTTCCGACCCCATCCAGATCAGGGCCAGGATGACGAAGGAGGCCACAGGCACGGACTTTACCAGGGTGATAACCGGGGCCAGGACTTCCTCCAGGAGAGGAAAACGGAAGGCCGCCGTCCCGGTCAGGATGCCGGAGACAAAGGCCAGGAGAAAGCCCAGGCTGATCTTTGCGAAGGAGGCGGCGATGGTTTGCCAGAAGTCCGGGGTGACGGCCTGGGAATACAGGGAAACCAGCACGTCTGCCGGTCCTACTAAGAGGATGGAATTTCCCACCGCCATGCTGGCGGCCTGCCAGAGAGCCAGCCAGAACAGCAGGATGAAAAGTTTTTTGATCCAGGGTATGAGCTGCATAAATGCCTTTCCGGGAGCGTCCTGAGAGGGGCGTCCCTGTTTTTGAATGAGGGATGGGAACGGGAAAAAGAATCAAAACTTCTCTGGAAAGAAAAACTGCCAGGGATGTTCGGCCTTCTGTCCCGGAATCTTATGAAATAAAACGGAACGGAGAGCCGGATTTTGGCGTTCCCCGTTCCGTTTCCGGTTTTCAGGCTGTGATGCAGGAGGGCGGCCTGCCCACTTTTAAGGGTTCACAGCGGTTTCCTTACGGAATGTAGTAGAAATCATCTCCCGGCAGGTTTCCGCCTACGGAGGAGGGATCCTGGTCATAGAGCACCTGCAGGTAGCCGCTTAAGGCCGCCTTCATCTCCTCGCCGGTCAGGCAGGTAATGTTGCAGTAGGGGATGGCTTTTTTAGCTACCGGCGCCTTTTCAATAATGCCAAGATCCGCCACCAGCTGGGAGGCCTCGTCCAGGTTTTCCGTCACCGCCAGGGCAGACTCCTCATGCTCATAGAGGAAGGTAGTCACCGCTTCCGGCTCTGCCTTCAGAAAATCAGTGCGGGCCACGGTGACGCCGGTCACCAGGGTGCTGCCGCCGGCCTGCTCCTGGACCTTGTTCCACTCGGCGGTGAGATCCAGCACCATGCGCAGCTGGTCGTTCTGAGCCATGGCGGCGGTCACGAAGGGCTGAGGCAGCATTCCCACGGCGTCTGGGGTCTCTTTTAGGATGGCAGCCACCTCGGCGGCTTCCGTCTTGTACTCCAGCTTGACATCGTCGGTGGTGAGGCCGTTGGCCTTTAAGAGATACTGCATCACGTAGTCCGGCGTGGTTCCCATGCCGGTCAGATAAACGGTTTTCCCTTTTAAATCCGCCATGGATTGGATGGACTCGTCGGAGGACACCACGTAGAGAACGCCCAGGGTGTTGATGTCGATGACGGTTATATTTCCCTCGGTCTTGTTGTAGAGGACACTGGCTACGTTGGCGGGGATCAGGGCGATGTCCAGCTCTCCCTTTACCAGCAGGCCGGTGATCTCGTCAGCGGCTGTGGCCATATGAAACTCGTAGTAATTTCCAGACTCCCCGTTGTCCGCCTTCTGCATGGTGTAAACCAGGCCCATGGAGGTGGGGCCGTTTAAAGAGCCTACCCGGACTGTGGGCTTTTCTCCGATGGCGTCCTCCGCCTGGGCTGCCGTTTCGCTTTCTGTTTCGGCGGCTGTGGTGGCCTCCGTTTCAGGAGCGGTTGTGGGAGCGCTCTGTCCGCCGCAGCCGGAAAGAGAGAGGGCCGTCAGGGCCGCCAAAAGTAACGCTGCTGTCTTTTTCATAGGGTTCCTCCTCGTTGTGATAGAATTTGTCATTGAATTGTCCACATTATAGCACCGCGGAGGAGGGGTTGTCAAAAATATGAATATAGCCCTGTACGACTGTCTGTCCTCTCTCTGCCGTTACCGTTCCAGACCATAAAACTGGATGTCCCAGCCATCCGGCTGTTTGAGCATTTCAAGAGTCAGGTACAGGAGCCCTTCGTCTCCTGCAGAGTCCTGAAATTCCAGGGAAACGACTGACACTGTCCCGATTTCTTCCTCCCCTATGTCCTCCAGTCCCTTGATGGCCAGTACCTTTGCCGTCCCGTCCCCTTCATAGACGTCGATCGCCCACGGATAAGGCTCTGTCAGGTAGTTCTGGAGTTCCTCTGTGCGGCCGGCGAAATATGCGGCCGCGAAATTTTCTGCCACGGCCCGCGCCGTTTCCCCGTCCGCGAATAGAGAAGGGGCCTCTGGAGCGGAGCTCTCCGCTGTCGTTTCCGAAGGTTGGCCGGTGGGAGCGGACGTAGTTTCCTTTGCCGTTTCGCTGGAGCCGGAACTGACCGCGGCCGTCTCCGTAGGCGCGGATTCCGGGGAAGAACAGCCGGTCAGAGGCCCCGCCGCCAGCGCGGCCGCCAGGGCGCAGGCCAGGAGCGGGTGTTTGCGTGAGTTCGTTGTTCCGGTAAAGAATGATTTTTTCCATTTTGTCATATGAAACACCTCCTTCAATCCCTTGAATCGTTTGGCGCGGAATGGGGACCGCTTTTTCGTGTTGTAGAATCTGCCTTTCGTTTCATTATACGTGATCCGGGGGGATAAGTAAACGAAGACCATGTGTTCCGAAAGGATCAGACGAAGTCAGCATCGAAAGAGGTCTCGGCAGAAGGATCGAAAAAAGTCTCGGCAGAAGGATCGAAAGAGGTCTCGGCAAAAAGATCAAAAGAAATCTCGACAGAAGAATCAGCAAAAACATCGAAAGAACCAGAAACTGGGAGAAACAAAAGAACCCCAAAAAACAAGCAGCAGAAAGCCCCCGTACTGGCCGGCGGCATCCGGAAATACCAGCGGCGGAAAACGAAAATGGTTCCCGTTTTCGGCCTTGCTCCCTCAAATACCGCCGCAAAACACAAAAACGCACATATTTTTCAAGACAATCCCGCCTGCCTGTAGTAAAATAACAGGTACGGGCCGGCCGGCTCCGGTCAGACCGGCCTGATTCACGAAAAGGAAGGGAAGGACAACTATGAAACAAAGCACATCAACGGGACATCTTGCGGCGCTGTTCACCATTGTGGTATGGGGGACCACCTTCATTTCCACCAAACTTTTGCTGGTGGACTTTGCGCCGGTGGAAATTTTGCTGTTCCGTTTTATTATGGGATACGGGGCGCTGTGGATCATGGCTCCCAGAAGATTAAAAACCGCCGGCATCCGCCAAGAGCTCACCTTCGCGGCGGCAGGGCTCTGCGGTATCTGCCTCTACTACCTGCTGGAAAACATCGCCCTGACTTACACCATGGCCTCCAACGTGGGCGTGATCATTTCCATCGCCCCCTTTTTCACGGCTATTCTGGCGAAGGTCTGCTTTCGCGGGAAAGAACGGCTGGGAGCCGGATTTTTCGCCGGTTTCGCGGTGGCCATGACAGGCATCATCCTCATCAGCTTTAACGGAGCTGAGCTGCAGCTGAACCCGGCGGGGGATCTTCTGGCGGCCGGGGCTGCCCTGGTATGGGCCTTTTACTCCATTCTCACCAGGATCATCAGCGGTTATGGTTATCCAGTGGTGCTGGCGACCAGGCGGACCTTCTTTTACGGGCTGGTGTTTATGATTCCCGCCGCCTGCGTTTCCGGGGTGAGAGTGGAACCGGCCCTCTTTGCCAATCCTTTGTACCTGTTAAATTTCCTCTATCTGGGGCTGGGAGCCTCCGCCCTCTGTTTTGTTACCTGGAATTTCGCGGTGAAGGTGCTGGGAGCGGTGAAAACCAGCGTTTACATCTACATGGTGCCGGTGATCACGGTAGTCACCTCCGCCATCGTCCTGGGAGAGCCAGTGACGGTGATGTCCGCCGCCGGAACGGCTCTCACCCTGGCGGGACTTCTCTTGTCAGAGAAAAAGCCCTCCGGCACGGGGAAAAAGGCCGCGATGCCGTAACTCTTTCGCCAAGCCGCTCATCGTTTGGCAGAGGCTGCCATACCGGTTTGCGTAAGGCATCCCCGCCGCCAAATGATTCCTCTCTGGCGTCTGCCCAATCAAACCATCGCGCTGTCTGCTGCCTAGTGGGAAAGCTCCCGCGCAGCAGGCGGCGCGATGGTTTTTGTGTCAGCAGGAAACCGCGTCCCCGATTGCCACAAAAGCCTCCGGCGGGAGTCACACTCCGCGCAAAGGAAACTGGCCGCTGGCGCAGCCGCGCTCCGGCGCGGGTGTGCGCTGCAACGCACACTTTTTATGGCGGAACGGCTGTTAAAGGATTGTGTAAAATCCGCCTAATTCCGCCTAATTTAGGCCCTCGATACTTGATAAAAATATCACAATATGAGATAATAAACCCAACCAGAACCGGCGGGGCAGAGGACGGCAAACCTGCCCGGGGGACCATTCCCGGCCGGGGCTCTGAGGGGAATTTTACATAATGATTCGGAGGTAAGAAGTATGAGGGTTACAATCTGTATAGGAAGCGCGTGCCATTTGAAAGGCTCCAGGGAGGTTATTTCTCAGATGCAGGATCTGGTGGCACAGAACGGACTGGTGGACAAGGTGGACTTAAACGGCGCCTTCTGCTCCGGCAACTGCGTGAAAGAGGGGGTCTGCGTCACCGTGGACGGAGAGCTGTATTCCGTAAAGCCGGAGGAGGCAAAAGGCTTTTTCGAGAAGGAAATCCTCGGGAGGATGTAGGATGGGGATTATCGACTTTAAGGCAACCAAGTGCAAGCACTGTTATAAATGTGTCCGTTACTGCGATGTGAAAGCCATTATGATCAAGGATGAGCGGGCGGAAATCATGCCGGACAAGTGCATTCTCTGCGGCCACTGCCTGCAGATCTGTCCTCAGGAGGCCAAAACCTTAAACAGCGATCTGAGCATGGTCCAGGCTATGATCCGCCGGGGGGAGCAGGTCATCGTTTCCCTGGCTCCGTCTTACATGGGCCTGCTGCCCTACAAGACCATCGGGCAGGTGAAGGCAGCCCTGAAACAGTTAGGTTTCGCGGACGTGCGGGAGACGGCGGAGGGAGCCGCTGTGGTGACGGCGGAATACGCCAGGCTGCTGGCGGAGGGAGAGATGGAAAATATCATCACCACCTGCTGTCCCGCTGCCAATTCCCTGATCGAGATCTATTACCCGGAACTGGTGCCCTATATGGCGCCGGTGGTATCGCCCATGGTGGCCCACGGTATGATGATCAAAAAAGAGCGTCCTGAGGCGAAGGTGGTATTCCTGGGCCCCTGCATCGCCAAAAAGCAGGAGGCGGAGGATCCCCGCCATGCCGGAGTCATTGACGCCGTGTTAAATTTCAACGACATCCGGCGCTGGCTCGCGGAACAGTCCATTGTCATCACGGAGTGCGAGGACGAGCCCTTTGAGCAGATCGACCCGAAGGTGAACCGCCTCTATCCCGTGACCAACGGCGTGGTCAATTCCGTGATTTCCACAGAGGGGAAGGCGGATGGCTACCGCAAATTCTACGTTCACGGCTTAAGCAACTGCATCGACCTGTGCCGCTCCATGGTGCGGGGAGAGATCAAGGGCTGCTTTATTGAGATGAACAGCTGCTCCGGCGGCTGCATCAAAGGCCCCACGGTGGGCGACGAGACCATTTCCCGGTTTAAGGTAAAGCTGGATATGGAGGAGACCATTTCCAGGGAGCCGGCGGACGAGGGGCGGGTCGCCCAGGTGATGAACGGCCTTTCCTTTGCAAAGACATTCGAGGATCACTCCCCCAAAGATCCCATGCCCACGGAGGCCCAGATCCAGGAGATCCTGCGGATGACGGGCAAGAACCGGCCGGAGGACGAGCTAAACTGCGGCGCCTGCGGCTATCCCACCTGCAGAGAAAAGGCTATCGCCGTGTTCCAGAAGAAGGCGGAGCTCAATATGTGCATCCCCTTCATGCACGAAAAGGCGGAGTCCTTTGCCAACCTGGTGATGGAGACTTCCCCCAACGTGGTGCTCATCGTGGATCCGGAGATGAAGATTCTGGAGTATTCCGCCGTGGGAGAGAAGTATTTCGGAAAAACCAGGACCGAGGCGTTGGGAATGTACCTTTACGAGTTTATCGACCCCACGGATTTCCAGTGGGTCCTGGACACCCATCAGAACATCCACGGCAAGAAGGTGACCTACACCGAGTACGGAGTCACCATGCTGCAGAACATCGTTTACATAAAGAAAGAAAACGCCGTGCTGGCCACGTTTATCGACATCACGCAGCAGGAGGAGCAGGCCAAAATGGACTATGAGACGAAACTGGAGACCATTGACCTGGCTCAGCGGGTCATCCACAAGCAGATGATGGTGGCGCAGGAGATCGCCGGTCTTCTGGGTGAGACCACGGCGGAGACAAAGACCACTTTGACAAAACTGTGCAAATCCCTGCTGGACGACGGAAACGAAAGCGAGGTTCGGTAGATGGGAATTACAGTGGACGTCGCCTACAAGAGCTTTAACAAGTTCGGCGAGGTGCTCTGCGGCGACAAGGTGGAGATCCTGCAGACAGCGGATTCCAACATCATGATCCTGGCCGACGGCATGGGCAGCGGGGTAAAGGCCAACATCCTGGCCACCCTCACCTCCAAGATCCTGGGGACTATGTTTCTAAACGGGGCCACCCTGGAGGAATGTGTGGAGACCATCGTGGACACTCTGCCCATCTGTCAGGTGAGAAAGGTGGCGTATTCCACCTTCAGCATCCTTCAGGTATTCCACAGCGGAGAGGCCTACCTGGTGGAATTTGACAATCCCGGCTGCATTTACATCCGGGACGGCAGCCTGGTCCCCATTCCGGAGAACACCCGGGTGATCAAGGACAAAAAGATCAACGAGTTTCGGTTCCACGTGAAAAAGGGGGACGCCCTGATCCTCATGAGCGACGGAACCATTCACGCCGGCGTGGGACAGCTGTTAAATTTTGGCTGGCTGTGGGAGGACATCGCCGCCTACGCCCTGCGCCAGTACGGAAAAACCATCTCCGCGGCGCGTCTGGCTACCGCCGTCTGCGAGGCCTGTGACGAGCTCTATATGTACCGCCCCGGAGACGACACCACCGTGGCCTGTATGCGTATCATTGACGCGAAACCGGTGCACCTCATGACCGGTCCCGCCCAGAACAAGGACGACGACAAAAAAATGGTTGACGAATTCATGAGCGGGGAGGATAATACGAAACGGATCGTATGCGGAGGTACCAGCGCCACCATCGTCTCCAGAGTCCTTGGAAGGCCCCTGGACGTGTCGCTGGACTACGTGGATCCGGAGATCCCGCCCATGGCCTATATGGAGGGGATCGAGCTGGTCACGGAAGGGGTTCTCACCCTGAACCGGGTCATCAAGCTGCTGCGGCGGTATGTGGACAAGGAGGTTGTCACCGAGGAGTTCTTCCTGGAGCTGGACAAGAAAAACGGTGCCTCCATGGTGGCGAAAATGATCATCGAGGACTGTACAGAGCTGCATCTGTACGTGGGCCGCGCCATCAACAGCGCATACCAGAACCCGGGACTGCCCTTTGACTTAGGCATCCGCCAGAACCTGGTGGAACAGCTGCGCCGGGCAGTGGAGGAGATGGGAAAACCGGTGACGGTGACCTACTATTAATACTTATTTGGAGAACGGAATGGCATATACGCCGGCGGGGCCTCCTGGCTCCCCGGCGCAACAGAAAATGAGGAGGAAAGAGGAATGGTAACGAACGACGCGACATTGCTTCGCATTAAACACGACGTGCTTTACGAAGTAGCAAAGGCCGCCTGGGAAGGCAAACTGGAGGAGGAGAAGGAGGAGATCCCCTACCACCTCATCCCCGGACCCCAGGCCCAGTTCCGCTGCTGTATTTATAAAGAGAGAGAGATCATCCGTCAGAGGGTGAAACTGGCTGTAGGCCAGTGCCCGTCTGGAAAGGATTCCAGAAACGTGGTGCAGGTCATCAACGCCGCCTGCGAGGAGTGTCCCATCGCCTCCTACATCGTCACGGACAACTGCCGGAAATGTATGGGCAAGGCCTGCCAGAACTCCTGTCACTTCGGCGCCATCACCATGGGCGAGACGAGAGCCCACATCGACCCCAACAAGTGTAAGGAGTGCGGAATGTGCGCCAACGCCTGCCCCTACAACGCCATCGCCCATCTGGAGCGCCCCTGCAAGAAGGTCTGCCCGGTGGACGCCATCACCTACGACGAGTACGGCATCTGCGTCATCGACGAGAATAAATGTATCCAGTGCGGAATGTGCATCCACAGCTGTCCCTTCGGCGCCATCGGCTCCAAGACCTTCATTGTGGACGTGATCAACTTAATCCGCGCCGGAAAGAAAGTGGTAGCTATGATCGCCCCCGCTGTGGAAGGCCAGTTCGGCCCGGACATCACCATGGCCAGCTGGAGAACGGCCTTAAAGAAGATCGGTTTCGCGGACATGATCGAGGTGGCCTTAGGCGGCGATATGACGGCGGCTGCCGAGGCGGAGGAGTGGGCAGAGGCCTACAAGGAGGGCAAGAAGATGACCACCTCCTGCTGTCCGGCTTTTGTGAACATGATCAAGCAGCACTTCCCCATGCTTCTTGACAATATGTCCACCACCGTATCCCCCATGTGTGGCGTATCCCGCATGATCAAGGCGGAGGATCCGGAGACCGTCACCGTGTTCATCGGCCCGTGCATCGCCAAAAAGAGCGAGACTATGGATTTAAACATCCAGGGCAACGCGGACTATGCCATGACCCTGGGAGAGATCCGGGCCATGATGCGGGCCAAAGGCGTGGAGCTGGAGCCGGAGGAGAACACCCTGCAGAACGGTTCCGTATTCGGAAAACGGTTTGGAAACGGCGGCGGCGTGACGGCGGCTGTGCTCCAGTGCTTAAAGGAGCAGGGAGAGAATGCCGACATCAACGTGATGAAGTGCAACGGCGCGGCAGAGTGTAAAAAGGCCCTGCTGCTCATGAAGGTGGGCAAGCTGCCAGCGGACTTCGTGGAAGGCATGGCCTGCGTAGGCGGCTGTGTAGGCGGCCCCAGCAAGCACAAGACGGAGCAGGAGGCCAAGAAGGCCAGAGACACCCTCATTGGCCAGGCCGACAAGAGAGAGGTGCACGAGAACCTGGGCCACTATCCCATGGACAAATTCTCCATGCACCGCCATTAATGAAATACAGGCGTTTGCCAGCTGCGGCTGCGGACGCGGGAGACAAAGGGCCCTGGAAATGTCGGGCGTTTGGAACAGGTTTGAGACAAGCGCCCCGGTTTTCCGGGGCTTTGTTTTGTTGAAGGGATAGGGATGTGTTCTGGATAATCCGTATTATAACACTCGAACATATGTTTGTAAAGAGTTTTTTTGGAAAAATTCTTATGGGCAGGAAACGGTCATCCCTGCGGCACAAAAGCCTCCCGGCAAAAGGGCTTGGCCAGCCGTCCCGTGTCAGGTAAATATATTGGAGTGCTCGATGTGTTCGAGAAAGGTTCTGGCTGCCAGAGACAGGGTTTTCCTGTCTTTCCAGCAGACAGCGACCGTGCGTTTCGGCTGTTCCTTTATGGGGCGTACTGCCAACCCGGCGTCGAACCCCCGCAGGATGCGTTCATAAAGCATGGACACCCCCAGACCCTGCCGTACCATTTCCATGACCGCGTAGTCGTCATAGACGGTCAGTTTCAGATTCTGCGGCGTTACATTTGCCGCCTGGAACGCAGCCAGGGGATAGGAATACCCCAGCTCGTCCAGAAGGATAAACGGCTCTCTGGCCAGATCTCTGACAGAAACACGTTTCTTTTTTGCCAGAGGATGGCCTGGCGGCAGAACGGCAAGCAGTTCATCCTGATATAAAATATCATATTCCAGATCTTCCGCCGTATCTGTGCTGATAAATCCCAGATCAGCTTCTCTCCTCTTAACCGATGCGGCGTTTACCTCATATCCGCCCTGTAAAAGCTTAAACTCTACGGAAGGGTACTTCTCCTGAAAGGTTTTCATCAGCACCGGCAGATACAGCCGGTTTACGCTTGCCCATGCCGCAATGCAGATGGTGCTACTCTCAAGCCCCTCGATCTCTTTTTTCTTGCCGGAAAGGTTCTGTTCTGCCGCATAAATGGCGTGGATAAAGGGATAGAGGGTTTCCCCGTCCGCTGTCAGTTCCAGATGATTTTTCTGCCGCAGGAGCAGAGTAACGCCCAGTTCCTCCTCCAGGGACTGGATTTTTTGACTGACAGAGCTTTGGGTATATCCCAGTTCCTCCGCCGCCAGGCTGAAACTCCCCAATTCCACGACGCGGCAGAATACGGTGTATTTTGATGTCTGAAGAATTGCCATATTTCCGCTCCTATGTATCGTGTTTTCTAATACATACATTATAGCTATTAATTTTACAAATAGCAATTCCCCATTTATAATGAATGAAAAACGAACAGGAGGTCTGATTATGAATAAACAAAAAGCGACATTACTGGCGTTCACCGTACCTCTTGCATGGGGGACCTCGTATATTTTTATGGCGTACCTGATGGACGGAATCCCTCCGGTCACCATTGTGGCCCTGCGCACCGGCATTGCCTTTCTGGTTATGTTTGCCCTCTTTTTTCCCAGAGTGCGCCGTCCAGGCCTTCAGACCTTAAAAGCAGGCGCCATATGTGGGGGATTGCTGGCAGCGGTGTTTCTGTGCCTGCTGCTGGGGGTGCGGTATACCTCCGCGTCAGAGACCGGGTTCCTGCAAAGCACCACAGTCATTATGGTCCCCGTCATTACGGCGGTCCTGCGGAAACGGATGCCGGAAGGGAAAATTGTGGCAGGGGTCGCGGTTGTCACGGCTGGACTGCTCCTCTTAAACGGCGGCGTCGGACAGTTTTCCGCGGGCAGCGGGATTATGCTGGTTTCCGCTTTCGTCTATGCCGTCCACATTGTGGTCAGCAAATCCTTTGTGGAACGGGTGGACAGCATTTCCCTGGGGATCTGGCAGATGTTTTTTGCCTGCGTCTATGCCTCCGCGGCCGCGTTTCTGTTTGAAACACCGGCGCTCCCCCAGACGGGAATCCAATGGGGGAGCCTCCTGGGGCTGACCCTGATCTGTTCCGCCTATGGGTTTGTCATGCAGGCCTACGTACAGAAATTTGTCAGCGCGGAGACAACGGGGTTTATGTTTTCGCTGGAGCCGGTGTTTACTGCGGCCTTTGCATTTGTGTTCCTGGGGGAACGGCTGGATTTCCTGGGATACGCAGGCGCGCTGCTGATCCTGCTTGGCGTTATGTGCGCGAACCTTTCCCCAAAGCCCTCCATCAGGGAAAAAACGACGCATGGCTCTGACCACGGCCGCTGACTTTCATTTTAGAGAAATTTACCAGTGACTTTTCCACCCCAATGTAGTATAATAGCAATAATTATAAACATTGTTCATTGCGACAGTTCGGGAGATTATATATGAAAAAGTTACGGATAGCGGTAGCGGCCCTGGTGGCGGCGGCGTGGATGACGGTTCCGGCCTTTGGGGCGGAGGAGAAGGCAGTCACGAAGGAATCGGCCAGACAGACGGCCAGCCAGTTGGTTCCAGAAGACGGAGCGTTTCAGTACACAGAGCAGTGCAACGACGCCTTTGAGGTGCTGTACTACAGCGAGGAGGAGCGGTCCTACTACGCGGTTCGGGTGTCCATCTTTACCGGAGAGGTATCGTCCATTTCCTCCACGGTGGTAGATGACAAGGGCAGCAGGGAGGCGGTGCTCACAGAGGACGAGGTGAAGGAGATCGTAGCCTCCGATGCCGGAGAGGTGAACGTGGACGACGTGATCCTGGACACGGTGGCCGGACGGAAAAAGTATGAGGTATCCTGCACCGGCGACGGATTTGAGGCCGGTTACGTGATCAATCCGGAAAGCGGCCGGATTCTGAAAAAGACGGTGGTATATCTTTAATAGTGGTATATCTTTAATATTTGTATATTTGGAGCATGGCAGGTCCCTGTTTCCTGGCGGAAACGGGGGCTTTTTGTTTGTATCACGGGAAAACGGGATTTCCCTGCTCCTATGATGCGGAAAGCTCTGGCGGAAACGCGCTCCCCGCAGGGGAAACCGGGCTGCGGAAACGGCCGCGACGGCGGGGGCAGAGGAAAAATGGAGGTACGAAGGATGAGGGACGAAATCCTGATGGAGATCCAGGAGACAGTGGAGCGGTACGCGGACATCATTTCCAAGGTGGCGTCCGTGGATGTGGAAGTGGTGGACCGGCGCCTGTTTCGGGTGGCCGGAACGGGGATGTTTAAGGAGCACGTCAACGAGGATATTTCCGCGGCGGGTTACGCCTACCGCCAGGTGCTGCAGACAGGAAAGCGGCAGATCGTCTACGAGCCGGGAAATGAGCTGGTGTGCCGCAGCTGCCCGAACCGGGACAGCTGTGAGGAGGAGATTGAGATTTCCATGCCGGTGCGGGTGGGCCCGGAAATCATCGGCGTCATCGGCCTGGTAGGCAGCTGCAAAAGCCAGAAGGAGCTGATTCTGAAAAATGAAGGCCTGTACCTGGATCTGCTGGAGCAGATCGCCGGTTTTATCGCCGTGAAGGCCTGGGAGCTGGAGGAGGCGAAACGGCGCACCGCCCTTCTTGGCACCCTGGACTGCACCATCAACCACGTGGAGCAGGGGGTCCTGGTGATGGGGGCGGACGGCACCGTGGCCATGGCAAATGACTACGCCAGGCGCTGCCTGAACGCGGAGAGGCCGGAGGGCTGGCAGGCGAAAATCTGCCCCACCGGCGACACCATGAACCACCGGAAGGAATTTAAAATCGCCGTGGGTGCCCGGGAGCTGTCGGTGCTGGGGGAGGTGTATCAGCTGCCGGATCCCACGGAGCAGTATTCCAAAGTCATGCTCTTTGAGGACACCAGGGACGTGCAGGCAAAGTATTATGAGATGACGGCCACCATCCACGCCCTGGGGGTGGACAATATCGTGGGCAGCAGCCAGGCCACAAGAGAGCTGAAAAAAGACATCGCCAAGATTGCCGGCAGCAGCTCCACCGTGCTCATCACCGGGGAGAGCGGCACGGGAAAGGAGATGGTGGCCACCGCCATCTGGGATCTGAGCAAGCGCCGGAAGGAGCGGTTTGTGGCCATCAACTGCGCCGCCATCCCGGAGGCCCTCCTGGAATCGGAGCTGTTTGGCTACGTGAAGGGCGCCTTCACCGGGGCCGACCCCAATGGCCGCATCGGGAAATTTGAGCTGGCGGACAAGGGCACCATTTTCCTGGACGAGATCGGGGATATGCCCCTTTACCTCCAGGCAAAGCTTTTGCGGGTCCTTCAGGAGCGGACCATCACCCGCATCGGCTCCAACCAGGTGATCCCCATCGACGTGCGGGTCATCGCCGCCACCAACAAGGATTTAAAGGAAATGATCCGGGAAAAGAAGTTCCGGGAAGATCTGTACTACCGCCTGAACGTGATTCCCTTAAGGCTGGCCCCTCTGCGGGAGCGGAGAAAGGACATCGAGGATCTGACGGATTTCTTCGCCGGGCGGTACGCCGGCCTCCTGGGAAAGCAGATCCGCCACATCACCGAGGGGGCCCGCCGGAAGCTGCTGGCGGGCCGCTGGGAGGGAAATGTGCGGGAGCTGGAAAACGTGATCGAATTTATGGTGAACATGATGGGAGACGACGGAATTTTAGGGGAGGACACCCTTCCGGGAGAGCTGGCGGAGCCGGAGACAGAGGAAAGGTTGTCGGCCGCCGGGAAGGGGACGCCACCTGCCCCGGAGGACAGCCATACGGAGAAAAACGGGGGAGAAGGCGGGGAGGAAACGGCGGTGATTCCCCTAAAGGAGCTGGAAAAACGGGAGATCCGCAAGGCCCTGCGCCTCTGCGGCACCACCACTGAGGGAAAAAAGGAGGCGGCGGCCCGTCTGGGGATCGGCATCGCCACCCTGTACCGAAAGATCGACGAATATTATCAAAATGATAAAAATGCCTTATCAAAATGATAAATTTATCAAAATGATAAAGCATAAGAGCGGGGAAATGCCTGCGGCCATGGTCAGTCCGGCCGCGGGCATTTCTTTTTTTAATTTTTTTGAAAAGCCGGTTTTTCCCGTAAATTCAGCATTTTTGGAGGATTTGGGAGAGGCGGGGATAAAAAAATTTCACTGCCGCCGGGGAATTGGCACGGCGATTGCTTTATATAGGGGCAAAGAGAACACACAACCGTGTTTTTGGATTTAGAAAGGAACGGAATGATATGAAGGAAGCATTTAAAATGGTCAGCCTGCAGCAGGATCGGACGAAAGCCTGCAGCTTTGACTTTCTGAACCGGGAGACGGTGGAGTCCATCCGGGATTTCCACAAGAGTTTCCCCATGTACCAGCCCACTCCCCTGGCCTGCTTAAAGGATACGGCAGCAGAGCTTGGCCTGGGAGCCATGTATGTAAAGGACGAGTCCTACCGCTTTGGATTAAACGCCTTTAAGGTGTTGGGCGGCTCCTACGCCATCGGCCACTATCTGGCGAATCGCCTGGGAAAACCCATGAAAGAGGTGGACTTCCCCACCCTGGTGTCGGACGAGACCAGAAAAGAGCTGGGAGATGTGACCTTTGTGACCGCCACCGACGGAAACCACGGGCGCGGTGTGGCGTGGACGGCCAGACAGTTTCAGCAGAAAGCGGTGGTGTATATGCCGAAGGGCAGCGCCGCGGAGCGTCTGGCAAACATCCAGGCAGAGGGGGCAGACGCCTCCATTACCGATTTAAACTATGACGACGCCGTCCGCCTGGCAAACAGCCAGGGGGAGAAATACGGCTGGGTGATGGTTCAGGATACGGCCTGGGAGGGCTACGAGGACATTCCCACCTGGATCATGCAGGGCTACGGCACCATGGGCCTGGAGGCTTATGAGCAGCTGCCGGAGAAACCCACCCACATCTTTTTGCAGGCGGGGGTAGGCTCCATGGCGGGAGCTGTGGCAGGGCTGTTTGCCACCATCTACGGCAGTGAGCGGCCGGTGATCACCATTGTGGAGCCGGACAAGGCAGACTGCTTATACCGCACGGCGGAGGCCAACGACGGCGAGCGCCATTTCGTCACCGGAGACATGAACACCATTATGGCCGGCCTGGCCTGCGGGGAGCCCTGCAGCATCGGCTGGGAGGTGTTAAAGCAGTGCGCCGACCATTTCATCTCCTGCCCGGACTACGTGGCGGCAGAGGGAATGCGGATCCTGGGAAATCCCGCCGGAACGGACGGCAAGGTCATTTCCGGAGAGAGCGGAGCGGCGGCATTTGGCTGCGTGGCAGAGATCATGACTAACCCGGAGCTTTCCGATCTGAAGGAGCGGCTGGGATTGGATGAGAACTCCAGAGTGCTGTTTTTCAGCACCGAGGGAGATACGGACAAGGAAAACTATAAAGCGATTGTGTGGGACGGAAAGTATCCCAGCGTGAAATAAGGAGGAAAACAAACAATGCTGACGAAGGAAAGAGAGAACCAGGTAGTAGAGCTTTGCAGAAAGCTGATTATGAAACAGAGCTATTCCGGACAGGAGGACGGAGTGGCAGGAGCCCTGGAGGAGGCGTTAAAGGAGCTTGGCTTTGACTCTGTGAATGTGGATAAATACGGAAATGTCATCGGCTGCATCAAGGGAAAACGCCCCGGCAAAAAGCTGCTGTTTGACGGCCACATCGACACCGTGCCGGTGACGGACGAGACGGAGTGGAAGTATCCGCCCTTCGCCGCGGAGATCCACGACGGAAAGATCTACGGCCGCGGCACCAGCGACATGAAGGGCGCCGTAGCGGCTTTCGTGAGCGCGGCAGCCAACTTTGCCCAGGATACGGACCGGGATTTTGCCGGAGAGCTCTACGTGGCCGGAGTGGTGCACGAGGAGTGCTTTGAGGGCGTGGCCGCTAGAGAGATCAGCAAGGCCGTCTGCCCGGACTACGTGGTGATCGGCGAGGCCTCCACCCTGAACCTGAAGGTGGGCCAGAGAGGCAGAGGCGAGATCGTAGTGGAGACCTTCGGAAAGCCCTGTCACTCCGCAAACCCGGAGAAGGGCATCAACGCGGTGTACAAGATGGCGAAGGTGATCGAGGCCATCCGCACCTTAGAGCCCACCAATCATCCGGTGCTTGGAGACGGCATCCTGGAGCTGACCGACATCAAATCCGCTCCCTATCCGGGCGCGTCCGTAGTTCCGGAGTACTGCCGCGCGACCTATGACAGACGGCTTTTAGTGGGCGAGACGAAGGAGAGCGTGCTGGAGCCCCTGCAGAAACTGATGGATCAGCTGATGGCGGAGGATCCTCAGTTAAAGGTGAAGGTTTCCTACGCCGTAGGCGAGGAGCAGTGCTACACCGGCAACAAGATCCAGGGAGAGCGTTTCTTCCCCGGCTGGCTCTATGACGAGAACGAGGCCTTTGTGCAGGATGTGAAGAAGGAGCTGGAGGACATGGGCTATACTCCGTCCATCACTCAGTACAATTTCTGCACCAACGGCAGCCACTACGCAGGCGAGGCCGGCATCAAGACCTTCGGCCTTGGACCGTCCCAGGAGAACCTGGCTCACACGGTGAACGAGTACATCGAGATCGACCAGCTCACCAAGGTGACGGACTGCTACTACGGCGTAATGAAGGCACTGTTAAAATAAACGGGTTTTAAGAAGGTTTTAAGAAGGGGGTTCTGATATGTCTACAAAACAGATAACGGCTCTGGGGATCATTTTCCTGTACATGATCGTGACCATTGTGCTGGGGCTGACCGTATCCAAGATGAAAGCGGCGAAAGCCGGAAAACAGAGCAATGAAGATTTCCTGATGGCGAGCAAGTCCTTAGGACCGGTAGTCCTGGCGGGCACGCTCTTTGCGGCCAACACCGGCGGCGCCAGCACCACGGGAATCGCCACCAACGTGTACACCTACGGCTTATCCGCCTGCTGGTACGTGATCGCCGCAGGAATCGGGTTCGTGCTGGTATCCTTTATCGCACCCTATTTCCGCAAGGCTCAGGCCAGCACCGTTCCCCAGATCATTGAGAAACGGTATGGAAAAGCGTCTCACATTTTTACGGCATTTACATCCATCGCAGCCCTGTTCATGGCAACAGGTGCGCAGATCATCGCCACCGCGTCCATCATCAACGTGGTGACCGGTCTGGACTTTAATATCGCGGCAGTTGTCATCACCATCGTGGTTATCATCTACACTATGGTGGGTGGATTCCAGTCCGTGGCGGCCGCCAACCTGATGCACGTATTGTTTATCACCGTGGGTATGACCATCGCCATGCTGGTTATGGTGACGGGAAACGGCGTAGGCGGCTTTGGCGCCCTGTTTGACCGGGCGGCGGCTATGACGGATGCTAACGGCGCAAGTTTAGATCTGCTGAGCATGACCAAGATCGGGGCCACCACCATCATCGGCTACATCGCCATGTACGTGATGACCTTCCCCACCGGCCAGGAGATCGTGCAGACCTACTGCTCCGCGAAAGACGGAAAATCCGCGAAACTGGGTTCCTTAATCGCCGGCATTCTTTCTGCTATATATGCCATTGTACCGGCCGTCATCGGCCTGGTAGCCTACACCTGCATCGACGGCTACGCCACCGGCGCCCAGAAGAACGCCCTGGCGGACGCTACCATGCAGTTTGCTCCGGCAGTGGTAGCCGGAATCGTGCTGGCGGCCGTAGTGGCAGCCACCATGAGCAGCGCCTCCGGAAATATGATCGGAACGGCTACCATGTTTACCAACGACGTGTTCCGCCCCTACATCAACAAGGGCCAGGCGGACGACAAGAAGGAGATCTGGATTTCCAGAGTGATCATGGTGATCGTAGGCGCCGTGGGCCTGTTCGTAGCCCTGACGGCATCGAATATCATCAGCGTAATGATGGGAGCGTTCGCGCTGAGAAGTGCAGGCCCGTTCGCGGCGTTTATCTGCGGCCTGTTCTATAAGAATGTAACCCAGAGAGCCGGATTCATTTCCATCGTAACCGGCACCATCGTGGCGGCCATCTGGATCTACGGCCTGGGAACGCCCTGGGATTTAAGCGCCATGGTGCCCGGCGGAATCGTAGCTTTCGTAGTGATCTTTGTGGGCTCTGCCCTGGACCGGAAGGCTGGCGTAGAACCGGCTCCGCCCATTGAATTTGAAGAAGACTGATCCGGTTTCAACGGATGAAGGAGGTATTTTCTTATGAAAAAATTGATTAAAAACGGCCTTGTGGTCGATGGAACGGGAAAACAGGGGTTTTTGGCTGACGTTCTGGTAGAGGGTGACCGGATCGCGAAGATCGGGAACATAGAGAGTGAAGATGGCTGCGAGGTCATCGACGCCAAGGGGCTTGTGGTGGCTCCCGGCTTTATCGACACCCACAGCCACAGTGACCTGCAGATCCTTACGGATCCGGAGGTGCGGCCGAAGGTGATGCAGGGCATCACCACGGAGGTGCTGGGTCAGGACGGCATTTCCATGGCGCCCCTGCCCAAGGAGTACATCAGCCCCTGGAGAAAGAACCTGGCCGGACTGGACGGGGACACGGACGACATCAACTGGGAGTATGAGACCACGGAGAATTATCTGAAAATGATCGAGGCCGCAAAACCTGGCTTAAACGAGTGCTATCTGGTGCCCCACGGAAACATCCGCATGGAGGCCATGGGCCTGGAAAACCGCCTTCCTAATGAGGAGGAGCTGGAGAAAATGCGCCAGATCACCAGGAGAGAGATGGAGGCGGGAGCCATCGGCCTTTCCACCGGCCTGATCTATATGCCCTGCGCTTACTCGGAGTCCAAGGAGATCATCGAGATGTGCAAGGTGGTGGCAGAGTACGACGGACGGTTTGTAATCCATCAGAGAAGTGAGGCGGACACCATCCTGGATTCCATGGAGGAGGTTATTAAGATCGGACGGGAGTCCGGCGTAAAGATCCACTACTCTCACTTTAAGGTCTGCGGCAAGAAAAACTGGGACAAGATCGACGGCGTGATCGAGCTGCTTGAAAAGGCCCAGGCGGAGGGAATCGACGTTTCCTTCGACCAGTACCCCTATGTGGCCGGCAGCACCATGCTGGGCGTGATTCTGCCTCCGTGGGTGCATGACGGCGGCACCAACAAGGTGCTGGAGCGTCTGGCGGACAAGGAGCTGCGCAAAAAGATGGTTTACGACATTGAGCACGGCATCCCCGGCTGGGACAACTTCGTGGAGTTCGCCGGTCTGGATCAGATCTTTGTCACCAGCGTAAAGACAGAGAAGAATCAGGACGCGGTGGGATTAAACCTGGTACAGTTGGGAGAGCTGCGGGGCAAGGATCCCTACGACGCCACCTTTGACCTGCTCTACGAGGAGGAGAACGCTGTGGGCATGGTGGACTTCTACGGCACGGAGGAGCACGTACAGCTGTTTATGAAACGTCCGGAGATGAACGCCTGCACCGACGGCCTGCTTGGCGGAAAGCCCCATCCCAGAGTGTACGGCGCATTCCCCAGAATCCTGGGAAAATACGTCCGTGAGGACAAGGCCCTGACCCTGGAGGAGGCTGTTTACAAGATGACGAAGAAACCGGCTACCGCCTTTAACATGACGGACAGAGGCGAGCTGCGGGAAGGCGCTTACGCCGACATCACCATCTTCAATCCGGAGACGGTTATCGACAAGGGCACCTTTACGGATCCCATTCAGTACCCGGAGGGCATTGAGTATGTGATGATCAACGGAGAGCTGGTGGTGAAGAACGGGGCCCACACCGGCGTGAGAAACGGCGTGGTGCTGCGTAAGAAGGGTAAAGAGGTTGTGAAATAAATTGAGATAGGGAGACACCCCGCGGGAGGAGGCAGAGGCCTTTTTTCGCGGGGTGTTTTTTCACTTTCAGAGGAAACGGACATGACCGCTAACGCGGTCATCACGAATCATGAAAGCCAGATGGTTCCACGCCTGCGGCGTTCCCACCATCTGCCTACGGCATTCGAAATCCGGGCTGTCGCCCTGCTTTCTCATACCGCCTTGCCCGTCTGATGCCGATATATCTGTGCGTGCGAGCACGCCCATCTATATCGTCGCCATCCGGGGCTTTCATAGTAAATGTGTTCTCTTTGAAATAAAAGAGTCCGTTTTAATCACTCCTCCCGGATCACACCATTGTCAATAGACCGGAATTCCGTGGCCTTAGAGAGGTTTATTTTGTAGGAGTAGCGGCGGTCGTAGTCGGCGGCAAAAAGGCAGCTGTAGAGGATGTCCAAAAGCAGAGACATGGATTCCAGGGAGGAAAAGGCCCCGATTTTGGAGTAGGATTTTTCGCGGGTGGCCACCTGGAGCACCGTCTGTGCCATGCGGGTCAGGCTGTTTTCTCCCACGCTGGAGAGGACTACCAGGGGGACCCGGTTTTGGCGGAGAAGGGACGCCGCCCGCAGCAGTTCCGGCGTCTCCCCGGAGTAGGAGAGACAGAGGGCGCAGTCCCGGCAGGTGGCCATTTTCGCCTCCTGGTACATGGTGTTGCTGGTGGAGTAGGTCTCTGCCCGGATGCCGGTGTGGCGCAGCTTGTGGACAAATTCCTCCGCCAGGAAGGTTAAGTTGGAAACGGCGAATACCCGGATCGTCTCCCCGTTTTCCAGGAGGCGCACTGCTTTTTGCAGCCGGTCGCGGCGCAGCAGGGATAAGGTGTCCTGAAGGCTTTCCTCCTTCAGCTTGGTGACCGCCGCCGCGATGGTCATGGGGGAATCCCCGGCCAAAAAGGGCTGGTTGGCATCCAGGCTGCCAAAATCCCGTTTCAGATACCGCACCTCCTCCAGAAAGGCTTTTTTCAGCTGGCTGTAGCCGGAAAAGCCCAGCTTTTTGGAGATCCGCACCAGGACGGAGGGGGAGGTGTAGGTTTCCCCGGCAATCCTGGTGGTGGTGTAATCCTCGATGAGCTCCTGTTTTTCCAGCAGAAAATTTACCACGGCCCGCTCGCTGGGGGAAAAGTCCCCGACCTTCATTTTTTCCTGCAGCAGCATATGACGCACCTCCCATTCTGTCCTTTATTATACAAAATGGAAAAGGCTTTTACAAAATATTTTTCCGGAAAGGGGAAATTTGTAAAAGCCTTTTTGAAATGGCTCCGGAAGGTTTTCAAAGGCGGGAGGACTGTGGTATGTTGAGGACAGAAACGGAAAATGATGATTCGCGGTTCGCGGCGGAACGGCCGCGGCTTCAGGTGAGAGGAGAACGAAATATGAAGATTGTGGTAATCGGGGCCTGCGGCCATATCGGCAGCTATCTGGTGCCCAGGTTGGTGAGAGAGGGACATGAGGTGGTGGCGGTGAGCCGGGGAAAGAGCCGGCCTTACGTGGAGGACCCGGCGTGGGAGCAGGTAGAGCCTGCTTATATGGACCGGACGAAGGATGCGGACTTTGCCGGGAACATCGCGGCCATGAAACCGGATGTGGTGGTGGATCTGATCAATTTTGACCTGGAGGACACAAAGGCCATGGTGCAGGCCCTGGGGGAGACGAATCTGTCCCAGTACCTGTTCTGTTCCTCCATCTGGGCCCACGGCCGGGCGGAATTTCTGCCGGCGGATCCAGGCGCGGCCAAGGAGCCTCTGGACGACTACGGGCTCCAGAAGTGGAAAAGCGAATGTTATTTAAAGGAGCAGTACCGGGAGCACGGGTTTCCGGCCACGGTGATCATGCCGGGGCAGATTTCCGGGCCTGGCTGGACCATTATCAATCCCATGGGAAATACGGATGTGGGAGTGTTTCAGAAAATCGCCGGCGGGGAGGAAATCTGCCTGCCTAATTTTGGCATGGAGACCCTGCACCACGTCCACGCCGATGATGTGGCCCAGTTGTTTGACCTGGCCATCCGCCATCGGGACCGGGCGTTGGGGGAGAGCTTTCACGCGGTGGCGGAGGAGGCCATGACCCTTTACGGCTACGCCCTGGGGATGTACCGGTATTTTGGCCGGGAGCCGAAGATCCGGTTTCTGTCCTGGGAGAAGTGGTGCCAGTACGTGGGGGATGAGGCCCTCACGGAGCACACCTACTACCACATCGCCAGAAGCGGCCAGTACAGCATTGAGAACGGAAAACGGCTGCTAGGCTACCAGCCGGGATTTACCACCCTGGAGACAGTGATTGCGGCGGTGGAGAGCTATCTGGAGCGGGGGCTGATCCGGATTCAGGGGGAATAGGAAACTGCTGTCAGGCGTCCCCCTGTTTCCGCCTGCGGTACTCCGAGGGCGAGCAGAGTTTCTTTTCCCGGAACAGCCTGGAAAAATAGAGGGAGTCCTCATATCCCACAGAGCGTGCGATGGCGGACACCGGATAATCGGTGTTGGCCAACAGGTCGCACGCTCTTTTTATGCGGTAATTGAGCAGATAGTGTTTCACGGAAAGGCCGGTGGCCTCCTTAAACAGGCGGTGGAGGTAGGAGCGGTCGATGTTTAAAAAGGCGGCGATGTCCTGGACGGAGACGGCCCTGGCGTAGTCGGATTCAATGTATTTTAAGGCCTCCTCCACGTAGGCGTTCTGACGCTCCTGGGCGGAGACGTTCTGTTTCGGGAATTTCATGGCCAGCATGAACAGGTATTCGTAGAGGATGCTGTTCATGATCAGGTCCTTGTTTTCCGTAAACTGGTTGGCCTCGTACATCTTTTCGTGGCAAAGGCGGATCCGGTCGTCCCGGCCGTAGTGGAATACGGGGCACTCCAGCAGGGAGGTGCGGTTTAGGTACTGGCGGATCTTGATGCCCTGAAACCCGATCCAGGTGTAGGTCCAGGGCTGCCGCTTGTCCGCCTCGTAGTAAATCAGGGTGCCCGGCGTGATGAGAAAGGCGTCCCCGGCGCCAAGGCGGTAGAGCTTGCCGTCGGTCTTGAACACCCCCTTTCCCTCGATGACGTAGTGGATCAGGTAGCCGCTTCGCACCGCCGGCCCGTAGCTGTGGGACGGGGCGCAGGCCTCGTAGCCGCAGGTGTACACCATGGCGTCGATGTTCTGAAAATAGTCGTTGGAAAAAATATAGTCTTTCATCTCATTTCCCTCCCGTCACATTGGTCACAAAAGGATATAGTCAGTCATCATTTCTCCATATATTTAAAATTATACAATGGTATAATCATAATTACAAGAGACAGAGATAAGAGGTGAAAAAACAATGGCAGTAAGTTATGACAAGGAACGGAAAATCTTTCATCTGCGGGGAAAAGACACGAGCTACGCCATGAAACTGGTGAAGGACGGATACCTGGCCCACCTGTACTGGGGCCGGGGGCTGCGCCAGGTTTCCCAGGGGAGGGACCTTGTGTGGAAGGACCGGGGATTTGCACCAAATCCCTATATCGAGGACCGGACGTTCTCCCTGGACACCCTGCCGCAGGAGTATCCCCAGACGGGAAACGGGGATTTTCGGGCCTGCGCCTACGGGATCCGGGAGGAAAACGGCAGCCGCATCAGCAATCTGCTCTATGAGGACCATGAGATTCTGGAGGGAAAGCCGGAGCTGCCGGGACTTCCCGCCTCCTTCGGTTCCCCGGAGCAGGTGACCACCTTAAAGATCCACATGGCGGATTCGATTCTGGGGCTGCACGTGTTTCTGCTTTACAGCGTGTTTGAGGAGGAGAACGTGATCACCCGCAGCGTCCGGTTTGAGAACCGGTCGGGCCGTCCCCTGACCCTGACCAAGATGCTCAGTATGTCCTTAGACCTGCGGGAGGACGAATTTGACGTGCTCACCCTCTACGGCGCCCACAACAACGAGAGGAACATGGACCGCCGTCCCCTGACCAGCGGCTCCGTGCGGGTGGAGAGCATCCGGGGAACCAGCTCGCCCCAGCAGGCCCCCTTTATGGCCCTTCTGCGGAAAGGGGCCACGGAGGACACCGGGGAGGTGTTCGCGGCTAATTTCGTGTACAGCGGCAATTTCCTGGCGGAGGCCCAGGTGGATCCCTTCCGGAACGTGCGGTTCCAGATGGGGATGAACCCCTGGAACGGGGAGTGGCTGCTGGAGCCGGGGGAGAGCTTTCAGACCCCGGAGGTGGTGATGGTTTACTCTGCGGATGGGTTAAACGGGATGTCCCAGACCTTCCACCGGTTTTATCAGAACCATCTGGTGCCCCAGGCCTTTGCCGGAAAGCGGCGGCCCATCCTCATCAACAGCTGGGAGGGCTCCTTCTTTGACCTAAAGGAGGAAAAGCTCCTGGAGCTGGCGGACCGGGCCGCGGAGGCGGGGATCGAGCTCTTTGTGCTGGACGACGGGTGGTTTGGCCACCGAGACGGGGACGATTCCTCCCTGGGGGACTGGGTGGAGGACAGGAGAAAGCTCCCCGGCGGCCTGGAGCGGCTTTCCCAGGAAATCCACAAAAGAGGCCTGGAGTTTGGGCTTTGGGTGGAGCCGGAGATGATCTCTGAGGACAGTGAGCTGTACCGGGCCCATCCGGACTACGCCCTTCACGTGGAGGGACGGCCCTACACCTACGGCAGGGGACAGCTGGTGCTGGATTTGACGAGAAAGGAAGTCCGGGACTACGTGGTGGAGAGCATTTCCCAGGTGCTTAGCCGGATCCAGGTGGAGTATGTGAAATGGGATATGAACCGCCATCTGACGGAAGCGGGGAGCGGGTCTCTGCCGTGGAACCGCCAGGGAGAGGTGTTCCACCGGTACGTGCTGGGGCTTTACGACATCGCCGCCCGGCTCACCGGGAGGTTTCCGGATATTTTATTTGAGAGCTGTTCCAGCGGAGGCGGCCGGTTTGATCCGGGAATGCTCTACTATATGCCCCAGACCTGGTGCAGTGACAACACGGACGCGGTGTGCCGCATGAGGATTCAGTACGCCACCTCCCTGACCTATCCGCCGGTGACCATGGGCGCCCACGTCAGCGGCATTCCCAACCAGCAGACGGGACGGGTGACGCCTCTTGCAACCAGGGGCTATGTGGCCATGAGCGCGGATTTCGGCTATGAGCTGGATCTGTGCAAATGCGGGGCGGAGGAGCTTTCACAGATCCGGGAGCAGGTGGCATTTTACAAAGAAATTCGGGATACGGTGCAGTTCGGCCGTTTCTACCGTGTAAACAGTCCTTTTGAGGGGAACGTATGTCAGTGGAACTTCGTTTCCCAGGACGGGAGGGAGGCGGTGGCCTTCCACTTTGAGATTTTGAGCCAGCCGGCGGCGCCTGTCCGCCTGCTGAAACTAAAGGGCCTGGATCCGGACGGGGTGTACCGGGATCAGGAGAGCGGGATCCTGTACGGAGGGGATGAGCTCATGTACTGCGGCATCAGCGTACCGCTGAAAAAGCAGGACTTCCGGGGCGAGTGTTTCCGTTTTATGAGGATAAAATAAGGAGGAGGAAATCAAATGGATGCGAAAAAGAGAGAACGGTATGAGCGGATTGCCGAGAATCTGACCCGGCTGGTGGGCGGAAGGGGCAATATCCAGGGTGTGGCCCACTGCGCCACCCGCTTGAGGATCGTGCTGAAAAACAACGATCTGGCGGACATGAAGGCCATCGAGGAGGTGGACCTGGCAAAGGGCGTGTTTGTGGCGGGAGACCAGCTCCAGATCATTTTCGGAGCGGGCCTGGTAAACGACGTGTACGAG
Organism: Lachnoclostridium sp. An14; assembly: GCF_002160755.1. GTDB lineage: Bacteria > Bacillota > Clostridia > Lachnospirales > Lachnospiraceae > Lachnoclostridium_A. The sequence continues at coordinate 42,148 of NZ_NFLE01000003.1, forward strand.
GTATTCGCCGACTACAACAACATGAAAAACATGAGCTTAAGCGACTTGAAAACGGAGGCAAACCAGAAGATGAACCCCTTACAGCGGGCCATCAAGGCGCTGTCAGACGTGTTTATTGACATTATGCCGGGCATCCTGGCGGCGGCCCTGCTGACGGGACTTTCCGGGGTGCTGGGAAACCTGGATTTCGTCCAGGGAAATGAGACCCTGTACGGCATCAACACCTTAATCAACATCGCCTCCGGGGCCATCTTCGGATTCCTGCCCCTGGCAGTGGCCTACAGCGCCTGCAAGCGGTTCGGCGGCCGTCCCATCCTGGGCATCGTCATGGGCTGTATCATGCTGTCCTCCAGCCTGGCGGACGCTTACGCCGCGGCCCAGGGAACGGTGGAGGTGACCACCCTGCACATTCTGGGGCTGCCGGTGGAGCTGGTGGGATTCCAGGGCGGCATCATCGTGGCCCTTTTGATGGGTATGATCACCGCGAAGCTGGACATTTTCTTTGAGAAGAAGGTGCCGGAGGTGATCCGCCTGCTGGTATCTCCCCTGCTCACCACCCTGGTGGGAGCGGTGCTGCTGTTTGTGGTAGTGGGCCCGGTGGGACGCGGCCTGGCCTCCGGCATCACAAGCGGCCTGGTTTGGATGACGCAGAATTTCGGCGCTTTGGGCTACGCCCTGTTCTCCGGCGTACAGCAGCTCATCGTTATCACCGGACTGCATCACATTTTCGGAGCCATTGAGGCTCAGCTTTTGGTGGATACGGGACGGAACTTTTTAAATCCCCTGATGTCTGTGGCCATGACGGCCCAGGGCGGCGCGGTGTTGGGCTATCTGGCCCTGAACCGGAAGGATGCCAAGACCAGGGAGCTCTGCATCCCCAGCTTTATCTCCGTGCTGTTTGGGATTACGGAGCCGGCTCTGTTCGGCGTGAACGTGCGGTTTAAATTCCCGTTGATCGGCGGCTGCATCGGCGGCGCCGTGGGCGGCCTGATCGTGTATTTGACCAATCTGGCGGCTCTGGGCTTTGGCACCACAGTGGTGCCCGGCATCGCCCTGGCGGACCCGGCAAACAACGGGTATCTCTGGTACATCGTTGCCCATCTGGCGGCTCTGGCCTGCGGATTTCTGCTGACGGTGGTGATCGGCAGCGCCTGGAAGGGAAACGGAGCGCCGGCGGCCCAGACGGGAAAGGAAAAGGGCGCAGAGCCGAAGGCTGCGGAAGTGGAATCTGAAAAGGCAGAGGAAACCCGTTCCGAAACGGGAGCGGCTGAGACCTTCGGCGCTTATGCCGACGGTTCTCTCATTCCCCTAGAGGAGGTGAACGATCCCACCTTCGCCCAGAAAATTTTGGGGGACGGCGTGGCCATTCTTCCCTCCGGCGGAACGGTGTACGCTCCCGCGGACGGGACGGTGCAGTCCATTTTTGACACGAAACACGCCGTATGCCTGGAGACGGATCTGGGAAACAGCATTCTCATCCACATCGGCATCGACACGGTAAAACTAGGAGGAAAGCATTTTACCGCCCATGTAAAAGACGGAGACCGGGTGAAACAGGGAGATATTCTGGTGGAGTTTGATCTGGACGCGGTGAAGGCGGAAGGGTATGACACGGTCATTCCCATGATTTTCCCGGAGCTGGGAGAGACGGCCGTCCTGGAAAAACAGGGACGGAAAACGGTGAGGGCGGGAGAGCCGGTGGCGGCCCTTGCGTCAAAGTAGGAAGGCCTTCGGGGCAGAGAGGAGACGGGCGATGAAAACACGAGAGGAATGGGAGCGGGAGGTAAAGGCGGCAGAGCAGGCGCGGGGCTGGCAGGGCCGGTACCGGATGAAATATCATCTCATGCCGCCGGTGGGCTGGCTCAACGACCCCAACGGCCTGTGCCAGTTCCAGGGCGTCTACCACGTATTTTTCCAGTACGATCCCCTTTACGGGACGGACAGCGGGAAATTCTGGGGCCACTACACCAGTAAGGACCTGGTGAGCTGGAATTATGAGGGCCTGGCCCTGTTTCCCGACCGGCAGGAGGACCGAAACGGCGTTTACTCCGGTTCCGCCTGGATTAGGGATGGGGAAATGCACCTGTTTTACACGGGAAACGTGAAACGGAAAGGGGACTATGACTACATCGACCGGGGACGGGAGTCCTGCCAGCTGGGTGTGACCAGCCGGAACGGGCTGCGGATGTCGGAAAAGCAGAAATTCCTGGGGATGGAGGACTATCCGCCGGAGTATACGGCCCACATCCGGGATCCGAAGATCTATGAGAAGGACGGCCGTTTCTACATGGCTCTGGGCGGAAGGAAACGGTGGGAGCAGGAGGGGACGCGGCTGGACCGGGGCGCCATCCTGGTCTACGAGTCCGCCGATCTGGAAACCTGGAAACTGGCGGGAGAGATCGAGAGCCGGGAGCGGTTCGGCTATATGTGGGAATGCCCCGATCTCTTTGACCTGGGAGGAAGGACGGTGGTGTCCTTCTCTCCCCAGGGAGTGCCGGGGGAGGCGCGCCGGTTCCAGAACGTATACCAGTCGGGATACGGATTCCTCTCCGCCCCCTTTGAAGGGCGGGGCTGGGGAACCAGGACGGTGGACGGGTTCCGGGAGTGGGATATGGGGTTTGACTTTTACGCGCCCCAGAGCTTTCAGGGGGAGGACGGCAGACGCCTCCTTCTGGCCTGGGCCAGCGTCCCCGACAGCGAGAAGGAATACGGAAATCCCACCGTGGAGGAAGGCTGGATTCACTGCCTGACGGTTCTCAGGGAGATCCGGGAGAGAAATGGCATCCTCTGCCAGGAGCCGGCGGGGGAGCTGAAGACCCTGCGGAAGGGGGAATTTTCCCTGCCGGAGAAAGAGGCGGTGAAACTGCCCTCAGACGCGGTGGATATAGAGCTTTCCGCCGCCGGGAACGGCCCGTTTCGTGTGATGCTGGAGGACGGCGTGTCCGGCTCCGCCATGGTGCTGGAGGCGGAGGGAACACAGGCAAGACTGGCCTTTTCCGGAAGTCTGGGAGCGGGCCGGAAGGAGCGCTTGGCGGTTCTGGATCGGGAAATCGAGGATGTGAGAATCCTTCTTGACGTGTCCATCGCGGAAATCTATATCAACGGCGGTGAAACCGTATTTACCACCAGGCTTTATCCCCAGGGAGAAGGGATGACCCTGCGGACAGAAGGGGGAGAGGGCCGCGGCTGGGAGATGGGCGGTTTTCAAATGAGAAAAGGCTGAAATATATAAAAACGCTGGAGAGATCCTGTTTCGGAAGGATTTCCCCGGCGTTTTTGCATTTGAGAAAATGGCCGCGAAGGCCTGTCCGCGGGAAACAGATCCCTGTCCCTCCAGCGGATTGTTTTCTTCCCCATTCCCTGGTATAATGAAACAATCATTTACGAACAGAGGGGAGTATCTGCCATGCGTCCGTTACAACTACTGATCAAACCGTCCTCCGCCAACTGCAACTTAAACTGCAAGTACTGCTTTTACTGCGACGAGGGGAACAAGCGGGAGACCTTCAGCTACGGGTTTATGAACGAGGAGACCCTGGAAGTCCTGGTGAAAAAGGCTTTCGACTACGCCGACGGCTACTGCGGGTTCGCCTTTCAGGGCGGGGAGCCGACCCTGGTGGGGCTACCGTTTTTTGAGCGTCTCATGGAGCTGGAGCGGCGGTACAACACAAAAAACATCCCTGTGGACAACAGCATCCAGACCAACGGCTACCGCCTGTCAGAGGAGTGGGGGGAATTCTTTCGTCGGGAAAACTTTCTGGTGGGTCTGTCTTTAGACGGGATCAAATCCACCCACGACGCCTACCGGGTGAACAAAAAGGGAGAAGGCAGCTTTGGGGAGATTATGAAAACGGCGGAGATGTTTAACCGCCTGGGAGTGGAGTACAACATTCTCACCGTGGTCAACGGAAAGACGGGGCTGCGGGCAGCGAAGATATACGATTTTTATAAGAAGAACGGGTTTGGCTACCTCCAGTTTATCGCCTGTCTTGATCCGGTGGGGGAGGAGCCGGGAAAACGGGACTACTCTCTGACGCCGGAGATCTACGGCCGTTTCCTCATCGACCTGTTTGACCGCTGGTATGAGGACGTGAAAACGGGCACCCAGCCGTACATCCGTCAGTTTGAGAACGTGGTGGGCATGGTGGCCGGCTGCGAGCCGGAGTCCTGCGAGCAGCGGGGCATCTGTTCCGTCCAGAACGTCATAGAGGCAGACGGATCCGTCTACCCCTGTGATTTCTATGCTCTGGACGAGTACCGTCTGGGAAACGTCCACACCCACGATTTTTATGAGCTCCGCTCCAATCCGGTGACGGAGCGGTTCGTCCGGGATTCGGCGGAATCCCTGGAGGACTGCCGGAACTGCCGGTTTTTTGCCATCTGCCGCGGCGGCTGCCGCAGAAACCGGGTGACCCTGGCAGGTGGGGAGCGGAAAAACTACTTCTGTCCCGCCTACCGGATGTTTTATGAGGCGACCATTGAGCGGTTTCGGGAGTTGGCGGGGAGGTATTTCACCCGCTAGCTATCAGCCCTTCCCGTTCCAGCAATACGTGCAAAGCTTGCAGGGCTCAATCCCAATGGACTCCATCAGATCGTCCAGCCGGTGGAACCGGAGGGTGGTAAAGCCCATTTTCCGGCGGATTTCCTCCACCATTTCCTTGTAGTTCTGGCTGTCCGGGTTGGCGTAGTCGGCTAAGACCTCGTCGGAGACGTTATCGCCCTCCCGCTCCCGGATGACCCGCCTGGTGATCAGGTCCAGATCCGACGTGGACCGTGAGAAGTTTAAATAGGGGCAGGCGAAGGTGATGGGCGGGCAGGCCGGCCGCACGTGCACTTCCTTGGCGCCGCTACGGTACAGGAAATCGGTGGTCTCGCCCAGCTGGGTGCCGCGGACGATGGAGTCGTCGATGAGCAGCAGCCGCTTGTCCCGGATCAGGGAGTCCACGGGGATCAGTTTCATCTTGGCGATGCGGTTGCGCTGATCCTGGTGCTGGGGCATAAAGGAACGGGGCCAGGTGGGAGTGTACTTGATAAACGGGCGGGAGAAGGGAATCCCCGACTCGTTGGCATAACCCACGGCATGGGCCGTTCCGGAATCCGGCACGCCGGCCACGCTGTCGGCGGTGACGCCGTCGTCCCGCTTGGCTAACAGCCGTCCGCAGTTGTAGCGCATCTGTTCCACGTTTACCCCCTCATAGCTGGAGGTGGGGTAGCCGTAGTAGGTCCACAGGAAGGAACAGATCTTCATCTCTTTTCTGGGGGCGCTCACCACCTCCACGCTCTCCGGCGTCACGAAGTCGATCTCGCCGGGGCCCAGCTCAGAGTAGTGGGTAAAGCCCAGGTTCAAATACGCAAAGTTTTCAAAGGAGACACAGAACGCGTCCTCCTTCTGACCAATGGTGATGGGAGTGCGTCCCATACGGTCCCTGGAGGCGTAGATGCCATCGGGGGTGAGAAGAAGGATGGACATGGAGCCGTGGATCTTCTCCTGGGCGTAGAGCAGGCCGTCCTTCAGCGTGGATTTCTGGTTGATGAGGGCCGCCACCAGCTCAGTGGAATTGATCCGGCCGCCGCTCATTTCCATAAAGTGGATGTGCCCGGAATGGAAGGCCTCGTCGATCAGTTCCTTCGCGTTGTTGATGCGTCCCACGGTGGTGATGGCATAGCTGCCTAAGTGGGAGTGGATTAACAGCGGCTGGGGGTCTGAATCGGAAATGCAGCCGATGCCCAGATGGCCGTCCAGCTCGTCCAAATCGTTCTCAAATTTCGTCCGAAAGGGAGAATTTTCGATATTGTGGATGGCCCGGTGGAACCCGTCCTTTCCGTAAACGGCCATGCCGCCCCGCTTGGTTCCCAGATGGGAGTGGTAGTCAATACCGAAAAATAAATCTAATGTACAGTTCGTTTTCGATGCAACGCCAAAAATTCCGCCCATGAATTCATGCTCCTTTTTCTACTGTTTTTACAAAACAACAAAGGGGGCTGCTGCCAGTCCCCTGGATTCATTATCATAGTACCACATATTAGTATTATATCACAATAGAAAAAATATATAAAAAATACTAATAAATGGGCGGGAAATTTAGTTTTAAATCAAAGGAGCCGCCTGACAGCTGCCAGACGGTCCCGATTTGTATTAAGAAGAAAATGAGGAAACCGTTGATTTTAATTCCGGGAGCAGAGTACCAGAAGGTCTCCCTCCAAAAGCACCGTGTCCCCGTCGGGGATCACGTCCGCCCCGTTTCTGCGGATCAGCACCACCAGGGCGTCCTTTCGCAGCTCCGTTTCCCGCAGGGGCTTTCCCACCATGCGGTTTTCCGGGCTGATGGAGAGCTCTGTCAGGTGGATGCCGTCCTGGTCTTGGTATTCCTCCGCTCCGATGATGACGGAGTCCCCTTCCAGGATCACCGTGTCCCCTTTGGGGATGACGGCGGTGCCGTTTCGCAGCACGGCGGCGATCAGGGTGCCGGGGATGGAGGAGATGGTGCGGATCTGCCGTCCGATCCACGGGTGGCCGGAATGGATCTCCAGGCGGATGAACCGGATGTCGCTCTCCTCGGAGTAGTCGTTGAAGGTTTTTAACACGTTTTCCTTATCGTCGATCATGGACAGCTTTTCCGCCGCCATGGGAAGCAGGGCCCCCTGGAACAGCAGAGAGAGGAGCACCACACAGAATACGAAGTGGAAGATGGATTCCTTTCCGTAGCCTGGCGCCACCGCCGCCGTGATGGAGAACACGATGGAAGCCGCTCCCCTCAATCCGGCGAAGGAGACTAAAAGCTGCTGGTTGACCGGCGCGCGGAAAGGGGTGAGCAGAAGGGCCACCGCCACCGGCCTGGCAATTAAGGTCAGGAACAGGAAAATGAGCAGGGCCGGCACAAGCACCTGGGGCAGTCTGGAGGGAAAGACCAGAAGGCCCAGAAGGAAGAAGATGAGCATCTGCATCATCCCGTTGAAGGCGTCAAAGAAATTCACCAGGCTTTTCTTGTTGGGGATTTCCTGGTTTCCTAAGAGGATGCCGGCGATGTAGGCGCTCAAGTACCCATTTCCCCCTAAGAGAGAAGGAAGGGAGTAGGCCGCCAGGGCCACCGCCACCAGGAAAATGGACTCAAAGCCGTCGGAGCCAAACTGCACCCGCTGCAGCACCCGGCTCCCTATGTAGGCCGCCGCTACGCCCGCCGCGATGCCGTAGGCCAGCTGGGCAAACACGGAGTAGAGGATGCCTCCGGCGGATAAATTCCCTTCCATGGCGGAGAGGAGGATGACGGTGAGCATATAGGCGCAGGGGTCGTTGCTGCCGCTCTCGATTTCCAGCATGGACGCCGTGCCGTATTTTAAATTCAGGCGGCGGGAACGGAGAATGGAGAACACGGAGGCCGCGTCCGTGGAACCCAGGACGGCGCCGATGAGCATCCCCTCCGTCAGTCCCATACCCAGAACCAGATGACAGAACAGGCCGGTGATCCCGGCGGTGATGAGAACCCCCAGGGTGCTCAGCAGGGTGGCCCGCACCGCCACCGGTTTCGCGGCGCTCCACTTGGTGCCGAAACCGCCGTAGAACATGATGAAGATCAGGGCGGCGGAGCACACCTGCTCCGAAAGTCTGTAGTCTTCAAATTCGATTTTTAAAAGGCCGTCGGAGCCAAAGAGCATTCCCAGGCCGATGAAAAAAAGCAGGGTGGGGATGCCCAGGCGGCCGGACAGCCGGCTCCCGGCGATGCAGGCGATCAGCACGATGGCGCTGAGGAGTAGAAGCAGATTCATGAGGGTCCTCCTTATTTGTTATTTATTTATCAGAAAAGACAGAAAAAATCCTGATTCTGTATGACAATTATACCTTGTGGAAGGGCGGCAGGTCAATAATCAGATTCAGGATTGCAAATTCTCCTCCGTACCTCTATAATAGGGCTATACAGATCATATGCGCGCCAGGGGCAAAAAAGAAACCATGGCGCGCCAGAGAGGAGAAACAGCCATGCAGACCACAAGAGAGCTGCCGGCCTGTCCGGTGGAAACGACCCTGATGCTGATCGGTGACAAGTGGAAGGTATTGATTTTGCGGGATCTCATGCCCGGTACAAAGCGGTTCGGAGAGTTAAAGAAATCCATCGGCAGCGTTTCCCAGAAGGTGCTCACCGCCCAGCTGCGGGACATGGAGGCCAATGGGCTGGTGGACCGGAAGGTGTATGCCGAGGTGCCGCCCCGGGTGGAGTACAGCCTGACGGAGGTGGGCCGCAGCCTAAAGCCGATCCTGGACGCCATGGGGTGCTGGGGAGAGGAATACAAGGCGAAAAACAGCTGAAAAAATGAAAACAATGCAAATATGCACTGCCGGCCATGGTAAGATAAGGCCAGTCAGGGAGATGAGAAGAAACATCCTCTCCCCGTCATGGGCAGGTAGCATAGCGGCGAATGCGGCGGACTGTAAATCCGTTACACAGGAAACACCGAAGGTTCGAGTCCTTCTCTGCCCACGATATGCGGACATGGCAGAGAGGAAATGCAGCGCACCGCTAATGCGCAGGCCGGAAACGGTCCGGAGGTTCGAATCCTTCTGTCCGCGCTCTGCGTAAAAGTCAGATGAGAAAAATCCGACAAAATTAAGAAAGGGAGAGAAAAACGATGTTGGCAGCAGCCAGAACAGCCAGGTTTTACAGTAGTTATCCAAGGTCCGGTGACGTTTGCGGGAGTTCATCCTATGACGGCAGCGGACGATTTGGCGTAACTGAAAATCGGGTTTGCTGCCGGGTATAAATTTCAGATACCTCCCACAGGGGGGAACATGGATGGCCGGCAACGGCTTTTTTTGTTTGTATCAAGGAGAAAACAACATGAATCAGACCATGTTCCCTTTAATTATTATGAATATTCTGGAAAATCACGCCACAAAGGCGAACCCCCTCACCATCACAGAGATCACCAACCTGGTAAACCGGGAGTTTGAGCCCTTCGCCTTTGAGAAAAAGCAGCTGATGAACCGCACCACCGTCATGCGGATTTTAGACGCCATGGAGCTGTGGACGGAGGGAAACCTGTTCAACTTCCACCTGGTGCAGTGCGGCGGGGAGGGGAAAAAGAGGTTTTTTCTGGAGAGAAGGGGCTGACGGAAGGATCGGGCGGAAGAAAGGAAAAGAAAGGGAAACTCCCCGCAGAGTGATAGGGTCTGCGGGGAGTTTCCCTTTTATTGTAATTTTACAGAAAAACCGTTTTTATCAAAACGCAACTGCCTTACAGGCTGTTCACCTTCCTCTTAACATAAGAGGTATGCAGCAGGTGATGCGCCTTCTCGCTGCCAGGCTCGCCCAGGTAGGTCTCGTAGAGCTCCTTGACAGCGGGGTTCTCGTGGGATTTGCGGATGGCGTCCGCCTTGTCGTCGTCGTAGAGGACCTGCGCCCGCAGGGCACGGATGTCCACGCTGTTGCGCACCCAACCGGGCTGCTGGGGCTGTCCGCCGCCGTTGACACAGCCGCCGGGGCATCCCATGATCTCGATGAAGTGGTAGGTGGCTTCGCCGTTTTTCACCTTAGTGAGCAGCTCTCTGGCGTTGCCCAGGCCGGAGGCTACCGCTACCTTCACATCCATACCGGCCACGTGGTAGGTGGCCTCCTTGATGCCCTTGGTGCCGCGGACCTCGGTGAAGTCCACATTCTCCAGTTCCTCGCCTGTGAGGGTCTCCACAGCCGTTCTGAGGGCTGCCTCCATCACGCCGCCGGTGGCTCCGAAGATGGTGCCGGCGCCGGTGCTGAGGCCCAGAGGCGTGTCGAAATCCTCATCCGGCAGGGTGTTGAACTTGATGCCGCACTTGCGGATCAGACGGGCCAGCTCTCTGGTGGTCATGGAGTAGTCCACGTCCGGCATACCGTTGGCCGCCTGGTCGTCCCTTCCGATCTCAAACTTCTTGGCGGTACAGGGCATGACGGAAACGGAAACGATGTCCTTCGGGTCGATGCCTGCCTTCTCCGCGTAGTAGGATTTGGCGATGGCGCCAAACATCTGCTGCGGGGATTTGCAGGAGGATAAGTTCTCCGTCATATCCGGGAAGTAGTGCTCGCAGTATTTTACCCAGCCGGGAGAACAGGAGGTGATGAGCGGGAGCACACCGCCGTTTTTCACTCTCTCTAAGAACTCGTGGGCTTCCTCCATGATGGTTAAGTCCGCCGCAAAGTCGGTGTCAAATACTTTGTCGAATCCGATCCGTCTCAACGCGGCTGCCATCTTGCCCTCTACGTTGGTGCCGATGGGATAGCCGAATTCCTCGCCCAGGCCGGCTCTCACGGAAGGCGCGGTCTGAACGATCACGTGCTTGGACGGATCGGCGATGGCTGCCAGCACATCGTCGGTGCAGTCCTTCTCCTGAAGGGCGCCGGTGGGGCAGACGGCGATACACTGGCCGCAGGATACGCAGCTGGTCTCGCCAAGGCCCATGTCAAAGGCAGAGCCGATAAAGGTGGCAAAGCCTCTCATATTCGCTCCGATGACGCCGATGCCCTGGGTCTTCTCGCAGACGGCCACGCAGCGGCGGCAGAGGATACATTTGCTGTTGTCCCGGATCATGTGGGCGGCGCTGCTGTCGATGGCCGACGGGGTCTTTTCTCCGTCGTAGTAGCCGTCGTCCTCCACGCCCAGCTCCTTACAAAGCTGCTGCAGTTCGCAGTTTCCGCTTCTGACACAGGAGAGGCAGCTGCGGTTGTGGTTGGAAAGCAGGAGCTGTAAGGTCTTTCTTCTGGATGCCAGCACCTTGGGGGTGTTGGTCCACACCTCCATGCCCTCGTTGATGGGATATACGCAGGAGACCACCAGGCTTTTCGCCCCCTTGACCTCCACCACGCACATCCGGCAGGCGCCGATTTCGTTGATTTCTTTTAAATAGCACAGGGTCGGAATCTCAATGTGGGCCAGCCTGGCTGCCTCCAGGATGGTAGAACCCTTGGGAGCGCTGACCTCCATGCCGTTGATTTTGATTGTGATATTCTCCATAGTGATCCCCCTCCATTACTGTTTGTAGATAGCGCCGAACTTACATTTCTCGATGCAGGCGCCGCACTTGATACATTTGTCCTGATCAATGACGTGCGGGTTTCTGACGGTGCCGGAAATGGCGTTGTTCGGACAGTTGCGGGCGCACAGGGTACAGCCCTTACATTTGTCAGGATCAATATGGTAGGAGAGCAGTGCCTTGCAGACGCCTGCCGGGCAGCGTTTCTCCTTAATGTGGGCCTCGTACTCGTCCCGGAAATAGCGCAGGGTGGAAAGCACCGGGTTGGGCGCTGTCTGTCCCAGTCCGCAGGCGGAGTTCTCCTTGATGTAGTAGCACAGCTCCTCCAGCTTGTCTAAATCCTCCATGGTGGCCTGGCCCTTTGTGATCTTCGTGAGGATCTCCAGCATACGCTTGGTTCCCACACGGCAGGGCGTACATTTTCCGCAGGACTCCTCCACGGTGAACTCCAGGAAGAATTTGGCGATGTCCACCATACAGTCGGTCTCGTCCATGACGATCAGTCCGCCGGAGCCCATCATGGATCCAATGGAGATCAGGTTGTCATAGTCGATGGGGATGTCAAAGTGCTCCGCGGGGATACAGCCGCCGGACGGGCCGCCGGTCTGAGCCGCTTTGAATTTCTTTCCATTGGGGATGCCGCCGCCGATCTCCTCGATGACCTCCCGCAGGGTGGTTCCCATGGGGATCTCCACCAGTCCCGTGTTGTGGATCTTTCCGCCCAGGGCGAACACCTTGGTGCCCTTGGATTTCTCCGTGCCCATGGAGGCGAACCACTCCGGTCCGTTTAAGATGATCTGGGGGATGTTGGCGTAGGTCTCCACGTTGTTTAAAATGGTGGGCTTGCCGAACAGTCCTTTCTGTGCCGGGAACGGCGGTCTCGGTCTGGGCTCGCCGCGGTTGCCCTCGATGGAGGTCATAAGAGCCGTCTCCTCGCCGCAGACGAAAGCTCCGGCGCCCAGGCGCAGGTCGATGTCAAAGTCAAAGCCGGTGCCGAAAATATTCTTGCCTAAGAGCTCCATTTCCCTGGCCTGGTCGATGGCGATCTTTAAGCGTTGCACGGCGATGGGGTACTCGGCGCGGACGTATATGTAGCCCTGGCTGGCCCCGATGGCGTAGCCGGCGATGGCCATGGCCTCCAGCACGGCGTGGGGATCACCTTCCAGGATGGAACGGTCCATGAACGCGCCGGGGTCGCCCTCGTCGGCGTTACAGCAGACGTATTTCTGGTCGGCGTCATTCTGCTTGGCCAGTTTCCATTTGAGGCCGGTGGGGAATCCGCCGCCTCCTCTGCCCCGAAGGCCGCTGTCCAAGAGCACCTGGATGACGTCGTCGGGAGTCATCTCCGTGAGTACCTTGCCCAGGGCCTCGTAGCCGCCGGTTCCGATGTACTCCTCGATGACCTCGGGATTGATGATACCGCAGTTGCGCAGGGCGATGCGGTGCTGTTTCTTATAGAAATCGGTGTCGATGAGGGCCTTCACGCCTGCGGGAGTGACGGTCTCTTGATACAGGAGACGTTTCACCACGCGGCCCTTTAACAGGTGTTCCGACACGATCTCCGGGATGTCCTCCTCCTTCACCATGGAGTAGAAGGACGCGTCCGGGTAGACGATCATAATGGGGCCCAGGGCACAGAGGCCGTGGCAACCAGTCTGAATCACGGCCACCTCGTCGGTCAGTCCCTGCTTTTCCAGTTCTTCTTTCAGTCTTTCCATAATTTTCTGGCTTCCGGAGGAGGTACAGCCCGTTCCTCCGCAAACCAATACGTGCGAACGATACATATTGCCTTTCCTCCTTATTTAATATCCGCGGATGCCAGGGTGTATTTTTCCACCACGTGGCCGCCGATCAGATGGCGCTCCACCACCTCGGCTGCCTTATCCGGGTTCATTTTGATGTAAGTGATCTTGGGCTGGCCCGGCTCCATCACCTCGACGATGGGCTCATACTGGCACAGTCCGATGCAGCCGGTCTGAGTCACGGCTACCTTTCCCGTCAGTCCCTTTTCCTGCACCAGAGAAGAAAGGGTATTGAGCACGGGACGGGCTCCGCTGGCGATTCCGCAGGTGGCCATGCCGACCACCACACGGGTCTGTGTATGATCTTCCGCTCTCATGCTCACCTGATTCTGCATTTTGTTGCGGATTGCTCTCAGCTCCTCAAGAGATTTCATATTCGTTCCTCCTATCTGGCAAGCCTAGAGGCTTGCCCCGCCGTCAGTTTCAAGTTTGTTTTCTGTCAGATATTCCATGATATAGGACGAGATTTCCGGGGTGTCAAAGGGAACGTCCCCCAGGATCTCCCGGAATTCCCTGGTGTCCAGGGTGAAGGATTTTCCGTCGTATTCGTAAATGTAGCGAAAATCGGTGTCCGGGTGGTAGACCACCAGGGTATGGATCGTGCTGGAAATGTCCCCCAAAGGCATCCGGTCAATATGGGACAGCACAAACACCGCCGTCACCGTGGTTCCCACGCCTGGCTGAGACTGGATGGTAAAGCTCCCTCCCGTGCTCTCGGCGGCGTATTTGAAAAACGGAACCCCAAGCCCCACCTTTCTGGTGGTCCTGGTGGTGAAAAACGGATCGGTCACGTGGGCCACCTGTTCCTCCGTCATGCCGCAGCCGTCGTCGTCAATGATCACGGTGAGCCGGTCTGCCGCCGTATCCGCGGAAACGGTGATGGTGACGAGGGATGCCCCCGCCCGCGTGGAATTTTCCGCCACATCTAAAATATTTAAAGAAATTTCCGTCATCATGGCCTACTGATATTTTGCCAGAATGGCTGGAATCTGGTCGGGAGTCAGCCGTCCGTACACCTCGTCATTGATCATCATGACGGGAGCCAGGCCGCAGGCGCCGACGCAGCGGCAGGAATCCAGGGAAAATTTCCCGTCGGGGGTACATTCTCCGTTGGTGATTCCCAAAAGCTCCTCCAGTTTCTTGAAGATGTCACCGGAACCTTTTACGTAGCAGGCTGTGCCGAGGCAGACGGAAATCTGGTATTTTCCTTTTGGCTGGAGTGCGAACTGAGCGTAGAATGTGGACACGCCGTAGATCTTTTCCAGGGGGATGCCGGTCTCATCGGAGATCATGGTCTGGACCTCAATGGGCAGATAGCCGTAGATTTCCTGGGCTTTCTGCATGATCGGCATCAGACACCCTTTGGTGTCCTTGAGCTGGGCGATGGTCTCTTTTAATTCCATCTCCTGCTCTTTTGTCCCGGAGAAGGGGACAGACTGTTTTTTGCAAGCCATTTTTAAACCTCCTCATTCTGTATTGAACATTATGCAATATATACTAGTATATTATCACAAGTGAATGTAAAAATCCACTAAAAAATTTTGAGTTGTTAGAAAATTAACGAGCCAATTCTGTTGATAATTGACAAAACGGATGGTATCCTAGATGTATAATGTAACAAAAACGGCAGGCGAAGGGAAATCTTCGCCCTATGCGGGAAAGGATGGATTGGCAAATGACGGTAGAAGATGTTCGTGCGACGCTGGGGGCCAGAGTGCTGGTAGGAGAGGAACACCTGGACCGGGAGGTGAGATCGGCCTGCGGTTCCGATATGATGAGTGATGTGCTGGCGTTTTCCAAGGATCACAGTGTGCTGCTGACGGGCCTGGTAAATCCTCAGGTGGTGAGGACGGCCGAGATGCTGGACATCGTCTGCATCATCTTTATCAGAGGAAAGAAGGCAGACGAAAAGCTTCTGGAAATGGCGAGGGAGCGGGGACTGGTGGTGCTGGAGACGGGGCACCGGATGTTTACGGCCTGCGGGATGCTCTATGCGGCCGGTTTGCGGGGAGGTGCGGTCTGATGGAGGATGCGATTGTTTTGACCTATGAGGTTTCCCCCGACGATTTTACCAGGGCGGGAGAGGCCAGCAGCGACGTAAAGAGCAAGTTAAAGCAGATGGGCGTTTCTCCGGAGGCGGTGCGCAAGGTGGCCATCGCCATGTACGAGGGGGAGATCAATATGGTGATTCACGCCAAGGGCGGGGAGATCACCGTGTCCATCACCCCGGAACAGATCACCATGGTGCTGGCGGACGTGGGGCCTGGCATCCCGGATGTGGAGCTGGCCATGAAGGCCGGGTATTCCACAGCTCCCGACGAGATCCGCTCCCTGGGATTCGGGGCCGGCATGGGACTTCCCAATATGAAAAAGTACACGGACGAGATGAACATTGACACCACGGTGGGCGTGGGGACGACAATAACGATGGTGGTGAAACTGTAATGGATAAATTTTATCATTCTGTGCATCTGGACGAGGATCTGTGCCGCGGCTGCATCAACTGCATCAAGCGCTGCCCGACCCAGGCCATCCGGGTGAGAAACGGCAAGGCGCGGATCAACAGCAAATTCTGCATCGACTGCGGAGAGTGCATCCGGGTCTGCCCCCATCACGCCAAGCAGGCCTCCTATGACGGCCTGGACGTGATCAAGGAGTACAAGTACACGGTGGCTCTCCCGGCCCCGTCCCTCTACAGCCAGTTCAACAATCTGGACGATGTGAACATCGTGTTAAACGCCCTGCTGCTCATGGGCTTTGACGATGTGATGGAGGTGAGCGCGGCGGCGGAGCTGGTGAGCGAGGCCACCAGGGAGTACCTGGCGGAGCACCAGGAGAACCTTCCTATTATCAGTACAGCCTGCCCGTCGGTGGTGCGGCTGATCCGGGTACGGTTTCCCAACCTGATTTCCCATCTGCTGCCCTTAAACCCGCCGGTGGAGGTGGCGGCCTGCCTGGCGGCCAAGCGGGCTATGGAGAAAACGGGGCTGCCCAGGGAGGACATCGGCATCTGTTTCATTTCCCCCTGTCCCTCCAAGGTGACCTACGCCAAGGCCCCTCTGGGCACGGAAAAGAGTCAGATCGACCGGGTTCTGGCCATCAAGGACGTGTATCCCCGGCTCCTCTCCTGCATGAAGGCGGTGGGGCCGGACCCGAAGGAGATCGGCACCTCCGGAAAGATCGGCGTCAGCTGGGGACGCAGCGGCGGCGAGGCGGGAGGCCTGTTTACGGAGAGCTATCTGGCGGCGGACGGCATTGAGAATGTGATCCGGGTGCTGGAGGATCTGGAGGATCAGAAATTTACCAGTTTGCAGTTTGTGGAGCTGGACGCCTGCAGCGGCGGCTGCGTGGGCGGCGTGCTGACGGTGGAGAATCCCTACGTGGCGGAGGTCAAGCTGAAACGGCTGCGCAAATATATGCCGGTGGCCAGGAGCCACATGGATGACGGGGAACACGCGGAGGAGTGCATGGCCTGGACGAATCAGGTGGTTTACGAGCCGGTGTTTTCCCTGGGACAGAACATGATGGAGAGCTTTGCCAGGCTCAACCAGGTGGAGCGGCTTTTAAAGAAACTGCCGGGGCTGGACTGCGGCTCCTGCGGCGCCCCCACCTGCAAGGCTCTGGCGGAGGACATCGTGCGGGGAGAGGCCAGGGAGGAGGACTGTGTCTATTATTTAAGAGAGAGCCTCCACAAGCTCTCCTGCGAGGTGTCCCACCTGGCGGACGGCATGGCTGCGGGAGAGAAGGACGGCGGGGAGACCCTGCGCCTTTTAAAGGAGTATATACAGAAAATTTCAGACGATATGGCAAAGCTGGATGAGGAAAAGAGGTAGTTCCATGACAGTGAAGGATTTGATGGATACAGGGAAATTTCAGGTGGTCAGCCCGGGGGACGATACGGAGCGAGTGATTGAAAAGGTGTTCTGCTGCGACCTGTTGAGCGTGGCCATGGGGCGGGCGCCCTCCGGCTGCGCCTGGGTGACGGTGATGGGAAATATGAATACCCTGGCGGTGGCGTCCCTGACGGATGCGGCCTGCGTCATTCTGGCGGAAGGGGCGGCCTTAGACGAGGTGGCGGAAAAGAAGGCGGCCCAGCAGGGCATCACGGTGCTGGCCACGGAGGAGCCTATTTTTGAGACGGCCATGGGGATTTACCAGAGCCTGTGAAACCGGCGTCCGCGAAATGGGAGAAGAACCTGGAAGGGAGGGAGAGCATGGAGCTGTTTTATGACCTGCACATTCATTCCTGTTTATCGCCCTGCGGAGACGACGACATGACGCCGGCCAATATCGTGGGGATGGCGGCGGTGAAGGGGCTGGACGTGATCGCGGTCACGGATCACAATTCCTGCAAAAACTGTGAGGCCGCCATGGCCGCGGGGAAGGAATACGGGGTTTTGGTGGTGCCGGGGATGGAGATCTGCACGGCGGAGGAGGTGCACGCCGTCTGCCTCTTTCCCGACTTAGAGAGGGCCATGGACTTTGACGGCCTGGTGCACAGCCTTCTGCCTCCGGTGGAAAACAGGCCGGAGATCTTCGGGCGGCAGCAGATCTATGACTGTGGCGATCAGGTGCGGGGCGAGGAGCCGTATTTGCTCATCAACGCCTGCGCCATTTCCTTTGACAGCCTGTGGGAGCTGGTGCGGCAGCGGGACGGGGTGATGTTTCCCGCCCACATCGACAAGACGGCAAACAGCCTGATCGCCAACCTGGGCTTTATCCCGCCGGACAGCCAGTTTACCGCGGCGGAGGTGAAGGATCTGAAGCATCTCCACCGGCTGAGGCGGGAAAATCCGTACCTGGAGGGCTGCCGGATCGTGAGCAATTCTGACGCCCATTACCTAGAGCACATCCACGAGCCGGAGCTGACGATTTCCGTGGGAGAGAGGAACGCGGCGGCGGTGGTGCGGGCCCTGCTTTGAGTGGCGTGGGGGAAACCTGCATAAGTTTTTCTTAGCCAAGGTAGAACATTAATTAATTTGACTAAGTGCATATCCTGGCGTTACAATGAAATCAGCAAAGGCGGAGACACTCCGCCGGGTCGGAAAATTCATAGGAGAGGAAGGTAATACGTATGGCATCACCAATCATTACCAAGATGGAGGTTTATCCCGTAGCGGGCAAGGACTGCATGGAGTTGAATCTGAGCGGAGCGCATTCTCCCTACTTTACCAGAAACATTGTAGTTCTCTACGCGGACAACGGTGAGATGGGCGTAGGCGAGGTTCCGGGGGGAAAGAAGATCACCGCGGCTTTAGAGGAGTGCATCCCGATCGTGGAGGGGACGAAGGTAGCGGAGTACAAGAGCACCCTGTTAAAGGTAAAGGCCCATCTGGATTCCAAGGGCGAGGAGGACGTGAGAGGAAATCAGACCTTTGATCTGAGAACGGGAGTGCACGTGATCACCGCCATCGAGGCCCCCTGCTTAGACCTGCTTGGAAAGCACCTGGGCGTTCCGGTGTGCGAGCTTTTAGGAGACGGACAGCAGAGAGACAAGGTGCGGATGTTAGGCTATTTATTCTTCGTGGGCGACCGGAACAAGACGGATCTGCCCTACGATTCCGAGCCGGATTCTGACTGCGAGTGGTACCGCATCCGTCACGAGGAGGCCCTCACCGCGGACAAGATCGTGGCGTTTGCCAAGGCGACTCATGAGAAATACGGATTCCAGGACTTTAAGTTAAAGGGCGGCGTTCTCTCCGGCGACAAGGAGATGGAGGTCATCCGCGAGTTAAAGAAAGCCTTCCCGGAGGCCAGAATCGACCTGGATCCCAACGGCGGCTGGACCTTAGAGCAGGCCTGTGAGTACGTGAAGGGAATGCAGGGCATTCTGACCTACTGTGAGGATCCCTGCGGCGCGGAGGGCGTTTACTCCGGCAGAGAGATCATGAGTGAGTTCAGACGCCGCACCGGTTTCCCCACGGCTACGAACATGATCGCCACCGACTGGAGAGAGGTGCGTCACTCCCTGGATTCCCAGGCTGTGGACATCATTCTGGCAGACCCCCACTTCTGGACCATGAGCGGTTCCGTGCGGGTGGCCCAGATGTGCCACGACTTCGGTTACACCTGGGGTTCCCACTCCAACAACCACTTTGACATCTCCTTAGCCATGTTTACCCAGGTAGGCGCCGCCGTTCCCGGCGAGTACAACGCCCTGGATACTCACTGGATCTGGCAGGAGGGCCTGGAGAGGCTGACCAAGGAGCCGCTGCAGATCGTGGACGGCTGCGTGGAGGTTCCGAAGAAACCGGGCCTTGGCATCGAGGTGGATTTAGAGCAGGTGAAGAAAGCCCATCAGCTCTACCTGGACAACTGCCTGGGCGGCAGAGACGATTCCATTGGAATGCAGTACCTGATCCCCGGCTGGAAGTTCGATCCCAAGAGACCGTGCCTGGTGAGATAAGCGGGAAAATGTTCGCGGGGTTGGATGATTATAAGATGATATAGGAAAAAACGGAGAGCCGGAGCGCCTGGAAATGGGGGCTCCGGTTTTTTGTGTAGGAAACTGCGTTCCCTATGACACAAAAGCCTCCGGCGGGAGGCGCACTTCGCGCAGAGGAATATGGCTGTTTACGCAGCCGCGCTCCGGCGCGAGTGTGCGCCAAGCGCACACCTTTTTTGGTCTGGAAAATCAGCCGGATCTGGTATGAAACCATTTTCCGCCAGCCTCCCGGCCCTCAATGAGATGAATTAAAAATATTAAGGAAACACAAATTTTAAATAATTTTACTTATAAAACCATCCGCGCTATAATAAAACTAACCTGCCGGGCGGCCGCCGTTTGGGGCGTCCAGCAAAGGGGCAGAAGTAGGTTAAGAGGATTCCAATTTCAGAATTCGGAAAGGAAGAAGTATGAGCGCTCCACTGTATATCAAAATCAAGGATGAAGACAATGTGGCAATCGCGGTGAACGAGATTAAGGCCGGAACGGAAGTGATGGACGGCATCACCGCGGCGCAGGACATTCCCCAGGCGCACAAGATCGCGCTGCGCGACATTCCCAAAGGCGGAGAGATCGTCCGCTACGGGGTGGTGCTGGGCTATGCCCTGGACGAGATCAAAAAAGGCAGCTGGATCAACGAGCATATGCTGGAGCTCCCCACGCCTCCTGACGTGGACAGCATGGAGTACGGCACCAACATTGTGACGGATCTGCCGGAGCCGCCGGTGAAGACCTGGGAGGGCTACCGCAACCCCTGGGGAGGCCCTGCGGGCACCAGAAATATCTTAGGCATCAGCACCACGGTGCAGTGCGTCACCGGCGTGCTGAACGTGGCCGTTGAGAAAATGAGACGGGAGCTCCTTCCCAAATATCCCAACGTGGACGACATTGTCCCCGTAAACCATCCCTACGGCTGCGGCGTGGCCATCAACGCCCCGGAGGCCAAGGTGCCCATCCGCATCCTGCGCAATCTGGCCAAGCACCCCAACTTCGGCGGCCAGCTCATGGTGGTGGCCTTGGGCTGCGAGAAAATGACCGTGGATATGCTGATCGACGAGGCGGACATCAGCCCGGAGAACGTGATTGTCCTCCAGGAGGAAAAAGGCTTTGACGCCATGATTAACGCCCTCATGGAGATGGCGGAAAAGAAACTGAAGATCTTAAACGAGAGAAAGCGGGAGACTCTGCCCCTGTCCGAGCTGCTGGTGGGAATGCAGTGCGGCGGCAGCGATGCCTTCTCCGGCGTGACCGCCAACCCGTCTGCGGGCTACGCGGCGGATATGCTGGTACAGGGCGGCGCCACAGTGATGTTCTCCGAGGTGACAGAGGTGCGGGACGGCGTTTACCTTTTAGCCCACCGCTGTGTCAGCGAGGAAGTGGAGAAGAAACTGGCGGCGGAGATGAAGTGGTACGACAACTACCTGTTAAACGGGGAAGTGGACCGCAGCGCCAACCCCACTCCCGGAAACAAGAAGGGCGGCCTGGCCAATATCGTGGAGAAGGCCATGGGCTCCATCGCCAAGTCCGGCACCTCCCCCATTGTGGAAGTGCTCTCCCCCGGTGAGAAACCGTCCAAACACGGCTTAATCTACGCCGCCACCCCGGCCAGTGACATCGTGTGCGGCCCCTGTCAGCTGGCGTCCGGCATTGGCCTTCAGGTATTTATGACCGGCCGCGGCACTCCTTACGGCCTGGCCATCGCCCCGGTGATCAAGGTCTGCTCCAGAAACGACATGAAGGAGCAGTGGCCCGACCTCATCGACGTGAACGCCGGCCCCATTGCCACCGGCGAGGCCACCATCCCGGAGATCGGCACAGAGCTGTTCAACGAGATCATCGACGTGGCCAGCGGCAGAAAGCAGAGCTTTGCGGAGAAGTATAAGCTCCACAACGACCTGTGCATCTTCAACCCGGCGCCGATCACCTGATAAAAGCAGGCGCCTCCGGCACCCGCGGAAAACAGAATAAACGGACATGACCGCTAACGCGGTCATCACAAATTATGAAAGCCATGAGAATTGTTCCGCACTCCCGCAATTCTCACCCGTATTCGCATTCCGAGCTATCGCCCTCCGTGCTCATACGGGTTAGCGTCTCTAATGTCCAGGTAGTCTTACGTGCAAGCACGCAGTCTGCCTGGACATTGAGACAAGGCTTTCAGAGTAAAAAATCAAAACGGAGCGGAGTCTCCGGCAGAACAGAAATGGTCTGCCGGGGACTTCGCTCCGTTTTCCCTTATGAGGAATAGGGCACTGATACAGGAAAATTTATCCTGGAAAAGTTTATCTCGGAAACAGCCTGTAACACCGCTGACACATGAGAGTGGCATAATAGAAAGAAACATAAAAGGAAAACGGGAAAAGAGAACGCTCAGCTCTTGCAGAATAGACCTGTTTCCGTTATGCTGAGTGGTGATGAAAATTCCCGTTTGACGGGAAAACGTGCGTACAACAGCGCAAGCACGCGCCGGCGGCTTTTGAATCGCGGGGAGTGCGGTTTTCCGCGACAGAACAAAAGGGGACCGGCCTTACAGGCGGCTGCCCATAGTTTATATAGAGGAGGAATATTCCATATGCGTGTTTTAATTGCGGAGGATGACCGGGATATGCAGAAGATATTACGGTTATATTTACAAAAAGACGGGTTTGAGGTCCACGTTGTGTCAAATGGAAAAGAGGCGATGGATTTTCTGACGGAACAGGGGGCAGACCTGGTGATTATGGACTGGATGATGCCCGTTCAGGACGGGATTCAGACCTGCCGCGAGATTCGGTCCCTGCGAATTCCCACAAAGATTCTGATGCTGACCGCGAAAGGGCAGAACGAGGATGAGATACAGGGACTCACCTGCGGCGCCGATGACTATCTGCGGAAACCCTTCGACATTCAGATCCTGCTGCTGCGGGTTCGCAAGTTGTGCCGGGCGGAGAATGCGATGGCTTTCCGGGACATTTGTCTGAATCCGGAAACCATGGAGGTGACAAAAGGCGGAGAGAAACTGGGGCTGACGAAAACGGAGTATGAACTTTTGAAATATTTCCTCTCAAACCAGCGCCGGATCCTGTCCCGGGAGCTTTTGCTGGACCGGATATGGGGAATGGACTATGAGGGAGACAGCCGCACGGTAGATACGGCCGTCCGCCGCCTGCGGGTGAAAATCGGCGAAGATCTGATTCAGACCAGGATTGGTTTGGGCTATGTGATGGGAGAAGGGGTATGAGACTGCTGTCCATGGTGCGGAAACGGTTGTACCGAAAATTTGTCCTTGGGGTTGTCTTGATTCTGCTGTTTACCCTGGCGGGAACCTTGTTTGCCAATTCCTGGCTGGTAGAGCGGTTTTATCTCCATGAGAAACGGGAGTATGTGGAGGCGATCGGAGATCGCCTGGCGGAAGAAATCGAAAGAGGAAATGATCCTCAGGAGACAATCCGGACGGTGGAGGAACAGGAAAAGGTGCTGATCGTCCATTCAGGGGAGAGAAATGCCCCTGATGTCCTTGCCAATGAGCTGAGAGAGAAATTCAGGGAAAAGGGTCTGGGATTTCAGCGGTTGTGGCTGTGGGATCAGGATTATGAGAGGGCGGTGGAACAGGGCTCTCAGTTTCGCCTGTACAGCCAGAATAAGATGGATTACAGCATACTGGTACAGTATCTTCTGCTGGAATCGGGGATGTATGCGATCGCGGCCATTGTACCTGATGCCGGGGGCTTTCTTTCCATTGTCAATCACATCGGCTTTTTGATTTACTTTTTCGCGGCGGCGGTGGCCACAGGGCTGATATTTGTAATGACCAGACATATTACGAAACCTCTGACGGAGATCTGCGCTTTTACGAGGAAAGTGTCCTCCCACGACTATGAGCCGCTGCGGATCCGGACGGGAGATGAACTGGAGGAGGTGGCGAACAGCTTAAATGATATGGCCGCCCACATTGAGCAGTATCAGAAAATGCTGGAGGAAAAGAATGAACAGATGAAACAGCTGCTAAACGACGTGGCCCACGACCTGAAAACGCCGGTTTCCCTGGTGCGGATGTACGCCGCGGGGATTCAGGACGGCCTGGATGACGGGACATTTCTGGATACGATTGTGAGGCAGAACGATAAAATGTCTCAGATTGTGGAGAAACTCCTTCATCTTTCCCGCATAGAACAGAGAGAATATCCCTGTGAGACGCTGTCCTTAGATCAGGTATTAGCCAGGTGCGTCAAGGAGCACAAAATCCTTTTTGAGCAGAGAAATCTGGAGCTCAGGGAAAGCATTCAGCCGGGCCTGGCCTTTAAAGGCAACGGGGAGCTTTTGAGCGAGCTGTTTTCCAACCTTCTCTCCAACGCGGCCAAATACGCCGCTCCTGGAGCCGTCACCGTGGAACTGCGGCGGGAAAACGGGGAATACCGGTTTCGGATTTCCAACCTTACGGAAAATGAGGATCTGGATACGGATCTGATCTGGCAGCCCTTTTATGTGGGAGAGGGATCCCGCAACAAAGAGCTGTCCGGTACGGGGCTGGGCCTGTCGATTGTGAAAAAGATCGCGGAACAGTTCTGCTATGGGGTTTCCTGTTTGAGGGACGGCCGGGAAATTTCCTTTGAAGTCCGGTTCCCGGCGGAGTAAGAGGCTGCGGCAGGCGCAGGGACCGGGAGATTTTTAAGAAACAGGCGCTTGTAACACAGATGTCACAGGACGGCACTATTCTGTTGGAGAACATCATTGACAGAGGAGAATAAGCCTATGGGAACATCAATTTGGAACTTACTGTGTTTTATGCTGCCGCCTGCGCTGCTTTTAAGCGGCTGCTCTGCGAACCCGGTTTCCCCGGACAGCCCGGCAGTCAGAGAGGAGGCAAAGCAGGAGCTGGCGCTGCCCTTTGAGCTGGAGGCAAATGCGGAAACCTTTGAGCTGTCATTTCAGGTGAACGGGCAGAACGTCCCCGTTTCCGGCGGTGAGACAGCGTATTCCGTGGAAAACTATGAGGAGAGAGACGGAGTTATCTCCTGGAGCTATCCTGCGGAGCAGGTTCAGGTGCGTCTTGAGCCGAAGGAAGATTACCTGGAGGTACAGATCACTTCGCAAGGAGACGGGGACCGTGAGTTTGTGTGGCCGCAGATCGCGGCGGATCAGTATTACCTCCCCTTAGGAGAAGGAAAACGGGTGCCCGCTGACGATCCCGCCTGGATCCATTATCTGGACCGCCGGCAGGTATCCGTGATGGAAGAACTGTCCATGCCGTTCTGGATTGGGCAGGAAGGGGATTTCTGCCTGCTGTTCATTATGGAAAATCCCTACAGGACCCAGATGGATTTTTCCGCTCAGCCGGAGCTCACTTTTTCCGTATCCCATGAATATCCGGAAATAGACGGGGAAAAAACAAACGCCTACCGGATCTACGTGACGGAAAATGACCCGGTCAGCTGCGCCAAGATCTACCGGAACTATGTGAAGGAAAACGGCGGGCTGGTGACTCTGGAACAGAAGGCGGAGGAAAATCCCGATATTGAGAAACTGTACGGGGCGCCCTTTATCTATCTCTGGGGAGAAAATCTGCTCTCCGCAGAGGATGTCCACTGGGGCGCGTTCCGCCAGGCGGTCCACACGCCGGTTATGGACTATCTGCGCTCCTTTTCTTCAGAAATAGAAAACGGAGGGGAGTTTGAAAATACGCTGGATGAGCTGAGCCGTCAGGACTATGTGGCGGTTTACCAGCAGAACGTGATCTGCCGGTATCTCAGCCAGGTATTGCGCCGGGAAGATTTCTGGAATCCGGATGTGCTGCGCGAAAGAAACGGCCAGATAGACGCCTTGCTGGAATCCGGATACGAAACCCTGACCGATGAGCGGAAAGTGAGACTGCATAAGGAGGCGCTGGCCGCCAATCTGCCAGGTGTTTTCCGCGAGGTTTCTGACTGGATGAACGGGTCTACCTTGGATCTTATTCAGGACATGAAACAGTCGGGAATCCGCCACGCGTGGATCGGCTTAAACAGCTGGGAGCAGGCGTACGCCAAACCGGAACTGGTTGAGCAGGCTGTGGAAATGGACTATCTGATCGGCAGCTACGACTCCTACCATTCCATCCACGCTCCGGGGGAGGAACAGTGGATCACTGCCCGGTTTGAAGACCAGTCGCTCTATGAAAACGCGACGGTGACAGACCGGAATGGAAACAGGGAAAAAGGATTTCAGGGCGTTGGCAGGAAACTGAATCCCACGCTTTCCCTGCCTTCTGTGAAGACGCGAATGGAAGGGATTTTGTCCAATGACCTCCCGTTTAATTCCTGGTTTATTGACTGCGACGCCACCGGGGAAATCTACGATGATTACACGCCGGAGCATCTCACCACGCAGCAGCAGGACCTGGCGGCCAGACTGGAACGGATGGCTTATATCAGGGACCAGTATGGCATGGTGATCGGATCAGAGGGAGGAAATGATTTCGCGGCCTCTGTCATCGCGTTTGCCCACGGCATAGAGCTGAAAAGCTTTTCCTGGATGGACGAGGATATGAAAGCCAACCGGGAGAGCGAGTATTTCATCGGCAAATACTATAATCCCAACGGCGGTGTGGCAGAGCATTTCGCGAAACGGATTCCTGTGAAAGAGGAATACTACGCCGTCTTTGCCGCCCCTGAATATGACATTCCCCTGTTCAAACTGGTGTATAACGATTCCGTTATTACAGCAGCCCACTGGGACTGGTCTACCTTTAAAATAAAAGGGGCGACACAGGACCGGATGATCCGGGAAGTCCTCTACAATGTTCCGCCCCTCTATCACCTGGACGGCGAGCAGTGGGAGGAGTATAAAAAAGACATTGCGGCCCATCACAGCGTATGGTCAGAATTCAGCGCCAAGGCCATCCGGCATGAAATGACGGATTTTGCCTGTCTGAAGGAGGACGGAACGGTGCAGAAAACGGTGTACGGCAACGAGCTGGCGGCCGTAGCCAACTTCGGCGATGACCCGTATCCCTACGAGGGCCAGGAAATTCCTGCCCACTCCGTGCTGATTCAGGACGCCGGAGAGAGGATGGTTTACACTCCAGTGCTGGACGAAACGCACAGGTGAGAGAAATCCCTCTCATACTCTACCAAAACCTCCACCGTCCCCTCCTGGAGTTTCCGGTTTCCGTTGGGGGCAAAGCCGTAGCGGCTGTAGAGGGCCCGGGCCGGTTCATTTTTTTCCAGGACCCACAGGGTGGCCCGGCGGATTCCGGCCTGGGCCGCCTCTTTTAAAAATTCCTCCAGGATGAAAGCCCCGATTCCCTGATGCTGGAAAAAGGGATCCACATACACCTCTTTTAATTCCCAGCAGCGGCTGTCCGCGCCGCCTTTCTCCCATTTAGTCATGGCCTTTACAATGCCGTCGTCGTACACAAATACCCCCTCAAGGGCACCCGGCTCGTCCCGGTAGAAAAGGGCCAGATCCAGCACCTGCATCTCCTGAAAGGACACGAAATCGTTCTGAAATATGGGGCGGAAGGCCGTCCGTTTGGCAAAGATCTGGATTTCCGCCAGCCGGGAGGCATCCTCCGGCACCGCTGGTCTGAGCATGATACCATCTCCTTTTTTGCTTATGTTCATGGGAAAATTGTACCACGGCCGCCTGGGACGTGGCAAGACAAATTGCCGCGTTTTCCTGGCTTTTTCGACAACTATGTATTTTTGGATAAAATTTCTGAAAAATATAGTGGAAATTCCCGCTGTTTCGTTGTACAATAGTGGGAAAAGGGGCCGTCCGCGGACAGGTGCGGCCGGACAGGGGGAAAATATATGGCTGACAATTATACCATCGTGATTCAGCGGGAGTTTGGTTCCAATGGCAGGACGATTGCCAGAAAGGTGGCGGACCGGCTGGGAATCCGGTTTTATGACAGGGACATTGTGGAAAAGGTGGCCAGCACGCTGAATCTGCCGGTGTCCACCATCAGCGACGAGGAGGAGAAGGCGCCCAGCGGCACCCTTCACTATCTGATGGCAAAGTTTCCGCTGGGTACGGACAACAGCTATATGCAGGACATGATCTTTTCCGTCCAGAAGGACATCATCCTAAAAGTGGCGGAGGAGGAGAACTGCATTATCGTGGGCCGCTGCGCCGACTATCTGCTGCGCAACCGGAAGAACAATATCAACATCTACATCTTCGCGCCCTATTCCTACCGCCTGAACGTCTGCATCCATGACTACGGCATGAGCCCGGAGGAGGCAAAGAGCATGATCCTCTCCGTGGACAAGGCCAGGGACGCCTACCACAAGAAATACGCCGGCCACTCCGCCAACGACGAGCGTTTTCAGGATCTGATGATCAATTCCGCCCTTCTTCCGGAGGACGATATCGCGGATATGATCGTCCAGCTGGCAAAGAAGAAATTCGGCATTGAGGAGGATCCCCACGTGGTAATTTAAGGGGGAATTTGTCTGTTTACGGCGGTTTTGCCCTGTTTTGCCCGTTTTTGACAGGGTATCGGTGATAAAAATTTATTACTGTAATGCTGTAAAAATTTGCAGCATCACAAAAAAGCAGTAAATATTGTTGACAAATCCGTTTTGGATGATTATAATAGCAAGAAATCGCATAAACATAAGCTATAAGCGACGGAGCTTACTTAGGGAAGCTCCGTTTTTTTGTTTTATAGGGAACGGCGTTTCCTATGACACAAAAGCCTCCGATGCCGGCGCGCCGGACGCGCGCGGTCAGAAAAATGCTTTTTGGATCCCCTGAAAGGGAACGGCAATTCTGCATATTTATGTACATAAAAAGCAGCGCACGCGTTTTCACAGGGCATCCACAGAAAAGAAAGCGGAAAGTGAGGGAACCACATGGAGGAGATGGTAAAAGTTGAGAATCTCTGCAAGAACTTCGGGGATTTCGAGGCGTTAAAAAATATCAACCTGTCGGTGAAAGAGGGCGAGAAACTGGTGATTATCGGCCCGTCCGGCTCGGGAAAATCCACCCTGATCCGGTGTATCAACTATCTGGAGGAGCCCACCGGCGGACACATCTATATAGCCGGAAAGGAAGTCACCAGGAAAAACCACCGGGAGATGGCAAAGAACTATTCGGCCATGGTGTTCCAGCAGTTTAACCTGTACCCCCATCTGACGGTGCTGGAAAATCTGACGCTGGCTCCCATGAAACTCCAGCACGTCTCCAAAAAAGAGGCTACGGAGGAGGCCCTCAAGTGCCTGGAGCGGGTGGGATTGTCCGACAAGGCAAATGTCTATCCCAACCAGCTCTCCGGCGGCCAGCAGCAGCGTGTGGCCATCGCCAGGGCGCTGTGCACGAAACAGAAACTGATCC
The DNA here is from genome assembly GCF_002160755.1 of Lachnoclostridium sp. An14. GTDB lineage: Bacteria > Bacillota > Clostridia > Lachnospirales > Lachnospiraceae > Lachnoclostridium_A. Next base: position 70,688 of record NZ_NFLE01000003.1, read on the forward strand.
TTTTTGACGAGCCCACATCGGCCCTGGATCCGGAGATGGTCCAGGAGGTTTTAAACGTGATGGTGGAGCTGGCCAAGGAAAATATTACGATGGTCTGTGTCACCCACGAGATGGGCTTTGCCAGACAGGTGGCGGACCGGGTGATCTTCGTACACCGGGGAGAGATCATCGAGGAGGGGACGCCGGAGCACTTCTTTACCAATCCGGAGCAGGAGAGGACGAAGGCGTTTTTGAGTAAGATTCTCCATTAAAAATTGGGAATATAGAGAATGGAAAGGAGACAAAGATTATGAAAAATTGGATGAGGATGATGGCAGCGGGAGTTTTGACGGCGGCGATGGTCATGGGGCTTACGGCCTGCGGCGGAGGCAGCAAGAGCGGCGTGGACGCCATTAAGGACCGCGGCGTGGTAAAGGTGGGAGTAAAGGCGGATGTGCCGAAGTTCTCCCTGCAGAATACGGCCACCGGTGAGTACGAGGGCTTTGAGGACGATCTGGCTTACGCTTTGGCCGGAAAGATCCTGGGAATTTCCGCAGATGAGGCCAAGGCTCAGAAGAAGGTGGAGTTCCAGGCGGTAAACGCCAAGACGAGAGGGCCGCTGGTGGAAAACGGCGAGGTGGATTTTGTAATCGCGACCTTCACCATCACCCCCGAGAGAAAGGAAACCTACAATTTCTCCCCGGCCTACTACACCGACGCGGTAGGACTTCTGGTAAACAATGATTCCGGAATCGACGACATCGAGGATCTGGATGGAAAGATCATCGGTGTTTCCCAGTCCTCCACCTCCAAGGATGAGTTCTTAAAGTATAAAGAGGCAAACGGCATCGCTGCGGAGCCCACGTTCCAGGAGTTTGCTACCTATCCGGAGCTGGCCCAGGCCCTGGCAGCCAACCAGATCGACGCCTTCTCCGTAGACCGCGCCATCCTGGAGGGCTACAAGAACGACACCAACAAGTTCCTGGATGTCCGCTACGGCGAGCAGGAATACGGCGTCTGCTCCAACAAGGAGAACACGGAGCTGGCGGAGCTGATCAACACCACCGTTCAGGAGATGTTAGACAACGGCGAGATGGACGCTCTGATGGAGCAGAACGGACTGACGGTCGAATAAGAAAGCTGTGAGGGAAAAACGTGTTTAACGGTTTGATGAAAATAAACAGATGGAATGCGTTGCTTGAGGCAATCCCGGAGTATTATATTCCGGGATTCCTTATGACGCTGAGGACGGCGGTGTGCGGCCTGCTTTTGGCCCTCCTGCTGGGCCTGATCTTCGGCCTGATGTCAACCTCCAGGGCGAAGATCTTAAAATTAATATCCAGAGTCTACGTGGAATTCTTCCAGAACACGCCCCTGGCGCTGCAGGTGGTATTCTACTATTCGGGACTTCCCATTTTGCTGGGCGGGACGGGGACCCGTATCCCCAAATTCATCCTGGGGCTTATGGGCGTGGGGATCTACCACGGGGCCTACATCGCGGAGGTGATCCGCACCGGCATCGAGGCCATTCCGGCGGGACAGTCGGAGGCGGCCAAGAGCCAGGGCTTTTCCTACATACAGACCATGCGGTACATCATCATGCCCCAGACCATTAAAATCATCATGCCGCCCCTGGCCAACCAGGCGTTGAACCTGGTGAAAAACACCTCGGTGCTGGCGATGGTGGCAGGAATGGACCTAATGTATTTTACGGACTCCTTTGGCTCCAATACGGGATATTTCGCTCAGGCCTACTTCGCGTCGGCGCTGATGTATTTCATCATTTGCTACCCGCTTGCGAGGCTTGCCCGCTATCTGGAAATCCGGGCCCTGCGTCAGCCGGTGGCCAAGATAGCCATAGATCAGATGATGGAGGATTCAATCAATGTCTAATTTGTTCAGCCAGATTTTTACGCCGGCCAATTTCTCCTTTATGATGAAGGGGCTTGGGATGACGGTGATGATCTCCATAGGCGCTGTATTTTTCAGCACCATCATCGGCAGCGTGCTGGCTCTGATCCGCACCTACGCCACCGGGAAATACCGTATTTTCGGGAAACTGATCGCCGCCTACACCGAGTTTTTCCGGTGTACGCCAAACCTTCTCTGGATCCTCTGGATCTACTTCACCATCAAGGGGAACAAGGTGGCCATCTCCGTGTTTGCCATCACCCTGTTTACATCGGCGGTCATGGCGGAGATTTTCAGGGGCGGTTTAAATTCCATTCCCAAGGGCCAGTTTGAGGCGGCGGAATCCCAGGGATTTTCCTTTGTACAGACCATTGTGTACATTGTGTGGCCCCAGACCTTTAAAAAGGTCATTCCCGCCCTGCTTTCCCAGATTATCACGGTGCTCAAGGACACGTCCTTCCTGCGGATGGTGGACATCCCGGAGTTTATGAGAAACAGCTCTGTGGTCATGGGTAGCATTTACGACGTGCGGGGAATGATGATCCTGTACGGATTTGAGGCCCTGTGCTATTTTGTCATCTGCTTTACCTTAAGCCTGGTGGTGAGAGGTTATCAGAAACGGCAAGGGGCGGCGCCCCGCAAGGTGGTGAGAGCCCAGAGCGCAGTGGAGAGCGCGGGATGATGGAGAGAAAGAAAAACAGAATCGGAAAACGAAAAAACCGGGAGTTCCTCGATGTGATGGGACTTCCGGTTCGTTGTTTTTATTTAACAGGAAACTAAGTTTCCTGTTAAATAAGAATGCTTTGCAAGGAGGCGCGCTCCTCAGGCGGGGTCAGTCCAGCCCCTCGGCGATGTCGCAGATCAGCCGCTCGGAATCCTCCCAGCCCAGGCAGGGATCGGTGATGGATTTGCCGTAGCAGTGCTCGGACACCTTCTGGGCGCCGGGCTCGATGTAGCTTTCGATCATTACGCCCTTTACCAGCTCCTTGATCTCGGCGGAGTGACGGCGGCTGTGAAGGACCTCCTTCACAATGCGGATCTGCTCCTGGTACTGCTTGTTGGAATTGGAGTGATTGGCGTCCACGATGCAGGCGCGGTTCTGCACGTCCCGCTCCTGATACAGGTTGTAGAGGAGGATTAAGTCCTCGTAGTGGTAGTTGGGAAGGCACTGGCCGTGCTTGCTCACCGCGCCCCGCAGGATGGTGTGGGTCAGGGGGTTGCCGTGGGTTTTTACCTCCCACTCCCGCATGATGAACTCGTGGCCCGTCTGGGCGGCCACCACAGCGTTTAACATCACGGACAGGTCGCCGCTGGTGGGGTTTTTCATGCCCACGGGAACGTCACAGCCGCTGCACACCAGGCGGTGCTGCTGGTTTTCCACGGAGCGGGCGCCTACGGCGATGTAGGACATGATGTCGTCTAAGTAGCTTACGTTCTCCGGGTAGAGCATCTCGTCGGCGGTGGAAAATCCCGTTTCCGCCAGCACCCGCATATGCATATGGCGGATGGCGTGAAGGCCTTCGGAGACGCTGGGCTGTTTCTCCGGGTCGGGCTGATGGAGCATTCCCTTATAGCCCAGTCCGGTGGTGCGGGGCTTATTGGTATAGACTCTGGGGATTAAGAGAAGGCGGTCCGCCACCTTCTCCTGAACCTTTGCCAGGCGGGTGGTGTAGTCTAAAACCGCGTCCTCGTTGTCCGCGGAGCAGGGGCCGATGATCACCAGAAACTTGTCGCTCTCCCCGGTGAAAATCCGGCTGATCTCCTTGTCTTTTTCTGCTTTTATCTCTGCCAGGCGGGCCGGGAGGGGAAACTGCATCTTGATCTCCGCGGGCGTGGGCAGCTTTTGTATGAATTCAACGCTCATTGGTACCTCCATTTGCCGGTTTTGGAAATTCTTTCGCGAAAAGTAAGCAATTCGTAAATTGACCGGCTCTCGTTTGTCCATTATAATATAAAAACAGCAAGTGAGCAAGGAGGAAACGTAATGAGAAAATCTGTTTATACAATCTGTGCCGTCAGCGCGGCGGCGCTTATGCTGAATCTGACAGCCTGCGGAGGCTCCGGACAGAAGGAAATCGCGGCAGGCACCACGGCCGCTGAGGTGACGGAGAGCGCGGCGGAGACCACCACGGCCGCGGAGGAAAGCCAGGCGTCCCCCGATCTGACGGAGATTCTGGAGGCGGTTCAGGATGCCTACGGAGAGGATTACCTGCCCAATACAGCCATTGACGCTACGGTGCTGGAGCAGACCTACGGCATTGACGCCGGGCTTTACGAGGAGTTTGTGGGAGAGATGCCCATGATCAGCACCCATGTGGATACCTTTCTGGCGGTGCGGGCCAAGGCGGGAGAGGGCGAGACGGTGGAGGAGCTGTTAAACGCCTACCGGGACAGCCAGATCGAAGGAGCCATGCAGTATCCCATGAATCTGCCGAAATTTGAGGCGTCCCAGGTGGTGCGCTACGGGGATGACGTGTACTTTGTCATGCTGGGCGCCTACGACGACAGCATCACCGGGGAGGAGGAGCTTTTGGCCTTCTACCAGACCCAGGTGCAGATCGGCCTGGATATGATCGACAGCTTTTATGAATAGGAAAGGGAAGGAGTAGGAAACAGATATGGTATTCAGCAGTCTGCTGTTTCTGTTCCGGTTTCTGCCGGCAGTGCTTTTCCTGTACTATGCCGTTCCTGGGAGGTTCCGCAATGGAGTTCTTTTCATTGGGAGCCTCCTTTTTTATGGCTGGGGAGAGCCGGTGTATATCAGCCTCCTGCTGTTTTCCACCCTGGTGGACTTTATCCACGGGAAATGGATCGGGCGGCTGTTGGCCCAGGGCAGGCGGGACCGGGCAAAGTGGCTGGTGGCCTCGTCCGCGGCCATCAATCTGGGACTTTTGGGATTTTTTAAATACGCCGGTTTTTTTGCCGGGGCGGTGAACCGGCTGACGGGGCTGGGAATTCCGGAGCTGTCCGTGGCGCTGCCGGTGGGCATTTCCTTTTACACCTTTCAGACCATGTCCTACACCATCGACGTGTACCGGGGGCAGGCGAAAGTGCAGGATGACATTGTGGCCTTCGGGGCTTATGTGTCCATGTTTCCCCAGCTGATCGCCGGGCCCATTGTCCGCTACAGCACCATCGCGGAGGAGCTAAAGGAACGGCGTGAGAGCCTTTGGGAATTTGAAACGGGAGTGAGGATTTTCCTTGTGGGGCTGGCAAAGAAGGTGCTTCTGGCAAACCCCATGGGGGAGCTGTGGACGGAGATCCAGGGCGTGCCGGAGGCGGACCGGGCGGTGCTCATGGCCTGGCTGGGGATTTTCGCCTTCGGGATGCAGATTTATTTTGACTTTTCCGGATATTCAGATATGGCGGTGGGGCTGGGACGGATGTTCGGTTTCCACTTTCCGGAAAATTTCCGCCATCCCTACGCCTCCAGGAGCGTGACGGAGTTCTGGCGGCGCTGGCACATTTCCCTGGGAACCTGGTTCCGGGAGTACGTCTACATCCCTCTGGGGGGAAACCGCAGGGGGAAACGGCGGCAGGCGGTGAATATTATGGCAGTGTGGCTGCTCACCGGGCTGTGGCACGGGGCGGACTGGAATTTTCTGCTCTGGGGCGGGTATTTCGGCGTTTTGCTGCTGGCGGAAAAGCTGGTGCTTAGCCGGGTGCTAAAAAGGCTGCCGGGGGCGCTGCGGCTGGCTTATACGCTGGCGGCGGTGTTTTTCGGCTGGGTGCTGTTTGCCCATGAGGATTTGGGAGAGGGGATTTCCTACTTGCGCCAGCTGCTGGGGCTGGGAGGCCTGGCGGCAGTGAACGGGAGGTCGGTGTATCTGACGGTCACCAGCCTGCCCCTTGGGGCGCTGGCCGTGATCGGGGCGTCTCCGGCGGGGGCGCGGATCGGGGAGAAACTGGGGCTGTTAGAGCGGCAGCCGGACGGTGACGGCAGTTTCCAGGGAGAGCCTGGCTCGGAGAGGAGCGGAGCGGCCTGCCTCGGCGGTGACGGCGTTTCCCAGGGAGAGCCTGGCCCGGAGAGGAGCGGAGCAGCCTGCCTCGGCGGTGACGGCAGTTCTCGCCAGACGGGCGGCATCGCGGCGGTGACGCGGCCGGTGTGCTTTGGCGGGCTGTTTTTGCTCTGCGTGGCCTATCTGGTGAACGCGGGCTATAATCCCTTTTTATATTTTCGGTTTTAACAGGAAGGAACAAGGAGGCGGAGGATGAAGAACTGGAAAACCTGTGGGACGGCGGCAGTGTTTTTAGGGCTTTTGGCCCTGGGGACGGGGGCGTCCCTGCTTTGGCCCCAGAGGCGGTTTTCGGAGACGGAAAACCGGTATCTCACCGGACGGCCGGAGCTTTCCCTGGAGGGAGTGATGGACGGCTCCTATGGGGAAACCTATGAGAAGTATCTGGGAGATCAGTTTCCCCTCCGGGACGGATTTGTGGGAATCAAGACGGCCGCGGAGCGGTTTCTGGGGCGGCAGGACGTAAACGGTGTTTATTTTGGAAAGGACGGATACCTGATGGAGCGGTTTGAGCGGGAGGACATAGAGACGGAGCAGCTGGAGGAAAATCTGGACGCTTTAGCCGCTTTTTTGCTGACCGAGGGAGAACGGCTGGGAACGGACCGGGTAAAAGCCATGCTGGTGCCCTCTGCCGCCTGGGCCATGCCGGAAAAGCTCCCTCTGCTGGCAGCACCCTACGATCAGCAGGAGGTTTTGAGGAAACTTTCGGCCCGCCTGGGAGGGGCGGAGGTTCTGGTGGACGCGGGGACGGCCCTGCGGGAGAGCGGAAAGGACGGGCTTTACTACCGCACGGACCATCACTGGACCGTGTCGGGAGCCTACGAGGGCTACCGGGCCTGGGCGGAGGCCATGGGGATTGTGCCCTGGGAACGGTCCGCGTTTTCCGTGGAAACGGTGAGCCGAGACTTTGTGGGAACGGTTCAGGCGAAGGTGAACTGGAAGACGGAGCCGGACGCCATGGAGCGGTGGACGCCGCGGGACGGGACAGCCTATGAGGTATTTTACGACGGGAGTGAGGAGAAGGCAGCGGGCGGTCTGTACACGGAGAGCGCCCTGGAGAGCCGGGACAAATACCGGTTTTATCTGGACGGGAACCATGGGCTGACAAAGATCCGGACGGTGCGCGGGACAGGAGAAATGGGATCTGATAGCCATTCCAGCCCCGGAGCCGGCGGGCCGCCCCGCCGCCTGTGCATCATCAAGGATTCCTACGCCAACAGCTTTGCCCCCTTCGCCGCCAACCACTACGAGACCACCTTCCTTTTGGATCTGCGGTATTTCAACGGAAACATTTCTCATTTCCTGGAGCAGGAGGGGATCACCGACCTGCTGGTGCTGTACCGGATTCCGGGATTCGCGGCGGAGGAAACCCTGTGGAAACTTCCGGTTGCCAAACAGGGCGGTCTGTGATAACGTAATATGGACAAAAATCTGGATACAAAAGGGAGAAACGTATGAATCAGGCGGAGCGAATGCGGATCGGGAATCTGATGACCGTCATAGGCGGAATATGCTGGGGATTTTCCGGGTGCTGCGGACAATATTTATTTCAGCAGAGAGGCGCCACGGCGGAGTGGCTGGTGGCCCTGCGGCTGGTGGGGGCGGGAGTCCTGCTGATCGCGGCGGGATTTCTCGTAAACGGCAAACGGAATGTGGAGATTTTTAAGAGCGGCCGGGACCTGGTCCATCTGGCGGTGTTCGCCCTGGCGGGGATCATGATGGCCCAGTACCCCTATTTCGCGGCCATCCAGTATTCCAACGCGGGGACAGCCACGGTGTTGCAGTATATGTTTCCCGTGCTGATTCTGATTGTGGTGTGCGTTCAGGGACGGCGCCGCCCTTCCGGAGTGGAGATGGCGGCTATCGCCCTGTGCCTTGCGGGAACCTTCATCCTGGGCACCCACGGCAATTTCCGGGAGCTGACCCTGACGCCGAAGGCCCTCTTTTTCGGCCTTCTGTCCGCCGTGGGAGCGGTGCTCTACAACATGATTCCCGGAACCCTGATGAAACGGTACGGCGTGTGCCAGGTGCTGGGATTTGGAATGCTGCTGGCGGGGATTGTGATGAGCGCGGCGGTGCGGCCGTGGCAGTATGAGATGGTCTGGGACGGAGGCACCATCCTGGCCCTGGGGAGCGTGACCGTCATCGGAACAGCGGTGGCCTTTGGCCTGTATCTGGGCGGTGTGTCCATCATCGGCCCCTTTAAGGGCAGCCTCTTTGCCAGCATGGAGCCTGTTTCGGCGGTGGTGATCTCCTTTCTGTGGCTGAAAACGGCGTTTACAGGGATGGATGTGCTGGGCTTTGCGCTTATTCTGGGAACAGTGCTGATGCTGACGGTGTATCAGTCAAAGGCGTGACAAGGGGATGGGATGGCAAACGGCGGCGGTCCGTTTTCTTTCCCTTTTTCTTTTTCTTTCGTGAGGGCGGTTCCGCTTTTCAGAGCCATTTACACAGTTCTTTCTTCATACTGAAACCTTCCGCGGGCCGTAAGGCTCAGCCGGGAAAGTGAGATTTCTAAAAATTCAGCTAATAATTATCCATTTTTTTGAATTTAGTACATTAAAAAATGCTGTTTTCGTGCTATACTGAAAGGGATGACAGATGAATTTGAAACAGAACAGACCACGTCGGATGGCATGGATGGGGAACGTCCATGGGAGAAATGGACAGACAGTGAAGATAAAAGCCAATGAGGGGAAGGGATTGTATGGATAAGAAAATGTTTCGATTTTTATGGACCAGTCTGATCGGGTTGTTGGTTCTGTGTATCAGCGTTTTTGTTCTGATCGCGCGGGTTATGCTGAAGGAAAATGAGAAATCGGCCGCCAGCATAGCGACCCCGTACATGGAGGGGGTCAGCACACAGGTTCAGCACCACTTTGAGACGCTGTTTAAAATGCGTATCCTTCAGGTGGAAAACATCGTCAGCGCGATTCCGCCGGAGGAAGTTACCGCGATTGAGGGCGAGGTTGTCGAGTATTTTACGAAACTGGGGAAAAATGTGGAGTTTGAGTATCTGGCCCTATACAATACAGAGGGGAAAGAGAACCTCATCTACGGGGAACCGTTGGAGCTGGACAATCCTGAGCTTTTCTTGGATTCCTTAAACAGCGGCAACGAGATGGCGGGGATCGGCAGAACGAAAGACGGCGAGGCGTTGGTTCTGTATGGCATATCGGTAGGCTATCCTCATGATCAGGGGTATCCCATGACCGATGGGCAGCAGTGTACCGCCATTGTCGCCGGCGCGTCTGTGGAGCGTCTGAACGAGATGCTTTCCTTAGGGCTTGACAACAGCCTTGTCTATACCAACATCGTACAAAGTGACGGCACATTTATCATAAAAAATGAGGGTGTCAGCGAGGACAACTGGTATGATTGGGTGCTGCGCAACGGTCAGGAAAGCGGCATCGACGGGATTGAGGAAGAAGTGGAGGCAATGCGGCGGGCCATCGTCCAGCGGGAAGATTTCAGTATGCTGGCAGCGCTGCGGGGGGAGAAACGCCATGTATATTGCTCCCAGCTTCCCTATACGGTGTGGACGCTGGTAACGGTGATGCCCCACGGCATTCTGGATGAGGCCGTATCTGAGCTTGGGGCGCGGCGGGTCAGCCTGTCGTTGGGGGGCTGCGGGATTATTCTGGCGGCTACGATGATCGTGTTTTTCTACTATTTCAGGTTCTCCCGGGAGCAGATGCTGGAGCTGGACGCGGCGAAGGAGGACGCGGTGCACGCGAACGCGGCAAAGAGTGAATTTCTCGCCAACATGAGCCACGATATTCGCACCCCCATGAACGCCATCATCGGCATGACGGCCATAGCCACCGCCAATGTGGATAACCGGGAGAAACTCCTGGAATGCCTGCGGAAAATCACCCTGTCCAGCAAGCAGCTTTTGGGGTTGATCAACGATGTGTTGGATATGTCGAAGATTGAAAGCGGAAAACTGACGTTAAATTATGACCTGCTCTCTCTGCGGGAAACCATGGAAAGCATCGTAAGCATCATCCAGCCCCAGGTCAAGGCCAAAAAACAGACGTTCAATATCTTTATTCACAGGATCCAGGCGGAGAATATCTACGCGGATGGGGTGCGCTTAAACCAAGTGCTGCTGAACCTCCTTTCCAACGCGCTGAAGTTCACGCCGGAGGGCGGGGACATCACCGTTACAGTGTCCCAGGAGGACTCGCCCAAAGGGGAAGCTTACGTCCGCACCCATTTCTGGGTGAAGGATACGGGCATCGGGATGTCAAAGGAGTTTCAGGCGAAGATCTTTGAAAGCTTTGTGCGCGAGGACAGCGCGCGGGTGCATAAGGTGGAAGGAACGGGGCTGGGCATGGCCATCACCAAGTACATCGTGGACAAATCGGAAGGCAGCATTGAGCTGACAAGCGAGCTGGATAAAGGTACGGAATTCCATGTGACCTTTGATTTTGAGCGGGGAGAATCTAGGGACGAGGAAATGATCCTGCCAAACTGGGATGTCCTGGTGGTAGATGATGACGAAGAACTGTGCCGCAGCGCTGCGGATTCTCTGAATGAGATCGGCGTTCACGCGGAATGGGCGTTGGACGGCCGTTCCGCCATTGATATGACGGTAAAGCGGCATGAACAGCACAAGGACTATTTTGTGGTGCTGCTGGACTGCAAAATGCCGGAGATGGATGGAATTGAGACGGCCCGTGAAATACGCCGCCGCATCGGCGACGGTGTGCCCATCCTGCTGATGTCTGCCTATGATTGGGGGGATATTGAGGATGAGGCGCGGGCAGCGGGGATTACCGGCTTTATCGCCAAACCCCTGTTTAAGACAACGCTGTATCACAGCCTCAGCCCCTTTGCGGAGACAGAGCACCAGGAGCTGGAGGCGTCGGAGCCGCAGGTGGATTTTAGCGGAAAACGGCTGCTGATGGCCGAGGACAATGAGATGAACTGGGAAATCGCCAGCACGCTGCTGGAAACCTATGGGTTTGAGCTGACCTGGGCGGAAAACGGCGAGGTCTGTGTGGCGAAGTTTGAGGAGTCGGAGCCGGGCTACTATGACGCGGTGCTGATGGATCTGCGGATGCCGGTGATGAACGGCTATGAGGCGACGAAGGCGATCCGAAGCTCCGGCCGCCCGGACGCGGACATCCCCATTATCGCCATGACGGCGGACGCGTTTTCCGAGGATGTCCAGCGCTGCCTGGACTGCGGCATGAACGCCCACACGGCGAAACCTCTGGATATGAAGGCGGTGCTGAAAATCCTGCAAAAATTTGTATTTAAGGAATAAACGGAATGGGAAAACGCCGGTTCCATCCCGGAGCCGGCGGAAAGATTTGGCCGGTTTCGGGGCGGCGGTCTGTGAGTTTCCGAAAAATGGGTGTTGACAAAGGCCGGTTCCCAGCCTATAATACAGATAATTTCACAAACAAATGCGGTGAAGGGAACAAGTAATTTCTGGAACGAGCGTACAGAAAGCAGCCGGCGGATGAGAGGCGCACGCATCACCAGGGACGAATACCTCCCGGAGCAGCGCCCCAAACGGGGCGGACGGCAGAGAGCTGGACGCATCCCCAAGTAGGCGGCGACGGAGCGGCGGACGTTATACCGGCCGGAGTATGATGGTACTCCATGAGACAGACGGTGCGAGCCGTCTGTGAATAAAGGTGGTAACACGAGCGGCAGCCTCGTCCTTTTTGGACTGGGCTGCCTTCTTTTTTTCCTGGGAAACGGCGTTTCTTATGGGAAAAGCGTTTTGGTTGCGCATTGTAGCGCATAGTTTTAATTGTTTAACAGGAAACGAAGTTTCCTGTTAAACAAGATTGCTCCGCGAGGAGGCACACTCCGCGCAAAGGAAAATGGCTGTTTACGCAGCCGCGCTCCGGCGCGAGTGTGCGCCAAGCGCACACTTATTATAATTCCAGAAAAGAAAAGGAGATCCTGACAATGCAGATTTACGAGGAGCTGGTTGCCCGCGGCCTGATCGCCCAGGTGACCAATGAGGAAGAAATCAAAAACATGGTAAACAACGGAAAAGCCACCTTCTACATCGGCTTTGACCCCACGGCGGACAGCCTTCACGTGGGCCATTTCATGGCGCTGTGCCTGATGAAACGCCTTCAGATGGCAGGAAACCGCCCCATCGCTTTGATCGGCGGCGGCACCGGCATGGTGGGCGACCCCTCCGGCCGCACGGATATGCGCCAGATGATGACGGTGGAGACCATCGAGCACAACTGCGAGTGCTTTAAGAAACAGATGAGCCGTTTCATCGACTTTTCCGACGGCAAGGCCCTGATGGTAAACAACGCCGAGTGGCTCACAAAGCTCAACTACATCGAGCTGCTGCGGGAGGTTGGCTCCTGTTTCAGCGTAAACAATATGCTCCGCGCCGAGTGCTACAAGCAGAGAATGGAGAAAGGCCTCAGTTTCCTGGAGTTCAACTACATGATCATGCAGAGCTACGATTTCTATATGCTGTTCCAGAAATACGGCTGCAATATGCAGTTCGGCGGCGACGACCAGTGGAGCAATATGTTAGGCGGAACGGAGCTGATCCGCAGAAAGCTGGGCAAGGACGCCCACGCCATGACCATCACCCTGCTGTTAAACTCCGAGGGCAAGAAGATGGGCAAGACCCAGTCCGGAGCCGTTTGGCTGGATCCCAACAAGACCTCTCCCTTCGATTTCTACCAGTACTGGAGAAACATCGCCGACGCCGACGTGCTGAAATGCCTGCGGATGCTCACTTTCCTGCCCCTGGAGCAGATCGACGAGATGGACAAGTGGGAGGGCAGCCAGTTAAATACGGCCAAGGAGATCCTGGCCTACGAGCTGACCAACCTGGTACACGGCGAGGAGGAGGCGAAGAAAGCCCAGGAGGCCGCGAGAGCCCTGTTTGGCGGCGCCGGAGATTCCGTCAATATGCCCTGTCTTGAGCTGACGGACGGGGACTTTGAGAACGGAACCATCGGCCTTCTGACCATCCTTCAGAAATCCGGCCTGTGCGCCTCCCGCTCCGACGCCAGAAGAAACGTGGAGCAGGGCGGAGTGTCCGTGGACGGAACTCAGGTCAAGGACGTCAAGGCGGAGTTTACCAAGGACCAGATCGGAAAGGAAGGTGTCATCGTCAAGAGAGGCAAGAAAAACTTCATGAAGGTTATGGTGAAATAAGAGCCGGAAAGAAAAAATCAGAAAAGAAAAGATCAGAAAAGAGAGGCGCGGGCTGCGAAGAAATGCGGTCCGCGCCGTTTTTGTGCCATATAGTGAACAGGCGATTCCCTATTATATATAGAAGAATCCCGTCAGGACAGAGACCCGTCCGCCGCCGGGGTGAAGGTTCTCGGCCCGGTGAGCATACTGCCGTCCTCCTGCATATAGTAGGTCTTTCCCTCTACCTGGACGAACCCACGCTCCATCCGTCCCGTCTCCAGGTTCAGGAAATACCATTTCCCGCCGTCCTCCACCCAGCCTTTTGCCAGGGTGCCGTCCGGATTGTAGTAGAGCCACTGGGCGCTGGCGGTGCCGGCCTCGCCGCTCTCCAGCACCCATCCCGTCTGGATGTGGGGCTGTACCGTATCCTCACTGCCGCTCTCCTCCGGGCCATAGGGCTGAAACATCATAATCCGGGAGGCGGTGGTGCCATCTGACCATACAAGGCAGCGGGCGCCGGGATAGAGGTTTTCCAGGTAGAGCATATTCCGGGTGAGATAGGGGGAGATGGGGCAGTCAGAGGAAACCTGGAATACCAGTCCGTCTGCCGCGGTCAGCTGATAGCCGCCGTCTGCCGCCTCAAAAGACTTCACTTCAATGTAGTCCGGCACCCGGTAATCCGCGGGAATCTGGGTTAAAATTACGTCCGCCGTGGTCTGGGGCGGCAGGCTTAAGGTCATAACGGGACTTAAGTAGGCGTAAACCGTCTCCCCGGAGGGAAGCTGGTCCGCTGCCACAGGCATTCCGCTCGCGGCGTTTAAGATCTTTGTGTCCTCGGACAGGTGGATCACCACCTCTCCGGTGTAGGACTGCTGGCTCTGGTTGTCAATAGTGAGCTGATTCTCGGAATTTACCGTAACCGGTCCCCAGATCCGCAGCTCCGATAAAGGGTCTGCCATCGCCGGAACAGCGCTCATGGCAGATACCGCGGCTGCCGCGCAGAGGGCGGCTAACATACGTTTTTTATGGAATTTCATAGATGCGTTCCTCCTGATTGTTTGATAGGTTTATTATAGCAGAGAGGAGGAAAAGAAAATAGTGTCAGAAGGCTTAAGAATTCTTACTTTTTACTGTGAAAGCCCCGGATGGCGACGATATAGATGGGCGTGCTCGCACGCACAGATATATCGGCATCAGACGGGCAAGGCAGTATAAAAAGTGTGCGCTTGGCGCACACTCGCGCCGGAGCGCGGCTGCGCCAGCAGCCATATTCCTTTGCGCGGAGTGCGCCTCCCTGCGGAGCATTCTTATTTAACAGGAAACTGCGTTTCCTGTTAAATAAGAAAGTAGGGCGGTAGCCCGGATTTCGAATACCGCCGGCAGATGGCGGGAACGCCGTAGGCGTGGAGCCATCTGGCTTTCAGGATTTGTGATGACCGCGTTAGCGGTCATGTCCGTTTTAAAACAACGGCGGAATTCCTTCTTTATTTTTTGCGGTTCAGCCGAATATCCTCCAAATATTCAAACAGATCAGCGTCCACATTGTCAAAGAGACGGTTCTTTTTGGAGGGGATTTTTTGCAGGTGCTGAGAGTGGATTTCCTCGTCCGTCTCCCGGATTTCCTTCTGTAAGTCTCTGGCGGACAGGCGCACGGCGCCCTTTCCCAGGATGATCACCTGCTCCAGACGGTCGGAGGTGGCCACCCGCACGTGATGGGTGCGGCCGATTTCCTGAGTGACTTTTTCGATGTACTGGTCCGCGGTCTCCGCCTCTTTGGTGAAGATCACGTGGATATTGTGGTACTGGATGACCTCTCCCGGGTTTCCTTTCACCTTGTAGCCGTCAAAGACCAGGATCACGTTGCACTTTTTAAACCCCTGGTAGTTGCAGAGGATGTCCTGGAGCCGCAGTCTGGCAGCGTCCAGATTGGTGTCCGCCAGGGCTTTTAGCTCCGGCCACGCGAATATGATATTGTATCCGTCAACTAACAGGTATTCTGCCATAATGTATCCTTTCCCGTGCTGTGTTTCAAAACAGCCGTCCGATTTTATTTTAGTGGCTGAGGGGTGGGATGTCAAGAAAAGGTGGGGAAAAGGCGAAAGGCGGCTGGGAAAAAGTACTTGCGCAAATGGTGTTTTTGGTGGATAATGGTTACGTTACTGTTGCAATGAATTCATGCACGAAAATTGCATAAGACAGGATGAGGAGAATGAAAAATGAAAGCATACGCCGAGATGACAAGAGATGAGCTGAAAGCGCTGCATAAAGAGCTGTCGAAACAGTACAGGGAGATGCAGGAAAAAGATCTGAAACTGGATATGTCCAGAGGAAAGCCAAGCCTGGCCCAGCTCGACCTGTCCATGGGGATGATGGACGTGCTCAGCAGCGAGGACGATCTGACCTGTGAGGACGGAACTGACTGCCGTAACTATGGCTGTCTGGAGGGCATCAGCGAGGTGAAGGAGCTGATCGCGGACATGATGGAGGTGGCCCCCGCCAACGTGATTATTTACGGAAACTCCAGCCTGAACGTGATGTACGACACCGTGGCCCGCTCCATTACCAACGGAGTGATGGGAAGCACTCCCTGGGGCAAGCTGGACAAGGTGAAATTCCTCTGCCCCGTTCCGGGTTATGACCGCCATTTTGCCATCACAGAGTACTTTGGCATCGAGATGATCAACGTGCCCATGACGCCTCAGGGTCCGGATATGGATATGGTGGAGAAACTGGTTGCCGAGGACGATTCCATCAAGGGCATCTGGTGTGTGCCGAAGTATTCCAATCCTCAGGGATATTCCTATTCCGACGAGACGGTGAGACGGTTCGCCCGCTTAAAGCCGGCAGCCCAGGATTTCCGTATTTACTGGGACAACGCCTACACCATCCATCACCTTTACGACAACGACCAGGATCATCTGATTGAGATTCTGGCGGAGTGTAAGAGAGCGGGAAATCCCGACCTGGCATATAAATTCGCCTCCACCTCCAAGATCTGTTTCCCCGGTTCCGGAATCGCTGCCCTGGCGGCCTCTCCCAACAACCTGGAGGACATCAGAAAGCAGCTTTCCGTCCAGACCATCGGTCACGACAAGGTAAACCAGCTGCGCAACGTGCGGTTCTTTAAGAACATTCACGGCATGGTGGAGCATATGAGAAAGCACGCCGACATCCTGCGCCCGAAGTTTGAGGCGGTGGAGCGCATCCTGGAGCAGGAGCTGGGCGGCCTTGGCATCGCGGAGTGGACCAGCCCCAAGGGCGGTTACTTCATCTCCTTTGAGTCCATGGACGGCTGCGCAAAGGAGATCGTGGCTCGTTGCAAGAAGGCCGGCGTGGTGATGACCAACGCGGGAGCGACCTATCCCTACGGAAAGGATCCCCACGACAGCAATATCCGCATCGCCCCCTCCTACCCGCCGTTAAACGACCTGGAGCTGGCCACGGAGCTGTTATGCCTGTGCACCAAGCTGGTGAGCGTGGAGAAACTGATGGCGAACGCGGGAAAGACTGCTCCGAAAAAAGAGGAGGCCGCAGCGGCAGAGGCGTAAGAGCCGGCAGGAAAGCGGATTTCACGGTCCTTTACGGTCCTGTTTTTTGCGGGAATCCTGTAAATCCCGTTTTTGCGGAAATCCATTCTTGAAGCGTTTTAGTGACACAGACATGAGGGCCTTATGGTCAAACCTCCTCCGGCAGGCGGGCCTGCGTGGGATGGTTGGCCGTCTGGCCCTGGCATCGGATATAAAAAAGTGTGCGCTTGGCGCACACTCGCGCCGGAGCGCGGCTGCGTCAGCAGCCATTTTCCTTTGCGCGGAGTGTGCCTCCTTGCGGAGCATTGTTCTTTAACAGGAAACGAAGTTTCCTGTTAAATAAAAAATCCCGGCGATCCGAAAATCGTCGGGATTATTTCCAATCAGGAGCTATGTGACGGAAAAGAGGATCACGTTCACAAAGGCCTGGAAGGCCACAGTCTGGTATTTGTCCTGAAGGAAGGTGACGTGGGTGGTGCAGCTTAAGTTGAAGTCCTCCACCTCCAGCTCGGTGAGAGTGCCTTCCGCCAGGTCCTTCTCCGCCAGGGTTCTGGGGAGAATGGCGACGCCGATTCCCTTTCTGGCTGCCTTTAAGAGGGCGGCGGAGCTGATGCTCGTCCACGCGGGGGAGACAGACAGGTTGAAGAATAAAAAGGCGCTGTCCACGATCTGGCGCACCATGCTGCCCGGCTCCTTTAACAGGAGGGGCTGCTTTGCCAGCTCCGGGGCCGTGATAAGCCCGGCGGAGGCGATGGGAAGGTGAGGGGCGCAGACCACGGCCAGAGGCTCGGAGGAGACGGGAACCTTGACGAAATGCTCGTCGTCGGACATCCCTTCCGTGAGAGCCATGTCGATTTTGCGCTGGAGGAGCTGGCGTTCCAGCTCCGTCTCGCTGTCCACGGTGACCTTCACCTGGACGTCGCTGTGGCTGGCCTGGAATTTCTCCAGCACCTGCAGCAGGATGGAGCCGGCCACCGAAGGGGTGGCGCCCACCTTCAGGACAGATTTTACGTCCATGCCCTGGAATCCGCGCTCCAGATCCTCATACAGGTCCAGGAGAGGGATCACCTTGGAGAGAAAGAGCTGGCCCGCCTCATTTAAGACCACCTTGCGGGCGGTGCGGTCAAAAAGCTGGGTGCCCAGGGTTTCCTCCAGCTCGCTGATGGTGCGGGAGATGGCCGGCTGGGTGGTGGAGAGCCGTTCTGCCGCCTTTGTGATGCTCTCCTCCTCGCAGACAGTCTTGAATGTATAAAGTTGCTTGATCTTCATATAGAAATCCTCGCATTGATACCAAAAAGATTATGGGTATAATATATCATTATTACTATAAAAAATCCAGCATTTATTGCAGAAATATAATGACAGAACGTAACCGTTTTGCTGCGCCATTTACAAATTCATCATTTGGCGGATGCTGCGGAGCGGGCTGACGCGAACGGCTGCTGGCCGTCGAGCGATTCATGCCTGGTGTCTGTCTCGTGGAACCATATGGGAAAATGCCGCGGGGGAGCCTGCTCCCTGGGCAGAGGGTTGCCATATGGCTCCCCGTGGGTAAGCGGTTATGAGAGAAAAGGAGTGCGCAGATTGGTGAGAAAAAAGATGGGAGCTGTCCTGGGGCTGGCCCTTGGGGCGGCGTTTGTGTTGGCGGGCTGCGGGAGGCCGGCGGAGCCGGTGAGCCGTTCCGGGTTTTTGTTAAACACATTTGTGACGGTCACCCTCTATGACACGGAGAACGAGAACATCCTGGACGGGTGCATGGAGCTGTGCCGGGAGTACGAAGGGCTGCTTAGCCGTACCATAGAGACCAGCGAGGTGTATCAGATCAACCACCGGCCGGCGGGGACGCGGGAGATGGAGGTTTCCGGGGAGACGGCGGAGGTAATTGAAAAGGGGCTGTACTACAGCCAGCTCTCCGGCGGTGCCTTTGACATCACCGTGGAGCCCTTAAGCTCCCTGTGGGATTTTACGGCCCAGGAGCCCCAGGTGCCGGACGGGGAGGAGATCCGGGAAAACCTGCCGAAGGTGGGGTATGAGAGGATCGCTGTTTCCGGGGACCGGATCCTGTTTTCCGACGACGAGACCCGCATTGACCTGGGGGCCATCGCCAAAGGCTATATCGCCGACCGGATGAAGGACTATCTGATGGAACAGGGCGTGGAGAGCGCCATCATCAATCTGGGGGGAAACGTGCTCTGCCTGGGCAAAAATCCCAACGGGCAGCCCTTCCGCATCGGCCTTCAGCGCCCCTACGCCGGCTACAGCGAGACGGTGGGAACGGTGAGAGTGGAGAATATGTCCGTGGTCTCCTCCGGCGTCTATGAGCGTCATTTTGAGAAAGACGGGGTAAACTATCACCACATTCTGAATCCGTCCACCGGCTATCCCTATGAAAACGGGCTGACGGCGGTATCCATCCTGTCCACCCAGTCGGTGGACGGGGACGGGCTGAGCACCGCCTGCTTTTCCTTAGGGCTGGAGAAGGGGATGGAGCTTTTGGACTCCCTGGACAACGCCTGGGGCGTGTTTATCACCGACGACGGACAGCTGCACTATTCGGCGGGAATGGAGCAGTGGATGATGGCGGAATAGGCCGGGGCATTCCCGCCGGAAGGCTTTACAAGGACAGGAAGCTATATTAAAATAACCAGAAAGAGGAGCAGAGGACAGATGATGGAAAAATGGAAGGCAAAGCTGGTGAACCGGGAGACGGTTTCCTACTTTATTTTCGGGGTGCTGACTACCCTGGTGGACTGGATCTCCTACGCGTTTATGCGCGGCCCCCTGGGCTACCGGGCAGCGACGGCGCTCAGCCAGTTTCTGGCGATCCTGTTCGCCTACGTGACGAACAAGATCTTTGTGTTTGAAAACTTAAATTTCCATATCAGGTATCTGATCAGGGAGATCACAAGCTTTTTTGCCTGCCGGCTGTTTACGGCAGTCTTTACCTATGTGGCCATGGTGGTCATGGTGGACGGCATCGGCATCCGGCAGGACATGATCTGCAAGGTGGTGGTCTCCGCCATTTCCCTCGTGCTGAACTACGGGTTTAGCAAGCTGATCATATTCAGGAAGAAGTCATCGGAGAGAACGTAATATGAAAGAGGAAGGGCACGGACAGGTTTCCAGAGAGCTGGACAGGATTCTGGGGATTATGGAGAAAAGAGCGATGGAAAAGGAAAGAAAGGACGGCGGAGCGTTTCCGGTGGACGGGAGCGGGGAGCTGGAGGAGCTGATTTTGGAGGAGCTGGACGAGGACTGGTTCCGGCTGGAGGCCGGCGGGGAGCCGGAACGGGAGGTTTCGGAGGAAAAGACGGAAGAAGGGAAAGCCGGGCAGGACGGGACGGACGCCGTTTCGGAACCGGCGGAGCGCGATGTGCCCGGGGAAACCGGCGAAACCGGAGCGGAATCCCTTTCAGAGGCCGGCGCGGCCGCCAGGGAGCTGGAGGACCGCCTTCCCGACAGCGGGACAGATCGCGGGCGCGGGATCGGGACGCCGCCGGAAAATGAGAGCGGCCAGAAAGCGGCCGGCGTAAGCCAGGAGCCGTCCCGGGGCGGCCGAAACCTGCGGCAGAGCGGGACGTCAGCCGGGGAACGCTCATCCGGAATCCGGAGCCGTTCCAGGGCGGCAGCCCGGGAAAAAATGGCGGCCAGAGAAACCGCGACAGCCAGAGAAACCGCAGCAGCCCGGGAAAAAATGGCGGCCAGAGAAATCGCGACAGCTAAAGAAACCGTAGCAGAACGGGAAAAAATGGCGGCCAGAAAAACCGCGGCAGCCTGTGAAACCACCGCAGAACGGGAGGCAGAGGCGGGCCAGGAGACACAGCCGTCTTACGGGGGCGCCCCGGTTTCCCGGTTTGGAAACGGCCCGGCAGGGCCTGGGACGGAGCCGGAAAAGCCCCGCCCTGTGACGGCGGCGGGACACAGCAGGAGGGCTAAGGGATTTAACGGGGAAAAGGCGGCAAAAGAGGCGGGGCGCGGTTTGCTGCGCCCCATGGACGGCCTCCTTGCGGCCTTTTGGGTGCCGGTGATCATTATGCTGATCATCTTTATCCAGAGAAGGATTTTTCCCTTCGGGGACAACAGCTTTCTGCGGACAGATATGTACCACCAGTACGCCCCCTTTTTCTCAGAGTTTCATGACAAGCTGAGAAACGGCGGCAGCCTGCTCTACAGCTGGAACGTGGGGGGCGGGGTGAACTTCGCGGCCCTCTACGCCTATTACCTGGCCAGCCCGGTGAACTGGCTGATCATCCTCTGCCCGAAGGGATTCATCATTGAATTCATGACCTACATGATCGTGCTGAAGATCGGCCTCTCCGGCCTGACCTTTGCCTGGTATTTGCGGAAACACTGCGGGACCAGGGACTTCGGGACGGCGTTTTTCGGGATTTTTTACGCGCTGTCCGGGTATATGGCGGCCTACAGCTGGAATATTATGTGGCTGGACTGCATCTGGCTGTTTCCCCTGGTGATGCTGGGGGCGGAACAGCTGGTAAAGGAGAAGAAGGGCCTGCTCTACTGCGTGACCCTGGGGCTTTCCATCCTTTCCAATTACTATATTTCCATCATGACCTGCATTTTCATGGTGATTTACTTCCTGTGCCTGCTGGTGCTGGAACGGCGGAAACGGCTGAAGGGGGTGGCGGCGGCCTGCCTGCGGTTTGGGGTGTACTCCCTGTTAGCCGGAGGAATGGCGGCGGTGGTGCTGCTGCCGGAGGTATATGCCCTGCAGATGACGGCCTCCGGGGATGTGAATTTCCCCAAGACCTTTGAGAGCTATTTTTCCATTATTGATATGCTGGCCCGCCACATTGCCAACGTGGAGGTGGAGGTGGGACTGGATCACTGGCCGAATATTTACTGCGGCGTGGCGGTGTTCCTGTTTTTCCTGCTTTACCTGGCCAGCCGGAAGATTTCCATAAAGGAGAAGGCGGTGTACTGCACCCTGCTTATGGTGTTCTTCGCCAGTTTCTCCATCAACGTATTGAACTTTATCTGGCACGGCTTTCACTACCCCAACAGCCTGCCCTGCCGCCAGTCCTTCATTTACGTGTTTCTCATGCTGGTGATCTGCTACCGGGCCTATATGTACCTGGAGGAAACGCCCTGGAAACACGTGGTGATCGCCTTCTGGGGCTCCGTCTGCTTTGTGCTTTTGGCGGAGCAGACGGTGACGGACGACGCCTTCCATTTCATCGTGTTTTACGTGGCTGTCCTGTTCCTGGCCCTGTACGCCGGACTGATTTACCTGCGGCAAAAGGGGACGGTAAACGGGGGCGTGCTGGTGCTGCTGGCTCTGGCGGTGGTGTCGGTGGAGGCGGCGGTGAATACCACGGCCACCAGCGTGACCACCACCAGCCGCACGGCCTACGTAAAGGACAACGAGGACGTGAGGGATCTGGTGGCGGGGCTGACGCCGGCGGATACCTTCTACCGCATTGAGAAGGTGGACGGAAAGACGAAAAATGATGGGGCGTGGATGAATTTCCCCACGGTTTCCCTGTTTTCCTCCACGGCAAACGCGGATATGACGGATCTTTTCAAAAAACTGGGCTGTGAGGCGTCCACCAATGCCTACAGCATTGAGGGAAGTACGCCTCTGGTGGACTCCCTGTTTTCCATCCGCTACGGGCTCTACTCCTGGAACCAGGGGGCCAATCCCCTGCTGACTTTGGCAGGCCAGGAGGGAGACACCTGGCTGTACCGGAAAGAGTACACCCTGCCTCTGGGTTTTGGCATTTCCATGGATCTGGAGGACAACTGGCAGCTGGATCTGGGGAACCCGGCGGATGTGCAGAACGATCTGTGCACCGTTCTGGGAACGCCCTGGGTGCTAGAGGAGGTGTACGGCGAGGACGGCGGCGGGACGTATGCCTACACCGTGGAGGCGGAGGCGGACTACTACGCCTATATCACCAACCGCCAGGCGAAAAAGGTGAAGGTGGCCTGGGGCGAGGAGAGCACCACCTACGACAATGTGAACCGGGGATACCTTCTGGAGCTTGGCCGCTGCCAGCCGGGGGAGGAGATTGTGCTCACCTGCGAGGATCCTTCCGGAACCGACTTAAAGGCCAGGATCTACCGGTTTAACGACGAGGCTTTGAGCGCCGTTTACAATATTCTGGCGCAGAACGAGTGGGTGCTCACGGAGTGGACCGACACCACCTTAAAGGGCAGCATTCACATGGATCAGCCGGGACTTCTCTACACCAGCATCCCCTACGACAAGGGGTGGACGGTGCTTGTGGACGGGGAGGAGACGGAGACGAGGAAACTGTTTGACACGTTTCTGACCGTAGAGCTGCCGGAGGGGAGCCACACGGTGGAAATGTCCTATGAGCCTCAGGGCCTGCGCCTGGGAGCGCTGATCACCGCGGGCTGTGTGCTGATTGTGGCGGCCTGCGCCGTTTTCGGACGGGCGGTCCGCGGGAAAAAGGAGAAGAAAAAATGGAATTCATAGCATATCTGGAGAAACTTTCCTCCAAAGCGCCGGTGCCGGGAGGCGGAGGCGCCTCTGCCATAGGCGGGGCCATCGGAAACGGCCTGGGGCAGATGGTGGCGAACCTGACCATTGGGAAGAAGAAATACGCCCAGTGGGAACCGGAAATCATCAGGCTTCTGGACCGTATGGGAGAGCTGCAGGCGCGGTTTATGGAGCTGGCAGAGGAGGACGAGCGGGTGTTTGCCCCCCTGGCGGAGGCCTACCGCCTGCCGTCCGGCACGGAGGAGGAAAAGGTGTATAAGGAGCAGGTGATGGAGGGCTGCCTTCACGGGGCCAGCCTGGTGCCTCTGGAGGTGATGGCCACTGGCATGGAAATGCTGGAGATTCTGGAGGTCCTGGAACAAAAAGGCAGCGTCATGGCGGTGAGCGACGTGGGAGTGGCGGTTCAGTTTATCCGGACGGCTATCACGGGAGCGGCCATGAACGTGTTCATCAATACAAAATCCATGGCGGACAGAGAGCGGGCAGAAGAACTGAACCGCCGGGCGGAGGAACTGATTTGGAAGGGGACAGAGACAGCGGACGGCATTTACAGCCGGGTAATGGAAAGACTGAAGGAGAGATGACATGATCGTATTAAAAGGAGCGGCGGTATCCGCCGGGATTCAGGCGGAAGTAGAGGAGAAACTGAGAGAGCTGGACGGTTTCGTGCCCACCCTGGCGGTGGTCCGGGTGGGAGAGCGGCCGGACGATCTCTCTTACGAGCGGAGCGCCCTGGCCAGGATGAAAAAATTTGGCTTACAGGGAGTAAGCCGTTCCTATCCGTCGGATATTTCCATGGAGGAATTCCGGAAGGAGTTTGAGAAGATCAACAAAGATCCAGGGATTGACGGGATTCTGCTGCTCCGGCCCCTGCCGCCTCAGCTGGACGAGAAGGAGATCGAGCGGCTCATCGACCCGGCCAAGGATTTGGACGGCATCAGCCCGGAAAACATCGCCAAGGTGTTCTCCGGGGATGAGACGGGCTTTGCCCCCTGCACGGCGGAGGCGGTGATCCGGATGCTGAAGGGCTATGAAATTCCCATAGAGGGAAAACGGGCGGTGATCGTGGGCCGCAGCATGGTGGTGGGACGCCCCCTGGCCATGCTGCTTTTAAAAGAAAACGCCACGGTAACGGTCTGCCACACCAGGACGAAAAACCTGGAGGAAGTCTGCCGCCAGGGGGAGATCCTGGTGGCCGCCGCCGGACGGGCCGGTATGATCACCGGCGATTTTCTGGCCGAGGGGGCTGTGGCGGTGGACGTGGGCATTAACGTGGACGAGGAGGGAAATCTCTGCGGGGACATGGAGTTTTCCTCCGTGTCGGAGAAGGCCTCCATGGTCACCCCGGTGCCTGGCGGCGTGGGCGGCGTGACCACGGCGGTGCTGGCGGAGCACCTGGTGCGGGCGGCGTTAAAAAGGAACGAAAAGCGGTAACGCGCCGGTCTCAGCCGCCGGAAAGGGAAACGGCGGATGAAACAGAGGAAATAGGGGAAACGGGAAAGGACTGAGAGCGGTCTTTTCCCGTTTTTTGTCATGGGAGGCTGCTTTCCCTATGACACGCGCCTTTCCATGTGCCTGGCGGCGCGCGCCGCCAGTTTCCAAATCAAATGGAATTAGATAGTATTTGTCCGGCGTTTGAAGGATACCGCTGCGGAGATACCGGCTGCGGCACTGGCGACCACATGGCTGACCAGTACCGCCGCCCAAATCCCATTAAGCCCACATCCCAGATAAGAAAGCAAATAGGCCAGGGGCATCCGAACCACAATATAATAGAAGATCATCAAGAACATACTTTTTGCGGGCTTTCCCATCCCATTGAGGACGCCCAGGCAGCAATTTGTGACCGTGTTGAGAACATATCCCACACTGACAATCAAAAAATATGTCCCCACAATGCCCGCCACATCCCCGCTTTTCACGAACAGGCCGGAAAGCTGCCTGGAAAAGCCGATGACCAAAACAGAGAGGATCACAAGCAGGCCGCAGCCGTATCCCAACGCGCATTTTAGATAGTCTTTTGCCCGGTCATACCGCGCGCCGCCGGTACACTGCCCGATAATGACAGTCAAGACCATATTCAAAGCCATCGCCGGGTAGAACAGAATGGTTTCCAGCTTTCCGGTCACTCCATAGGCCGCGATTGCCGTGACGCTGTAGGTGCTGACAAGGGCCGTAAGGAAAGTCGTGCTGATTGCCGGAATGCTCTGCTGGATGACAGAGGGAATTGCTTTTTGGATCAGCTGCAGAACGTCATTCCGATCGAACGCGGAGAGTCTGATCGCGAACCATTTTTTCTTTTTCAGATAGACCAGCATAAACAGCAGGCAGATGGTTTGAGAGAGCAGAGTCGCAATGGCCGCGCCGTGAAACCCCATGAAGGCAATAAAAATGGGATCGAGAATGGCGTTTAAAATCGTTGACACCAGCATCGCGGCTGCCTGAAACATGGAATTGCCAAAGCTGCGCAGAACCGCGGTAAAGTAGAGGTAAAGGCAGACCGCCAAATACCCAAGGACATAAATCGCCAGATAGCTGTACGCCATATCATACGTTTCCGCTGGAGTGTTCAAAGCGTCTAAAATTCCCGGAAGAAAAACCTCAAGGAGAATGGTCACGAGAAGGGAACACACCACTGCGGCGCAGAAGGAGGTGGCAATCAAATGTTCAGTTTTCTTCCTGTCCTTTGCGCCAACCGCCTGGGAGATCAAAATGGACACGCCATTCGCCGCTCCCATCGCGACGGAAGTCAAAATCAGAATGATGGGAGTGGAATTTGTCAAAGCGGCATAGGCCGTTTCGCCGAGGAGATTTCCGATCCACAGGCTGTCTACAAGGTTATACATCATGTTAAGAAACATAGCGGCAATCATCGGGAGCGCCATGGCCATCAGACAGCGCTTTGTGTTTCCGCTTATAAAGTCCATATTTGTCGGCATAGTAAATCTTCCTTTCTTTTGAATGAACATTATTCATAAATGAGCTGTTATATAAAGCTGCCACACAGGCAGTCAATTACCATATGAGGGGGATCAACTGCCATGAATGAAATGGTAGTATTCGTTTATGGTTCCGAAACGCGATGGGTGATTCATAATAGTTCCTCCTTTATTGAATGAAAGCTATTCATTTCATGGGCCTTGAAAATCCCCCGTTCCAAAGCGGGGGGATTGTTCAAAGATGAAGTGCGTAGATAAGAAACTCCCGGATCCGTTTTGACTTATCTTCCTGGGTCAGATGGTCCGCCAGCAAGATGCCAAGCTGTCCATACACGCAAAACGCCGCGGCGGTCTGCAAATCGTCAAACTGGATTTCGCCGTTTTGCCGGGCACGGTACAGCAGGTTCTCTACCAGGGGAACCAACTTCTCACAGACTTTTAAGGAGAGCTGATCGTGGAATTTTTTGTTTTCCGCTCCGTGAAAAACGGAATAGTATTTTGTGTCCCGTTCTTCCATAGTGGCAGGCATATCTTCAATTATCTGCCGCAGGGTCTTGTGGCTGTCCTTTTCAGCGCCGGCAAACGGCTCCACCAGGACATCGGCGTATTGTTCCAGGGCGCTGTCAAACAGTGCCTCTTTGGACGGAAAATAGCGATAGCACAGACCCTGTGCCACACCGATCGCTTTCGCTATGTCTGTGATCGAGGTTTTCTCATACCCGTTTTCCCCGAACAATTTGAGGGCGGTATCTAAAATCTCCTGCCTGCGTACTTCTGGCTCCTTGGTAATCCGCATAGTCTGAACCTCCTTTCTTCTTAATGATAGCACGACTGCGTTAAAAAAGCAATGAGTGAATATCAGTCATTTTGACTATGACGTAAAAACATCTGGCCTGCTGTCCCGTTTACGCTGCCCCATCCGCGGGCTTTTCCCCCATAGCAATACAAGCGGTGTTTCCCATCCGCTCCCATGATACATGGTGAAAATATTCGGAAAGCATGGAAACGAGCTCCGTTTCGGAGTAAATTTTTACATCCCCTTCTTTGCTGTGCCGCATATAAAAATTCATGATCATGCGTCCCACAGCGGGCTGCCAGCAATCGCCCATGAGGAATGTGCCGCCTGGTTTCAATACACGATGTACTTCCCTTAATACGTTCCGCGGTGCCGGATAGTGATGGAAGGAATCGTTGCAGTACACAACGTCAAATGTGTTATCCGGAAATGGGAGCGACTCGCTGTCTCCTAAGAATAACGGAACGGTTTCCGGGAGTTTCGATTTTGCGGCAGCTAACATTTCTTCGGCCAAATCAATGCCCCATAATTCTTTTTGGGCGTCTTCCTGCAAAATGAGTTTCAGCATTTCGCCCGTCCCGCATCCCAAATCCAACGCGGAGTGGTATGGAATATGTGACAGTTTTTCCAGCAGGACGGGATAAAGGGAGCGGGCGTGCTGGCCTCTAATATGGTTATCGTAGGTAGCGGCCTGCTGATTAAATGCAGATTTTGAGAGTTCTTTTTTGGTACTCATGGATTTGTCTCCTTTCTATCCATCAGTATAGCATCTATTTTTGAAATGTCAATGAATAGTGTTCATTCATTTTTGAAACAAGAAAGAATCAGCAGAATGAGATACGCAATCGTTCAAACAGGAGTAGCGGAAATTCATTGGGTACGAAACGGATGTGAACCTGGAAAGACTTTCGAGAAATTTAATTTGCGCAAAAGGGAAGGATAGAATAAAATATAAGTGACGAGATGATATTACGAAGTTTTTTAGAAATGAAGGAGGTGTTCCCATATGGCAACTTCGAGTATTACAAGAAATTTTGTTATCACAGGGAAGAATAAGGTAGAGGCGTTCGCAAATGCTTTGGAGGAATCAGCCAATGCCCATGTGCCTTCCAGGGAAGTATCTGCAAGGCAGCTGACCGATCCGAAGGAGATTAAGGCGCTGATGATGAAGGCAAAGGAGAAAAAAGCGAATGGATAAATTTTCATATATTAACATTCGTGAATATCTGGCGCAGGATCATCCAGAGGGGATCGGAGAGGCTGATTTGCGGGCAGCTGTCTCCGATTTTTCGTGTCCGGGAAATTTGGATGTGGAAAACTTCTTGACTTTTACCGCAGCAATGGTTTCCGAGAGTTTGATGTAAAGATAGTTAAAGATTTAGAGGGAAACAGGCATGAATTAGTTCAGTTGCTGCGGCTTATATAACAAATTAAAAAATCATATACCTGCGCGCTACTTTAGCACCGCAAATCATACTTCTGCGGAAGGATATGTGCAGCGCAGGAATCCTTTCACAGCGCATTGCCTTCTGCCGCCGTGGGCATCACTTCCCTGTGGGAAGAAAAATAAGCGGAATTTTATAGCTGTATAATGCGCCATTTTCATAATCCATTAATCGTATTGTAATGGTATCTTCCCGTTCGTCTTCATCTTTGGGAACCGTATATGTAAATGAATTCTTTCCCATATCCGATATTTTCCCATTCTCAGCGGAAACTTCAAAAGCCCAATCGGCTACGCTTGATGTAATCATAACCGTCGTTTCTTTCTCTTTTCTGATTTGCAGAGCTGTTTTGTCAATTTGTACTTCAAATGGCATGGAAACGGAGGCATCCTCTGTTTCTGTGATCTCTATTTCCTCCGTACGTTCCATCTTAGACTCCGCCTCTGTATGGTTTACATATTCCGTCGTTTTTGGCAAAGAACAACTGGATAAAAGCAGTCCGCCTATCACACCACAGAACAAAAAAATCCTTTGAAACAATGTATTCCCTCCTTGATCATGGTTCTTCCAGAGACCAGCCGAAATCGTTGTGGTAGATCATCTGTTTCGTCATGCCGCCGTCGATGCAGATATTCTCCCCTGTGATAAACCCGGCCTGGGGGGAACAGAGAAAGAGGACCATGTGGGCGATGTCCAGGGGATTTCCCACCCGTCCCGCCGGGTGCTGGGCGGCGTCGGCTCCCGTGTACTCAGCAAATCCGGTGTCGATCCAGCCGGGAGAAATGGAATTGACGCGGACGTTTCCGGCGAGACTCACGGCCAGGGCGTGGGTGAGGGCGGAAATGCCGCCTTTGGCAGCCGTGTAGCTCTCCGTCTGGGGCTGGCTCATCCGATCCCGGGAGGAGGAGATATTGACGATGGAGGCGCCGGGAGCGAAATAGGGCAGAAACAGCTTGGCCAGGTAGAAAGGCGCCGTCACGCCCACCCGCAGGGCGTAGTTGAATTCGTCGTAGGAACAGTCGGTGATCCCTTTCATTAACGGCAGAGCGTTATTGATCAGGATGTCTGCTTTTCCGTAGTCCTGGATCACCTTCCGGGAAAACTGCACCAGGGTTTCCTCATCCCCCACATCCCCTGTGAAATAGTCGTTTGGCTGGCGGTCAATGATACACACATTTGCGCGGTTTTTCCGGAACTGATCGGCGATGCAGCGGCCGATTCCCTTGGCTCCGCCGGTTACGATGACAACTTTGTTCTGAAACATATGGATCCCTCCTTTTGTTATTTCACAGGAAACTGCGTTTCCCGTGAAATAAGAATGCTCCGCAAGGAGCCACACTCCGCGCAGAGGAATATGGCTGCTGGCGTAGCCGCGCCCGGCGCGAGTATGCGCTGTTGCGCCCCTTTTTTCCAGAATACCATGAGATTCCGGAAAATGCCAGATAAAATATAGCGGCCGGATTTCCTTCCGCCGCCGGCC
The DNA here is from genome assembly GCF_002160755.1 of Lachnoclostridium sp. An14. Taxonomy (GTDB): domain Bacteria; phylum Bacillota; class Clostridia; order Lachnospirales; family Lachnospiraceae; genus Lachnoclostridium_A. The sequence goes on from NZ_NFLE01000003.1 coordinate 100,402, forward strand.
GCTCCCGCATAATTTCCCCTGCTTATGCAGAAAATAGAAGAAAATAACTAAATAAAGAGATGGAGGGACGATTAATCATGTGGGGAATTTTGACTGCGCTGCTGTCCGGGGCGCTGATGAGCGTTCAGGGGGTATTCAATACGGAGGTGACGAAACAGACCAGCATCTGGGTGTCCGCCGGATGGGTACAGCTCACCGCCTTTTTGACTTGCGTGGCAGCCTGGCTGTTTTCCGGAAGGCAGAGCATCCCGGCCCTTTTGCAGGTGGAGCCGCGGTATATGCTGGCGGGCGGGGTGCTGGGGGCGTTTATCACCTACACGGTGATAAAGAGCATGGGGAGCCTGGGGCCGGCGAGGGCGGCGCTCCTCATTGTCATTTCCCAGATTCTGGTGGCTTATGGCATTGAGCTTTTCGGGCTGTTCGGGGTGGAGCGGGCGGCGTTTGAGTGGAAAAAGGCCATCGGAGCCGCCGTGGCCATCGCGGGAATTATTATTTTTCGCAGTTGATTTCCAGACAGGTTTTATGTAAAATAGAACTGTCAGGCTGAGAACGGTTTTTGCGCCGGAAAAAAGGAGGCGAAAAACCGTGAAGAAACCATATTGGAAGACGTTTTTGGCCGTGATTCTGATGGCCGTGGCAGGGATCTGCTACAGCTGCGGAGGCGGCGGGATTTCAGAAAATATCAGTGAGGTGCAAGCGGAGAGCCTGGGAGAGACTGTCTTGACTGAAAGCGAGACAGAATCCCAGGCTCCTGTTTATCACTATGTGCACGTCTGCGGGGAGGTAAAACAACCGGGAGTGTACAGAGTTTTGGAGGGGAGCCGCGTTTTTCAGGCCGTGGAGCTCGCAGGCGGGTTTACGGATGAGGCGGCTTCTGAATATTTAAACCTGGCAGAACTCACAGAGGATGGATTAAAGATCGACGTCCCCTCCGTGGAGGACGTACAGAGCGGCCTTTTGCCCCAGCCGGGGGAGGAGGCGTCAGGCAAAGTGAACATCAACCGGGCCGGCGCTCAGGAGCTGATGACCCTGACGGGGATCGGCGAGGCCAGGGCGGCGGATATTATCAAATACCGGGAGGAAAACGGAGGGTTCCAATCTGTAGAGGACATTATGAAGGTGCCCGGAATCAAGGAAGGGGCATTTGAAAAAATAAAAGATCAGATCAGTGTGTAATCAAGGGGAGAACTATGGCAAGAGCGTTAGTTGTAGATGACGAGAAATTGATTGTGAAGGGAATCCGGTTCAGCCTGGAGCAGGACGGGATGGAAGTGGACTGTGCGTATGACGGAGAGGAAGCCATCAATATGGCGAAGGCCAGGGAGTACGACATCGTGCTGCTGGACGTGATGCTGCCGAAACACGACGGGTATGAGGTGTGCCAGGCGATCCGGGAATTTTCCGAGATGCCCATTATCATGCTCACCGCTAAGGGCAGCGACATGGATAAGATCCTGGGGCTGGAGTACGGGGCGGACGACTATGTGACAAAGCCCTTCAATATCTTAGAGCTGAAGGCCAGAATCCGGGCCATCATGCGCCGGAATGCCAAGCGCAACCGGGGCAGTCAGAAACAGGAGAACAAGGTGGTTTCCGTGGGAGACCTGAAGATGGATCTGGAGGCGAGACGGGTATTCATCGGCGAGAAGGAGATCAACCTGACGGCGAAGGAGTTTGACCTTCTGGAGCTTTTGGTCTGCAATCCCAACAAGGTGTACAGCAGGGAGGCCCTGCTCACCTACGTGTGGGGAAACAAGGCCATGGACAGCGGCGACGTGCGGACGGTGGACGTCCATGTGCGGCGGCTGCGGGAAAAGATCGAGCCCAGCCCCAGCGACCCCAAATACGTCCATACCAAATGGGGCGTAGGCTATTATTTTCGCGCGTAAGGAGAACAAAAGAACCATGGATTATCATATCAGAACCGTGACAATGAAGGATTTGCAGGCTGTGACCGCCGTGGAGGCGGAGTGCTTTCCGGCGGCGGAGGCGGCCGGGGCGGAGGCTTTTCAGGCGAGAATCGCCGCCTTTCCGGAGTGCTTTTTCGTGGCGGAGGAGGAGAATGGCCGTCTGATCGGCATGATCAACGGAGCCGTCACTGACCGGAAGACCATCTGCGACGAGATGTTTGAGGACGCGGGACTCCACCGGCCGGACGGGGCGTACCAGAGCATTTTCGGCCTGGACGTGATTCCGGAGCGGCGGCGCCAGGGAGTGGCTGCGGCTTTGATGGAGCATATGATCCAGTCGGCGAGAGAGGCGGGGCGCAAAGGCGTGATCCTCACCTGCAAGGACCGGCTGATTCCCTATTATGAGAAATTCGGCTACCGGAGCATGGGCCTGTCGGACTCCGTCCACGGGGGCGCCGTGTGGTACGACATGATCCTGGAGTTTCCCGCATGAGGGTGACGGTGGTGGCCGTGGGACGGCTGAAGGAAAAATTTTACGAGCAGGCGGTGGCGGAGTACGCCAAACGCCTGGGGCGCTACTGCAAGCTGGAGGTGATCCAGGTGGCGGATGAGAAAACGCCGGACGGGGCATCGGAGACGGTGGAGCGCCAGATCAAGGAAAAAGAGGGGAAACGGATCCTGGCCCAGATTAAGGATGGGGCCTACGTGATCGCCCTGGCCATCCAGGGGGAGATGGTCTCCAGCGAGGAGCTGGCGGACAAGATGGGAAAGCTGGGGCTAAATGGCGTCAGCCATCTGGTGTTTGTCATCGGCGGCTCCCTGGGACTTTCGGAGGAAGTTCTGCGGCGGGCGGATTATAAACTGAGCTTTTCCAGGATGACCTTTCCCCACCAGCTGATGCGGGTGGTGCTTTTGGAACAGGTGTACCGCGGTTTCTGCATTTTAGGAGGAACCCCGTATCATAAATAAGGCAGACAGCAGAGGATAAGGAGGAATCTTATGTATCAGATCGGGAATTTTCTGGACAATGACGATATTAAAATTGTGGATTCGGCGGGGGCGTTTACCGTAGTGGAATACCAGCGGGATTTCAGCGTGACCCCTCAGAATGCCATGACGGCCTATTTCAGCAACGCTATGAACGTGAGAAAGCGCCAGGTGGTCTGTCAGTTAAGCAAATCCCCGGTGACGGTGCAGGCGGGAGCCATGCAGTGGATGGTGGGAAATGTGAACGCCACCACGGGAATCAAGGGCGTGGGCGACCTGCTGGGAAAGGCCGTGCGGGGCAAGGCCAGCGGCGAGTCCGCCATCAAGCCGGAGTATACCGGAGACGGGACCCTGGTGTTAGAGCCCACCTACAAGTATCTGATTCTGGTGAACGTGGCGGAGTGGGGCGGCTCCATCGTGCTGGACGACGGCCTGTTTCTGGCCTGTGAGTCCGGTCTGAAACACAAGGCAGTGATGCGCTCCAACCTCTCCTCTGCCGTAGCCGGCGGCGAGGGCCTGTTTAACCTCTCCCTGGTGGGCAACGGGATCGTCTGTCTGGAATCCCTGGTTCCCAAGGAGGAGCTGGTGGAGATCACTCTGAACAACGACGTGCTGAAGGTGGACGGCAACATGGCCATCGCCTGGAGCGGCAGCCTGCAGTTTACGGTGGAGCGTTCCGGAAAATCCCTGATCGGCTCCGCGGTGTCCGGCGAGGGCCTGGTAAACGTGTACCGGGGCACGGGAAAGGTGCTTATGGCTCCGGTGAATATTTCCGGAGCGGGCGCTGGTCAGGAGGCGCTCAAATGATCATTCGGTTTGCGGAGGAGACGGACAGCAGGGAGCTCCTTAGAATCTACGGGCAGTATATGGACACTCCCATTACATTTGAATACGTCCTGCCGTCAGAGGAGGAGTTTGCGGGAAGGATCCGAAGTATCCGCCGGGAGGGCTATCCCTATCTGGTCTGCGAGGAGAACGGACGGGCGGTGGGCTACGCCTATGCCCACAGGGCCTTTGAGCGGGCGGCCTATCAGTGGGACGCGGAGCTTTCCATTTATCTGGACAAGGGGCATACGGCTGCCGGTCTGGGAGGCCGGCTTTACCGGATCCTTATGGAGCTTTTGGCCCTCCAGGGGGTGCGCACCGCCTACGCCTGCGTGGTTTCCCCCAATCCAAAGAGCGAGCGGCTGCACCAGCGGCTGGGCTTTGAGCGGATCGGGGAGTTTTGCAACACCGGCTATAAAAATGGGAAATGGCTGGACGTGGTGTGGTTTGAGAAGAAAATCGGCGTCTGCGGCCCGGAGCCGAAACCGGTGATGCCGGTCTGGGAGCTGGAGGAGAAAAAAGTGAGGGAAATTCTTCAAAAAGGCTTGACCTTATAGCTGCTCGAACCTTTATCCTGGAGACAGGAGGGAGGGATAAACATGACGGGAATCGGAGATGTGGAAAAACGCACCGGGATCAGCCGGCAGAACATCCGATACTATGAAAAGGAAGGACTGCTGAAACCGGGCCGGAACCCGGAAAACAGCTACCGCCGGTACGGGGACGAGGATGTGAAACGGCTGTTTCAGATCAAGCTGCTGCGGAAACTGGGAATGCCCATCGGGGAAATCCGCCGGGTGCTGGAGGGAGAGGTGACGCTGGGAACGGCTCTGGCCGCCCATCAGTCGGCCCTGAAAGAGGAGCGGAAACAGCTGAAGGATGCCGCGGATTTCTGCGGCCGCATTCAGGCCAGCTGTCTGGAGGAATTGCAGGCGGAGGAATATCTCGCCCAGATGGAGCTGGAGGAGACGCGGGGAGCCCTCTTTGACGATTTTGTCCGCGATTTTAAACAGGTGGCAAGGGATGAAGGAAAGCGGTATTTCACCTTTATGCCGGATACCATGTGCTTAAACCCCAGGGAGTTTACAGACGCCCTGTTCGCTTTTGGAGAGAAGGAGGGGCGGGAGCTGGTGGTCACAAAGGAGGGAATGTATCCGGAGTTTACCCTGGACGGGGTGGAGTATGAGGCCCACCGGGTGTTTTCCCGGTACGGGGCAGTGGTGCACTGCGTCCGAAAGGGGGAAAAGCTGGAGGAGATCCCGGAGAAACGGCGGCGCGGGCTGCGGCTGCTGTACCGGCTCATAGGGCCGGCCGCTGTGCTGCTCTTTGTGGTGGTCATTCATTCCCGGAACCCAGAGGGGATCCCCTGGGTGCTGCTGCCGGTTTTGGTGATGATCGCGGCCTGGCTGGGCGGACGGTATTTTGACCATTTTAAAGAATGATTTCCGGTCTGGGGCCGGGAAGAAATAGCAAGTGGGAATAGGGGCTGTTCTGACCCAATATAATTGACAAAGTCAATTAATTGTGATAAGCTGTGGCAAACGCCCGGGCGAGACAGGAGAACGGGGATGTTCCCTGCCTGTCTCCGGAGAAAGAAGAAAAGAGACGAGGAGAATGGAAATGGAACGATTATTTACCCCCTGCGCCATCGGGAATGTAAAACTAAAGAACCGGGTGGTATTTGCGCCCACATCTCTGGGCGGGCACGGGCTGGAGCTTTACCGGGAGATTGCTGCGGGCGGGACGGGACTGGTTATTTTGCCGGACGTGTCGGTACAGCCGTCTATGCTGGGGGCGCCGTCCCTGGATTCGGGGTGGTTTTTTCCCTATTTCCGACAGGTGCTGTACCTTTGCCGGAAGGAGGGCTGCGAGGCGGCGCCTCAGCTGTTTTTTCCGGAGTATGACTTGGCCTATGTGGGCGGCCTGTTTCAGAACCGGCAGAGCCTGGGAGCGGAGGAGGTGCGCCGGAAGATGGCGGAGAATGTGGACGGCTACTGCGACAGCTTAAGCGAAACTCAGGCGGAGGAGATCATTGCCCGCTTTGGGGCGGCGGCAAAATACGCGGCGGCGGCCGGGTTCCGCCTGGTGCAGATCCACGGGGACCGGCTGCTGGGCAGTTTTTCCTCGGCTGTGTTTAACCACAGGACGGACCGGTACGGAAAGCGGACGGCCTTTCCGGCGGCGGTGGTCCGGGCGGTGAAGGAGGCGGCGCCGGAGCTGGCGGTGGACTACAAGCTGACCGTGCGCACGGAGGAGCCGCGGCTGGGCCGGGGCGGAGTGGCGATCGGGGAGGTGCCGGAGTTTGTCCGCGCGCTGGAGGAGGCCGGGGCGGACAGCTTTCACGTGGCCGCCGCCAACCACTCCAACCTGCGGGACACGATCCCGGCGGCGAACCATCCCTTTTTGCGGGGAGAGGGCTGTTTCTCCCATCTGGGAGAGGCGGTTTTAAACTGTGCCTCAAAGCCGGTGTGTCTGGTGGGGAAAATTCAGCACGGAGCCTTCGCGGAGGGGCTGGTGGAAAGAGGATACGGCTTTGTGGGCCTGTCCAGACAGCTGATCGCCGATCCCCAGTGGCCCAACAAGGTGCGGGCCGGTCGGGAGGAGGAGATCCGCTACTGCGTTTACTGCAATCAGAAGTGTGTGGGCGGCCTTATGAGCCATAAGCCGGTGGGCTGTGTGCTGCGGCAGGAGACGGAAGGCTGACGGTTTCCAGAGCGGGAGAGGATGGGACGGGAGCGCCCTGCGGCGGCCTGGAAACCGGATGGGACGGGGCGGCGGGCGGCTGAAAACCGCCCGTTTTCAGACTTTGGCCCAGGCGTTTACGTTTCCTGTTCTTTGGGGCCGCACAGGGCCTGGTGGGCGGCGATGGTGGCCAGGGTATCGCCAAGCTGCATCAGGACGGAGCTGATGAGAACGAGCTCCTCCGGGGATTTTCCCTCCGCGATGCAGCAGGCCAAGGTGGAGATGGAGACTGCGAATTCACAGGACTGCATAGAAATCACCTCGAAACAGTGTATGCGCCAGAGGGGGCCGGTTATGAGCGGACGTCCTTTCCGGAAGGAGGCGCACTCCGCGCAAAGGAATATGTCTGCTGACGCAGCCGCGTTTTGGCGCGAGTGTGCGTCAAGCACACACTTTTTTGCGCGAGTCCCGCCCGTTTCCCGCGTGTTTCCGGCGCCTCGGAAACCGTTGCATTTCCTCCTCCTTTTTAGGTATAATGGAACCAAACATCGAAAACTGATGGAAGATCATGAGGAAGATTACGAAGGAGGGGATTTTCATGAAGGATATGGTAAGGCTTGGAAAGACGGGGATCACCGTATCAAAAAACGGGTTTGGCGCCCTGCCGGTGCAGCGGGTGACCATGGAGAAGGCGGTGGAGCTGCTGCGAAAGGCCTACGATGGCGGGTTCCGCTTTTTTGACACGGCCCGCTCCTACTCCGACAGCGAGGAGAAACTGGGAGAGGCCCTGGCGGACGTGCGGGGGGAAATCTATCTGGCCACCAAGACGCCGGCCAAGGACGGGGACGGCCTGAAACGGGATCTGGAGACATCCTTAAAGCTGCTGAAAACGGACTACATCGACATTTTCCAGTTTCACAACCCGGCGTTCTGCCCGAAACCGGGGGACGGCACCGGCCTTTACGAGGCTATGGCGGAGGCGAAGGAACAGGGCATGGTGCGCCACATCGGCATCAGCAATCACCGGATCTACGTGGCAGAGGAGGCCATCGCATCCGGCCTCTATGAGACCCTGCAATTCCCGTTCTGCTATCTGGCCACGGAGAAGGATCAGGAGATCGTGAGAAAATGTCAGGAGGCGGACATGGGCTTTATCGCCATGAAGGCCCTGTCCGGCGGCCTGATCACCAACGCCGCCGCGGCCTACGCCTATCTGGCCCAGTTTGACAGCGTCCTGCCCATCTGGGGGATCCAGAGGCAGCGGGAGCTGGAGGAGTTTCTGCAGTTTATGGACGAGCCGCCTCAGATGAATGAGGAGATTCAGGCATTGATCGACCACGACAGGGCAGAGCTTTCCGGAAACTTCTGCCGCGGCTGCGGCTACTGTATGCCCTGCCCCGTGGGGATAGAGATCAACACCTGCGCCAGAATGAGCCTGCTGATCCGCCGTTCTCCCTCGGAGAAACAGCTCACGGAGAAGGCACAGGCCATGATGAAGAAGATTGAGGACTGCCTCCACTGCGGCGCCTGCGCGAAAAAGTGCCCCTACGGCCTGGACACGCCGAAACTGCTGGAGGAAAACTATAAGGATTATCAGGAAATCCTGGCGGGAAAACCTCTTTAAAAGGAGATTTCCCCGGGATGACCGCAAGGGCGGAAACGGAGGGGGCCGGAACTTCCGGGATGGGATGTTCCGGCCCTTCGGAAACCGTTCAGAGGGTGATGAGAGGAGGAAATCAGATGGATGCCATCTTTAAGCGAATCAGCGTAAGAAAATACGAGAGCCGGCCGGTGGAGCCGGAGAAGGTGGAGCGGCTGCTGCGGGCGGCTATGGCGGCCCCGTCTGCCAGAAACCAGCAGCCCTGGGAGTTTTATGTGGTGACGGACCGGGAAACGATCCGGGAGCTGGCGGGATGCAGTCCCTACGCCTCCTTTTTGCCGGAGGCGCCTCTGGCCATTGTGCCCTGCTACCGGAAGGAAGGGCTGACGGCCCCGTCCTACGCGGAGATCGACATGAGCATCGCCACGGAAAACCTGCTGCTGGAGGCAGCGGATCTGGGGCTTGGGGCCTGCTGGATGGGGATCGCGCCGGTGCGGGAGCGGATGGACGCGGTGAACGCGGTTTTGGGAAACCCGGATGGCCTGGAGGCCTTCGCCCTGGTTTCCTGCGGCTACCCGGCGGAGGAGCGGCCTCAGCAGGATCGCTACGAGGAAAGCAGGATTCACTGGATTCCGGAGAAGAAGTGACGCCGGAAGGGACTAGGAAAACTGGCGAGAATGTGCGCCTATGGCGTACATTTTGAATGGCATAGGAAAGAAAGTTCCCTATGCCATTCACGTTTCTGACGAAACCCGCGTTTTACAGGAAGGGACGGACTGTTGATACAGCCGGACTCCGGCATGGGTGTACGCTTGTAACGAACATTTTCGCGCGCTTTAAATGCCATAGGAAACGCACACAGTTCATAGGAAAAGGAGGAGATGTATGAACTATCCGAAACCATTGGGAGAGAAGGGGACCATCGGGTTTGTGGCCCCGTCTTTCAGCTGCGGCATCGAGCCCTACCGCACCATGTTTCAGCACGGGCTGGAGACCTTTTCGGCCATGGGCCACGGCCTGGATCTGGGGCCGAACTGTTATGAGGAAAAGGGAATCGGCATCAGCAACACCCCGGAGGCCTGCGGGGCGGAGCTGACGGAGTGGTACTGCCGGAAGGAGAATGACGTCCTCATTTCCTGCGGCGGGGGAGAGCTGATGTGCGAGATTCTGGATCACGTGGATTTTGAGCGGATCCGGGCGGCGGAGCCGAAGTGGTACATGGGCTTTTCCGACAACACCAATTTCACCTTCCTGCTCCCCACCCTCTGCGACACGGCGTCCATCTACGGGCCCTGCGGGGCGGTGTTCGGCATGGAGCCGTGGCATGAGTCGCTGCGGGATGCCTACGGGCTGCTGCGGGGGATAAAAAAACAGGTATCCGGTTATTCCCTGTGGAGCCGGGAGACGCCGGAAATGGGCGGCCCGGACCGGGAACAGGATCCCCTGGCGCCTTACCGCCTGACGGAGCCGAAGGTGTTAAAAAGCTTTGTGGGGGCGCGGGCTGTGGGGTCGGAGGAGGAGCTGGAGCTGTCCGGCCGCCTGGTGGGCGGCTGTCTGGACTGCCTGGCAAACCTGGTGGGCACCTGCTATGACGGAGTACGGCCCTTCGCGGACAAGTACCAGGAGGACGGGATCCTCTGGTTTTTAGAATCCTGTGATCTGGGAGTCATGGCCATTCGCCGGGCCATCTGGGAGATGAAACACGCCGGTTGGTTCCGTCACGTGAAGGGCTTTCTCATCGGCCGGCCTCTCTGCTTTGGCCAGGAGGCCATGGGCCTGGATCAGTACCGGGCGGTGACGGACCTGCTGGCGGAGTACGAAGTGCCCATCATCATGGATGCCGACTTCGGGCACCTGCCGCCGATGATGCCCCTGATGTGCGGCGCGGCGGCGAAGGTGCGGGTGAAAGGAAATGACATTTCCATTCAGTACGAGAAAAGATAGTAGGAATCCGGTTCGCCCATGATCTGGCCGTCCAGGGCGCTGATGGAGAGCAGCAGGTTCTGGGCGGTGGAATGCCTCGTTCCCTGTCCGTCTCCGGCGGAATCTGTGAATTCCAAAATCTGCTGGCTCTCACCCAGAATCTGCTGGCTCTCACCGGAGGAGGAATCCACGGTGACGTACAGGGAGGACGTATCGGAGAGGAAGAACTCCAGGGAACCGTAGAAATTCCAGACGGGGATCAGGGAACCATCGCCCTCATCGCCGTACTGAGGCAGGTACTCCAGGGCCACCTCTGTCACCGTTCCGCGGAGGTTCGGCCCGGAGCTGTCCGTGTCTGAGGAGTGCCAGGCGCGGCACTGCTGCTCAAATATTTCCCCGATGGAGGAAAAGGGGAGAAGGAAGGGCTCGGAATCCAGGGAGTCCCCTACAGTGTTGAAACCGATGTCCTTAAATTCCAGCAGCTGTCCGTCCCAGGCGTACAAAATCTCCACGTACTGGGAGGCGGGAAGGGAGCCGTTGAAATAGGAAATCCGGGAGTCGGCGGCAGGGATGCCTCCGGCGCTCAAGGTGTAGCGGAGCTGCAGGCCGTAGTCGCCGCGGAACTGGAGCTTGTAGTCCTGGCTCTCCGGGTCGGAGGAGCGGAGCCGTTTCCACTGGAAATTTTGGAGGGTCATGTGGGAGAGATCCATGGAGGCCAGCAGATCCTCCGCCTTTTGCTCCAGGCTGGCCCGCAGCCGTTCTTCCTCCTCAGAGGAGAGGGAGAAGTCCGACAGGTCGTTGGAATGAAAGTTTCCGTCAGAGGCAGCGGTAGTGCTGGTGCAGCTGAGCCAGAAAATAGGGGTGGGCGCCGCCGTGGAGCGGGTGGTTTCGCTTTCTGTTTCTATGGTTTCTATTTCCATGTTTCCGTCGTGGATGGAGAGCTGGTAGCCGGAGCGGCCGCTGGCGTTTGGCAGCACCGTCTGGCCGTTGCGGGAGACGAGCACCTGATCCATGGGGACGCCGGCTTTCTCCAGGGCGTCGGTCATCTTGTCGATCTGCCCGTCTTCATAGGTAGCCTGGGACAGTTCCCAGGTGGGGGCGGCAGAGACGTCGGGAAGGATGACCGGGGCGTTTGCCGTCAGATCCAGGACGTCCGTCTGCACGTGAACCTGGTAGGTCTCCGGCGCCTCGGTCTGGGCCCGGAGGGAGGCGCCGGTGCCGGAAGTTCCGGAGGTTCCTCCCTGGCTGGAGGAATCCGAGGAGCTGCCGCCACCGTCCGGATTTCCGGGATCCCCGGCGTTTCCGTTTTCCTTGTTTTCCGTTTCCTCATCTGTCTCTCGGATGATCACCGTTTCCTCTTTTCCGCAGCCGGAAAGCCCGGCGGCGGGGACCAGGGCGGCCCCAAAAAGAGCCGCCATCCCCAGGGCGCGGGCCGGCGGGAGGGAAAATCGTAAATATCCGTTCTTTTGTCTCATCATCATTGCTCCTTTCACTGCGAAACCGGTTTTTACCGGTTCCGTTTCTGTTCTGCCATAGAAGGCTGCGTTTCCCATGCCACAAAAGCCTCCGGCGGGATGTGTACTCCGCGCAGAGGAAGATGGCTGCCGGCGCAGCCGCGTTCCGGCGAGAGTGTGCGCTGCTGCGCACACCTTTTATGAAATGAGCATATCACGGCTGTCTTCCAAAGTATTCATCGTTTTGTAAAGGTTTTGTAAACGCCACAGTCACCGTTGTCCCCTGGCCTTCCCGGCTCTCGATGGTTAAGGAGGCGCCGTGGAGGGCGGCGATGCGCTCACAGAGGGCCAGCCCCAGGCCGGAGCCGCCCTGGCTGCGGGAGCGGGAACGGTCGGCCATATAGAAGGCCTTGGTCACGTGGGGCAGATCCTTTTCCGGGATGCCGCAGCCGCAGTCTGCCACGATGAGTGTCCCCGGCCGGGCCGAGAGATGGATGGGGTCGCCGGGATGGGAGGCGCGGCAGGCGTTCTGCACCAGGTTTGTGAGCAGGCTTTCCAGGAGGACGGCGTCCCCCTGAAAAGAGACAGGCTGCGGACAGTCCAGAAGAAGGCGGACGCCCCTTTCCTCCAAAAACGGGGCGCAGTCCTGGCGAACCTGCCGGAACAGGGCCTCTGCCGGGACCTCCTGGAAGGAGATGGAGTCGTTTTCATAGAGGCCCAGCAGGCTTAAAAGGCGGGAGGAGAGCTGTTCCATCCTGGCTCCCGACTCGTAGATGCGTTTGAGGGCCGCCGTCTGGGCTTCTTTTGGAAGGCGCACGTGGAGCAGGCTGTCGGCGTAGCCCATGACGGAGGTCATGGGAGTTTTCATCTCGTGGGCCAGGGCGCCTAGGAGGAGCTGTAGATCCTCCACCTGCTGTTCCACCTGGTCTGACATCCGGTTGAAGGCCTGTCCCACCTGTCCCAGCTCGTCGGAGGAGCGGATGGTCACCTTGGCCCCCAGCTCTCCCCGGCTGATGGCGGCAGCGGCGTTTTTCAACTCCTCCAGGGGACGGAGGGCTCCGGTGAGAAACAGGGTCAGAAGGAGGGAGACCCCCAGGGAGGAGGCCAGGAACATGAGGCCTGACCAGGCGGCCTGCCGTCCGGCGTTTTCCCAGACGGAGGACACGTCCGACGCCGCCAGCACCGAGAACCCGTCGGGGTAAGGGAGGGGCTCCAGGAGCAGGAGAATGCGGCGGCCGCCCACCTCCTGGACGGCGTACTCCCCTGTGAGGGGGCTAAGGTCCACGATCTCGTAGCCAGTGAGGTTGACCAGAGGTTCCCCGTCTTTGATCAGGGCATAGCCGTCCTCGTAGCAGCGGCGGAACTGGTATTTTAAGTAGGCGTCCCTGGCGATCTCCCCCATGTCTTCAAAATCCTCCCTGGTGCCCACCTGCTGGAAGGCCCGGCCGGCGATGGCCAGCTTTTCCCGCTCCCCGGCGGCGGCTGTGTCCAGGCTGTAATTTTTAAAAGAGAGGGCGGAAACGGTGCCGCAGAGGGCGAAGGCGGCGGCGGATACCCCCAGGATGGCGGCGGTCAGCTTTGTCTTCAGTTTCATAGGCTGTCGTCCTCAAACAGGTATCCGGCCTTGGGGATGGTGCGGATGGCCGCCCCCGCCTTCAGCTTTTTCCGCAGCCAGGCCACGTGGACGTCCACGGTCCTGGTTTCCCCGCAGAAGTCGTTTCCCCACACCAGGTTTAGCAGGCGGTCCCGGCCCAGCACCACGTTCCTGTTTTTAAGAAACACGGCCAGAAGGGAAAACTCCATGGGCTTTAAGGGGATTTCCCGTCCCCCTTCCGTCACCCGCCGCCGGCCGAGATCCACGGTCAGATCCCGGTAGGTGAGGACGGAACGCATCCGCCCCGTCCGCTCCAGCACCTTTTCCATCCGCACCAAAAGCTCCAGGATCTCAAAGGGCTTGACGATGTAGTCCTCCGCCCCCGCCCGCAGGCCCTTCACCTTGGAGGAAACGTCCCCTTTGGCGGTGAGATAGATCACCGGCACATCCGCCCGTTTAAAATCCTCCATGAGCTGAAAGCCGTCCGGCCCCGGCAGCATCACGTCCACAAGGGCCAGATCCGCCTGTTTTCCCTTCTCCTCCCGCAGGGCGGCCCGCACCGACTCCCCGTCGTCAAAGGCCGCCGTCTCATAGCCCGCCGCCGTCAGGCTCATACAGATCAGATCGGAGATGGCCGGCTCGTCCTCCACCACAAAAATTCTGTTTTTCATATCCGCCTCCCGGAAATCTTCCTGTGTTGCTTGATTACTTCATAATAGGATAGCAGGGATCCAAGGTCAGGCATCCGGCAAAACGCTTTTGCGCGGAGGAACCCTGGCCTTGAACCCCTTTCCCCATTATAGCATTCCGCCGTCGGGAAATCTTTAACAAAATGTAAATCTTTCCCCGCCGCCCCCGGCTGCCGCACAGCCGTCCCCGCCCGCCAACAATTCCTTGAAAACAGCGTCTCCCTGTGATAAAATGGGACTGTTTTTGAGACGCTAATACGAAAGAGAAAATCAGGAAGGTGCGAGTGGAAAATGGGCAAGAAGAACGACAATTATCTGGTGCAGGGCAGCATCCTGGCGGCGGCCGGGATCATCGTGCGCCTCATCGGACTGTTTTACAAGGTTCCCATGACCAGGATTCTGGGAGATGAGGGGATCGGCTATTACAACACGGCGTATGAAATTTATAATATCGGACTGATCCTGTCCTCCTACAGCCTTCCTCTGGCGGTTTCCAAGCAGATCGCCTTAAGCCGCAGCGGAAAGAGGCCGGGGGACGTAAAACGGGTGTTTGACTGCGGCATCGCCTTCGGAGTGATCACCGGCGGCGTGATGACGGCGGTGCTTTTGGCGGGGGCGGACCTCATTGCCAGCCTGCTGTTTCAAAGCCCCGGCAGCGCCCTGCCTCTGCGGGTGATGGCCCCCACCATCCTGGTGTTTGCGGTGATGGGCGTGTTCCGCGGCTTTTTCCAGGGGCGGGGAAATATGATCCCCACCTCCGTCTCCCAGATCATCGAGCAGGTGGTTCACGCCGGCGTGAGCATCTGGGCCTCCTACGATTTCATGAACCGGTTCGCGGACAAGCCAAACCCCGCCTCCTACGGGGCGGCGGGCGGCACCCTGGGCACCTTTGTGGGGGCTTTGGCGGCCTTTTTGTTCCTGGCGGCGATGATGGCCCTCTACAGCCGGGGGCGGCGCAGGCGGGATCCTGGCCGCTGTTCCTCCTATAAGAGGGTGGCCCTGGCCCTGTTCCTCACCGTGGTCCCCATTATTTTAAGCCAGACGGTGTACCAGTTGAGCGGGACGGTGGATAACTCCATGTTCGGCATCATCATGGGTGGAAAAGGGTTTGCGGAGAAGGAGAGAATGGAGCTTTTGGGCATTTACAGCGGCAAATACCGCTTGCTCACCAATGTGCCGGTGGCCATCGCCACCTCCTTAGGCGCCTCCATGATCCCCAGCATCGTCACCTCCAAGACCACGAAAAAGTACGGCGAGGTGCGGCGAAAAATCTACATGACCATCAAGTTCAATATGCTCATCGCCATCCCCTGCGCCGTGGGAATGGGCGTTCTGGCATCCCCCATTTTGCAGCTCCTCTTTGGGGACAGCCGGGAGATGTCGGCCAGGCTTTTGATGATGGGCGCGTCGGCGGTGGTATTCTTCTCCCTGTCCACGGTGACCAACGCCGTGCTTCAGGGCATTGACCTGATGGCAAAATCCGTGACCCACTCCGCCATTTCCCTGGCCATCCACGTGGTGCTGGTATACGTGATGCTGGATCTGCTGGAGTGGGGCGTCTACGGCCTGGTGGTGGGAAATGTGACCTTCGCCCTGGTGGTCTGCGTGCTGAACTGGGTGTCCATTGGAACGGCCATGCGCTACCGCCAGGAGGTGATTTCCACCTTTGTAAAGCCCCTGCTGGTGTCGGTGGTGATGGGAGTGGTGGCCTTTGGGGCCTACCATCTGGTGCATTTCCTGATCCATTCCAACACTGTGGCCCTTCTGATTTCCGTGCCCCTGGCGATGGTGGTCTACGGAGTGGGCATCGTGGTCACGGGGACGGTGCGGAAAAAGGAGCTGATGGAAATGCCCATGGGCAGCCGCCTGTACCGGCTCTGCCGCAAAGTACATCTGATGTAAGATTTGAGATCCATGGTAGTTTTGACACTGCCAGATACAGTTTGGAGGGATAAAAAATGAGAATGGTCATTCAGCGGGTCACCTCCGCGTCCGTGACAGTGGACGGTCAGGTGATCGGAGAGATTGGAAAGGGATTTCTGGTGCTTTTAGGGGTCCAGGAGACGGACAGCGAGGAAATCGCCGATAAAATGGTGGATAAAATGTGCCGCCTGCGCATTTTTGAGGATGAAAACGGAAAGACAAACCGGGCGCTGGCGGATGTGGGCGGGGAGCTTTTGGTGGTGAGCCAGTTCACCCTCTACGCCGACTGCCGCAAGGGCAACCGCCCCAGCTTTATCAAGGCCGGCCCGCCGGATATGGCAGACCGGCTGTACCAGTACGTGCTGGAAAAGTGCCGCGGCTACGCCGGAAAGGTGGAGAGCGGCAGCTTTGGCGCCCATATGGAAGTGAAACTGGTAAACGACGGGCCCTTTACGGTGGTGCTGGACAGCGACGAGCTGTGGAAACAGACGGAGGACAGACGGTGAGACGAGAGGTGCGCATGGAGGACATCTCCGACGGGAAACTTTACACGGCGGAGGATATGGTGCGGGCCGGCTGCGGGGACTGCGCCGGCTGTTCCGCCTGCTGCCGCGGGATGGGGGATTCCCTGGTTTTGGATCCTCTGGACGTATATCGCCTGAATATTGAGGGAAAAGTGGGGCTTAACGAGCTGTTTTCCCGGTATTTGGACTTCCATGTGGAGGATGGCCTCATTCTCCCCCACATGAAGATGACGGAGGCCTGCGGCTTTCTGGATGAGAACGGCCGCTGTCAGGTCCACCCCTTCCGGCCGGGGATCTGCCGGCTGTTTCCCCTGGGGCGGTTTTACGAAAACGGCGGGTTCCGCTATTTTTTACAGGTGAACGAGTGTAAAAAGAAAAACCGTTCCAAGGGAAAGGTCAAACACTTCTTAGACACCCCCGACCTGCCCCGGTATGAGAAGTACGTGGCGGACTGGCACTATTTTCTGCTGGACGCGCAGAAGGGGATCAGGGCCATGGGAGACCAGGGGCGGGCGAAGGCGGCGAATCTGTACCTGCTGAACCGGTTTTTCCTCACACCCTATGACGGGAACCGGGAGTTTTACGGGCAGTTTTATGAGCGGCTGGAGGAGGCCCGCGCCAGATGGGAGGAGCTATGAGAGAAAACCGGTACGACGACCCGAAATTTTTTGAAAAATACAGCCAGATGGACCGCTCTGTAAAAGGCCTTTCCGGGGCGGGAGAGTGGGAGACCCTGCGGCCTCTGCTCCCGGATTTTGCGGGGAAGCGGGTGTTGGACATGGGCTGCGGCTACGGCTGGCACTGCCGCTACGCCGCGGAGCAGGGGGCGGCTTACGTCCTGGGCTTTGACCTGTCAGAGAAAATGCTTCAGACGGCAAAGGAAAAGACGGACAGCCCGGTGGTGGAATACCGCCGCCTGGCCATGGAGGATATGGACTTCCCGGCGGAAAGCTTTGACGTGGCCTTAAGCTCCCTGGCCCTTCACTACGTGGAGGACTACCGGGGCGTGGTGGAGCAGGTGAAAAGGGCGCTGGTTTCCGGAGGATCGTTCATTTTCTCCGTGGAACACCCGGTGTTTACCGCCGCCGGAAGCCAGGACTGGTATTACGGGGAAAACGGGGAGATTCTCCATTTTCCCGTGGACAACTACTATTATGAGGGAAAACGGAACGCGGTGTTTTTAGGGGAACAGGTGGTGAAGTACCACCGCACCTTGACCACCTATCTGGGGGGGTTGCAGGACTGCGGATTTTTGCTGAGCCGGGTGGCGGAGCCCATGCCTCCGGCATCCATGCTGGACACCGTTCCGGGAATGCGGGATGAGATGCGCCGGCCCATGATGCTCATTGTGGCGGCGGAAAAGAGATAGGAGGAGCTATGGAGTGCAATTATTTTGCCCTGGATCACGCGGTGGCCCGATGGGCGGGACGGACGGTGCGCTACGACGGCCCCACGGAGGCCCTGCAGGGAAAGACGGGCCGCCTGGAGGTGGTCTTTGATGAGAACTGCTGCGCCCCCACCCAGGAGCAGCGCTACCTTTTTCAGGGAAAGGACGCCACCTGGATGATGACGGGGGAGGAGTTTGAGCGGGAGCTGCCCCATTTTTCCTGCCCGGAGCCGGAGGCGGGGCTGTGAGGATCTACGCCGCCCCCATGGAGGGGATCACGGGATACATTTACCGGAACGCCCATTTCCGGTGGTTCGGCGGGGTGGACCGGTATTTTACCCCCTTTATCGTGCCGGGGAAAAAGCGGGGGTTCCGCTCCCGGGAGTTAAACGACATCCTTCCGGCCCACAACGAGGGGGTGCCGGTGACGCCCCAGATCCTCACCAACGACAGCGAGGACTTTCTCCACACCGCCGCCATTTTGCGGGATTACGGCTATGAGGAAGTGAATCTGAATCTGGGCTGCCCGTCGGGGACGGTGGTGTCCAAAGGCCGCGGCTCCGGGTTTCTGGCGGTTCCGGAGGAGCTGGACGGCTTTTTGGAGCGGATTTTTTCCGGAACGGAGATGAACATTTCCATCAAAACCAGGATCGGCCTGGAGGAGCCGGAGGAATTTGACCGGCTGTTGGAGATCTATAAAAAATACCCCATCCGGGAGCTGACGGTGCACCCGCGGGTACAACGGGATCTGTACCGGAACGAGCCGCGGTGGCAGGTGTTTGCCAAGGCCCTGGAGCTGCCTGGGATCCCCGTCTGCTATAACGGCGACCTGTTTTCCGTGGCGGACGCCGCCGCCTTCCGGGAGGAATTTCCCCAGGTGGAGGCGGTGATGCTGGGCCGCGGGCTCATCGCCGGTCCGGGGCTGGCAGCCGGGGTGCGGGCGCAGGCCCCTGTCACCGCGAAAAAAGAAACCTTTGCCGCCTTCCACCAGGAGCTGCTGGAGGGCTACTGCCGGGAAATGTCCGGGGACCGGAACGTGCTGTTTAAGATGAAGGAGCTGTGGGCCTACATGATCCACCTGTTTCCCGACGCCGGCGGCTACGCCAAAAAGCTGCGCAAGGCCAGCCGGGTGACGGAATACAGCCTGTGGGTAAACCGTCTGCTGGCGGAGCGGGAGCTTTTGCCGGAGGCGGACACCTCCTTCCTGCGGCAGGGGCGGTGAACCCAGCAAGGACGGTAACCCGGCGGGGGCGGTGACCCGGCGGGAGACGGCGGCCTGCTCGGAACACGCCCCGCCCCGTCCGGAACCCTTCTGCTGCCTGTTTCCACGCACACCGGGGGCGGTTTTGCCGTCCCCGAAACCAGATTGGAGAATCCAACAAATGAAAATGACCCCGATCCGCCTGTCCATCAACAAAAAGCTGCTCCTTCTCTCCCTGGGGCTGGTGCTGCCTTTCTGCGTGCTGATCGTCTTTCTGCTGCTGTCCATGACCCGGTACAGCCGCACCTACGACCAGATCGTAAGCAATCTGACGGTGGCCAACAATTACAACTTAAACTTCAAGGAGGAGATGGACGAAAGCCTTTACAAGCTGGTGGTGGGCTATATCGACTACGAACACATTTCCGAGGACGGGACTTTAAAAGACCCTTACGCCCTCATCGGCGAGCTGCGGGATGAATTTACCGACCTGCGCGACATCACCACCGAGGCGGAGAGCCGGGTGTGGCTGGAGAGCCTGCTGCGCAACATCGACACCCTGGAAAAGCGGGTGGACGACATCATGGAAAACATCCGCATCGGCGGCCGCTACGACGAAAACATCCGGGAGCTGGACAACAACATCTACATCCTGACGGAGTTGATCCAGGACAACATCCAGCACTACATCTACTACCAGACGCGAAGCATGGAACAGACCACCGCGGACCTAAACCACCAGATCACCAGTTTCATCGTGGTCTGCGGCAGCCTTCTGCTGGCCTTAGCCTGCATGGCGGTGGCGGCGGCCTTTGTCATCACCTCCGGCATCCTGCGGCCGGTGGGAGAGCTCTACGAGGCCACAAAACGGGTGGCGGCGGGAGATCTGGACGCCAGGGCCAGGGTGGACTCCAAGGACGAGCTGGAGACCCTGGCAGTGGGCTTTAACGACATGGCGGAGCATATGCAGGACCTCATCGGCAAGATCAAGGAGGACGAGCAGCGGATGCGCCGGGCCGACCTGCGCCTTCTTCAGGAGCAGATCAACCCCCATTTCCTCTATAACACCCTGGACACCATCGTCTGGCTCATCGAGTGCAACCAGGACGACGAGGCGGTGAACATGGTGGTGACTCTGTCCAACTTTTTCCGCCTGGTGCTAAGCCGCGGCAAGGAGTTCATCTCCCTGCGGGAGGAGGAGCAGCACATCCGCAGCTACCTGGAAATCCAGGAGGTGCGCTACCGGGATATTTTAGACTACGAGATCCGCATTTCCCCCTCCCTCTACGAGTACCAGATTCTGAAACTGACCCTCCAGCCCCTGGTGGAAAATGCCCTCTACCACGGCATCAAGTACAAGCGGGCCAGGGGCTGCATCCGGGTCACCGGGGAAAAACAGGGGGAAAACCTCCTGCTCACCGTCAGCGACGACGGGGTGGGCATGGAGGAGGCGGATCTTCTGGAGCTGCGCCGGGAGATTAAACGCCCCTGCAGCGAGACGGAAAAGGGCTTTGGCCTGGCAAACGTCAACGAGCGCATCCATATGTATTTCGGCCCCCAGTACGGCATGGAGATCCAGTCGGAGAAGGGAAAGGGAACCACGGTGAAACTGACGATCCCGGCAGTCTTAGCCTGGGAGGGAAGACCCTTTCCCGCAGGGGCGGAAGGAAACCTACCGGAGGCAGGCAGAACCGGGATTTCCGGAACAGATGGGGAGGTGCAGGGATGAAGAAGGAAAGAAACAGGAAAAAACGGCGTTCTCTCCTCTGGCTGACGGCCGTTCTGGGAGCGGGAACCGTCCTGGGAGCCGGCCTTCTCTCCGGCTGCGGACAGCCGGGGCCGGAGACCGGCAGCCAGGGACTTCCTGCGGAGACGGAAACCCTTTTGCCGGAGGAGGATCTGGTGGTGGTGGGAATGTCCCAGGTTGGCAGTGAGTCCATGTGGAGGACGGCAAACACCAACTCCATTCAGAACGTGTTTACCCAGGAAAACGGCTATTTCCTGCTGTTTGACAACGCCAGGCAGAAACAGGAAAATCAGATCAAAGCCCTCCGCAGCTTTATTTCCCAGCGGGTGGATTACATCATCTTTTCCCCCATTACGGAATCGGGCTGGGATACGGTTCTCCAGGAGGCGAAGGAGGCGCAGATCCCCGTCATCATCATCGACCGGAAGGTGGATGTGAAGGATCCCTCCCTCTACGTCTCCTGGGTGGGCTCTGACTTTATGAGAGAGGGGCGCCAGGCGGGGGAGACCCTGGCGGCGTACCTGGAACAGCAGGGCCGCACGGAGGAGAGCATCCGCATTGTGGTGCTGCGGGGCACAGAAGGATCCACCGCCACCATCGGCCGCACAGACGGATTCCGGGAGGTGGCTGCGGAGCATGAAAACTGGCTGATCTTAGAGGAGGCGGACGGGGATTTCACCACCGCCAAGGGCCATGAGGAGATGGAACGGATGCTGGAAACCTACCAGGACATCGACGTGCTCATTTCCCAGAACGACGATATGACCTTCGGCGCCCTGGAGGCCATCCAGGACGCGGGAAAGACGGTGGGAACAGAGGGGGACATCATGGTGTTTTCCTTTGACGCCACCAAGAGCGCTCTAAAACTGGTGGAACAGGGGATGGTCACCGCCGACATCGAGTGCAATCCCAATCAGGGGGAGTACGCCGAGGAGGTGATCCGCCGGTTGGAACAGGGAAAACCGGTGGCAAAGCTCTATTTTGTGCCGGGACAGATCTTTACGGAAGACAATGTGTCAGACGCCATCGAAGGACGGGCGTACTAGAGAAAGGAAGGCCTTGTGTTAAAAGTATTTATTGTAGAAGACGAGACGGTTATCCGGGAGGGATTCCGGGATAAAATCCCGTGGGAGCAGTACGGCTTTCAGCTGGTGGGAGACGCGGGGGACGGGGAGGTGGCCCTTCCCCTGATCCGGAAAATCCGGCCGGACGTACTGATCACCGACATCAAAATGCCCTTTATGGACGGGCTGTCCTTGAGCGAGATCGTAAAAGAGGAATTTCCCAAGACGAAAATTATCATCATCAGCGGGTACGACGATTTTGAGTACGCCAGGCAGGCCATCCGGGCGGGTGTGGACCAGTACCTGCTAAAGCCCATCACCAGGCAGACTTTAAGAGGGGTGCTGGTGGAGCTGCGGGAAAAGATTGAGCAGGAGACGGAGCAGCAGGACTACCAGGACCAGTATCAGGACGAGATGCAGGAGTTTGAGCAGTTCGCCCTCCGACGGTTTTTTGAGAAGATCCTGGACGGAAAGCTGTCGGTAAAGGAGATTTACGAGGAGGCGGCCAGGCTTTCCCTGCCCCTGACGGCGGCCAGCTATAACCTTCTCCTCTTTTCCGTCTACGAAGCCAGCGAGTCCTCCTCCCTGGAGCGGCGGGAGTGGTTTACGAGAAAGCAGGAGGAGGTGTTTCACTACTTTCTGCGCCATCCCCAGTACATCCTGTTCCGTCTGGACGTCAACTGCTACGGTGTGCTGATCAAGTCGGAGACAGCCCTGATGGAGGATCTGGCGGACCGGGCCCTGGATCACATCAAGCGGGTGTGCGGCCCGGAGGAGGAGCGGATCCGCTGGTACGTGGCGGTGGGGACGCCGGTGGAGCGGCTCAGCTCCCTGCCCCAGTGCTATGAGCGGGTGAATCACTGTTTCGCCTACCGGTTTATCATGCCCGCCCTTCACATCCTGTCGGAGACCACCCTGGCAGGCTTTCTGGCGGACCAGGAGGAGAAAAACATCGGCCAGGTGGACTTTATGCAGATGGATCCCGACATTATCCGGGACTTCCTCTCCCGGGGGACGAAAAAGGAGATCCACGGCTTTGTGGAATCCTACCTCCAGAACATCCAGAACGCCTTAAAGTCCAGGATGTTCCGGGATTACGTGATTTTAAACATCCGTTTCGCGGTGGTGGCCTTTTTAGAGTCCATCGGGGCCAAGCAGGCGGAGTACATGGGGCGGATCGAGCAGGCGGTGCAGGCCATCCACAGAGAGGATCGGGAAATCTCCCTCTATTTTGTGGAAATGCTGGGGACAGCCATGGACCAGCGGGAGGAAATCAACAGCTATCAGGGCGGAAAAATGTTAAAGAAGGCCCTGGAGTACATCGACGCCAACTTTGACAGCGAGACCCTGTCCCTCAACCAGGCGGCGGAGAGCATCGGGGCCAGCGCCAACTATTTAAGCGCCGTGTTCAGCCAGGGGATGCAGAAAACCTTTGTGGAATATGTGACGGAGAAGCGGATCGAGAAGGCCAAAAAGCTCCTCCGCCACACAGACAAGACCTCCGGCGAGATCGCCAGGGAGGTGGGATATAAGGACGCCAGGTACTTTGGCTTTGTGTTTAAAAAGCTCCAGGGGTGCAGCCCCAGGGAGTACCGGGGAGAGGGCCGGAAATAACGCTGGAACCGGAGCTACCGTTTCAGCTTTGTGCTCTCCCTGATAATCAGTTCCCAGCGGGATTCCTGTAAAGAAACGGGGATCCCGTTTAATGTTTTTATGACCGTCTCCGCCGTCAGCCGTCCCATCTCATGGGGGCGGTGGGCGAGGGAGGTGAGGGGGAGGCTGCTGTGGCTGCTTAAGTAGGTGTTGTCAAAGGAGGCGATGGCCATGGCGGCGGGGAGCTCATACCCGGCCCGCCGGAAGGCTCCCGCCAGGCGGTAGGCGACCCGGTCGTCAAAGCAGATCACGGCGGTGCAGGAGGACAGAAGGCGGGTCATGATCACCCGGAAAACCCTCACCTCCTCCTCCGGGGAAAGGCGGCGCAGCTCCCCGGAGCTGTACCAGCAGACGTGGCTGTCCTGGAAGGGCAGGCCCAGGGAAAGCAGAGTCTCGGAAAAGCCCAGATACCGCTCCTGTCCCCGCAGGTCGTCCCAGGGAAGGACGGCCCCCATGGCCCGGTGGCCCTGGGAGGCCAGATGGCGGACCAGCAGGGAGCTGCCGGAATCGTTGTCATCCTTCACCGTCAGGACGCCGGAAAGCCCGGGATAGGAGCTGCCCAGAAACACGGGACGGCAGCCCTCCCGGATCAGGCGGCGGTAGAGATCCAGGTTGGGATTTGGGAGGGCGCTGCGGCAGGGCTCTGCGACCATGCCGCGGGGCGGCCGGCAAAGCAGGTCGGAGAGGATGTCCCTCTCCCTGGCCACAGAGCCCTCCGTCACCAGCACTTCAGAGGAAAATCCCCCCTCAGAGAGGCGGGAGCGGATGTCCTCCAAAAGGCCGGGATAAAGGTAGTCCTGATCCTCGGAAATGAGGATGGGGATGAGGTTTTCCTGGGGGGCGGCGGACAGGCCGGTGATGTAGGAGCCGCTGCCCCGCCGTTTGGAGATCACTCCCTCCTGCTCCAATAAGGCCAGGGCCGCCCGCACCGTCTGGCGGCTCACCCCGTAGGTGGAGCACAGCTCCTGCTCTGTGGGAAGGCGGTGGATCCCGTCCCGGATGCTTTGGCGGATCAGCAGGGAGAGCTGTTCCTTCAGCCATTCATATTTCAGCGCCATAAAAATTCCTCCTGAAGGGCCAGGCAGCGGACAGACCTCAAAATTTGGGCGGGTCTGCCCGCCGTCCCGGCCGAAAATACGTAAAAAATCATACATTCATCGTAAAATAACATACATTTTCCTTCCATTCTGAAAAAATACACAGGACAATAGGAGGAAAAAATCCGGAACAGTTCCGGTAAAATCCGAAAAAATCTTCATTTTGCGGAAGAAAATCGGTGTTTCATCAAAAGTTGTCCGCAATTCCCATTATATCACCCCGAATTTGTATTGTAAACTATTGCCAAATCCTGGAAACCAGAGGGATTGTCCATTGAACCCCGCCGCCGTCTGCTATATGATGGAATCACAGGGAGGACATCTCCCAGTAGCTCGAAAACCATAAAAAAGCGGAGGTAACAATCATGAAAAAGAAAGCATTGGCAACCATGTTGGTAGTGTCTATGGCAGCAGCAGGACTGGCAGGCTGCGGCGGCGGTGGCACCGAGACCACGGCAGCTCCCACCGAGGCAGCAGCAGCTGAGGACGACGCAACGGAAGCAGCGGCTGAGGACGATGCGGAAGAAGCAGCGGCACCGGCAGCAGACGGCGAGCTGATCCGCGTAGGCATCATCAACAACGACCCCAACGAGTCCGGCTACCGCACCGCCAACGACGCGGATTTAAAGGCAATGTTCACCGAGGAGAACGGCTATGACGCCTCCTTCGCATACAGCTTAAAGAACGACGAGCAGATCACCGCGGCTCAGAAGTTCATCCAGGACGAGGTAGATTACTTACTTCTGTCCGCAGCGGATACGTCCGGCTGGGACAGCGTGCTCCAGGACGCTCAGGACGCAGGCATCGGCGTAATCCTGTTTGACCGTACCATCGACGCCAGCGAGGATCTGTACCTGGCATCCATCGTATCCGACATGGACAAAGAGGGCGAGACCGCAGTCAACTGGCTGGCAGATCAGGGCCTTGACGAGTACAACATCATCCACATCCAGGGCGTAATGGGTTCCGCGGCACAGCAGGGACGTACCGGCGCTCTTGACGCGAAGGTAGCCGCTGAGGACAACTGGAATCTGGTAACCCAGCAGACCGCTGAGTGGAACTCTGAGAAGGCACAGCAGATCGTTCAGTCCGTAATCGACGCCGGCACCGAGTTCAACGTAATCTACGCTGAGAACGACGACATGGCCAAGGGCGCTGTGGCAGCTCTGGACAAGGCAAACATCTCTCACGGCGTTGGCAAAGACGTGATCATCATGGGCTTTGACTGCAACAAGTGGGCTCTTGAGGAGCTGTTAGCACAGAACTGGAACTACGACGGACAGTGCAACCCGTTCCAGGCATCCTACATCGACGAGGTTATCAAGAAGGTAGAGAGCGGCGAGGAGATCACCGAGAAGACCATCATCCTGGAGGAGAAGGGCTTTGACGCTACCACCATCACCGAGGAGGATGTGGAGAAGTACGGAATCTAATAGACGGATCCGGACACACATAAACCGATCATAAGGAGCGCGGCGCGGCATTCCTGTTATGGTATGGACGCCCGCGCTCTTGTTAAATCAAAACGCAGGTCCGAAGGAAAGGACCGGCAGGAGAGGAGTGAAGATTGCCGGTGAAAGAGAACGCGGTATTGGAAATGAAAAACATACACAAAAGTTTCCCCGGCGTGCGCGCTTTAGACGGCGTGGATTTTTCTCTGTGTGAGGGGGAAATCCATGCTCTCATGGGCGAGAACGGGGCCGGAAAGTCCACCCTGATCAAGGTGCTGACCGGTGTGTATGAAAAAGACGAGGGAGACATTTTCTTAAAAGGCCATGATAAGGCCGTGGCCATCCGGTCTCCCCAGGACGCTCAGAATCTGGGCATCAGCACGGTGTATCAGGAGATCACCCTGTGCCCCAATCTGACGGTAGCGGAAAATATGTATATCGGCCGCGGAAAGTCCAAGCTCACCAAGTGGAGAAAGATGAACGCGGACGCCGACCGGATTCTGGAGAACCTGGGAATCCCGGCAAAGGCAAACCAGCAGCTTTCCGACTGTTCCATCGCCGTCCAGCAGATGGTGGCCATCGCCAGGGCGGTGGATATGGACTGTAAGGTGCTGATCTTAGACGAGCCTACTTCCTCCTTAGACGAGTCCGAGGTGGAAAAGCTGTTCGGGCTGATGAAGGATTTGAGAGCCAGAGGGGTGGGCATCATCTTCGTTACCCACTTCTTAGACCAGGTGTACGAGGTCTGCGACAAAATCACCGTGCTCCGGGACGGCCGTCTGGTGGGCGAGTACGTTATCGAGGATCTTCCCAGAGTAAAGCTGGTGGCGAAAATGCTGGGCAAAGAGCTGGACGACATGGAGGAAATCAAGGACGAGAATCAGATGTACAAAGGGCCGGACGAGCGGGTCATCGAGGTAGAAGGCTTACAGAGCGACGCCGGCATCAAGCCCTTTGACTTCTATATCAAGAAGGGCGAGGTCAATGGCTTTACTGGACTTTTGGGCTCCGGCCGAAGCGAGTGCGTCCGCGCCATTTTCGCCGCCGACAAGGTGGTGGCCGGCACTGTGAAGAAGAACGGCAAGGCCGTGAAGATCACGAAACCTCTGGACGCCATGAAAAACGGCATCGCCTACCTGCCGGAGGACCGGAAACGGGACGGCATCGTGGGAGATCTGTCCGTGCGGGACAACATCATTCTGGCCGCCCAGGTACTCCGCGGATTCTTCCGCCCCTTCTCCAAGGCAGAGGCGAACAAGTTCGCCGACGAGTACATCAAGCTTTTGGAGATCAAGACGGCTTCCGCCGATACTCCCATTAAATCCCTCTCCGGAGGAAACCAGCAGAAGGTGATTTTAGCCCGCTGGCTGCTCACCCATCCGGAGTATTTGATCTTAGACGAGCCCACCAGGGGAATCGACATCGGAACGAAGATCGAGATCCAGAAACTGGTGCTGAAACTGGCCTCCGAGGGAATGAGCGTGACCTTTATCTCCTCTGAGACGGACGAGATGCTGCGCACCTGCTCCCGCCTGGTGGTCATGCGTGACCGGAAGGTGGTAGGCGAGCTGTCCAAGGACGAGCTGACCCAGAGCAAGGTAATGGAGACCATAGCAGGAGGTGGAATGGAATGAAAGTGAAAAATAAACAGATATTTATTCCCCTGGCGGCCCTGCTGCTCCTGGCCCTCTTTAACCTGGCCATGGATCCCAGCTTTTTCAAGATCAGCCTGGGAAACAACAGCGCGGGAGACCCGGTGCTCACCGGATACCTGATGACGATTCTGGACTACGGCTCTGAGGTGGCGATCTTAGCCATCGGCATGACCCTGGTGACGGCGGCCTGCGGCGGACAGGACATCAGCGTAGGCGCGGCAGTGGCCATCGCCGGCTCTGTGATCCTGCGGGTATTAGTGGGACAGGGAGGAGACGGAACCCTCCAGGCCCCCATTATCGTGGCGTTTCTCATCGCCTGCGTGGTGGCCATGCTCTTTGGCGCCTTCAACGGCGTGCTGGTGGCCATCTTTAATATCCAGCCCATGGTGGCGACCCTGATCCTCTACACGGCAGGCCGCTCCATCGCCGCCTGGATCAACAACAACGAGCTGCCCATCGTGACGGATCAGACTTTCACCTACTTCGGCGGCTTTATCCCGGGAATCCCGGTGCCCACCCCCTTCTTTCTGGCTGTGGTGTGCGTGGTGCTGATCCTGCTGGCCTTAAAATTCACAAACCTGGGCCTTTACACCCAGGCGGTGGGAATCAACGCCAGCTCCTCCCGGTTAAACGGCTTAAATCCCACCTTCATCAAGTGGCTGAGCTTTGTGATCCTGGGCCTGTGCGTGGCCGTGGTGGGACTGATCAAGACCAGCCGCCTGTCCACCATCAACTACTCCGTAATCGCCAAGGACATTGAGATGGATGCCATCCTGGCGGTGGCCCTGGGCGGAAATGCCCTGAGCGGAGGCAAGTTCAACATCATGGCCTCCATCCTGGGCGCCTACGTGATCCAGTTCCTGACCACGACGCTCTACAAGTTCAACGTGTCCTCGGACGCCCTTCCGGCGTACAAGGCCGTGGTGGTGATCATCCTGGTGGTGATCAGCGCGCCGGCAGTGAAGGACAAGCTTGCCGCTTACGGCAAGAAATGGAAAAAGCAGAAGGAGGTCGGATGAGATGGCAAAAAAGAATACAGCGGCAGGAAATGCGGCGGCTGGCCGTAAGAAACTGACGGAATCGAATCTCCTGCTTTTGATCACAGTGGTCATTTTCGTCGTCATGTACGCGGGAGCTATGGTCTTTCTGCAGAAAGGCTTTTTAAAGCCCCAGACCTTTTTCAATATCTTAAACGCCAACGCGGCCCTCATCATCACGGCCTGCGGCATGAGCCTGGTGATGATCACCGGCGGAATCGACATTTCCGTGGGCGGTGTGGTGGCTCTGGTCAGTATGTGCTGCGCCGTTTACCTGGACTACATGGGCGGAAACGTGTTCGTTTCCCTTCTGATCGCTCTGGGCATCGGCCTGGCCTTCGGCGTGGTACAGGGGTATCTGGTGGCCTACCTGGACATCCAGCCCTTCATCGTGTCCCTGGCGGGAATGTTCTTTGCCAGAGGCATGACCACCATCGTCCACACCGCTCCCTTCAACGTGGAGAATGAGACGTTCGTGGCCTTAAAAAATACGAGAATCTACGTCCCCGGAATGGGAACGGTGAACAAGCTGGGCAAATACGTGCCCGCCTATGTGGAGATCGGCGTGATCATCGCCCTGTTAGTGGTGGTGGTTCTGTTCTGTGCCCTGAAGTGGACGAAGGCCGGGCGGAATTTCTACGCCGTGGGCGGAAACCGCCAGAGTGCCCTGATGTTAGGCATCAACGTGAAACGGACCAGGTTCCTGGCCCAGCTCCTCTGCGGAGTGCTGGCAGGCATCGGCGGCTACGTATATTTCCTCCACGTGGGCTCCGGCTCCGCCTCCCATGCCAGCGGCATGGAGATGAACGCCATCGCCTCCTCCATCATCGGAGGAACGCTGCTCACCGGCGGTGTGGGAAATATCTTTGGCACCTTTGTAGGCGTGCTTTCTTTGAGTACCATCCAGAACATCGTGTCCTCCATCGGCCTGGATCAGGCGTGGTGGACGGGCATCACCGTGGCGGCCATGCTCTGTATCTTCCTGATTATCCAGAGCGTGATCCTGCGGAGAAGACAGTGACGGCAGAAATGGCAGGGAATTGGTAGGAAATTAATAAGAAATTAATGAGAAATTTGGCCGGCGGCCGGAGGAACGTGAGATCCGTTCTTCCGGCCGCCGGTTGTTTTCCTGTGACAGCGTTTCGTCATGGGGGGCTGCTCCTTTCTGTCTGCCGGCATAGAAAAGGGACAGTCGATTTTCTCGGCTGCCCCTTGTAGGTGGTTTATTTAACTTTATTGTGTGTTGCTCGATAAACTGGAAGTTGCTTAATCAATATTATTTTCATAATCTGATGTATCAATAATAATTTGTCGCGCTGTTTCTTTAGGAAAAGCATAGCACGAATCTGTAGACAAATCTACATCATTCCATCCCTCTCTTGCATTTCAAAAACGGATCGAATATACTGAAACAAGATAAAACGCCGCCCGGCGGGAGAAAGGGGGAGATGGAGTGAAAATAGGAAGGATTGTAAACCGCCTCCTCTGTTTTCTGATCTGCCTGGGAACGGCCAATCTGCCGGTGCTGGTGAGCGCCGGACTGCCGGGGGCGGCAGCGGCGGCGCTGGCAGCCGGCTTTCTGTGGTGCAATTTATTTCCCCTGGCGGCAAACCGCAGGCTCCCGGCCAGGCGGCTGCGGATCTGCGCCGACGGCTGTGAGCTGCTGGGCCTGTTTCTGGTGTCTGTGACGGTGTCGGCGGTGGGGACGCTGGCTCTGACGGGAATCCTGTTTCCGGAGCGGAAGGGGCTGTGGGCGCTCAACCTGGCGGTGACGGTGGCGGCAGAAACGGCCCTGTTCTGGAACGGGATTCTGCGGGTGTACATCACCTCCCTTCAGCTGGGAGTGAAATGGCGGGTGATCGGCATTCTCTGCGGGTGGGTTCCCGTGGCCAATCTGGTGGCTTTGTGTCATATCATCTCCGTGGCGTCCCGGGAGACGGCCTTTGAGAGTTTCCGGATCCGGCGGAACCGGGAGCGGAAGGAGGAGGCGGTCTGCCGGACCAAGTATCCGATTTTGATGGTGCACGGCGTATTTTTCCGGGATTTCCAGTATTTTAACTACTGGGGACGGATTCCGAAGGAGCTGGAGGAAAACGGGGCCACCATCTACTACGGAAATCACCAGTCCGCCGCCTCAGTGGAGACAAGCGGGGAGGAGCTGGCCAGCCGCATCTGGGAGATCGTGGAGGAGACGGGCTGCGGCCGGGTGAACGTGATCACCCATTCCAAGGGCGGCCTGGACACCCGCTATGCCGTCAGCCATTTGGGGATGGAGCCCTATGTGGCTTCCTTGACCACCATTAATACGCCCCATCGCGGCTGTGAGTTTGCCGACTACCTGCTGGATACGATCCCGGCACCGGCCAAGGAAAAGGTGGCGGAGAGCTACAACCGGGCCCTGAAAAAGCTGGGGGACGAGGAGCCGGATTTTCTGGCGGCGGTGGGGGATCTGACGGCCTCCGCCTGCGAGGCCTTTAACCGGGAAACCCCGGACCGGCCGGGGGTGTACTACCAGAGCGTGGGCTCGAAATTAAACCGGGCCTCCGGCGGCCGTTTCCCCTTAAATTTCTCCCACCGGCTGGTGGAGGTGTTTGACGGGCCAAACGACGGACTGGTGGCGGAGACCTCCTTCCCCTGGGGAGAGACCTTTCAGATGCTGACCGTGGAGGGAAAGCGGGGCATCTCCCACGGGGACATGATCGACTTAAACCGGGAGGACATACCCGGTTTCGACGTGCGGGAGTTTTATGTGGAGCTGGTGAAGGGGCTGAAAAGCAGGGGATTTTAGGAGCGAAGACAGATATGGAGCAGGCGGCCGGGCGAGCCGCCTGTTATGGTTAAAACAGCTTTCAGAGAGTGAAGATTTTTTTCACGAAATGCCGTACGGGAAATCCTGGAAGGGAGGGAATGGGGGCGCGAAAGCTGTTTTTTGTGGTTTTTTGGGGAATAGTGACTTTTCCAGGGGAACATCCGGGCAAAAAGAGTGGAATATTATCGAAAAATGGCTAAAAAGAGCGAAAATTGGGGAGAGATATTGAAAACATTTTTCTTTTTGTATATAATGGGGAAGCGTTATTGATTCGGAAATAAAAGCAAAAGCAAACACAGAAATGGGAATGGTAATGGGGACGAGCGTATGGAAGATGTATTGTTGACAACAGAGAGCGGTTCCGACCCTTCTGAGGAAATTATTCAGGAGACGGGGCTGCGGGTGATTCCCATGGGGATTGTGATGGGAAACGAGATCCGGGAGGATCGGAGCTTTCCGGTGACGGAGGTGTTTGAGGAGTATCGGAGGACGAAGAAGGTTCCCACCACCTCGGCGGTGAATCCGCAGGAGTATATCCAGTTTTTTTCAGAGCTTAGAAGGGAACGGCCGGAGGCGGCCATTTTCCATATTTCCTATACCTCCAAGGCGTCCTCCACCTACCGGAACGCCAAGATGGCCCTGCGGGAGCTGGGGGATGACAGGATTTATCTGATTGACTCGGAGAACGTGTCCGGGGGGATCAGCCTGCTGCTTTTACAGGCGGCCAGAATCCTTAAGGAGGCCGGAAACGCCGGGGAGGCGGTGGCCGGGATCCGGAAGGCGGCGTCCAGGATCCAGGCGGTATTTCTGCCGGATACCCTGGAGTATCTGCGGGCCGGAGGACGTGTGTCCAACGCCGCTTATCTGGGGGCGTCCCTGCTCAGCGTCAAACCGCTGATCCGCATTGAGGACGGGGCGTTAAAGGCATCCAAAAAGTACCGGGGGCGGATGGAGAAGGTGGCCTTTGAGGTATTGGACGACTATTTCAGGGAGTGCCGGCCGCAGAAGGAGGAGATGATCCTGTTTTATGTGGAGGGCTTTTCCCTGGAGCTTTTGGAACGGCTGAAACAGGAGACGCTCAGACGGGGCGTGAGGCGGGTGCTCACCTTTCCCATCGGCTGCGTCATTTCCTGCCATGGAGGTCCGGGGGCCTTTGGGATCGCCGGGATCAGGGAGGAATGAGGATGACGGGATGGATTCTGGGGCTGGCTGCCTTTGGGCTGTTTTTTCTGTATGACTGGAACCGGGTATTCTGGCGGCGGGCCTGGATGAAACCATGTTTCACGGCCGGCTGCCTTCTGCTCGTGGCGCTGGGGGCCGGCTTTTTGCGGGACGCGCTGGCGCGGGGGCTGTCTGTTCGGCTTTTGTGGCTGGCGCCTGGGGCCGTCAGCCTGTGGGCCTTGATTTACGCCCTGTTCTTTGCCCTTCCCTTTGACGATACGTACCGCCAGGACGCGGGAAACCGGAAGGTGTGCCGGGCGGGGATTTACGGAAAAAGCCGCCATCCGGGGATTTTAGCCTTCTTTTTCTGCTTTCTGTTTTTGGGCCTGGCGGCGGGAGAGAGGCAGCTGGCCCAGGGGATGTTTTATTCGGCCCTGAACCTGCTATACGCATGGTATCAGGATCGGGTGATTTTTGTGAGAGAGTTTTCTGATTACGACCGGTACAGGGAGGAGGTTCCGTTCCTGTTGCCTCTTGGAAGAAAGGCGGGACTATGACATTTGAGGAAAAGCTGAAAAATAAGGAGTACGAGCTGATCTGGCAGGAATACTGCGGCTTTCTGGACCTGACCATCGAGGAGTATATGACCATCCAGAACCGCCTGCTGAAGGAGCAGATCGACCTGTGGTGCGTCTCCCCTCTGGGGCAGAAGATCACGGGAGGGAGGCGGCCGGCGACCATTGAGGAGTTTCGGAACATGGTGCCTCTCACCACTTACGACGACTACGCCGATGTGCTGCTGATGAAGAAGGAGGAAATGCTGCCGGAAAAGCCCATTATCTGGATTCAGACCACCTGGGAGGGGGGCAAACATCCTATTAAGACGGCCCCCTACACCAAGGGGATGCTGAAGACCTACAAGACCAACGTGCTGGCCTGCATGATCCTCTCCACCAGCAGCAAAAAAGGGGAGTTTGACATTGAGCCGGGGGATACCTTTCTCTATGCCCTGGCGCCTCTGCCCTACACTACGGGGTTAATCCCCCTGGGATTGAAGGATGAGATCAGCGTGGAGTTTCTGCCGCCGGTGTCGGAGGCGGTGAACATGACGTTTTCCGAGCGGAACAAGCGGGGCTTTAAGATGGGAATGAAGAAGGGGATCGACTTCTTCTTCGGCCTGGGAAGCGTGGCCTACTACGTGAGCCTGAGCGTGGCCGCCATGTCTGAAGGAGGAAAGAGCGGCTCCAAGCTGAAGAAAATGATGTCCATGTCCCCGGACATGGTTCTTCGCTATCTGAAGGCGAAAAAGCAGTGCCGGAGGGAGAACCGGGACTTAAAGCCGAAGGATCTGTTTACCTTAAAAGGGTTCGTGTGCGCGGGGACGGACAACCGCTGCTACAAGGATGATCTGGAGGATCTGTGGGGCGTGCGGCCCATCGAGGTGTTTTCCGGCACGGAGCCCAGCTGCATCGGCATTGAGACCTGGAGCAGGAACGGCCTGTATTTCTTCCCGGACACCTGCTTTTACGAGTTTATCCCGGAGGAGGAAATGCGCCGGAACATGGAGGATCCCACCTACCGGCCGAGAACCCTTTTAATGGACGAGGTACAGCCGGGGGAGGTGTACGAGATCGTTCTCACCGTGTTAAAGGGAGGGGCCTTTGCCAGATACCGGGTGGGGGATATGTACCGCTGCCTGGGGCTGACCAGCCGGGAGGACGAGACCAGGATCCCCAGGTTTGAGTACATCGACCGGGTTCCGGACATCATTGACATTGCCGGTTTCACCAGGATCTCGAAAAACTCCATTGAAAACGTGATCCAGCTCTCCGGCCTGGGAATCCAGGACTGGACGGCTTTGAAGGAATTTACCCCGGACAAGGGGCGCCCCTACCTTCATCTCTATGTGGAGCTGACGCCGGAGGCGGCCGTCCATTCGGCGGTGAGCCGGGAGATCTTAAAGGAACATCTGACAATCTATTTTAAATATGTGGATCAGGATTACCACGACCTGAAACGGATTCTGGGAATGGACCCGTTAAAGGTGACGGTGTTAAAATGCGGCACCTTTGCCCGCTACAGGGAGTATCGGGGAAAGCAGCTGCGGCGCATCAATCCCGACATTCATGACGTGAAGGAGATGGTGCGGATGCAGGAGGAGCTTTATATGCAAAGGAGACATCAAAGATGAGCGGGTATGTATACATTTCGCTGGCAGCTCTGTACTGCTATCTGTTTTTTATGGCCGTATTCCTTCCCGCGAAGAAAAACAGGCTGATTTTCAACTTTATGGCGGTGTTGCTGACCATGATCCTGTGGACCGGCGGCTCCCTGCTCATGCGGCTGCAGGTACTTCCGTCCTACCGGTTCTGGTATCACGTATCTCTGGCGGGGATCTGGCTGCTGCCTTACTCCTACTTCTGCTTTATCCGGGAGTTTTGCCGCATTCCCGCGAAGGGGAGCCACAGGCTCTGGGGGATTCTGCTCCTGGCGGGCACGGTGATCAATTTTGCCACAGAGTGGTTTCTGGCGGCGCCGGAGCTGGTGGAATCGAACGGAAGGATGTATTTTGTATACCATATGGGTCCCCAGGTCTGCATTATGTACGGGCTGTGTGTGGGGGCTGTGGTCCATATGTTCCGGTTAGTGCGAAAGACGAGAAAGCGGGACCCGGAGCGGGCGGGAAAGTTAAACGCCCTTCTCCTGGGAATTGTGATCCTGATCCTGGGAAATGTGGGAATCAGCGTGATCAACAATTTCCCCCTGGACATCTTAGCCGGCATATTCAACGCGGTGATCATGTTTTACAGCCTGTACAGCCTGCGGCTGTTTACCCTTACCGGTATCGGCTCCAGAGGGAGCTGCTATGTCCTGGCCATCGGCATCAGCGTGATGGCGTTTTACAACCTGGCCCAGACCATGAACGAGGTGATTCAGGAGAAGATCCCGTCCATGGGCTCAGTCAGCGTGATGGTGGTGGTCGTGGTCACCACCGTGGCCACCTGGCTCATTTACCTGGTGATGAAAATGCTCTTTGACCGCATTTTTATCGGCGAGGAGGCCAGCCGGACGGAGAAACTCAGCGAGTACACCATGGCGGTGTCCTCCAGCCTGCGGATGAACGAGATTTTTCAGGCCATGGTTTCCGTGCTGGAGCGCGTGCTGAATGTGAAGAAGATTTACATCTGTGTGGAGGACGAGGACGGGCGCTATCCCATGGTGTACAGCAGCAGCCCCCTGGACGACCGCAGCTTTTCCATGACCGGGGACCATCCCCTTGTGAGGATCATGGAGCGGGAGGGAGAATGCCTGCTGCTGCGGGATTTTAAGCGCACGGTGGAGTACAAATCCCTGTGGGAGGACGAGAAGGAGCAGATCGACGCCATGAAGGTGGAGTGCTTTCTGCCTCTGAAGGACAACGGAGAGCTGGTGGGCGTGGTATTTTTGGGCCCCAGAGAGGGAAAACGGGGCCGCCGGGAGCGGTTTGACAACGATGACATCAGTTTCCTCCGTTCCATCCAGTCGGTGAGCTCCATTGCGGTGAAAAACTCCAGGATGTATGAGCGGACGTACCGGGAGGCCTGCACGGACCGGCTCACCGGGCTGCTAAACCGGGAGCATTTTCTAAAAACCATGGATGAGTTTTATGAAAAGTATAAAAATTCGTCCCTGGCCCTGATCATTTTCAGCGTGGATGATTTTAAGCTCTACAACCAGCTTTACGGAGAGGCGGAAGGGGATGAGGCCCTGCGCCACATTGCCCAGATCATCCGGGGAACGGTGGGGGAGAGCGGCCGCTCCTGCCGCTACAGCGGAAAAGAGTTTGCCGTGCTGCTGCCGGGCTACGACATTTTCTCCGCCAGGGGCCTGGCGGAAAATATCAGCGCCCAGATCAATGACATCAACCGGCAGCGGGGAGAGGACGATACGTATTTCAAGGCTCTGACGGTGAGCTGCGGCATCTGCGCCATCCCCTACGCGGCCACCACGGCGCGGGAGCTTTTGTCCAACGCGGATCTGGCGGTGTACCATGTGAAACGGACGGGAAAGAACGGGATCATGGTGTATTCCGACCAGTTTATCAGTGAAAAGACAGGCGGGGCCGCCAGGGATCAGCACCGGAGCAAGTACGAGGAGTACGCCCCCACCATTTACGCCCTGACGGCGGCCATCGACGCCAAGGACCACTATACCTTCCAGCACTCCAAGAGCGTGGCCCACTACGCGGAGGCCCTGGCCAGGGAGGCGGGAGGCAGCGAGGAGTTCCAGGAGATCGTAAAGGAGGCGGGACTTCTTCACGACATTGGAAAAATCGGCATTCCGGAAAACATTTTAAATAAAAAGGGAAAGCTGACGGACGAGGAGTATGAGGTGATGAAAAAGCACGTGGCCTCCTCCGTGGAGATTATCCGTCATCTGCCCCTGATGGACTACGTGATTCCGGCGGTTATCGGTCACCACGAGCGCTACGACGGGCGGGGCTATCCCAGACGGGTGGCGGGAAAGGACATCCCTCTGGCGGCCCGGATCCTCTGCATCGTGGATTCTTTCGACGCCATGGTGTCCAAGCGCTGCTACAAGCAGAGTATGCCGGTGGACGAGGCGGTAAAAGAGCTGGAGCGGGGCGCCGGCACCCAGTTCGACCCGGAGCTGGTGCCTATCTTCTGCGAGATGATCCGGAGCGGGCGGCTGAAACCGATTTTGGAGTATCATGTGGATGGGGCGGAGGAGAATGCTCTGTAAGGAGGCGGACTCCGCCCAAAGGAATATGGCTGCTGGCGTAGCCGCGCTCCGGCGCGAGTGTGCGCCAAGCGCACACTTTTTATGAGTCTTAGGAACATGGAACCAAGCGGTTACTGCGGCTGTATTTTTTTGCCGGTATGGGTTTCCTTATATGGCGTTTTATAGGTCTGCGCGGTTATGGTGCGGACAAAGGCGGCTGCGGCAGTGGGCAGCCGCTTCTTTTTTATGCGGGCGATTCCGATGGACAGGCTGGGGGCGTCTGTCAGAGGGAGAGCGGTCAGACGCGAGGAACGAAAGAGACGAAAGCTTTCTTCCGCCAGGAGACCGATACCTTCTCCGGCCTCCGCCGCTCCGATCAGGGTCTCCGCTCTCAGGGTCTGAAAGACGGTGGGTCGGATTCCCTGTTCGGTGAAAAGTTCTATGCAGAACCGATAAAGAGAGGTGTGGGAAGGCATGAGGAGCAAGGGCTCTCCGGCCAGTTCCCGTACAGAGACAGCCGTTTGCCCGGCGAGCCGGTGAGCGGTGGGAAACACAGCCACAATGCGGTCTTCCGCCAGAGGAGAAAATGTGATTTGGCGAAGATCCAGCATATTTTTTCGCGCGATGATGAGGTCAAAAACACCTTGTTCCAGTCCGTTTAATAGCTCCTGTTCCTCCACTTCGGTCAAAGAGAGGTGGATTTCCGGATGAAGACAGGAAAAGGAGTGGATTCGGGGGGACAGCTGATATTGGGACAGAATGGGAAGGGTTCCTACCCGCAAGGTCTGGGAAAGGGTCTCTCGAAACTGTTCCAGGGTGGCAAGGGACTTGCGATATTCTGACATTAAATGCAGAGCCTCCTTATAAAAAACCTCTCCTGCGGGAGTGAGCACCGCGGAGCGCCGGCTGCGGTCCCAGAGCGTTAGATCCAGTTCCCGCTCCAGTTTCATAATCTGCTTGGATAAGGTGGATTGGGTGATATGCAGCGTTTCTGCCGCGTGGAAAAAGCTGCTGCACTCTACGGCTGCGATAAAGCAGTCCAGCTGTTCAAAAGTCATTGCGTCACCGTCTCTTTCTGAATGTTTATTCATTCCAATATGGAAACAATTATACTACAGATGGAATTGATTGGCCATAGGGAAAGGAATACAATGGAAGGAGAAAAGGAGGACAAACGATGAAAAATGAGGTGAGAGATCTGCGGAGTGCCCTGAAACTCCTGGAGAGTATGGATGGACAGCTGGTGGAAACCGATGTGGAGGTAGATCCTATGGCGGAGCTGGCCGGGGTATATCGGTACGTGGGAGCAGGAGGTACTGTAAAAAGACCCACAAAAGAGGGGCCGGCGATGATATTCCGGAATGTGAAGGGACATCCGGATGCGAGCGTGGTCATCGGCGTCCTGGCCAGCCGGATGCGGGTGGCGGCTCTGCTGGGCTGCCGTCCGGAGGAACTGGGCAGACTGCTGTATAAAAGTGTGGAGACTCCGGTACCGCCGGTGAAGTGCAAAAAAGCTCCTTTATGCCAGCAGGTGATTCATCGGGCAGAGGAGCCGGATTTTGATTTATACCGTCTTCTTCCCGCTCCTACCAACACACCGGATGACGCCGGACCTTATATTACGCTGGGGATGTGTTATGCCACCCATCCGGACACGGGAGCTCACGATGTGACGATTCACCGTCTCTGCATTCAGGGAAAGGATGAATTGTCCATCTTCTTTACTCCCGGGGCGAGACATATCGGAGCTATGGCGGAGCGGGCAGAGGAACTGGGGCGGCGTCTGCCGGTATCCATTAGCATTGGGGTGGATCCGGCCATTGAAATCGGCTCCTGCTTTGAGCCTCCGACCACTCCTTTGGGATATGATGAGCTGGCGGTGGCCGGCGCCCTGCGGGGAGAACCGGTAGAACTGTGCCCCTGTCTGACCGTGGATGAAATGGCGATTGCAAACGCGGAGTATGTGATCGAGGGAGAAGTGGTGCCGGGAGTAAGGGTGAAAGAGGATCAAAACAGCGGAACCGGATACGCGATGCCGGAGTTTCCCGGCTATACCGGCCCCGCCAGCGATCAGTGCTGGCTGATCAAGGTAAAGGCGGTGACACACAGAAGGAACCCTATTATGCAGACCTGCATTGGGCCCAGTGAGGAACACGTTTCCATGGCGGGAATCCCTACGGAAGCCAGTATTTACGCCATGGTGGAGAAAGCCATGCCGGGGCGGCTTAAGAATGTGTACTGCGGCTCGGCCGGAGGAGGAAAGTATATGGCGGTGCTGCAGTTTCAAAAGCTGTCCTCCAGTGACGAAGGCAGACAGCGGCAGGCGGCGCTGCTGGCGTTTTCGGCTTTCAGTGAGCTTAAGCATATTTTTCTGGTGGATGAGGACGTGGACTGTTTCGACATGAACGATGTGCTGTGGGCAATGAATACCAGATTTCAGGGAGACGCGGACATTATCACGATCCCGGGAGTGCGCTGTCATCCGCTGGATCCCTCCAACGATCCTTCCTGTTCCCCGAGCATCCGGGATCACGGGATTGCCTGCAAGACCATTTTCGACTGTACGGTGCCCTATGACCAGAAGAACCGGTTTGTGAGGGCCAGATTTTTGGAGGTGGATCCCGGGAAATGGTTAAAGCAGGCGGAAAAATGAAAAAGAGGATTATTGTAGGAGCTACGGGGGCCAGCGGGATGCCGGTGCTGGTCAAATGTCTGGAGCTTATAAGGGAGCAGCGGGAAATGGAGTCTTATCTGATCATGAGTGAGAGCGCGAAACTCACTCTGGTACAGGAGACGGAAATGACGCCAGAGCAGGTGGGAAACCTTGCGGACGTGGTACTGGAGGAGCGAGACATCGGCGCCCGGCCAGCCAGCGGCTCCTTTCAGACGGAAGGAATGCTGATTGTGCCGTGCAGCATGAAGACAGTGGCAGGGATTCACAGCGGGTATGGGGAGAATCTGATCCTTCGGGCGGCAGATGTGACGGTGAAGGAGCACCGCACTCTGGTGCTGGCAGCCCGGGAAACGCCGCTGAGCGGGATCCACCTGCGCAATCTTCAGGAGCTTTCCATGCTGCCCGGTGTGAGAATCATTCCTCCCATGATGACATTCTACCACCGGCCTCAGACCATCGACGAGATGGTGTATCATGTGGCGGCCCGGCTGGTGGAACCATTCGGAATTGAGGCAAAGGAGTATCGAAGATGGAATGGATGGTAACGGTGCGGGAGAAGGCAGCGGGCACTGCCCTGGAAGTGAGCGCGGCCTTGGTGGGGAAGGATGTATTGCTGTGCGTACAGGGGGGAGCTTCCCACCTTGGCTGTGTGGTTCAGTCGCTGCCCCGTCCATCGCTTTCCGGGGACGGAACCATCAGCGCGACCTCGTCAGTGCTCAACTGCCTGGGGCATAAGGATGAGACCATCTGCCGCAGGATCGCGGAGCAGGTGTGCGCTGCATTGGGACGCGCCGTGATCTGTGTGGGAGGATTCCATGTAGATGGAATCACGGAGAATGAAATCCGGGAAGTGATAGCCGTTTCAGACCAGGTGGGGATACGGCTGGCGCGGGAATTGGCAGGACGAGTGTGAGAAGAAGGGGGATGTAAATGGAACTGCTGCAGATCCAATATTTTGAGAAAATTGCCAAATATCAGAATATGTCCAAGGCGGCGGAAGAACTGCACGTATCCCAGCCGGCTCTGAGCAGCTGCCTTCTCCGCCTGGAGGCGGAGCTGGGGGCAAAGCTCTTTGACCGCAATGGGAAAAAACTGGTGCTCAACAGCTATGGAAGGTATTTTTTGAGATTATCTCAGCAGATTTTAAATCTGGTCAATGAGAGCCGGGTGCCCATTGACGGAAACAAGCTGCGGGAGAGGATTAATGTGGGATTTATGGTGTATAATGAAAAACTGTTTTCTTATATCTGTGATTTTCAGCGGGAAAATCCAGATATTGCCTTCAATGTCCACGGCAGCACCATGAATAGTGCCTTCGCGTATTCGGCGTACGATTTTATCGTGGGATTATCTACAGAGAGTGTGGTGGGAGCGCCGAATGAATTAACGCTGGAGCCGATTATGGATTACGTGATTGTGCCGAGAGAGCATCCCTTGGCGTCACGGGATAAAATATCTCTGGAGGAGCTGAAGGATGAGGAATTTTGCTTTCTGAAGGATGAGGAGGGCGGTTATGAGGCGGAGTACAAGGCCTGTGTGCTCAGCGGGTTTATTCCCAAATGTCTGTTTGTGACGGACAACGCCTTTATGAAACTGCGTTTTATCTCTCAGGGGACGTCCTTTGGATTCATTCCTCATTCCTGGAAACGGGTTTATGAAGCGTGTGACAAGATCGTACTGATTCCTGAAAAAAATGCGCTGAAAGAGGCCAGAACAAAACTGTACTGGTCAGATATGGCCATGTACTCGGAGGCTAACCGAAGGTTTTTAAAATATGTAAGGGAGAGGCTGGAAACCGAAGACTGAAAGCCAGAGGATGCAAGGGACTATCTGTTTGATACCGGTAGTTCCTTTTTATTATGTCTATGACATAATAGCCTCCGGCACGCAGAAAAATTCATATTTGAAGATGCTTTCTTATAAGATCTGTTTTATAAGCAAATCGAAAATGGGTATTGGACTAAATAAGCATAAGAGAGTACAATTTAGTAAAAATAAATAATAAATGAAGGAAATTTGCAGGGTTTTGCGCAAATATTCCCAAAACAACGCGTCAATGATTCATAAAAAGAAAGGGGAAGGAATTATGGGAGATCGGAACAGGAAACGGGTGAGATGGAGACAGGGAAACAGGGATCGAGAGTGGAGAGACAGAATAAATGAGGAAAGGAAGTTGAGAAAGACATGATTCGGTATATTGGAAAACGCTTGCTGTGGATGATCCCAGTGCTGTTCGGAGTGACTCTTTTGATTTTTACCCTTCTTTATTTTGCCAATGGCGATCCGGCAAGAAATCTGCTGGGGCCGGATGCCTCAGAGGAGGAAGTGCAGGAGCTGCGGGATGAATGGGGATTAGACGACCCGTATTTGACCCGTTACGGAAACTATATCAAACAGCTTTTGGTGGACAAGAGCCTGGGCACGTCCTACGTCACAAAGCAGGACGTTTCCCAGGAGATCGTCAGCCGGTTTAAGGTGACATTCCTGCTGGCTCTGGAGAGTACGGCGGTAGCGGTGCTGTTCGGCACGGTGATGGGGATTTTAGCTGCCGTGCATCAGGGATCGGTGTTAGATAATGTGTCCATGGTAGTTGCCCTGGTGGGGGCGGCTATGCCGGGATTCTGGATTGGCCTTCTTCTTTCTATATTATTTGCGTTAAAGCTGGGCTGGTTTCCCGCCAGCGGATGGGGAGGCTTTAAAGAATCCATCCTGCCATGTTTATCCCTGGCCATCGGCAGCGCCGGTTCCATCGCCCGTCAAACCAGATCTGCGATGTTAGAAGTAATCCGGCAGGATTACATTACCACGGCCAAGGCGAAGGGCGTTTCCCGTATTGTGATTATTTGTTCCCATGCCCTGAGAAACGCATTAATGCCCATTGTCACCTCCGCCGGGATGACGCTGGCATGGCTGATTGGCGGTGTGGTGGTGACGGAAACCGTATTCTCCATTCCGGGATTGGGGATGTATATGGTGTCAGCCATCAACAAGAGAGATTATCCGGCCATTCAGGGAAGTGTGCTGTTTATCGCGGTGGTATTCAGCCTGGTAATGCTGGTGGTAGACATTCTTTACGCCTACATTGATCCCAGGATCAAGGCAAAATATAAGAATTCGTAAGGCGGGGGTGAAAACATGACAAAAGAACGGAAAACGGCAAAAAAAGAAAGTATGTTCCGCCTGACGTTTGAACGTCTGATGAGGAATAAAATGGCGATTGCCGGGCTGATTTTTTTAGGAATTGTGGTTTTGATGGCTCTGGCGGCCCCGGTGATTGCGCCCTACAGCTACGAGGAACAGGACCTGTTCAACACCTTAAAGGGACCGAGCGGAGAGCACATTTTTGGAACGGATAACCTGGGACGGGACATTTTCAGCCGGATCTTATACGGCGGCAGAAACTCCCTGATCATTGGATTTGTCTCTGTGGGGATTTCCGCAGTGATCGGTGTGGTGCTGGGGGCTGTAGCGGGATATTACGGCGGTAAAGTGGACATGGTGATTATGCGTCTGCTGGACGTGCTGCAATCCGTGCCGGCGATCCTGTTGGCCATCGCCATCGCGGCCACAATGGGGCCTGGATTTAAAAACTGTATTATCGCGCTTACCGTTTCTTCAGTCCCTGGGTTTGTGAGAATGACCAGAGCCTCCTGTATGAATGTGCAGGGGTTGGAATACGTGGAGGCAGCCAGGTCCATTAACGCGCGAGAGAGCCGTATTATTTTTAAACATATCCTTCCAAACGCCATTTCGCCGATTTTTGTTCATGCCACCATGAGTGTGGCTACGGCGATTCTTACCTCGGCCTCCTTAAGCTTTATTGGACTGGGAGTGCAGCCGCCGGCGGCGGAGTGGGGAGCGATGCTGGCAGAGGGGAGAAACTACATCAGAGGATATTCTCATATTGTCATTTTCC
The DNA here is from genome assembly GCF_002160755.1 of Lachnoclostridium sp. An14. Classification (GTDB taxonomy): domain Bacteria; phylum Bacillota; class Clostridia; order Lachnospirales; family Lachnospiraceae; genus Lachnoclostridium_A. Next base: position 144,087 of record NZ_NFLE01000003.1, read on the forward strand.
CTGGACTGACGATCATGCTGGTGGTGCTGTCATTGAATATGCTGGGCGACGGTCTGAGAGATGCGATGGACCCGCGTCTGAAAAATTGACGGATAGGAGGAGCCGCTTGTTATGGAATCGAAAGAATTGTTATTGAGTGTAAAGGAGCTGGCTGTCTCATACCGGACCAGTGAGGAGATCGTAAGGGCGGTAAATGGAGTTTCTTTTTCCGTCAACCGGAAAGAGACTCTGGGTCTGGTGGGAGAGACGGGCGCGGGGAAGACAACGATTGCCAAGGCTATTATGTCTATTTTACCGGATCCACCGGCGAGCGTGGACGGGGGAGAGATTCTGTTTGAGGAAAACGATCTGCTGCATATGCCGGAAAAGGAGATCAGAAAGATAAGAGGAAAAAAGATTTCCATGATCTTTCAGGATCCCATGACCGCTTTAAACCCGGTTTTTACAGTGGGAGATCAGATCGCGGAAGGGATCCGCATCCACGAAAATGTGAGCAGAAAGGAGTCGGAGGAGAGGGCGAAGGCAATGCTGGAGATGGTGGGAATTCCCAGTTCCCGTTACGGGGAATATCCTCATCAGTTTTCCGGAGGAATGAAACAGAGGGTTGTGATCGCGATTGCCCTGTCCTGTAATCCGGAGCTGCTCATCGCGGACGAGCCCACCACGGCGCTGGACGTGACGATCCAGGCGCAGGTCCTTGAGATGATTGGAAATTTAAAGGAGCAGATGGGAACGGCTATGATTCTAATTACCCACGATCTGGGGATTGTGGCGGAGGTCTGTGACAACGTGGCTGTGGTTTACGCAGGAGAAATTGTGGAGATGGGGAGCAAAGAGGACTTGTTTGACCGGCCGGCCCATCCTTATACCAACGGCCTGTTCGCGGCTTTGCCAAGCCTTGCCGGTGATCAGAAACGGCTGAAACCCATTAAAGGGCTGACGCCGAACCCGGCAAATCTGCCGGAGGGGTGCAAATTCTGGCCCAGATGTCCCTATGCCACAGAGGAATGCCGTCAGGAAAACCCAGGTTTAAGGGAAATCGGCCCCGGCCATTTCTCAAGATGCACCAGGAAAAGTCAGGAGGGATGTTGATATGGAAAGGCTGCTGGAGGTTCAGCATCTGAAAAAGTATTTTAAAACCCCAGGAGGAATGCTCCATGCGGTGGATGACGTAAGTTTTCATATCGAAAAGGGGAAAACAGTGGGAATCGTAGGGGAGTCTGGCTGCGGGAAATCCACCTTAGGACGCACTCTGATTCATTTGCTGGAAAGCACAGATGGAAAGATCTATTTTCATGGGGAAGACATTACCCATGTGGACAAGCATAAATTGAGAAAACTGCGGGAGCATATGCAGATTATTTTTCAGGACCCTTTTTCTTCCTTAAATCCGAGAATGACGACCGTGGAAACCATTGAGGAACCGCTGCGCCTGACAGGGCGGTACGGAAAGGAAGAAATCCGGGAGCTGACAAGGAAGATGATGGAAACCGTGGGGCTGGATGAGAGGCTGTACCATGCCTATCCTCATGAGCTGGATGGAGGACGGCGCCAGAGGATCGGCATTGCCAGGGCATTGATTTTAAATCCGGAATTTGTCGTGTGTGATGAGCCGGTTTCCGCTCTGGATGTGTCCATTCAGGCCCAGATCCTCAACCTGATGCAGGATCTTCAGGAGGAGCGGAATTTCACCTATGTATTTATTACCCACGACCTTTCCGTAGTACGCCATATTTCCGATGAAATCTGTGTCATGTATTTAGGACAGATGATTGAGAAATGCGGGGCAAAGGAGCTGTTTGAAAATCCGCTGCATCCATACACGAAAGCGCTGCTGTCCGCGATTCCCATTCCGGATATACACGTAAAGAGGAACCGTATTATCTTAAAGGGGGAGATTACCTCACCGGTAGAGCCGAAACCAGGATGCCGGTTTGCGGCCAGGTGTCCGTATTGCAGGGAGGAATGCAGCATTCCTCAGAGTCTTCAGGACATGGGAGAGGGACATATGGTAGCCTGCGGGAGAGTGAAGGAAATCAACAGGTAAAAGAAACCTGTGATCAATAAGAAGGGAGAATGATGATGAGAAAAAGAGGTTACATGACAGGAACAATGATGGCCCTCGCCTTATTTGCGGCGGCAGCTATGACAGGCTGCGGAGGGGAAACGGGAAACGGGGAGACTTCCGGAACGGAAGTGGCGGAGGCACCTGCGGATGGGACGTCCACCGTCTATGTACAGTTAAAGGGAGACTTTGCCAATTTCCAGCCGTCCACCAAGAATCATGAGGACAATGTGAGCACCAGGCTAAGCTATTATGAGACCCTGTTCCAGTGGGACTACAACGGGGAGTGCACTCCCTTGCTGGCAGAGAGCTATGAGTGGGTGGATGGAAACCACATTAAGATTAAAATTCACGACAATATTCACACCCATGACGGCAATCCCATTACGGCGGCAGATGTGCTCTGGAGCATTCAGTACGCGGCGGATTCTCCGGAATTTATGCGCCACACGCAGAATATCAATTTTGGTGAGACAGAGATTCTGGACGACTATACCATTCAGATCGCCATCAACACACCGAATGTATTGTTTTTAAACGATCTGAGCCGAATTGACATCACATCGGAGAAATCCTTTAACGACAGTCCGGATCATATGCTTACCTGCGGAATCGGTACCGGGCCTTATAAGATGGTTTCTTATACTCCGGGAGTGGAATTTGTGCTGGAGAAGTATGAGGATTACTGGAATAACGATACGGGGCGGGAGGATCAGCTCCAGAATGTGGACAAGATCGTTTACAAGTTCATTCCAGAGGAGGCCCAGCGTTCCATTGAGCTGGAGAGCGGCGGCGTGGATATTGTCACTACGACAGCGATTTCCGATGTAGACCGTTTTATGGAGGACGATACCTACAATGTATCAGAATTTGCGCTGACTCAGACCCAGGCGCTGTACTTTAACTGTTCCGATCAGTCTGTTTGTCAGAATAAAGAGCTGAGGCAGGCCATCAGCTACGCCATTGATAACACTGCAATGGTCGCGGGGATTTATAACGGCCATGCCCATCCGGCAGTCTCTGTGGTAATGCCTGGAGTGCGGGAGTGGAAGGACGAGATGGAGGATAACTGGAAGTACGCTTACAATCTGGACAAGGCAAAAGAGCTGCTGTCCCAGGCTGGCTACGCTCCCGGAGAGCTGACCCTTCGTTTGGCTACAGGTGATAACAGCAGCTGGAAAAGCATCGCCCAGATCCTTCAGGCAGAGCTTTCGGAAATGGGAGTCAACGTGGAGATTCAGATTCATGATACGGGAACGTATATGTCTGTATTCAGCGATTTTTCTCAGTGGGATCTGTTTGTAAATGAGTACGCGGCGAAGGGAACCATTATGTTCTACTTCTATAATCAGATGAACAATAATACGAGGAACGCTGTAGGCTGGCAAAACGATGAATTCCAGGAGCTGCTGGCGGAGGCGATTCAGACGGATGATCAGGCTACCATTGACCGGCTGGTGGAAATTTACGAGGAGGAGATTCCTTCCCGCCCCATCATCAATCTGACCAGGTACTACACCTATCGGAAGGGAATCGACAACATGAGGCTGAAGGATGACTATACCATGCTGTCCGGAGATCTGACTTATACAGACGAGGCAAATTCCTGGTTATACGATTAATAGGAAAAGAGGAGGAATTGCAGTGAGTGGAATGAAACAAAATCCCCCCCTGGAATGTGACGTTCTGGTGGCGGGCGGAGGCGTGGCCGGCCTGATGGCGGCCATCGCCGCCGCAGATCGCGGGGCGAAGGTGATTGTAGCGGAAAAGGCAAATTCAAAAAGAAGCGGTTCGGGTGCCACGGGAAATGATCATTTTCTCTGCTATATCCCGGAGGTTCACGGGGAAGATCCGTCTGAGTTTATTCAGGAGATGGAATCGTCCCAGATCGGTGGAAATAACGATATGGATCTGGTACGCCGCTATGTGGATGAATGCTTTGACCGGGTGAAGGACTGGGACGCCTGGGGAGTTGGAATGCGGGAGCACGGGGACTGGGAATTTAACGGTCACGCCAAACCAGGGCACTTAAAGGTTTGGCTGAAGTATGCCGGCAGAGAACAGAAACCGATTTTTACAAGAGAGGCGCTGAAACGCGGCGTCACCATCCTCAATCACCATCCGTTTGCGGAGGTTATCACAGGCGAGGATGGGACCGTAGCAGGGGGAATCTGCGTGGATCTCACGGAGGAGATCCCGAAAATGCAGGTAATCCGGGCAAAGAGCGTAGTGCTGGCCACAGGAAACGTAAATCGTCTGTTTGGATCCAGAACCATGGGCTGGATGTTTAATATGGCCGGCTGCCCCTCCGATGTCTGCACCGGCCGGGCGGCTGCCTACAGGGCTGGAGCCAGATTGGTGAATCTGGATATGACTGGCATGGGGGCAGGATGCAAATACTTTAACCGGGGCGGGAAAGCCACATGGATCGGTGTGTACAGCGATATAGAAGGAAAGCCCTTAGGCCCATTTGTGACAAAGCCTTCAAAGGAGTACGGCGATTTGGCGGGAGATGTGTGGCGGGAAATGTTCACGCTGAAAAACTCCCAGGGAGAACCGGTGTTTATGAATTGTTCGGAAATTCAGGACGAGGATCTGGACTATATGCTGTGGGGCCTTACAAATGAAGGAAACGTAGCGACTATGGACCATTTGAAGGAAGAAGGCTTTGATTTTAAGAAACATATGGTGGAGTTTGACGCGAAGGACGGCGGTTCCCTGGGAGGCGGCATTGATATTGATATAAACGCCGGATGTACCGTCCCGGGACTCTATGCTGCCGGGGATGAAACAGGAAATTTCCGGGCGGATATGGGAGGCGCGGCCACGTTTGGCCATATAGCGGGAGTCAGCGCAGCCGAGTACAGTCAGGGAAAAGAAAACAGGAACGCGGAACAGATGCCGGCGGCAGCGGAGTGGCTGGAGAAACACAGCCAGATCCTGGAACGCCCCGCGGACAATTCCTGTCCGTCCTGGAAGGAGCTGAATGTGGCGGTTCAGCAGGTCATGAGCGATTACTGCGGCCCCTATGTCCGCAGCGAACATATGATGCAAACAGGTCTGACCCATTTGAAACGTCTCCAGAAACAGGTGGAGCGGATGTGCGCAAAAAACAGCCATGAGTTTATGCGCTGCATTGAGGTGGAGGATATGTTCCTCATGGGAGAGCTGGCATTCTACAGCGCGATGGAGAGAAAGGAAACCAGAGGACGCCACCGGAGGGTGGATTACCCCTTTACCAATTCCCTGCTGAATCAGAAGTTTGTCACAATCGAAAAAAGTGATAAAGGACCGTCTGTGGGTTGGCGGGATAAACATAAATAGGAGGTGAAAGGTATGCCGCCGATCATTGAGAAAGATAAATGTATAGGCTGTCACAAATGTGTGGACCTCTGTCCGGTGGATGTATATGGGGTTCAGGAGAAAAAAGGCTGTCCGCCGGTCATCCGCTATCCGGAGGAGTGCTGGCATTGCAACGCCTGCGTATTTGACTGCCCGGCAAAGGCCATCCGCCTGCGGGTTCCGGCCCCCCTTGCCATGGTATTTGTGGATGCGCCGGAGAGAAAACGGGAAAATTAAAGGACAGACAGGGGAATTCAGATGGAAATTTCATTAGAATTTGACGGACAGGGCGGCCAGATCCGGGAGGCTGAGGCCGATGGACGAAAGGTGCGCTACCGTTCGTTTGAAAATATTGTGTATGTAAAGCATCCGGTAAATCCAGAGGTGCAGAGATTAAATATTTACGTGCCGGAAGGATGTCCCGAGGGAGGGAAACAGCCTCCCATCCTGTTCCCAAACGGCGTGGGAGGCTATATGCCTTCCGCGCCGGTGACGCCGGGGCCGCGGCCGGAAGGAGGTCCCAACGCGGCGTTTGAAGGTCTTTTGAGAGGCTATGTAGTAGTGTCAGCCGGCGCGAGAGGCCGTGGGACGAAGGATGAAAACGGCAGATACACAGGCGGTGCCCCGGCCTGCATCGTGGATCAGAAAGCGGCCATCCGCTATCTGCGCCATAACCGCGGCGTGATTCCGGGGGATACGGAACGAATCATTTCCAACGGGACCAGCGCAGGCGGTGCCATATCTGCTCTCCTTGGAAGTACGGGAAATCATCCGGATTACGAACCGTATCTAAGGGAAATCGGGGCGGCAGATGAAAGAGATGATGTATTTGCCGCGTCCTGCTATTGTCCCATCACGGATTTGGAGCACGGGGATATGGCTTACGAGTGGGAATTTTGCGGAAGGAATCACTGGAGCGGAAGAATCGGGGAAGGGGATTTGAGCGAGGAGCAGATCCGGCTCTCAGACATGGAAAAATCCCTCTTTCCGGCTTATGTAAACAGTCTTGGACTGGAGGATGAGGCCGGCCATTCTTTGACTCTGGATCGGCAGGGAAATGGATCGTTCCAGGAATGGATCAAAAAACTGGCGGAACAGTCCGCCCAGAGGGCAGAGTCAGCCGGGGAAACGCTGCCGGACGCGCCTTGGATCATCAAAGAGCCAGCGGGGACCTTAAAACTGGACTGGGATGGATACATTGATTTCCGAGGCCGGATGAAACCGGTACCTGCTTTTGACGCGCTGGATTTGAGTACGCCGGAAAATGAACTGTTTGGCATGAAGACAGGAGAAAACTGTCACTTTACCGCGTTCAGCGCGGAGCATGGCAGCGGAGAAGGAAGACTGGCGGAGAGCAGACGAATCCATCTGATGAACCCCCTTTCCTACATCGGAGATCCTCAGGCCAGGACGGCGGATTATGTAAGGATCCGTCATGGCGCCTCGGACTGCGATACCTCTCTGGCGATTTCGTCAATTCTGGCAATCCGGCTGAGAATGGCGGGAAAAAGAGTGGATCATCGCCTGCCGTGGGGCGTGATCCATACGGGGGACTATGATCTGGACGAGTTGTTTGAATGGATAGAGGATGTATGCGGGCAGGAAGATCAGAAACACACGATGTAAAAAGAGATTTTTTCAGGTTTTTGGTTTTCTTTTATCAGTTTCGCAGGGTAAAAGGATCTGACGCAGTCAGGCGTGGGCTATTTTGGAATGTAGACGAAAAATCCTGCCGGAAGGCAGGATTTTTTGTGGTATAAAAAACGATGTTTCCTATGCCATGAAAGTCTCCGGCGAGAGGCAGGCTCTGCGCAGTGGAAAATTCCGCCCCTCCTACCCCCGCGGAACCTCCGGCAGCGCCGGCTCCTGCAGGCGGCTGCGGCCGCGGCGGACCAGCTCCAGCAGCCGTTTTTCGTCGGTGATGACCAGGCAGCCGTCGATTCGGCTTAATATGCCCTGGTTTCGCAGGTTTCCGGCGATGCGGCTCACGGTTACCGGGTGCATTCCCAGATATTTTGCCACCTCCGTGAAGGTGAAGGTCTTGGGCACAATGCTCAGGCCGTTTCGCTTCACCCGGCAGCTGAGGAGCCACTCGCAGAACAGGGTTTCCTTGTCCACGTTCCGGGTGTGCTGTACCTTGTTGATGATCTCCAGATAGTTTAGGGAGATGGCCTCCAGCACCGCGCCGGCAAAGCGGATGTCCTCGTCCAGCAGCCTGGAAAAAACAGGCTCCTTCATGGTGTAGTACACACAGTCCGACTTGGCGGTGATCCAGAAGGCAGCCGGAGGGATGAACAGGCTGGCAGAAGGGCTGTATCGGTATTTCCGGGCCAGAATCTCCGCGAAACCGATGATGCGCTGTTCGTTAAAATAAAGATAAACCATTTCCTCGCCTTCCTCGTTTAAGGCGGTGAGAGATGCCACTCCCTCCACCAGGAAATAGGCCTCACTCATGTTCCTGGAAACAGTAGGGTCAAAGATAAACTGGTTTTTTTGCTTTTTCATGGGGGTACCGTGTTTCATAAACAGGTCCCGTATCGTACATTCTTCCATATCTATATCCCTCCACGCTGTTACTATAACACAGCGGGTTATTTTTTTCCACATATTCATGGATTCTTAACCGGCGCTATTGGTATCTGGAAAAAAAGAATGTTAATATAATAACAAATTTCGCTTGGGAGGTTATTAGTATGCCAAAGAAAAAGGTAGAAATGGTGTATGTACACTTTGTTGTGGGCCTGGCGATCATGCTTTTGATCCGGTTTATGCCGGTGGAGCTGCCGGGCGTTACGCCAGTGGGAAAGCAGATCCTGGGAATCTTTATCGGGACGCTGTATCTGTGGACGACGGCGGATCCGGTGTGGTCCAGCCTGTTTTGTATTTTCATGATCGGAGCGTCGGACTACGGCCCCATGGGTTCCGTGCTCAGCGCCACCTTTGGAAACCCGACGGTGGTTCAGATTTTCTTCCTGATGATTATTATGAACACTCTGCAGGTGCACCGGCTGAGCGCTTACATCGGCCGTTTCTTCCTGACGAGAAAGGTGATCGTGGGAAGGCCCTGGGCGTTTACGGCCGTGCTGTTTATCGGTTCCGTGCTGATTGCGGCCTTTGTGGGTTGCTTTGCCCCCATTTTCCTGTTCTGGCCCATCCTGTATGATATTTTCCAGGATACGGGCATGAAACCGAAGGAGGCGTACCCCACCATCATGATCATCCTCATCGCTGTGGGTGCTGCCATCGGTTTCCCCGTTCCGCCGTACATGAGCAACGGACTGGCCCTGATTTCCAACTACGCCACCATCACCACCAACATCCTGGGAACCAGCGTGGTGATCAACAATGCCCAGTGGCTCCTGGTGGCCCTGGTTTACGGCTTTGTCTGTGCCGGCGCCATCATCCTGTTTGCCAAGTTTGTGCTGCGGCCGGATGTGAGCAAGCTGCAGGATCTGACTCTGGAGCAGTTAAATAAGAATCCCCTTCCGCCCCTGTCCAAGGAGCAGAAGATGGTTGCGGTGGTCATCGTATGTTTCCTGCTCAGCATGATGCTTCCCAGCATCTTCCCGTTCCTTCCGGGAATGGCCTGGCTGAGTGCCAACTCCTACGGCGTCGCCATCCTGTTTATGGTAATCCTCTGTGTGCTGCGCTCTGACGGAAAGCCGGTGTTCTCCGTGAAGGACAACATGGTTCCCTTTGCCTGGGGCACGTATTTCCTGGTGACCTCTGCCATCCTTTTAGGCAGTGTGCTGACCAACGACAGCACCGGTGTGATCACCTTCTTAAATACGGTCCTGTCCCCGATTTTCCAGAACATGAGCCCGATGGTGTTCAGTATTGTGGTATTGGTGATCGGCTGTGTGCTCACCAATATCTGCAACTCCCTGGTAATCGGTATGATCCTTCAGCCGGTTATCGCCACCTACTGCCTGTCCGTGGGTGTAAATTCCGCCCCCATCGCGGCGATCATGAGTATGTTCGTGCTGGCCTGCGCCATCGCCACTCCGGCGGCGTCCCCCTTCGCGGCGATGCTGTTCGGAAACAAAGAGTGGCTGCGCGCCAAGGATATTTACAAATATGACCTGATGTTCGTAGCCATTGAGCTGGTCCTGGTTTTAGTGGTGGGACTGCCGTTAGCGAATATGTTTATCCGCTGATCCCAAGGGATCGGGAAGAATGCCTGCTGTGGCGAGATGCCGCGGCGGGCGTTTTTTAGTGTGAAAGCCCGGATGGCGCCGATATATCTGGGCGCGCTTGCGTGCCCAGATATATCGGCATCAGACGGGCAAGACGGTATGAGAAAGTAGGGCGGCAGCCCGGATTTCGAATACCGTCGGCAGATGGCGGGAACGCCGTAGGCGTGAAGCCATCTGGCTTTCATGATTCGCGATGACCGCGTTAGCGGTCATGTCCGTTTTGTGTCGCGGGAAAATGCGTCCCATATCCAGCCTCTCCAAACTATTTGCTTGCGCACGCAATAAAAATATGGTAAAATAGTCAAGTCTTGACAGCGATACGGAGTCCGGCGCGGCCGGAGAGAGGAGGAGATATGGAAAAAGAGGTACTGCGGTGGCTGGCGGTGGCGGACCGGTACAAGCGGATGTATCTGGACAAGCAGCTTGCCCCTTTAGGGATAAACAGCAGCCAGCATATGTATGTGCTGAAGGTGTGCGCGGAGCCGGGCATCACCCAGGACCAGTTTCTGCAAAGCTTTTACGTGCACCCCAGCAACGTGACCAGGGCGGTGGCGGCTCTGGAAAAAGGGGGATTTCTGCGGCGGGAAACCTGTGAGGAAGACAAGCGGAAGTGGCGGCTCTACCCCACGGATCACTCCCGGAACTTGTACCCGGAGATCGTTCGGATCTGCCGGGAAACGGAGGATATTTTGCAGGAGGGGTTTTCCGGGGAAGAACGGGAGCTGTTCCGAACTCTGTTAAAACGGGCGGGGAAAAATATGCTGGACTGTGTTTCCCTGCAGGGAGGACATCCGGAAGAAATAATCAGGGAGAAAGGAAAGGTTTGAGTACGAATGAAAGAAGAACAACGGGAAAATCCATTGGGATATGAAAAAATTTCCACACTGTTAAAGGGATTTGCCATCCCCAGCGTCATTGCCATGCTGGTGAGCTCCCTCTACAACATTGTGGATCAGATCTTTATCGGCCAGGGCGTGGGCTATCTGGGAAACGCCGCCACCAACGTGGCGTACCCCCTCACAACCATCTGCCTGGCCATCGCGCTGCTCATCGGCATCGGGAGCGCCTCCCGCTTTTCCCTCTACTTAGGGGGCGGGATGAAGGACAAAGCGGCGAAGGTGGTGGGAAACGGTGTCTGCATGATGTTTGCCTTCGGCATTTTGTATACGGTGCTGGTGGAGATTTTTCTTGTGCCTATGCTCACCGCGTTCGGAGCCACAGCGGATGTCATGCCCTACGCCATCAGCTACACCAGGATCACCGCGGTGGGAATGCCTCTGCTCATTGTGACCAACGCCATGAGCAACCTGGCCAGGGCCGACGGCAGCCCCAAATACTCCATGACCTGTATGCTGGTGGGAGCCATTTTAAACACCATTCTGGATCCCATTTTCATTTTCGTGTTTGATATGGGAGTGGCAGGGGCGGCCATCGCCACGGTAATCGGGCAGTTTTTTTCCTTCCTGATGGCCCTGCGCTACATCTGGCATTTTAAAAATGTGGAGCTGGAGCGGAGCCATTTCCGGCTGAGCCTGGAGGAAAGCCTGTCCACCGCCTCCCTGGGGATGAGCAACAGCTTAAACCAGGTGGCCATCACCCTGGTGCAGATCGTGTTAAACAATTCTTTGACCTACTACGGCGCCCAGTCGGCCTACGGCATGGAAATCCCTCTGGCGGCCTGCGGCATTGTGATGAAGACAAACGCGATCCTGCTTTCCATTATCATTGGGATCTCCCAGGGCAGCCAGCCCATCATCGGATTTAACTATGGGGCGGCCCAGTATGACCGGGTGCGGAAAACCTATAAGCTGGCGATTCAGTGCGATCTGGTGATTTCCGCCATCGGCTTTTGCCTGTTCCAGTTTTTCCCACGGCAGATATTGTCCCTGTTCGGGAGCGGCGACGCCCTGTACTATGAATTTGCCACCCGGTTTATGCGGATTTTCCTGTTTATGATCATCGTAAACGGGATACAGATCATTTCCTCCAACTTTTTCGCAGCCATTGGGAAACCGGTGAAGGGGCTGCTCCTGTCCATGACGAGGCAGGTGATTTTCCTCATTCCCCTGATCCTGATACTGCCGCTGTTTTTGGGGATTGAGGGAATCGTGTTTGCCGGCCCGGTGGCCGATTTCGCAGCCTTCCTGGTGACGGCCACCTTTATCGCCAGGGAAATGAAGATGATGAAAGGGCTGGAGCGGGAGACGGCGTAGCCGCGGGGCTTTCGGCCGGGAGGGCTGAAAATGGGTCAGAGCAGGCGGAAATCCCGCTTGTCAAAGGAGATGACCCCCTCCTCCTTCAGCCGGTACAGCTCCACTGTCATGGCGCTGCGGTCCACGGACAGGTACTCCGCCAGCTGCTGCCTGGTAAAGGGGATGGTAAAGGCGGAGGAGCGGGCCAGGCGGGCCTGGGAGGAGAAATAGGAGAGCAGCTTTTCGCGGATGGTCCGCGGGGAGGTGCTCTCTATTTTTCTGGCCAGCCGCAGGTTGCTCTCCGCCAGCGCCGAGAGCAGGTTGCGGATGAGCCTGGCGTGAAAGGGGCAGGCGGAGGAACAGGTGGTGAGCACCCGGTTCACATCCAAAAACAGGGCGGACACAGGGGAGGCGGCCACGGCGGTGAAGGGAAAGGGCGTTTTCGCCGCGCAGGCGTAGGCCTCGCCGAAGCATTCCCCCGGCCCGATGGAGGCCATAAGGGTGCGCCGTCCCCAGTAGTCCTCCTTTACGATGTGGACGGAGCCGGAGAGCACCAGGCCGATCTGGACGATGGGATCCCCCTCCGGGAAAATGATTTCCTCCCGCCCAAACTCCCGTTTTCTGGCAGAGAGGCAGGAGAGCATGGAGTGCAGGTCCGCCTCCCCGATGGACTGAAACAGGGGGGAGGCGGCCAGGGTTTTGTCGTGGGTGTGGGATAACATTTTTTCCTCCTTTGTTGGAATTCCAACATACTTTTTGGAGGAATTATAGTATACTTGCCCCATAAGGTCAAGGGAAAGAGATTCAGAGGAGGAAGTATGATCAGAAAAATTATCACGATTGACGAGGAAAAATGCAATGGCTGCGGCCTGTGCGCCAGCGCCTGCAAAGAGGGAGCCATCGCCATGGTGGACGGGAAGGCGAAACTGATCCGGGACGACTACTGCGACGGCCTGGGCAACTGCCTGCCCGCCTGTCCCACAGGGGCCATCTCCTTCGAGGAGCGGGAGGCAGCGGCCTTTGACGAGGAGGCGGTGAAACGTCATATGGAAAACCTGGAGCGGGCAAAGGCGGAAACGGCGAAGGAGGCGTTCGCCTGCGGCTGCCCCGGAACGGCGCCCAGAATCCTGGGAGGAGGAAAAACGGCAGAGTCCGGCCATGGGGGATGTCCCGGAGCGGCCTCCAGAGCCCTTGGCGGGGCCGGTTCAGAAGATGGTTTGTCCGCTTGCCACGGACATTCCCCCAGGGCGGCAGTCAGCCAGCTGCGCCAGTGGCCAGTGCAGATCCAGCTGGCGCCCTTAGGCGCCCCCTATTTTCAGGGAGCGGACCTGCTCATCGCCGCGGACTGCACCGCCTACGCCTACGGGGATTTCCACAACCGTTTTATCCGGGATCACGTGGTGTTGGTGGGCTGTCCCAAGCTGGATCCCGTGGACTATTCGGAAAAGCTGACGGAGCTGTTCCGCAGAAATGAGATCCGCACCGTGACGGTGGCGCGCATGGAGGTGCCCTGCTGCGGCGGTTTGGAGCGGGCGGTAAGGACAGCCCTGGAGCGCAGCGGAAAATCCCTGCCCCTGGAGGTAGTGACCATTTCCGTGGAGGGAGACATTCTTTCTTAAGAAACAGTGGAGAGATCGGTATGGAGAGAACGAAACCATTGGAACGGCTCCTGGGAGCGGCAGTGGGGCTGGCGCGCACCGCGGACCGGATCCCGGCGGACGGGGAGACCATGGGGCTGATCCGTGAGGCCCTGGTGATGATGTTCGCGCCGGAGAGTTCCGGGGAGAATGGGCGTTTGGAGGGGGCGGAAGATCCGGTTTCCGCCCTGGAGGCCCGCATTCACGAGAAAAAGGCGCGGCTGCTGCCGGACTGCACCGTCTGCAAAAACCCCTGCGGCCGGTTCTTTGACTATGAGGCGGGAGAGCTCTGGACGGGCCCTCTGGAGATCCGGGACGGGAAAATAGGGATTCTGGAACGGTTAAAATGCCTCACGGACCGGGGAGAGATCGGGGAAAACAGGGACCTGGTGTGCCGGGCCCTCTTTGCCCTGGGAGAGGATTGCAGCGGGGAATGGCTGCAAATGATTGCGGAGGAGCTGGAAAATGTGATATACTGTCCGGGTAGGCAGTGAGGAACGGGACTCCTGTCTTCAAAAGTTTACCCAAGGAGAGGACAGAGAAAGATGGATATGTTATTCTTACTCAGCGGAGTGGCCTGCGCTGTTGAGACGGTAATGCTGTTTATGAACAAGGATTTCCTGATTTTTATGGGAAATAAAAATGGAACGGGGCTGCGGGAGGAGGAATTTGACCTTCCCAGGCTTTACCGGGCGGAGCGGTGGCTGTTTCTCATCGACGCCGTCACCTGCATTGTGCTGGGGCTGAACCTGGGGAATATGCTGGCAGAGTGGATCTGCATTGCCCTGTGCCTGGTCACCCTGGTCATTCATTTCAACAATTTCCGCAGTGATCTGTATAAAAAGAGAAAAAGAAGATAGAGGGAGACCTCTGATGCCGCCAGGGATGGCTGGAGTTTGCTGAGAAAGCAGCTTCGGCCGTCCCTGGCGGCTTTTTATTGTGAAAGCCCCGGATGGCGGCGATATAGATGGGCGTGCTCACGCGCACAGATATATCGGATTTGTGTAGTGGGAAAAAGGCTATCCCATCCCCGCCCCTAAAATTTCCATAAACACAATCTTTAGACTTATTTTATGGTTTGAACATAAAAAAGACACAAATCAGGTATAATATAGAAAATACTTAATTTAAGTATAATTTACAGAGGAGGGATCCGATGAACGCGGGAGAGTTTCGCAATGAGCTCCTGGCGGCGTCCATGGCGATCAAGGACGCCCTGGACGGGTATTTTGTCCCGGCCTGCCGCCGGTATGGACTGACCATACAGCAGTTTCACGTGCTGGCGGTGTTAGAGGGGGACGGCCCCCAGAGCGTGGGGGAATTAAGCGGCAGAGTGGGGGTGCTCCGCGGAAATATCACCGCAGTCTGCAAAAAGCTGGAGCAGAGAGAGCTCATCGTCCGCAGCCGCAGCCCGGAGGACGAGCGCGTGGTGGTGGTGACTATCAGCGGTCGGGGCCGGGAGGTATTAAACGGACTGACCGGGGAGCTGGAGAGCTGCTGCGGGGAGGCCTTCCGGCAGCAGCCGCCGGAGGACATGGAAGACATTTTAAAAGGATTAAAAAAGCTTTGCGCGTTAGTGCAGAAACTGAGAAAGGAATAGGATATGCAAGAGGTAAAAACACCAAAAAAACCATTGATTTTTTATTACCTGATTGTGATGGCGGTGCTGCTGCTGTTCAATCTTCTGGTGACGCCGTCTCTGTTTTCCGCCCAGGTCCAGGAAGTGGACTACGGCGTGTTTCTCCAGATGGCGGAGGACGGGGATCTGGACGAGGTCCAGGTGACGGACGGAGAGATCATTTTCAGCGACAACGGCACGCCCCAGCGGTTTTACAAGACGGGGCGGATGGACGACGGCTTTTTAGTGGACCGCCTGTATAACGCCGGGATCCGCAATTTCGGCGAACCCATCGTAAAGGAGATGTCCCCTCTGCTGCAGACTCTGCTCAGCTGGGTGCTGCCGGTGGTGTTCTTTGTGGTGATGGGGCAGCTTTTGTCCCGCTGGATGATGAAAAAAATGGGGCCGGGGGGCATGGGAAACGCCATGACCTTCGGAAAGAGCAACGCCAAGGTTTACGTCCAGTCCACAGAGGGGATCCGGTTCTCCGACGTGGCCGGTGAGGACGAGGCCAAGGAGCTGTTAAAGGAAATCGTGGACTACCTCCACAACCCCGGCCGCTACGCGGAAATCGGCGCCTCCATCCCCAAGGGCGCCCTGCTTGTAGGCCCTCCTGGAACGGGAAAAACCCTTCTGGCAAAGGCGGTGGCCGGCGAGGCCAACGTGCCCTTTTTCTCCATCTCCGGTTCAGAATTTGTGGAAATGTTTGTGGGCATGGGCGCCGCCAAGGTGCGGGATCTGTTTAAGCAGGCCAACGAGAAGGCCCCCTGTATCGTGTTTATCGACGAGATCGACACCATCGGCAAAAAGAGGGATACGGGCGTCATGGGCGGAAACGATGAGAGAGAGCAGACCTTGAACCAGCTTCTCACGGAGATGGACGGTTTCGACGCCAAAAAGGGAGTGATTATCCTGGCGGCGACCAACCGGCCGGACTCCCTGGATCCGGCCCTTCTGCGCCCCGGCCGTTTTGACCGGAGGATCCCGGTGGAGCTGCCGGACCTTCAGGGGCGGGAAGATATTCTGAAGGTGCACGGGAAAAAGGTGAAACTTTCCGATGACGTGGATTTCGCGGCCATCGCCAGGGCCGCCGCCGGAGCCTCCGGCGCGGAGTTGGCCAACATGGTGAACGAGGCAGCCCTTCACGCGGTGCGAAACGGCCGCAAGGTGGTGACCCAGGCCGATCTGGAGGAGAGCGTGGAGGTGGTCATCGCCGGCTATCAGAAGAAGAACAAGATCATGTCCGACCACGAAAAGATGGTGGTTTCTTACCATGAGATCGGACACGCCCTGGTGGCGGCCCTGCAGACCCATTCGGCCCCGGTGACGAAAATCACCATCATTCCCAGAACCTCCGGCGCCCTGGGCTACACCATGCAGGTGGAACAGGACGAGCACAACCTGATGACGAAGGAGGAGCTGGAAAACAAGATCGCCACCTATACCGGCGGCCGCGTGGCGGAGGATCTGATCTTCCACTCCATCACCACAGGAGCGTCCAACGATATTGAGCAGGCCACAAAGCTGGCGCGGGCCATGATCACAAGGTTTGGCATGAGCGACTTTGGCATGGTGGCTCTCGAGACCGTGGGAAATCAGTACCTGGGCGGGGATTCGTCCCTGGCCTGTTCCCCGGAGACGGCCACGGAGATTGACCGGAAGGTGATCGAGGTGGTGAGAGCCCAGTATCAGAAGGCGGAGGAACTGTTGAGGGCCCATATGAGGGAGTTAAATTCCCTGGCCCAATACCTGTACGCCCATGAGACCATCACGGGAGAGGAATTTATGGACATTCTCCAGGACAGCCTGGATCAGAAAACGGCGGAGTGACAGGCCGGAAAAACGAACAGGAACCAATAGAGGAACGGACAGAAAGCAGGCGGATTCACGCCTGCTTTTTGCTGTGCCCGCAGGGCGGAGACGGCGGCGGGAAAGGGAAGAAACCGACTGTAGAGGAGGCAGAAATTTCCTTTTTCCGGGAATGGGTTCCGTAAAGAAAAGGGAGGAACGGGGGCGGAAGGAGGGGCGGGGAAAAATGTTAAGAAAGTTGACATATTTTTAGAGGGAAATCTGTGATATACTGTCTCTATGGCGCCGGGCGCTCTGCCCGGATTCTGATAAACATTACGAAAATCACAGGAGATTATACATATGAAACGACGCAGTTCTATTTTGATCATGGCACTCTGCGCCAGTCTGGCGCTTTCCCAGGCATCCTACGCCGCCATCACGGCGCCGCCCGTGCCCACGGGGAACGTATCCTCAGGCACCGGCTCCTCCGCGCCCTCATCCTCCCAGACTCCGGGAAATACGGGAGGGTCATCTTCCACCCAGACTCCGGGAACCGGTGCGGACATCACCACGCAGGGACCTGGCGGATCGCCCCAGACAGGAAATACCACCCCGTCCGGTACGTCCACCCCGGGAGGTAGCGGCCAGTCCGGAACCCCAAATACCCCTTCTTCCGGCACCCAGAACGTGGGCCCGGGATCGGTGCTGGGAAATGGCGGCGGAGCCACCACGGCCGGAACGGGAGCCGGAGCTCAGGTTTCCACCGTGAAAGCCCCGGAGATCCAGGCGGAGGGCGCGGCCCTCATTGACGCCGGCACGGGAAAGCTTCTGTACGGAAAAAATGAGAACGCCCAGTTTTACCCGGCCAGCATCACCAAGCTGATGACGGCCCTGCTGGTGGCGGAAAACTGCGATTTAAACGAGGTCGTCACCTTCTCAAAGACGGCCACCACCAATCTGGAGTCCGGCGCGGTGACCATCAATCTGGTAGAGGGAGACAAGCTGACGGTACAGGACTGCTTATACGCCCTGCTCTTAAAGTCTGCCAACGAGGTGGCCAACGGCCTGGCGGAGCATATGGATGGGAGCGTGAGCGCCTTCGCGGCTCGGATGAACGCCAGGGCCAAGGAGTTAGGATGCCAAAACACCAATTTTGAAAATCCCAACGGTCTGAACAACGCGGACCATAAAACCACGCCCTACGACATGGCTCTGATCGCCAGGGCGGCGTTTAGCAACCCCACTGTTCAGAAGGTGGCCTCCACCTTAAGCTATAAAATTGCCCCCACGTCGAAAAATCCGTCGGGCAAGACGGTGACCATGGGGCACAAGATGTTTTACTCCACCGATTCCCGGTATTATCCCGGCATCATCGGCGGAAAGACGGGCTACACCTCCAAGGCAGGCAATACCCTGGTGACTGCCGCGGAGAAAAACGGCGTGCGCCTGATCGCGGTGATTATGAAAAGTTCTTCCACCCACTACGAGGACACGAAGGCCCTTTTGGATTACGGATTTGAATATTACAGCGCCCTGACCGGCGGCGCCTCCGTCTCCGGAAACCGCTGGGAACAGAGCGGGGAGAAGTGGTACTTTGTAAAGGCGGACGGCCGGAGAGCGGCGGGAGAGTGGATGACCATCGACGGCCAGGAATACTGGTTTGAGAGCGACGGGACCATGGCTACCGGCTGGCGGCAGGCTGCCAACGGAGAGTGGTACTATTTCCGCACCACCGGCGCCATGGCCAAGGACTACTGGGCCAAGAGCGGGGACAACTGGTACTACATGGGCTCCGACGGCGCCATGGTGAAGAACGCCTATACGCCGGACGGCTACTACGTGGACGCCAGCGGCGTGTGGGTCCAGTAGCCCATTTTCATCCGATATCCACAGGAAAAGGAGTCACCGGGGCGGCAGCTGTCTGCTGGCCCCGGTCTTTGTGTTTGTGGGGAAACGGCGGCGGAGGGCGGGGAAATGCCTGTTTCTGCCGCTGAGCGGCGCTGAATCCCAATAAAAGCACAAAAAACGAAGAAAATAGCAACCACATCAAATAATAACAAAAAATACCAAAAAATAACAGAAAGAGACATACGGAAGAATGATATTCAGCAGTTTTGATTTTTTATTCCGGTTCCTGCCGGTCTTTTTGTTTCTTTATTTTGCCTGTCCGGAACGGCACAGGAACCTCTGCCTGTTTGCGGGCAGCCTGGCATTTTACTTCTATGGGGTGAAAGACAACCCCCTGTATTTTCTCCTGTTTGCCGTCTCCATCGCGGTGAACTTTCAGGTGGGAGCCCTCATTGGGCGGAGAAACCGGGGGGCGGCGCGGGGGCGCTGGCTGGCGGTGGGGGTGGCCTACAACCTGTTCTGGCTGCTTTTGTTTAAATATTCCGCCTTTTTCGCGGAAAATCTGAATCAGATGTTTGCCCTTCTCAAGGTGGGGGTGACCCTTCCGGTGTACCGGCCGGCCCTTCCCATCGGGATCAGCTTTTACACCTTTCAGGCCATCGCCTATCTGGCAGACGTTTATCGCAGGGAGGCTAAGTATGAGCGTTCTTTTGTGAATTTCGGAATGTATCTGGGGATGTTTCCCCATCTGATTTCCGGCCCCATCGTCCGCTATCCAGACGAGGCTGAGGAGATTTCCGGGCGCGGCCTTTCCGCCGGGATGGTGGAGAGCGGCCTGCGGGAGCTGACCATCGGCCTGGGGTATAAGGTTTTGATTGCCGACCGTCTGGGCGGTTTGTGGAGCCAGGTGGGGGCCATCGGCTACGACAGCATTTCCACGCCTTTGGCCTGGATGGGGGCGGCGGCGTACAGCCTGCAGCTGTATTTTGACTTCTGCGGCTACTCCCTTATGGCGGTGGGCCTGGGGAGGATTCTGGGCTTTGAGCTGCCTCAGAACTTCGCCACCCCTTATATGTCCCTGTCCATGACGGAATTCTGGCGGCGCTGGCACATCACCCTGGGTAGCTGGTTCCGGGATTACGTGTACATTCCGCTGGGAGGAAACCGGCGGGGGACGGCGGTGATGCTCCGCAATATGCTGGCAGTGTGGCTCCTCACCGGATTCTGGCACGGCGCCAGCTGGAACTTCCTGTTCTGGGGTCTGACCCTTTTTGTGCTCATGACTCTGGAAAAGCTGGGCCTGGCCCGCCTGTTTCACCGGGTGCCGGCTCTGGGGCATCTGTATATGATGCTTGCCATTCCTCTGACGTGGATGATTTTTGCCATTGGGGACCCGGGACAGCTGGCGGTGTATTTCCAGCGCCTGTTCCCCTTTCTGGAGGGCGGCAAGGACGTGATGTATTTTGCGGGAGACTATCTGAAATATGGAAGGCTTTACGGGATTTCCCTGGCGGCGGGACTGATTTTCATGACCGGCTGGCCAAGAAGGCTCTATGACCGGTATCGGAATACGCTGGTGACGGCAGTGATTTTGCTGGCGGTATTCTGGATTTCCGTATACTGCATTCAGATGGGGGAGAATGACCCCTTCCTGTATTTCAGCTTTTAAATGTGACAATTCAGACCCATGGAGGATAAGTGATAGATGAAACAGCGACAGCATTGGTACAGCCTGCTTTTGACCGGGAGCCTGATCGTGGCCGCCGCGGTGGCGCTGCCGCCTGAGGGAAACGGATTTTTTGAGCGGGTGGCGGCGTTTGTGGGAGGAGAGATGGCGGACGCCGAAGGACCGGTATTTGAAACGGAAGGGAGTCTGCCGGGAGAGGAAGGCGCGCAGAGTGCCACCCCTTCCGAGGATGTGAGATTTGAAGGGCCCGGGCAGCAGCCCGCGGGAAATGGAGAAGGGGCAAAACGGGACGGCGGCGCCGGAAACGGAGGAGAGGCTCCGGAAACGCCGTTGGCCGCCGTGGCGGAAAACGGCGCGTTGACGCCGCTTTCCCAGGGACTTGACGCCTCAGCCCAGGGCGGGACAGAGGACGGAGCCCCGGCCCAGGCCGCGCCGGAACAGGAAACGAAGGATCAGACGTCCCCGGAAACCGGCGGGGAGGGCAGCTGGCAGGCGGATTTTTCCACGGCCCTCTTTATCGGGGACTCCCGGACGGTGGGGCTTTCTGAGTACGGCGGGCTGGACGGAGCCACCGTGTTTGCCAACAAGGGAATGAGCGTGTTCAACGTCCTCTCAGCGGAGGTGGAGGTGGACGGCCGGAAAACGGGCCTGGAGGCTCTGCTGGCGGAGCGGCAGTTTGCCACCATCTACCTTATGCTGGGGATCAATGAGCTGGGCTACTCTGATCCGTCCATTGTGAAACAGTATTCCAAGGTGGTGGATCTCATCCAATCGGCCCAGCCGGACGCCTACGTGATCCTGGGGGCAAACCTTCACGTCACGAAACAGAAATCCGACCAGAACCCGGCCTACGGAAACGACCGCATCAACGCGGTCAATCGGCAGGTCTATGAGATCGCCGTGGACAAGGGCTGCGGGTATATTGACGTGAACAGCCTGTTTGACGACGAAACCGGCAGTCTGGGAGCCGGCTATTCCTCTGACGGCGTCCATATTTTGGGGAAATACTACAGGACGTGGGCGGAGTGGATCCGGGAACAGAAGGCGTGATGGGGCGGGACGGCGTCTCGTAGGGAAAACGCTGGCTGTCTGCGCGGCCGTGTTCCGGCGCGGGCGGACAGCCAGCGTTCGGTGAAGACGCGCAGGCAATGCCCCGCGTTAGACCCAGTTCACATTGTTCATTTCTTTTTTTCTCTGGGAACATTTCCCTTCCACATTCCCCAGCGCTACAGCTACAAGGGGCTCATAGCCTTCCGGCAGGCAGAGGACAGACCGGATGGGTTCCTGAGAGAGGGCCATCACCGGTCCCATCATAAAACGGGAGCCGATGCCAAGCTCCGTGGCCGCGAGGCACATATTTTCCGCCGCGCAGGACACATTTGCCATGGCAAAGCCAATAGCGTCATGTCCGCCTGGTGCGGACAGCAGGATCATAGCCTGGGCGTTCCGGGTGGCGCTGTAGCCGGGGGTGTTCGCCATTTTCTCTGCGAATTCATTTCCGCTTTGTTTCATCATTTCAATGGAACGGTCATTTACCGCCTGAAGCAGTTCCGGGTCGGTGAGGACAGTAAAATGAATGTGCCCAAAGATGGGAGCGTAGTTCCCGGCCTCAGCGATGGCGGTGATGGTTTCCCGCTTTAGGGGGGTGGAAAGAAAGGTTTCCGGGCTTTTTCTAGATCGGATCGCAGTAAGTGTATTCATAAAAATTCCTCCTAGTATAAATGGATGTAACTGCCAGGTTGATTTCTTTTTTCAACATGGTATAATTATCGTACTATATTTTACAGAGAAATCAAGTACGCAGAAAAAACGTATGTGGTGCGAAAAAACGTACCGAAGGAGGAAAGAATGCTTACGTTGGAAGAATTCAGAGAGGGAATCAAGACGGCGGATCCCGGAAAGGACTGCCCGGTGGCGAAGACGCTGGAGCTCCTTGGGGGAAAGTGGACGTCCAGAGTGATTTTTGAGCTGCAGAGGCGGGATGCTGTGCGATTTGGAGAGCTGAAACGAAGTCTGGCGGATACCACTAACACCATGCTTTCTTCCACACTGAAACGCCTGGAGGAAGCAGGAATTGTGGAGCGGCGGCAGTACGAAGAAATGCCGGTGCGGGTGGAGTATTCCCTGACGGAAGCCGGGCGGGAGATGCTGCCGGTGTTTTACGAGATGGCAAAGTGGGGGAGCCGGTATTTTGGGATTGAGCTGGAGTGAAAAGGCGGAAAATAACGGTAACCGTTATGGATTCCCGGGAACAGAAAACTGGCCTCATCAAAAAGAAGGATTCTGGCTATTTCAAACCAAGCCACTTTTGCTATACTTCTCTATATGAAACACACGAGTTTCCGGGATTTTCCCAGGCGGCGGCCTGGGGGGCCCGGAAACCTGCATATCAGACATCAGACAGGGAGGTATTGATTTATGAAACGAATTATCACACTTCAGGATATATCCTGCGTTGGACGCTGTTCCATCACGGTGGCTCTGCCGGTGATTTCCGCCATGGGAGTGGAGTGCGGAATCCTGCCGACGGCGGTGCTGTCCAATCACACCATGTTCAAGCATTTCACCTGCAAGGATCTCTCCGACCAGATCGAGCCCATCGCCGATGTGTGGGAGAAGGAGGAGATCACCTTTGACGGGATCTATACGGGGTATCTGGCATCGGAGGAGCAGTGCGAACAGATCTGTCAGTTTTTTGACCGTTTCTCCACCAAAGAGGGGCTGACAATCGTGGATCCGGCCATGGCGGACAACGGAAAGCTCTATCCCGCCTTCGGGGAGAAGTTTCCGGCGGCCATGGCGAAGGTGTGCGCGAAGGCGGATGTGATCCTTCCCAACATCACAGAGGCCTGCCTCCTCACGGGAATGCCCTATAAAACGGAGTACGATGAAACCTACATCCGGGAGCTTTTGGAGAAACTGCTGGAGCTGGGCTGCGGAACGGCGGCGCTGACGGGAGTGAGCTATGAGCCGGACAAGCTGGGTGTGGCCTATCTGGATCGGAACGGAAAGGAATTTTCCTATTTTACGAGAAAATGCGCCCAGAGTTTTCACGGCACGGGAGATCTCTACGCGGCCACAGTGACCGGCGGCCTGATGAGAGGGCTGGAGCTGGGGGAGGCCCTGGCCCTGGCGGCGGATTTTGTGGTGGTGTGCATTGAGGCCACCGCGTCCTCCACGGAGCCCAGATGGTACGGCGTGGAATTTGAGTCCCAGATCCCGGAGCTTTGCAGGATGCTGGAGGAGCGGGTGAAGAAGTGAAACTGATTCAGCTGCTGTATTTTTGCACGGCGTGCAGGACGGGAAATATTACCAGGGCGGCAAATGAGCTCCACGTGTCTCAGCCGTCGGTTTCCATGGCAATCCGGGAGCTGGAGGAGGAGTTTGGACTGCTCCTCCTCCAGCGGAACAACAAGGGCTTTGAGATTACCCGGGAGGGAATGTATTTTTACGAGAGGGCCCAGGCGCTGCTGGAGCAGTCTGAGGAGCTCACCCAGATGATGTGCGACATGGGAAATCAGAGAAAACGGATCAATCTGGGGATTCCGCCCATGATCGGCACATATCTGTTTCCCAAGATGTATAAAAGCTTTAAGGACGCGTTTCCGGAGGTTATGTTAAACTCCAGGGAGGGAGGTAGCGAATACCTGCTGGGGCTTTTGGATGAGAGCGTGCTGGATTTCGCCATTCTCCCCATCAACGAGATTTCCAGAGAGGCCTACAACATTCTGGCAATGACGGACACAGAGACGGTTTTCTGCGTCTCTGCCGGCCATCCCCTGGCGGGAAACAGCTCCGTTTCCATTGAGGAGATTTATGGGGAACCGCTGGTGATGTTCAACGAGGGGTTTTATCAGAACGTGGTGATCAAGAAACGGTTCGCCCAGGCGGGACACAAGCCCAACATCATTCACTATTCCAGTCAGTTTTACACCATAAAGGAATTTATATCCAGCGGAATCGCCGCCGGGTTTATGTTTCGGGACATTGCGGAGACGGTGCCGGAGATTCAGGGAATTTCTCTGGAACAGCCGCTGCAGATCCAGATCGGGCTGGTCTGGAAGAAACGGCAGCATATGTTTCACGATGCCACCAGATTTCTGGAATTTACGAAACGATACGCGAAAGACCTGAGAGAAAAAAGAAGAAATGCCGAATAAGAGCTATGACAGGGAAGAAGATTCCTGTCATAGTTTTTTTTTATTAATCCATCGGAAAAATATATTTTACTGATAACAAAGAAAAGATTACTATGGAATCAGAAAATAATTGAGAAGGGGGTTGAAACATGAAGACACATCGAATCGCGGTCATACCGGGAGACGGGATCGGGCCGGAGGTGCTGGCTGAGGGGGTGAAGGTACTGAAGGAGGTGGCGAAGCGGGACGGCCGTTTCGCGTTTCAGTTTGAGTATTTCCCCTGGGGGTGCGAGTATTACCTGCGGACAGGGGAGATGATGGAGCCGGGAGGCATTGAAAAACTGAAGGAGTTTGAGGCCATTTTCCTGGGAGCTGTGGGCTATCCGGGAGTACCGGATCACATTTCCCTGTGGGGGCTGCTTCTGACGATCCGCAAAAATTTTGAGCAGTATGTAAACCTCCGTCCGGTGCGGCTGCTGGAAGGAGCTCCCTGTCCGTTAAAGGATGTGGACCGGAAGGACATTGACATGATCTTTGTCAGAGAGAACAGCGAAGGAGAGTACGCGGGAAATGGCAGCTGGCTGTTTAAGGGGAAACCTCATGAGGTGGTGCTGCAGGAGGGAGTATTTTCCCGCCATGGCTGCGAGCGGATCATCCGCTATGCCTATGAGCTGGCCAGGAAACAGGGGAAGACACTGACCAGCGTCAGCAAGGGGAACGCCTTAAACTATTCCATGGTGTTCTGGGATCAGATTTTCCAGGAAGTGGGACAGGAATATCCGGACGTGAAAACGCAGTCTTATCTGGTGGACGCGGCCAGTATGTTTATGGTGAAGGACCCGGGACGGTTTCAGATCGTAGTCACCTCCAACTTGTTCGGCGATATTTTGACGGATCTGGGCGCGGCGATTTCCGGAGGCATGGGGTTAGCCGCGGGGGCAAACTTAAATCCGGAGCGGGAGTTCCCGTCCATGTTTGAACCGATCCACGGCTCCGCGCCGGACATCGCGGGCCAGGGAAAGGCCAATCCGCTGGCTACGGTGTGGTCGGCAAGCCAGATGCTGGACTTTTTCGGATATGAGGATTGGGGAAAGAGGCTGATTGAAATCATTGAGGAAATTCTGAAGGAAAAACGTGTGCTGACGCCGGACCTGGGAGGAACGGCAACCACCTGCCAGGTGGGGGATGAGGTCGTGAAAAAGATCTGGCAGTGAGAGGAGGTTTCTTATGTGGAAAGAAAAAAATTGGGCGGATTATAAGTTTCATATCGTGATTTTGCTCTGCTGTATTCTGGCGGAGGCCATTGGCGCTATCAAGATTCCTGTGAGTGGGGTGACGATCACCCTGCTGCCCCTGCTGTATTCCATGATCTTTGTTCTCGTGGTCTACATGATCAAGCCCATACGGTTTGTCAAGGAGAAGCAGGCGGAGATCGGATCGGCCTTTCTGACCCTGAGCGTGGCGTTTTTGATGGCGAAGTTAGGCATCACCAGCGGAGCGTCCATCAACGACGTAATCAGCGCGGGCCCGGTGCTGATCCTTCAGAACCTGGGAAATGTGGGAACGCTTTTTGTGGCTCTGCCCATTGCCCTGCTGCTGGGAATGGGGCGGGAGTCAGTGGGAATGACCCACGCCATGAGCCGGGAGCCCAATGTGGCGCTGATCTCGGATATGTTCGGACCGGATTCCGCGGAGTTTAAGGGCGTGATGACCTGTTATATTGTGGGAACTATTTTCGGAACCATATTTATGAGCATTGTGCCTCCCATTTTTGTAAGCCTGGGCATCTTTTCGCCGGAGTCGGCGGCCATGGCAGTGGGAGCAGGCAGCGCGTCTATGATGACGGCAGGACTGGCGGGCATCATGGAGGCGGCGCCGGAGGCAAGCGCGGATGTGCTTACTGCGTTTGCCAGCATCAGCAACGTGATCTCGTCATCCATTTCCGTATATCTGGGGCTGTTTATCACGGTGCCCCTGGGGAATGTGATCTACAAGGCAATGCGCAAGGGAAGATAGGAGGAGCCAAATGGAACGAAAGAGCTTAAGGGAAGAATTCATAGACTGGTGTATGACGTTTGTGATCGTCGCCATCCTGTCGGTGGCCTGTAATGTGGTGGGCTATGGCGGAGTGCTGTTGGAGTCTCTGCCGGGAATGCTGATTTTCGCGGCCATCAGCCTGGCCGGGCTTACGATAAAACATTTTGTCCCGGGAGATTTGCCGGCGGTGGCCTATATCGCCCTGATCGGGATGGTGCTGGCGATGCCCTTTTCCCCGGTTTCCGGGTTTATTATCTACTGGGCCAACAAGGTGAACCTGATGGCAGTGGTGACGCCCATTCTCGCCTACGCCGGTGTGATCGTCGGCCGGGACTGGAGAGAATTTGTGAAAATCGGATGGAAGGGTGTGTTTGTTTCCCTGCTGGTTATTTTCGGAACCTTTTTCGTCTCCGGAGGGATGGCAGAGGTGCTGGGAAACGTGTTTGGAATGTAAACGTCCGGGAAGATAGGAGGAACGTGTATGGAGAATTTTCCGTTTGTAGAGATTGAGGGAACACCGTATGAGATCGGGTATCAGCACGGCAGTATATTTAAGGAAAAGGTGGCGGGGACCATCGCCTGCTACCAGGAAATGTTCCGGGATTACTCCAATCTGGAGTGGGAGCGGGCGAAGGAGCTGTCTTTAAAGTTCCGGGATATTATCATGGAGTACAATCCGGATTATATGGAGGAGATCAAAGGGGTCGCGGACGGTTCCGGCTTTTCCTTTGAGGATATTCTGGCCTTAAACTGCAGGAGTGAGCTGGTGTTTGTGGGAAATGAGATGGACAAGGCAGACGGCGGCTGCACGTCCATCGGAATCAGCAGCGATGCGGGAGCCGGAGGCCAGGCATTCCTGGCCCACAACTGGGACTGGAAGACCAGCCAGAGAAATTCCATGATTATGATGAAGATCCGGCAGAAAAACGGAAAACCGGACATCTTTATGGTCACAGAGGCGGGAATTATCGGGAAAACCGGAGTGAACAGTGCGGGAATCTGCCTTTATCTGAACGCCCTGTCCACAGATCAGGCGCCGAAGGGGCTGCCCCTTCATCTGGCCATGAGAGGAATCCTGGACTGCCGGACACTGGCGGAGGCCATCAGCGCCGCGGTGAGACTGCCCTTAGGCTGCTGCGCGAACTTTATGATCGGCCATAAAAACGGGGAATGCGTGGATATTGAAATTGAGAATGAGGATTTTGATGTCCTGTATCCAAAAGACGGCATTTTGGTTCATACCAACCATTTTGTCAGCCCCCGTCTTCCCATTCTTCCCAGGAAGGACACCTGCAAATATAAGTTTACAGACTCCTTCACCAGGCTGGGAAGGGCGGACAAGCTGCTGAGAAAGAAGGGGAAGGAGATCTCCGAAACGGACATTATGGAAGTGCTGAGAGATCATGTGGAGTATCCGTCCAGCATCTGCCGTCATGACGATATGGAACAGCCCAAGGGCAAGCGGATGGGAACGGTATTTTCCATGGTAGTCAACCTGACAGAGGGAAAGATTTATTTCTGCAAGGGAAATCCCTGCGAGAAATCTTATGAGGAGTATCAGATTTAGAAACGGATGAGACCAGGCTGCTGCCTGGGAAACGGCTCTGCGCGGGGAAAGCTGCGCAGAGCCGTTTTTTCGAGCGGCACACTCCGCGCAGAGGAAAATGGCTGCTGGCGCGAGTGTGCGCTCCGGCGTGCATTTTGAGGAGATAAAAGAGGAATTCCTGTCCTGGGTTTACCTATTCCCAAGAAGCTATTTCTTACGAAAGTCAGGAATCCGCGTCAGAGGTACGGGAAGGCTCGCTTTCGTCGCTGGGAGTTGCCGGATTGGGTTCCCGTTCCCGTACCCAATAAAGGGTTTCCTCATGCCAGGTCATTTGTATGGATTCGTTTCCGTCTGAATTGCAATATTCTAAGGTTAAGATTTCTTGCTCTGAGCTGTGTCTTTCATACGGTTCAATCGCTACTGTAAAGATGCCGTTCTCCTGCGCAGCACATTGCCCGGTTCCGCCGGCGCTGATTCCGATAAAGTAATCCAGTTCTCCGTCCTGTGAAATTCCCATATGATTTCCATACTGTATGCCGGTGCCAAACAGGGAGCTGTCGGTGCGGTGAAAATCCAGCCTCCAGTTTCCTGCCAGATGCTGGAAGGATGCCGCACTATCCTCTGCGGCAGATGTTTCCTTTGCCGCATTGGAAGTGCTTTCCCCAACGGCAGTTCCAGAATCCGTTCCATGGGCGCAGCCGCCCATGAACACCAAAAGAGCCATCATGATAGTTAAAAGATAAATCGTTTTATATTTCACAGTATCATCTCCTTTGCACAGCGTTATTTTCCGGATAAACGCACCTATTCATCCCCTCTAATGGGAAATCCCACCTCAATCTCAAAATACTCCTCTGTCAGCCGGTAGCGGAAGATGCCGCTGTGGGCGGTCATGATGCGTTCGCAGGTTTTTAAGCCGATGCCGCTGCTCTCGGCATTTGCGGCGGGGCCGGCGGCGCGGTTGCGAAACTGGATCAGGAGAGTGTCTTCTGTCTGGCGGTAACGGACCTGGACCGGGTGGGAGCGGTCCGCGTACTTGGACAGGTTGGAAAAGATGTTTCCGAACACGCGGCGGACAGAGGGGATGTCGGTAAACAGGGAGCAGCGGATCTCGTCCGACTCCCGCTCCACGGAAAATCCTTCGCTTTCCAGGTCAAACAGGCTTTCCTCCACCACCTGGCCCAGGAATTCCACAGCGTTTACCGGCTGGAAATTCAGATCCTCTCTTTCCTTTCCGTACACCAGGAAATACTCAAAGAGCTGGTCCGACAGCTCCTTGATGCGGCGGGCCTTGTCCCGAATGGCTCGGATGTACTGCTCCTGCTGGCCGTCATTTTTCCCCAAGAGCAGGATGTCGGTGTAGCCCAACAGGGAGGTGAGAGGAGTGCGCAGGTCGTGGGACATGGCGGTGACCAGGTCCCGGTTAGCCTTTACGGCCTGTTCCTCTCTGGCCTGGCGGTCCCGGATGGCCTGGCGCATATGGTCCATTTCCGTGGCCAGGGAGGCCAGCTCGTCTTTTCCGATGACGGTGATGGGATGATCCAGGTTTCCGCCTTTTAAAATCTGCAGTTCCGACTCCAGCAGGGCGATGTAGCGGATCTTTCTGCGGATGAAGGCGTAGAGGATGAGCAGGGCGGTCATGATGGCCAGGAAACCGCAGGCTAAGTCAGCCGCCAGATAGCTGCCGCCGGAAGGGACACAGAGGATCAGGGCCAGGGCCGTCCCGTCCTGAAAGGAGATGGAGTAGCTGAAGGCCGGCTGGAAATTGTCACCGATGATCAGGTCCACGTTCTGGTAAATGACTTCATTTTCCTGGTACAGGGTGACGACCATATTTTCCTCGGAAAAGGCCCAGGCGTCCAGGGCTCCGGTGTCGGAAAGGGAAATGCTTCCTGCGGAAACGTAGTCCTGGAGGCGGTCCGCGCAGCCGTCCGCCAGCGTCCGGTACAGCTCCTGGCTGGAGGTTTTGGCATCCAGGTAACGGTAGGCCTCCATGCTGAAAAAGGCGTAAAGGAGAGAGCCTACGAGGAAGGCGAAGGTGGCGGTGAGCATCAGCCGTAGGCTCAGGCGGGAGAAGAAGGCGGATTTATTCAATGCGGTACCCCTTTCCCCAGACATTTACCACGTAGGTGGGATTTTTCGGGTCCAGCTCCAGCTTTTTGCGCAGGTTCCGGATGTGAACCATCACCGTGTTGGTGGCGCTGTAGAAAAAGGGCTCTCCCCACACGCTCTCGTAGAGATTTTCAATGGTGAAAATTTTTCCCCGGTTGGAGGCTAAAAGCAGGAGTATCCGGTATTCCAAATCGGTGAGGTGGATTTCCTCCCCGTCTCGGGTGACCTGGCCGGTGCGGCGGTCGATGGACAGATCCCGGATGGTGAGGGCGGAACCGGCCTCAAAGCTTTCTTTTCCCCGGTAAACGTGATAGCGCCGGATCAGGGCTTTCACCCTGGCGGCCAGCTCCGCGTAGGAAAATGGCTTGGCCAGATAGTCGTCCGCCCCGGCTCCAAACCCCACAGTTTTGTCAGAGTCCTGGGTGCGGGCAGTCAGGAACAGAATGGGAACGGTGAGCCGCCTGCGGATTTCCACACAGGCGGAAAGGCCGTCTTTGCCGGGCATCATCACGTCCAGGATGATCAGGTCCATGGAGTCGTCCGCCAGGCGGATGGCCTCCCTGCCGTCGGCGGCTTCGATCACTTCGTAGCCCTCGCTTTCCAGTAAAACGCGAACTACGGAGCGGATTTCCGGGTCGTCGTCAGCGAATAAGATTTTCTTTGGTATCAATGGTATTTCCTCCGTTACAGTAAAGGTTGTCTGGTTTCCGGGAACCGGCACAGGGCCTTTGTCCCCCTATCATAGCATAAGAGCGGGCGGGACGCCAGCGGGAATGCGCCGGGCGTCCCACCTGCCTCCGATTTTTATTTAACAGGAAACTGCGTTTCCTATGACACAAAAGCCTCCGGCGGGAGGGAGTCCGCCGTCAGTCGTGCTTGATGGCCTCCAGAGCGGGGATGTTCACCGCCCGTCTGGCGGGATAATATCCGGCTCCCACCCCGATGAGGGTGGAAAAGAGGACGGCGGACAGGGCCAGCCACCAGGGGATGATGGAAACGGCGGTGGAGAGGCCGCCCATATCCGGAGAGAAAAACAGATCGGCCCCGTCAAATCCCCCGGAGGAGAACCCGCCTCCGATGCCGGCGGCTGCCGCCAGATTCATGAGGGCGGAAATGAGAAAGCTGACACCCATTCCCGTGATGCCCCCCGCCAGGCCGATGGCCCCTGCTTCTAAAAGAAAGAGGCGCCGCACATCCCGGACGTGGCAGCCCAGGGCCTTCATGACGCCGATCTCCCGGGTGCGCTCGGAAATGGACATAATCATGGTATTTGTGATGCCCAGGGCGGCCACAAAAAGGGAAATGGCGCCCAGACAGCCCAGCATGAGCTGTTTCTGCCTGGCCTCCTGTTCCATCGGGCGGCGGATGCTTTCCATGGAGCTGGTGGAGAACCCCATCTTTTTAATCTGCGTTTCGATTTCCGCCACCTGCCGGATGGTTTCCGCTTTTACAATGGCGTTTTCCCAGCCCTGACGCCGGTCCGGTTTCTTTCCCGCCAGCTTTTGCTGCGCCTCTATAATGCGCTGCAGGTCATCCAGTCGGAAAACCAGGCCCATGGAGGTTTCCATGCCTTTGCTGTAATCCTCCTTCATGCGTCCGTCCACAGTCAGTTCCACCGTCTGCTTTTTCCCGTCCTCTTTTCCACTTTCGATTTCCAGAGTTAGAGGCGTTTTCATAATGTCAAAATAGGGTTCGGCGTCCTTCTCCCAGGGATCTCTCATGTTCCGGTCGGAAGGCCGCTTGGTGTCTTCAAAGAGGAACGCGAAATCCTTGCCGGCCAGCACATGGTCCTGGCCGGAGTTGTTCCATTTTCCCTCTATCAGGCGGTAGCCCATCTGTTCCGCCGCGCCCGGCTCCAGGCCCACCACTGAGGTGTAAATGCAGTGGTAGCGGCGTCCCTTTCCGGCGTAGACGTTGATGGGGAGCTGGTCGGCGGTGAGCTTTGGGGTCGCGGCCTGGACACCGGGAATGGCCTTGATGGCCGCCATGGCTTTGGCGTTCAGCTTGGCCGCTTTTTTGCTTTTTCCGGTGCGGTATACGTTGATAACTGTCAGGTCGCCCATCATGGACAGGGCCTGCTCCTGGGAGCGTTTCATGCCGATTCCGATGGAGATCATGATGATCACGGAGCAGCAGCCCAGGACCACGCCCATGACGGTCAAAAGGGTCCTGGCCTTGTGCCGCAGGAGATTTTGCAGGCAGACGCGAAACAGGTCCTTATGTTTCATGGCGGGCCTCCTCTCGGGAGCTGTCAGGGGACTGCGGCGTTTCCAGATCTTCTTCGTCCCAGTCCAGCGTTTCCCAGTCGCCGGCGTCTTCCGCCGTTTCTTCCAGGTTCTCCTGTTTGCCCTTTCGCTTCCGTTTCACAAACATTGCCGCTCCCGTTCCCGCGAAGGCGAGGAGGACGGCCGTCAGGTAAAAGGGCAGGAGGCTGCCGGACCGCTCCGTTTCCTCCGGCACCAGGGGCAGATCCGGGGCGGGGGCGTCCTTGATCTGGAACTTCACCGGCACGGTCAATTCCTTCCGGTTCATGGCATCGTCCTCGTAGGTGACAATCACCTGGCCCTCGAAGGAGCCGCCTGTTTCGGGAGTTACGAGGAAATCAATGGTGCCTGTCTTTCCCGGCTCCAGATTTCCCAGGGAAACCTCCCGCTCCAGCACCGGGATGTCGCCTTCCAGTCTGGCCTCCAGATTAAAGAGGTCGCCCCGGCCCTTGTTGGCGTAGGGCAGGGAGATGGCAGTTTCCTCCTGGGCCTGAACCCCGTCAGGGAAGGAGGGGGATTTCACTTCCAGCCGGTCCGGCTGATATACGGGGATGGAAATGGTCTCCGCGGTGGAATTCTGCTTGCGCTCCTTGTTGTCCACGTACTCGTATTTGAAGGAGATGTCCACCTTCGGGGACAGGAGCTTGGACTGGAACAGGGCCTGCATCCGCACGGTTCTGGTCTCGGTGGCGCCGGGAGCCAGGGAGGGGATGTAAATGGTGTTGGAGGAGTCGTTTATGGACAGCCCCTCCCCTGTGTTTAAGGACATAAGGATGTTCTCCGCGGGGAGCTGGCGGCTGGTGTTGGCCACCTCCATCACCAGGTCAAATACCTGTCCCGCCTGGGCGCTGCCTCCGTAGGAATAGCTGCGGATGATCAGGTTGGGGGTGGGAGCGCCAAGCTTTGAGGTCCCTCCGGCGGTGAGCACAACGATTTTGCCGGAAATACTTCCCTGAACGGTGCCCTTGCCGGAGTCGTAATCAAATTTCAGGCCTACGCCCACCAGCTGGGACGGAAGGGAGGAGAGCTCCTGGGACGTTTTTAAATTGACGGTCACATCCGCGGTCTGTCCGGGGGCCAGATCCCCTACCAGGTAGGTGTCCTCCGGATCCATGAGGGCGATCTGGTCGCTTGGTTCCAGGGTGAGAATCAGGCCGCTTACCTGGCTGTGACTGGTATTTTCCAGGCGGATGGTGGTCTGAAACGCCTGTCCGGCCCCGATTTCCCCGCCGTTTCTCATGTGGCTGATGCGGATAAAGGGCTGGCCGGAGCTGCTGTTTTCCCGGATGGGGACTGTCACCTTCTGGGCGGAGGTGACGGCGGCAGTTTGGCCGTCGGCATCATAGTTGTAGCGCAGCTCCACGTCCAGGGTCTGGGAAACGCCGGATAAGTCCTGCCCTGCCTGCAGGCCCACCTGGATTTCCGTGGACTGCCCGGCTTTTAATTTCCCCACGATTACGGAATTGGTGTCGCCGGTGAGATAGAGGGAGGGGCCGGGGGTCAGCACGGCGGTGAGATCCTCCACGTCCGTCTCTTTGCTGAGGTTGCTCAGGCGAAGGGTGAGGGCGGCGGAGCCGCCCGGCTCCATGGGGGAAAAGGTCCCGGCCCGCTCCAGGCGGATCACCGGCTGGGAGACGGAGGAGTCGCGGTTTCGCTTTTTCCCGCTGCTTTTGGAAACGTCGGCGCGCTCCGTCTCGTCAATGGAAACGGAGAGAGAAACTGCCTCCTCCAAAGCACCTTTTTGGCGGACCTGAAAGCCGAAAGCGGTGTCCCCTCCAAGGTAGGTGATTTTCGGGAAGGTGATCTGCAGCTCTAAGGGATCGTCCTTTTTGGAGAGAATCTTCACTGTGGGGGAGCCGTCGGCCCGGTAGCCGTCCCGGCGGTGGGATACGGAAAAATCACTTTTTTTCACGTCCTTTCCCGTGAGGGCTGAGCTGGACAGGCGGATGGTCAGGCGGGCGGATTCCCCCTTTTTTAAAGAGGTGACTTCCTCCCGGACCTGTTCAGAGTGGTGAAGGCGGTAATCGGTTACGGAAAAGGCGTATCCCGCAGGTTTCTTTTCCGGTGATGTTTCGCCCCCTTTGCCTCCGGGGATCACGGACGGGGTGGCGATGCGGGCCGAGGCGGCTGTGCCGGGACTGCCGGACAGCTGAGGGGTGGCTGCCTGAACGGTTAAAAGCCCAGGGGTCAGGAAATGGGGGGCAATGGTTTTAAGGTTTGCTGTCCCCGGAGCGGCCATGGCCGTGGCGGGAGCGTCTAAGCAGGCGGTCATTCCCGGCGATACGGCCGTCCACAGGCAGAACGCGGCTGCCAGAAATCGGGCACGGATCAATGTACTTCGTTTCATAAATCGTATTCCTCCATAGGTATAAAATAGAAAAAGGGTCAGCGGACCCGGTTGGAGATGATCGTGCCATCCACCAGCCGGATCACCCGGTCGGCGTACTGTTCCATTTCCGGGTCGTGGGTCACCAGCACGATGGTCTGGTGGAGCTGTCTCGCAAATCCGGTGATCATTTCCATGATTTCCCGTGTGGTGCGGGAGTCCAGGTTTCCCGTGGGCTCGTCGGCGAAAATGACTTCCGGCTGGGCGGCGAAGGCCCTGGCGATGCCGGCCCGCTGCTGCTGTCCGCCGGACATCTGCCCCGGATAGTGGTTCAGCCGGTGTCCCAGCCCCACCTGACGCAGCATCCGGGCCGCTGTTTCCTCCCGCTCTTTTTTGGGAATCCCCCGAAACATCAGGGGCATGGCCACGTTTTCCACTGCGGTCATGGACGGGAGCAGGTTGTAGGACTGGAAGATAAAGCCGATGGAGCGCTGGCGGAACGCGGCCAGCTCCTCCTCGTCCAGTCTGGACACCCGGACGCCCCGGATCCGCACCTCTCCGGAGGTGGGCTTTTCCATGCCCGCCAGCTGATTCAAAAGGGTGCTTTTTCCGGAGCCGGAGGTGCCGAAAATACAGCAGATTTCTCCCTGGAGAATGTCCAGGCTCACTCCGTTTAAAGCGGTCACCTTCTCGTCTCCCATACAGTATATTTTTCGCAGACGTCTCACCTGGATGATCGGTCTTGGCTGTTTCATAGAAACTCCTTTCCAAATATTGGACGGTCCTGTCAGGTTACTGCGTTATCATAAACCATAAAAAGGGAAGATTGGGGTGGGGAAAATCTTAAGAAATCTAAAGAATAGGTGGAAAAAGGGGAAATGACGGTTAGGGCAGCCATACTATTCCGGCGATTTGAGCAGAGGAGAACGCGCAGGGACTTGGCCGGGGCAGGAAAATGGGTTACAATGGAAACGAGAAAACAGAGAAACCAAAGACTGGAAATCATGGGGAAGGAGAATCAGAATATGAGCACAGGAAAAACGGATTTAAGCGGAATGCAGCCGTCCGGGACGAACACGCAGCCGGAACGGGAATCAGGGTTTAACGAAATGGTGCACGCCTATATAGCGGCAAAGTTTTATCACTATCTGACGGAGCGGTTTGGGGAGCGGGGGAAACAGGCATTCATCCACGGGACGCAGCTCCACGCCGGCCAGCGCGGCCGCCGGATGGCTCAGCGGGCCATCCGAAACGGGGAGGAGCTGAATTTTGAGACCTACAGCCGCTACGGGGAATGGGTCAATACGGAAACGGCAGAGCGTTTAGGGCTCTCCAACCAGTCGGAGGTGGTTTCCTGGGGGCCGGATTTTGAAAACCGGGTGTACGCCTGCCCCTGGCAGAAACAATTTGAGGCCATGGGGATGACGGAGGCGGGAGAGGTGTACTGCCAGCACCTGGACAATTCCATCTGCCGCGGATTTAACCCCTATCTCTCCTACGAGGTGACCCAGACCCTTCACCGGAGTGACTGCTGTATCCATATTGTGCGGAACGCAGGCATGAAAGAGGGCACGGACTGCTCCAAGCGTCCGGAGGGATTAAAGTCCTTTGAGTACCACTGTGCCAACTCTTTCTGGGCGTACAGCGAGGTGAGCGCCGCCATTTTCCAGGCCCAGGGAGAGGCTGTGAGTGCCGCTGTGCTGGCGGATTTTGAGAGGGATTATGGGAAGGAGATGGCGGATAGGATTATGAGGTATCGGGATGTGAATTTTAATGTGGTGGATGGGTGAGAGCTGTGGAATGTTGCTGAAAATTATCTTGACCAGATGGGGGGCTAGCGATAGACTAAATAATAAGTTAGCGTAATGGGGTTGCGTTTACATAGGATAGGAGGCGCTTTACAATGACAATGTATACGCGTGTGTTTCCAACAGGGGTAGTTCGGTATAATCCGGACAAATGCTGGAATGGCTTGACCATCATTCCGGCTATAGGGGGGCACTCCACGGCTCGTGGAGCTGTACTTTATGATATGAATGGCAATATCGTAAAAAGATGGGAAGGACTTTTTGGTGCGTTTGATAATAAAATGCTGCCGGGAGGCTCTATCTTAGGAACAACAGGTTACGCCAAAGGGTATTGGCTGGATTGTGTGGATCTCGTCCAGATGAATTGGGATGGTGAGATCGAATGGCGTTTTACCAATGGCGAAATGGTTATGGACATTAAGACGGGCAAGCCATTTCTGAGCGCGCGGCAACATCACGATTATCAGCGGCAGGGCAGTCCGGTAGGGTATTTTATTCCGGGACAAGAGCCGCTGCACAGTGGAAAAACATTGATCAATTCTACAGAGAATCGTGATCTGCCGGAATTTTCCGAGCACAAAGTCAGCGATACCAAAATTTTGGAGGTCGACGAAAAAGGCAATATCTTGTGGTCATGGAGCTTGTTTGATCACTGGGATCAATTAGGTATCGAAACGATTGGCAAAGCGATCCACAAGCAGTTTGCGCCATATCTTCAGCCGGCAGAAGATATCAAGTATGTGAAAGAAACGTATTGCAACAATATCAATTATTTAGGACCTAATAAGTGGTATGATGCCGGTGATGAGCGGTTTAATCCGGATAATATTATTACTGATGTCCGCATACTCAATACTTTGTTCATCATTGATAAGAAAACCGGCGATATCGTTTGGCGTATTGGTCCTGATTTTGAAGCTACCAAAGAACTTCAAGAGATCGGGCAGATCGTTGGACAGCATCATGTCCACATGATTCCTCGCGGTCTTCCCGGTGAGGGCAATATTTTGTTATTCGATAATGGCGGACAGGCAGGTATCGGTAAACCTACGCCGTGCCGTCCTACAGGGTTTAACAATGCCACGCGTTCTTATTCGAGGGTTCTTGAAATCAATCCTGTTACCTTGAAGGTCGAGTGGACGTTTAATGATGAGCAGTATCATTTCCATAACAGCGCAGAAAGAGCGTTCAGTAATTTATTGTTCAGCGAATACTGCTCCTCAGCGGATCGTCTGCCCAATGGAAATACTCTGATCACAGAAACGATCCGCGGCAGAGTGATAGAAGTTACACCAGAAAGGGAAATCGTATGGGAATTTCTCAATCCAGGCCGGGCAGTCTTTAGAGCCCATCGTTATCCATATGAATGGTTTCCTCAAGTGGAAACGCCAAAGGAACAGCCGGTAACGCCGGTAAAAAACAGCAGGCTTAGGATCAGCTGCGACGGTACACCTTATCTTCTTGAAGACGATCCCTTTTTTGTAGAGCCGGGCGAATCAATATTTTAAAAGTTTATAGGAGAAATTCTGCTGAGAATTCAAGTGGAATTTCTGGGAAAAAGGAATTTGGACGCTGCTTCAAGTTCCTTTTTTGTTACTTGCCGTATCTTCGCATAAGACAGCTGTGTGATATAGCGGCGCGCTTGGAGCGGAAAATCAGCATTCCACAGATGTTTGAGAATGTGCGGAACGAGCTGCGGGAGCTGATGAAGTTTTTGGACGAGGCGGGAGAATCGGGGGGTTCCATTGTGACGAATTTGATGGATCCCATTGTGAGCAGTCAGGAAGGCGTCCAGTTGGAGGCGGCCTACGATTTTGAGGATTACCGGGACAAAGTAAACCGCTATGTGAATGAGCACAGCGATACGTTGGCAATCCATAAACTGACCCATAATATTCCATTGTCTGAGGGAGATTACGAGGAGTTGGAGCGGGTACTTACTAAGGAGCTGGGGAGCCGGGAGGACTATGAGAGGGAGTTCGGAGATACGCCCTTTGGCCTGATGGTCCGCAAAATCGCTAAACTGGATCACGAGGCGGCCATGGAGGCGTTTTCCGCCTTCATCAACGACCAGTCCCTCAATCAGAGGCAGATTGCATTTGTGCACAAAATTATCAACCACATAGAGCGGAACGGATATATGGAAACGGCCGCTGAGCTGACAAAGCCGCCTTTTGATAAGCCGATTAGTTTCATCAAGCTGTTCGATCCGAAAACCAGGACGGCTCTTATGGAAACGATTCATCAGATTCGCGAGAACGCGGTTCAGATTGTGGCGTCGTGATGGGAAATCGTGATGGAACCCTTTGAGGGGAAACGGCGGAACTTTGAACGGATTGGGCTGCGCCGGTTTTTGGGATGTCCGGAGGGTGCACGTTTTAAAGGGGGAATGTCCCGGATTCACCCGGCGGTGGAAAGAATGCTGTCAAAGGCAGGGGAGGTATTGTTAGATAGTGGTTGAAGGAAGTCGGAGACAACCCGTTGACCTGAGAAATACTCCCACCCCCGCAACTCCTTCTTGCACCTCCGGCTCCGCTTATGATACAATCAGTCTCAGAAAAACCACATTTCCACTTGTCTCCGCAGGAGGGAAACGCAGAGCGTTGCCAGTTGAATTGGGAACGACGAAAACTCTCACTCCCATTCATGATCCCGGAAGGGTTTGCGCCATAGCAGATTGAAACAGACTGCGCGGTGCGAATCCTAAGTGCACACAGAAACACCGGGAGATTCGCACCGGAGATGAATAGTGCAATTTGCGAAAAATATGGGCGCAAACAGATGAATTTGAGGGGGATAGAGAAGTGATACGGTCAATATGAATGATAAAATGAGGGAGAATGGGATGAAAAACTGGTAAAGGTTGCCGTCTCCCTTCGTGAGAAGGGAGTGAATTGAAATGAAACCGGGTTGCGTTTGGAGGAAATCGTTTTGGTCTCCCTTCGTGAGAAGGGAGTGGATTGAAATAATCTCAGCATGACCAGTTACCTCCCACCGCAGCTGTCTCCCTTCGTGAGAAGGGAGTGGATTGAAATATTGCAGTGATACCAGATATTTTCCAGAAAGGCATGTCTCCCTTCGTGAGAAGGGAGTGGATTGCAATGAGGTGTTGACGGCGTCTAAGTACATCACCAGTGACGTCTCTCTCTGTGAGAAACGAGTAGCTCAAAGAAATTCTACCATCAGAAAAGAAATCGCCTTGTAGCCGAGCTTTCCCTCCATACAAAGAAAAACCACAAACCAAGCCAATTTCTAATTTAAAAAAATTTTCAGAAAAACGTTCATTGTTTCCACTGACAATCATTTTATGCCATCCTGTAACACATTTTATGCCTACCCTCGCACACGACAAACGCACGAATGAACAAATTATGAACATCCGTCTTTTTTCTGGTATACTAAAAGAAAAAAGGATGGGATGTTATGAAAGAAGTGTTAGATTTTGTAAGTACGGTGACGGAT
>NZ_NFLE01000030.1 GCF_002160755.1 Lachnoclostridium sp. An14
TAGGAAACTGCGTTCCCTATGACACAAAAGCCTCCGGCGGGAGGCGCACTCCGCGCAGAGGAATATGGCTGCTGACGCAGCCGCGCTCCGGCGCGAGTGTGCGCCAAGCGCACACTTTTGTGTCATAGAAACCTGCCCCCATCCACCCCGTCCCGCCCATTCCCAGCCAAATCCCAGTCCGGAACCCCGTTTTCTCACCTTCCCCGCAATTTCCCCGTTGCCACCAGCCGTAAGTTATAGTAAACTGACAGGTGACAGAACGATTACAAGGGAGGAAGAAATGGATACACTGAAAAAGTTTATACGCTATTACAAACCGTATCAGGCGGTCTTTTTTATTGACCTTTTCTGCGCGGCGGTGATCAGCCTGGTGGATCTGGCCTATCCGCAGATTCTCCGGACGCTGACGAAAACCCTGTTTCGCGGGGACGGGGATACGGTGCTGCGGGCGTTGGCGCCTCTGGCGGCGGGACTGTTTCTCATGTACGCGGTACAGTCCTTCTGCAAGTTTTATGTGAGCTACCAGGGCCACATGATGGGAGCCCACATGGAGCGGGATATGCGGCAGCAGCTCTTTGACCACTACGAGCGCCTGTCCTTCTCCTACTACGACAACAACAATTCCGGACAGATGATGAGCAAGCTGGTGTCCGACCTTTTTGACATCGCGGAGTTTGCCCACCACGGGCCGGAGAACCTGTTTATTTCCTTAATTAAGATCATAGGCTCCTTCATCTGCCTGTTCCTCATCAACGCCAGGCTGGCGGTGCCCCTTCTGGCGCTGGTGGTGGTGATGATCTTCTTTTCCGCCAGACAGAACACGCGGATGCAGGCCACCTTCATGGACAACCGCAGAAAGATCGGCGACGTAAACGCCAGCCTTCAGGACACCTTAGCGGGCATCCGGGTGGTGCAGTCCTTTGCCAACGAGGATGTGGAGCGGAAAAAATTCCGCAGGAGCAATGAGAATTTCCTCCAGTCCAAGGACAATAACTACCGCTGCATGGGCAGTTTCATGGGAGGAAACTTATTCTTCCAGGGAATGATGTACCTGGTGACCGTGGTCTACGGCGGCTGGCTCATCGCCAAGGGCCAGATGGCGGCGGAGGATCTGGCCATGTACGCCCTCTACATCGGCATTTTCATCAATCCCATCCAGATCCTTGTGGAGCTGGCGGAGATGATGCAGAAGGGACTTTCCGGATTCAAGCGGTTTGAGGCAGTGATGGAGACGGACCCGGAGATCGTAGACGCGCCGGGAGCGGTGGAGCTTACGGACGTGAAAGGCCATGTGCGGTATGAGGATGTCAGTTTCCGCTACAACGACGAGGAGGAAGTGTTAAACCACGTTTCCTTCGACATTCCCGCAGGCCGCTCCGTAGCCCTGGTGGGGCCGTCCGGCGGCGGAAAGACCACCATCTGTTCCCTGCTGCCCCGGTTTTATGACGTGACCGGAGGACGGATCACCATAGACGGGACGGATGTGAGCCAGGTGCAGTTAAAGAGCCTGCGGAGCATGATCGGAATTGTGCAGCAGGACGTGTATTTGTTTTGCGGCACGGTGAAGGACAACATCGCCTACGGAAAGCCGGGGGCGTCCATGGAGGAGATCATGGAGGCGGCAAAGCAGGCCAACATCCACGACTTCATCATGAGCCTGCCCGACGGCTACGACACCTTCGTGGGAGAGCGGGGCACCCGCCTGTCCGGAGGCCAGAAACAGCGGATTTCCATCGCCCGCGTGTTCCTCAAAAACCCGCCCATCTTGATTCTGGACGAGGCCACCTCCGCCCTGGACAATGAGAGTGAGCGCCACATTCAAATGAGCTTGGAAAAGCTGTCGAAAAACCGCACCACCATCACCATCGCCCACCGCCTGTCCACCATCCGAAACGCCGACGAGATCATCGTCATTAACAACGAAGGCATTGCGGAGCGGGGAGATCACAGGGAGCTGATGGAACGGGACGGCATCTATGCCCACTACTATCGGATGCAGTTTGAGGGGCTGGAGACCGCCGGTTACAGCAAAGAGATGTCATAACAAAGAGACATCATAATAGTAAGAAATTTCTTCATACGCCTCTCTGACCCGGTTGATGAGCGCCTGCTCCGGCCGGGTCAGACGCTTTCCGGCGGGATGGATGAACAGCCGGTGGATCTTTGGATGGAAGGAAAAGGGGATCTGGGCGATGTTTCCGCCCTGGATGCGGCTCTCCGGCAGAATGCTGAAACTGTTTTCCATCATCATGGCCTGAAACATGAACTCGATGTCGATGAGCCCGCCCCGGTATTTGGGATGAATGCCCAGGGCCGGAAAGACGAATTCCTTCATCTGCCGCTGCACCATGGCGTTCTTCCCCTGGAAGATGGGAAGTCCCTGGAGCAGGCAGTAGCTCTCCTCGTCCAGGCAGCCGTCTTTGAAACGCAGCAGGGGAAATACCGGGTTTTCCCTGGAAATCATGAGCATGAGCTCGTAGGATTTCACCACAGTGTAGCTGGCCTTTGGAAAGACGGCGTGAAAGTCCGGATGGTAGGAGGTGACGAACCCCAGGTCGATGCGCCCTTCCGTCAGCTCGGAATAGATCTGTTCGGAGGAGAAGATCTGAGGCAGGAACACCGTGGCGGGAAACTCCTGTTTGAGGGCCTGAAAAGCCTCGTTGAAAATGGAAATGCTGGTCCGCAGGATCCCCAGGCGTACCACCGCCTCCCGCTCCGCAAACAGATCCCGGTACAGCTCGTCCCGGATCCCCAGGATGCGGCGGCAGGCGTCCACGTACTTAAGGCCCGCCTCCGTGGGGATCAGCTCGTTTTTCCTCCGCTCAAAGAGGCGCAGCCCCAGGGAGCGCTCCAGCTTGTTTAAATAAATGCTTAAGGTGGGCTGGGAAATGTGCAGATGTTCCGCCGCCCGCGAGATATTTCCCGTCTTCGCGATCTCCGCGATGTATTCCAGATGATACAAATTCATACCGTTTCCCTCCAGAGGTATAGCGTTTGACTATACCTCTATTTATAATGTAAAGTTTACTTTTTGACAATAGAAATTATAATAAAAAGTACAAAATACCTGGGTAATTTTTAAAGAGAACTGAACAAATCACACAATAAAAGGGGATAGCTATGATAAAAGTACAGGCAAATTGCTCCAGCAGAATGACCGATGAGGAAATGCAGTCTGTCAGGGGCATGGGAATTGAGTATCTGGCGGTGAATTTCCTGCCGGACGCGGTAGATTACGACAGCGTGATGCGGTTTAAAGAGCGGGCAGAGAAATTTGATCTGAGCATCGCCGACGCCGGCTGCCCGGCCCTTCAGAAATGCCCCCAGATCCATCTGGGAAAGCCGGACCGGGATGAATGGATCGGCAAATACAACGATTTCACAAAGGTGCTGGGAAAAGCAGGTATAAAAGTAAACTATATCGCCTGGCAGCCCAACGGCATTTTCCGCAGCCGCATCGGCGTGGGAGAGCACACCCGCGGGGAGAATGCCATGATCTGTGACATGGACGAGTTAAACGCCAGGCCCATCGCCAACGACCGGGTGTACGGGGAGAAAGAGATCTGGGACAATTTCAAATATTTCCTGGACCGGGCCCTGCCGGTGTGCGAGGAAGCGGACGTGCGCCTGGCCCTTCACCCCAATGA
Source organism: Lachnoclostridium sp. An14 (assembly GCF_002160755.1). Taxonomy (GTDB): domain Bacteria; phylum Bacillota; class Clostridia; order Lachnospirales; family Lachnospiraceae; genus Lachnoclostridium_A. The sequence goes on from NZ_NFLE01000030.1 coordinate 3,648, forward strand.
CCCGCCGGTGGAGAGCGTGTGCGGCGTCCACAGCCTGATCTGGAACACGGAGTGCTTTAAGCGGGCCTTTGAGCTGGCGGGAAACAGCCCCTATCTGGGCATGAAAATGTGCGTGGGCTGCTGGCTGGAGAACCAGGCCTTCGGGGATCTCATGGAGGACATCCGCACCTTTACGGAGCAGAAAAAGATCTTCGTGGTCCACTTCCGCAACGTCAGCGCCACCATCCCTTATTTTGAGGAGACCCTCTTAGAGGACGGCTACGCCGATATGCACGCCATTTTAGAGCAGCTGGTGCGCTGCGGCTACGACGGACAGTTAAACATTGACCACCCCTTCTTCAATCCGGACGGAAAGGGAATGTCCAGGATGTCAGAGGCCTATTTTATGGGCTATATGAAGGGAATGCTGGCCTCCGTTGAGAGGCAGATCGGGAAAGAGAAGGAGAATGGAGGGACTGTCAGATGAATATGCCTTTAATTATCACTTTGGCTGTAACCATATTTTTGATTGTAGGATTTTTAAGCGGAAAATTTAAGCTGGGCCTGGTGGCCATGACCGCCGCCACCATTCTGTGCGTGACCGGCGTGCTCACTTTTAATGAGGCTTATGCCAACTTCTCAAACGGCAACGTGATCATGGTAGGCGCCATCTTCATCTTAAGCGGCGCCCTGGGAAAGACCAGTCTGGTTCCCACCTTAAAAGAGCTGATCATGAAAAATTCCAGCAAGAGCGGACTGATCATTTTCCTCTACCTGCTGGCAAACGCCATCCTGATCCAGTTCAGTATGCCCACGGCCCTGGTGGCTATGATGATCCCGTTTATGGCGGCCTTCGGCGAGGAGAGCAGAGTGCAGCCCTCCCACGTGCTGCTGCCCGGCGCGGTGGTGGCCCACTGCTGGCAGGGAATGTTCCCCGGCGCTTTCTTTGTGATGTTAAACTCCTATCTGGAGGCCAGCGGCGCCCCGGAGCGGATCGGGATGCTGGATTATAGCAAGGTGGTGGCCATCCCCGCCCTGTTCTCCCTGTTTTATATGGCCTTTATTGGCTGGAAAGGCTTTAAGGCAAACCGCCTGGTGCAGACGGACGCGGTGAAGGCCACGGCCAGCAAATCCAAGCTGACACCGGCCCAGGAAAAGCTGGTGTATGTGGTGTTTACCCTGACCTTCGTGGGAATCCTGTTTGCCAACTACCTGCCGGTGGATATGCAGGTGATCCCGGTGATCGCCGACCTGGTGCTGCTCTACTGCGGCGTCCTGGACATAAACGACGTAAAGAACTTTATGAACATTGATACCCTGTTCATGCTGGCCGGCGTGCTGCCCATGGCGACCGCCATGCAGAAGACGGGAGCCGGTACGGTGGTGGCGGACTTCATCCTCTCCATCTTAGGCGGAAACCCGGCGCCCATCACCATCCTCATCGCCTTCTACGTGGCCGGCGCGGTGCTGACCCAGTTTATGAGCAACACTGCCACCCAGAACATCTTCGTCTCCCTGGCAGTGGTGACGGCGGTGAACCTGGGGCTGGATCCCAGAGCCTTCTGTACCGCCATCTTCGCCGGCTGTACCGCCGCCATGATGACGCCTACGGCATCCCCGTCCATCGCCATCGCCTTCGGTGCCGGTCAGTATAAGATCAAGGAAGTGGTGAAGGTGTGCCTGCCTCTGTGGATCATTTACGGCGTGCTGGTGATCTTTATGTCCAACCTGGTATTCCCGCTGACGTAAACCGGTCCGCGGGATCGAAAAAAATTTAAAAAAGATTGACAACGCGGGGCGTTTCCAGGCCGAAAGACCGGCCGGGGACGCCCCGTTTCCGCGCGGAAACGGAGATTTTACCTGTTTTCCGGGAAAAACGCCGGAAAAATGAGAGGCAAAAGGGTTTAAAAACTGTTAAGACCCCATTCACCCTCTGGACATCCGGGGGAAAAAGCCTTATACTATAATCTGGCGTAGTTTATGAAACGAAGGAAGCGGTATCCATGTATACATTTGACAGCCGTGTTCGATACAGTGAAATTGATGAAAACGGGACGCTGTCGGTGACGGCAGCCGTCAATTACCTTCAGGACTGTTCCACCTTCCAGTCAGAGGACATCGGAAGGGGCGTCCGGTATCTGACGGATCACGGGAAAGCCTGGTGGCTGTCCTCCTGGCAGATCGTGTTTGACCGCTGTCCGGGCCTGGGAGAGCCGGTGACCATAGCCACTTACCCCTATGATTTCAAGGGGATCTACGGCTACCGGAATTTTATGATTCTGGACCGGGAGGGAAATTACCTGGTGCGGGCCAATTCCGTCTGGTTCCTGTTTGACTTAAAGGCTGGCCGGCCTGTCCGGGTGACAGAGGAGGATGTGTCCTGCTACGGCGCCGTCCACGCGGAGCCGTTAAAGATGGAGTACGCGTCGGGAAAGATTTCTCCTTTGAAGGAGTACGAGGAGGGACGTGCCGTGGAGGTGGTCCGCCACCACATTGACACCAACCACCACGTCAATAACGCCAAATACGCAGAAATCGCCGCAGAATACCTGCCGGAGGGATTTCGGACAGGGGAGCTGCGCATAGAATATAGGAAGGCTGCGGTGCTGGGCGACTGGATTGTCCCCAGAATCGGACGGGATGACGGCGCGGTTACGGTCGAGCTGTCCAGCCCGGAGGGAGAGCGCTACGCGGCCGCATGGTTCCGGGAAAAGAAAGGGTAATTATGATCGAATTGGGTAAAATACAGAGGCTCCAGGTGCTGAGGGAAAAGACCTTCGGCGTCTATGTGGGGGAGCCGGACGGCGGGGAGGCAGCTGTGCTCCTGCCGAAAAAGCACGTGCCGGAGGGCACGAAAATCGGGGATGAGCTGGACGTGTTCATCTACAAGGATTCGGAGGATAGGCTGATTGCCACCACGGAGACTCCCCTTCTGCAGGTGGGGGAGACGGCGGTCTTGGAGGTAAAGGACGTTTCCAAAATCGGGGCCTTTTTAAACATGGGCCTGGAAAAGGACCTGCTCCTGCCGTTTAAAGAGCAGAACCACAAGGTAAAGGCCGGGGAGAAATGCCTGGTGGCCCTCTACGTGGACAAGAGCCACCGTCTGGCCGCCACCATGAAGGTGTATTCCTACATGAGCAATCAGTCTCCCTACCGGAAGGACGACTGGGTCACCGGCACCATCTACGAGATCAATGAGCGGCTGGGCGCCTTTGTGGCGGTGGACAACCGCTATTACGGGCTGATCCCCAGAGGAGAGATGTTCGGGGAGTACCAGGTGGGAGAAGTGGTGGAGGCCAGGGTTTCCAAGGTGAGAAACGACGGCAAGCTGGACTTAAATCCCAAGGCAAAGGCCTACCAGCAGATGGAGACGGACGCGGAAATGGTGTTAAAAGCCATGGACGAGCTGGACGGAGTGCTGCCCTTCAATGACCGGGTGGCCCCGGAGGTGATAAAGAAACAGTTCGGCCTGAGCAAGAACGCGTTTAAGCGGGCGGTTGGCCGCCTGTTAAAAGAAGGCAAGATCACGATCACGGAAAATACCATAGAAAGAGTATAGGAGGGGCGTTTTGGACGCGATAGATTATTATAATAAGTACGCTGCGAAAATTTTCGAGGAGACTGTGGAGGAGGAAGTCACAGAGGAAGTCCGGGAGGAGTTCCTGTCCCACCTGGACGAGGGGGACGCCATTCTGGATTTAGGCTGCGGCTCCGGCCGGGACAGCCTGGACTTCTATGAGCGGGGGTACGACGTGACTCCTCTGGACGGGGCAGTGGAAATGTGCAGGCTTGCCGAGGTACATACGGACCTGGAGGTGCTCTGCGAGAAGTACGAGGATATGGACTTCGATGATGCCTTTGACGGCGTATGGGCCAAGGAGGCATTTATTCACGTGCCGAAAAACGAGATGGAGGACATTCTGGACCGGGTGAGAAACGCCCTGACCAGAAAAGGCGTGCTCTATACCTCCGTCTGCGAGGGAGAGTTCGAGGGATTCAGCGGAGAGCTCTACTTCAGCGACTACGAAAAAGGGGAGCTGGAGGAGCTTTTGGAGGACTGCGGATTCCAGATCTTAAAGACCTGGACCACGAAGGAAGGAGAATTCCGCCGCGGCTATGAGGGCAGCGGCTGGATCCACGTGCTGGCTCGGAGAAAATAAGGGAGAGTGTACGTCTGCCGCGGACAAAGAGGGCGAAGAAGCATGGTTGAAAAGCGTTCGGCTGTCCGGGATTATCTCATCATAATCCTGGGCGCCTTTATTGTGGGATTTTCTATTAAAAATATTTATGATCCCCAGGGCCTGGTGACGGGAGGCGTATCCGGCATCGCCATCATTTTAAAGGAAAAGGTAGGGCTGCCGCTGTGGGTGACGAACCTGGCGGTAAACGGCCCCCTGTTTTTGCTGTCCCTGAAACTGAAGGGCTGGAAATTTGTAAAACGGGTGCTGGTGGCGGAGGCGGCGCTGACGGTGTCCTTAGCGGTGCTGCCGGAGTACGCGTTTTTAAAGGACGATCTCCTTTTGACAGCCCTGTTTGGCGGCGTGTTCTGCGGCGTGGGGACAGGTATGATGCTGCTGTGCCATGCCACCACCGGAGGGACGGACACCATGGCGGCCCTGATTCACACCAGGCTGCGCCACTACTCCATCAACCAGATTTTGCAGGTGTTAGACGGGATTGTGGTGATCCTGGGCGCGACGGTGTTCGGGGTGCACTACGCTTTCTACGCGGTGATCGCCGTGGCGGCTCTGGCAAAGACCTCCGACGGGATCATTGAAGGAATGCACTACGCGAAGGCGGCTTATATTATCACGGACAAAAAGGAGCGGGTGGCTCAGGAGATCATGGACATGAACCGGGGCGTCACCCTGATCGACGCCAGAGGCGCTTACACTGGGGAGCGCAGGGACATGGTGTTCTGCGTGGTCTCCAAAAAGGAGATCGTGGAGGTGAAGGAGCTGGTGCGGCGGATTGATCCCAGGGCTTTTGTGATCGTCAGCGACGTGAGAGAGGTGCTGGGAGAGGGCTTTATGGAATATAGACAGTAAAATGAACGGGACGGCGGAGAGTTTTCCATGTTTGGGAAAACTTTCCGCCGTCTCTGTACAAATTAGCTAAAGAAACGAAAAAGGATTTGGCTACTTGCGCCATAACATTTCCGGGGGATCTTTTGTATAATGATAGACAGCATATTAGGCAGAAATACATAGGCAAATGGAGGAGACAGATAACAGATGGCAGGTTTATTGCTGAAGAATGTGGCGAAATTGTATCCCAACGGAGGCGTGGGTGTAAAAGACATCAGTATGGAGATTGCGGACGGAGAATTCGCGGTTCTGGCGGGCCCGGCGGGCAGCGGGAAATCCACCCTGTTGCGGATGATCGGCGGCCTGGAGGACATTTCCCAGGGGGACATTTACATCGGCGGAGTCCGGGTCAATGACCTGGAGCCCAGGGACCGGGGGGTGGCGATGATTTTCAGAAACTACATCCTGTATCCGCAGATGACGGTATACGAGAACCTGGCGTTTGGACTGAGGCTTTCCGGGTGCGGAAAGGACGAGATTCACGAACGGGTGACGGAGACGGCAAAGCTTTTGGAGATCACGGAGCTTTTGGACCTTCCCTCCGAGCAGGTGACGGGAATCGACCGCTACAAGGTGGCGGTGGGACGGGCAGTGGCCCGCAAGCCGAAGGTGCTCCTCATGGATGATCCCATGCTCTGTGTGGACGGCGAGCTGCGCAGAGAGATGCGGGAGGGGCTGGCGGAACTGTACCGCCATCTGGGAGTGACGGTGATCTACGTGACGGAGGACGCCGGAGAGGCCATGGCCCTGGGAACGCGGCTGGTGGTGATCCGGGACGGAGCGCTGGAGCAGACGGGAACCCCCGAGGAGGTGTACGAGAAACCCATCAACCGGTTTGTGGCGGAGTATTTCGGTGATCCCGCCATCAATGTGCTGGAGGCCATGGTGGGAGAGGAGAACGGCAGGGCCGTGCTGACGGTGGCTGGTTCCCACGGCGTATTTTCCGAGGAGAACAGCAGGAGGCTTTTGGCCGCCGGATACGCGGGAAAGGAAATCACCGTGGGGGTGCGTCCGGAGGACATCCACTGCGAGCCGGAGTGCCTGGAGCGTTTCAGCGACAATCTCATCGACGCCTGCGCCGATGTGTATGAGACCGCGGGGGACGCGGCCTACATGAGTTTCCGCGTCGGCAGCTATACCATGAAGGCAAAGGTGCCCCAGAGCGCCGGCATTCGCCCGGGGGACGAGGTGAAATTGGCGGTGGATCCCTCCAGGGTATACATTTTTGACAAAGATACGCAGAAAGCGATCTGACGGAGAGTTATATTTTTGTAAAAATTGTGCAAGCGGGTGCAATACTCGCTTGCTTTTTTTTCCTTTTTGAATTAAGATACAATTAGGGCAAATTACAAAAAGGAGAGTGCAGCAAATGATATCAAATCAGATTTTACAGTCTACGATTGAGGGGTTAAAGGGGATCACCCGGATAGATTTCTGCATCTGCGACACGGAAGGAAAGGTGCTGGCATCTACCTTTTCGGAGGCAGAGGAGTACGAAAATTCCATACTTGCATTTGTAGATTCTCCGGCAGACAGTCAGGTGATCCAGGGCTATCAGTTTTTCAAAGTGTTCGACGAGAATCAGTTGGAGTACATCCTGCTGGCCAAGGGCAGCAATGAGGACGTCTACATGGTGGGCAAGATGGTGGTGTTCCAGATTCAGAACCTGTTAGTGGCCTACAAGGAGAGATTCGATAAAGATAATTTTATAAAGAACCTGCTTTTAGACAACCTTCTGCTCGTAGACATTTACAACCGGGCGAAGAAGCTTCATATTGAGACCAATGTCAAGAGAGTGGTTTTCATCATTGAGACGAAGCACGAGAAGGACGGCAGCGCCCTGGAGACGGTGCGCAGCCTGTTCGCCACCAAGACGAAGGATTTCGTCACGGCGGTGGACGAGAAGAACATCATCCTGGTGAAGGAGGTCAAGCCGGGCGAGACCTACGCTGACCTGGAAAAGACGGCCAATATCATTCTGGATATGTTAAATACGGAGGCGATGTCCAAGGTACACGTGGCCTTCGGCACCATTGTCAATGAGATCAAGGAAGTTTCCCGCTCTTATAAAGAGGCGAAGATGGCCCTGGACGTGGGCAAGATCTTCTACAGCGGAAAGAATGTGGTGGCATACAGCAATCTGGGAATCGGCCGCCTGATCTATCAGCTGCCCCTGCCTCTGTGCCGGATGTTCATCAAGGAGATCTTTGACGGCAAGTCCCCGGACGAGTTTGACGAGGAGACTCTGACCACCATCAATAAGTTCTTTGAGAACAGCCTGAATGTGTCCGAGACCTCCAGACAGCTCTACATCCACAGAAACACCCTGGTTTACCGCCTGGATAAGCTGCAGAAAAGCACGGGCCTGGACCTGCGTGTGTTTGAGGACGCCATCACCTTTAAGATCGCGCTGATGGTAGTAAAATACATGAAGTATATGGAGAGCATGGACTACTAGGAATAAGGATTTATGATAGAAATTTCAAATGTGATAAAGACCTACAAGGCCGGAAACAAGGCGATACGGAAGCTGAACATCCATATTGCCGACGGTGAATTCGTATTCATCGTCGGCAGGAGCGGGTCGGGAAAGTCCACCTTGCTGAAGATGCTTCTGAAGGAGGTAGAGCCTACTTCCGGCCATATTATTGTGAATGGAGTGAATTTACAGCGGATGCCCCGCCGCCACGTGCCGAAGTACCGCAGGCGGCTGGGGATGGTATTCCAGGATTTCAAACTGCTGAAGGACCGGACGGTATATGAAAATGTGGCCTTCGCCCAGAGGGTCATCGGCGTGCCGGTCCGGCGGATCCGGGAAAACGTGCCGGAAATGCTGAAACTGGTGGGACTTTCGTCCAAGTACAAGTTTTATCCCAACCAGCTCTCCGGCGGCGAACAGCAGCGCGTGGCCATCGCCAGGGCGCTGGTGAACAATCCGGAGGTTTTGCTGGCGGACGAGCCCACGGGAAATCTGGACCGGCAGAACGCAGAGGAGATTATGCGGCTTTTGGAGGAGATCAACGCCCAGGGAACCACGGTGATCGTGGTGACTCACAGCCAGGAGATCGTAGACAGTATGCAGAAACGGGTGATTACCATGGACAAGGGCATGGTGGTCAGCGACAAGAGGGGCGGTGAGATCTATGAACTTCAGCACAATCTGTTATAGCTTTAAGCAAGGTATAAAAAATATATGCAGAAACAGCTTATTTTCCCTGGCATCGGTGGCGACGATTTCTGCGTGTATTTTTTTATTTTGCCTGTTCTTTTCCATTATTTCCAATATCCAGAATATCACCCACCTGGCGGAGACCACCATCGGCGTCACCGTGTTTTTTGACGAGGGGATGACGGAGGAGGAAATCCTGGCCTTAGGGGATGGGATCGCCGGACGGCCGGAGGTAAAGGAGATGGAGTTTATCTCGGCGGAGGAAGCCTGGGAGAGTTTCCAGGCGGAATATTTTGCCGGGATGGAGGAACTGGCGGAAGGCTTCGCCCAGGACAATCCCCTGGCGTCCTCCGCCTCCTATGAGATTTTTTTAAAGGACATTTCGGAGCAGGATATGATGGTGTCCTATTTGCAGGGCCTGGACGGGGTGCGGAAGGTGAACTATTCCAATGACCTGGTGGCGGGCTTTACAGGCCTGAACCGGCTGGTGGGCGTTCTGTCGGCGGTGATCATCGGGATCCTGCTGGCGGTGTCCGTGTTCCTCATCAGCAACACCATCCACGTGGCGGCGGCGTTTCGCAAGACGGAGAATCAGATCATGCGCCTCATCGGGGCCACCAATTTCATGATCCGGGCCCCCTTCGTGGTGGAAGGGACGGTGTTAGGCCTGGCGGGAGCGCTCCTTCCCCTGGGAGCTATGTATATCCTGTACGGAAGGGTCGTATCCTATATGGCAGCCCGCTCGGTGGGGGCGGCGGGAGGCATGGGCGGCGTGCTGAAACTGCTGCCTATGGAGCAGCTCTTTCCCACTATGGCGGCGGTGGCCCTCGTTCTGGGAGTCGGCATCGGTTTCTTTGTGAGCTTTTTCACAATCAGAAAGCATCTGAAGGTGTAGGAGGCGGCTATGGAGAGACGGATACGGATGGGGGCGGCGGCCGTCCTGGCGGCAGCCTTTGCGGTGATGTGCCAGGGGGTTCAGGCCTACGCCACCAAGACGGAGGCAGACAGCGCCAGAGAGGAGATGTCCTCCCTGGAGTCGGAGAAAAAGAAGGTGGAGGCCACCTTAAAGGAGCTGGAGACCTTAAAGAGCGATGCCGCGGCCTATGTGAAACAGCTGGACGCCAGCTTATCCGCCCTGGATGGGGAGCTGGAGCGTCTGGCGGGGCAGATTTCCGATAAAGAGGGGGAGATCGTCGCAGCCCAGGAGGAGCTGGAGGCGGCAAAGATCGTGGAGCAGGAGCAGTACGACTCCATGAAACTGCGGATCCAGTATATGTATGAGAGGGGAGAGACCAGTTTCCTCGATCTGGTGGTGGGAGCGCAGAGCATTTCCGAGATGCTGAACCGGGCGGAGTACATCGCTCAGATTTCCCGCTATGACCGGGAAAAGCTGACGGAGTACGCCCAGGCGAAGGAGGACATCGCCGTCCGGGAGGCAAGGCTGGAGGCGGAGAAGGGGGAGCTTTTGACCCTTCAGGAATCCACTCAGGCCAAGCAGGCGTCGGTGGAGACGCTGATGGCGGAAAAGACGGCGGAGTTAGCCAACTACGAGACCCAGATCGCCGGCGCCCAGGGGCAGATTTCCGAGTATGAGAAGGACATCGAGGCCCAGGAGGCGAAGATCCGGGCCATCGAGGAGGAAATGCGCCGGAAAGAGGAGGAAGCGCGGAAACAGGCGGAGGCGGCTGGCCAGAAGTATACTCCTGTCAATTTAGGGAATATTAGCTTTATATGGCCCTGTCCGTCCAGCAGCAGGATCACTTCCCAGTTCGGCGACCGTTCCTCTCCCACGGAGGGAGCGTCCACCAACCACAAGGGCGTGGACATCGGGGCGTCCTCCGGCAGCGATATTCTGGCGGCGGCAGCGGGGACGGTGACCATCTCTACATACAGCGTTTCTGCTGGCAATTATATTATGATTGACCATGGAGGCGGGGTGTCCACCGTGTATATGCACTGTTCCTCCCTTCTTGTCTCCGCCGGAGAGAAGGTGGCTCAGGGGCAGGTGATCGCGAAGGTCGGATCCACCGGGTATTCCACGGGGCCCCACCTGCATTTCGGAGTAAGGGCGAATGGAGCATACGTCAATCCCCTGAAGTATGTGAGCCCGTAATAAGATAGGAGAATGACATTGGACAACAGGAATAAATTTTGGAAGGGCGTGCTGGTGGGCGCGCTGGTGACGGCCTTTGCCGGACTGATCATCATCGGGATGGCGGCCGGGATCTGGGTGGTAGGCCGGGGCGTGATGAGAAATCAGGCCTACGGGATTGCGGACCATCAGGCGACGCCCAGCGAAGTGACCCTGGATGTGGAAAGGATCAGCCAGAAGATGGAGCTGATCCAGGGGATCATTAAGGAGCGCTATCTCTTTGACGAGGATCCGGAGATGGTGGAGGACGGCATTTTCATGGGCATGATGGCCGGCCTCGGGGATCCCTATTCCTCCTATTATACGGAAGAAGATTTCCAGGATCTCATGGACAACAGCATCAACGGGGAATACTGTGGTATCGGCGCCCTCATCAGCCAGAACCGGCAGACCATGGTGATGGAGATCATGCGGGTATTTGACGGGACGCCCAGCGCTAAGGCGGGGATGCTGCCGGGAGACATGATCACCGCCGTGGACGGGGAAAATGTGGTAGGCATGGAGCTGGACCTGGTGGTGAACAACTACATCAAAGGCGAGGCGGACACAGAGGTGACGGTGACCGTCTACCGGGAGAGCACGGAGGAGTACCTGGATCTGGTGATGACCAGGGAGAAGATCGAGACGCCTACGGTGGAGCATGAAATGCTGGAGGATCACATCGGCTACGTGCTGGTGAGCCAGTTTGAGGGCGTGACGGCGGAACAGTTTATCGCCGCGGTGGAGGATCTGGAGAGCCAGGGGATGGAAAAGATGATCATTGACCTGAGAAACAACCCCGGCGGCCTTCTGGACGCGGCGGTGGAGATGGCGGCCTATCTGCTGCCGGACGGCACCATCGTGCGGACGGAGTACAAGAACGGGACGGGAGACGAGTATTTCTCAAAAGACGGAGAGCTGCAGGCCAGCTCTACGGCGGGGACGCGTCTGTCCCAGTATCCCATCCCGGACGATCATGAGCTGGACATTCCCATGGTGATCCTGGTAAACGGTAATTCCGCCAGCGCCTCGGAGGTGTTTGCTGGGGCCATGCGGGACTATGACCGGGCGGAGCTGGTGGGAACCACCACCTTCGGAAAGGGGATTGTGCAGAGCGTGATCCCGTTTACCGGCGGGGATGCCATCAAGCTCACCACGGCCCACTACTTTACGCCGGACGGCTTTGACCTGCACGGCAAAGGGTTGGAGCCGGATGTGGAGGTGGAGCTGGATGGGGAGATGACCTATCTGATCAATGTGGATCCGGAGAATGACAACCAGATCCGGACGGCGGTGGAGACGCTGAAGGAAATGGAGTAAGGCGCAGATGCCGTATGGCGGCGGAAGTGCCCGAAGATTACCTGAAATTTAAGAAAACGGGAAAGCCCGGCTGAGGAAATCAGCGAGCTTTCCCGTTTTTTTGTGTCATGGGAAACTGAGTTCCCTATGCCACAAAAGCCTCCAGCGGGAGGCGCGCTCCGTGAGGAGGAATATGGCCGTTTACGCCTTCAGCGCTTCCAAAAAGGCCGTCACTGCCTCCGCCTTCGTGGCCCAGGAGGTCACCAGGCGGATGGCGTGGTGGCTGTCGTCCATTTTCTCCTGGATGTTGAAGGAAAAGTCTCTGGAGAGAGTTTCGATCAGCTCGTCAGGGAAAATGGGGAATACCTGGTTGCTCACGGAGTCGGAGTAGAAGGGGTATCCCGCCTCCCGGATGCCTTCCCGGAGCGTGTCCGCCAGGCGGCTGGCGTGGGACGCCATCTCGTAGAACAGGCCGTCGGTGAACAGGGTTTCAAACTGGATGCCCAGGAGCCAGCCCTTGGCCAACATTCCGCCTCTCTGCTTGATGCTGAAACGGAAATTCTCGTCGATGGCCGGGTTTAAGATCACCACTGCCTCCCCAAACAAAGCGCCGTTTTTCGTGCCGCCGATGTAGAATACATCGGTGAGGGCGGCGATGTCGGCCATGGTCAGGTCGTTTGCGGAGCTGGTGAGGGCGGCGCCTAAGCGGGCTCCGTCTAAGAACAGGTAGAGATTGTTCTGGCGGCAGACGCGGGAGAGTGCCTCCAGCTCCGCCTTGGTGTACTGGGTGCCGATCTCCGTGGTGTTGGAGATGTAGACCATTTTCGGTTTCACCATGTGCTCGTCGGGATGGGCCTCCAGGGTCTCCAGAACCATGGCGGGGGTCACTTTTCCGTCAGCGGCGGGGATGGCCAGGACTTTGTGGCCGGTGGCCTCGACGGCTCCCGTCTCGTGGACGTTGATATGGCCGGTGGCGGCGCAGATCACGGCCTCCCAGGGCTTTAAGGCGGAGGCGATGACGGTCAGATTGGCCTGGGTGCCGCCCACCAGGAAGTGGATGCTGGCGTCCTCCCTGCCGATTTCCTTTTTGATCAGGGCCTTTGCCCGTCCGCAGTGATCCTCGTCCATGCCGTAGCCGGTGTGCTGGATGAGGTTGCTGTCCATGAGGGCTTTTAAAATGTGCGGATGGGCGCCCTCGCTGTAATCGTTGGTAAAGCTGTACATGATGGTGTTGTCCTCCCTTTGTGTGTAGAATCAATCGTTCCATCAAATCATACCGCAAATGAGAGGGAAAGTCCATGGGTTGATGGATTGTAAACTAAAAACTTGTGATAAGTTGACATTTGGGACGGGCTGTGCTATTCTTCCATCATCGGGAACTGTCGGAAACGCCGCGGAGGAAACGGACGGCGGATTCCGCTGATTTGAGGAAGGGAGACGGAAAACATGACGGTTGAAACGCTTGCGAAGGAGATTATGGAGGGAAGGTTGATCGGGCGTGAGGAGGCGCTCTGGCTGTGGGAGCAGCCCTTGGAGGAGCTGTGTGAGCAGGCGGACCGGATCCGAAAGCATTTCTGCGCCGGCCGCTTTGACCTCTGCACCATTATAAACGGAAAGAGCGGCCGCTGCTCGGAGAACTGCCGGTTCTGCGCCCAGTCCGCCCACAATCACACCGGGGCGGCGGAGTATCCCCTGCTCTCCGCGGAGGAGATCGTGGCCCAGGCGAAACGGGAGGATGCCCAGGGCGTGCTGCGCTACTCCATCGTCACCTCCGGAAAGCGGCTGACGGACCGGGAAGTGGACGAGATGTGCGAGGCGGTGCGGCAGATCCGCAGGGAGTGCCGGCTGTCCGTCTGCATTTCCTTCGGCCTTCTGGGGGAGGAACAGTACCGGAAATTAAAGGAAGCGGGAGTGACGCGGGTGCACAACAACCTGGAGACCTCCAGGAATCACTTCCCGGAGATCTGCACCACCCACACCTTTGACGACAAGGTGGCGGCCATCCGGGCGGCCCAGGCCGCCGGCCTCACCGTGTGCAGCGGTGGGATCATGGGAATGGGGGAGACGAAGGAGGACCGGATCGACATGGCCCTCACCCTGCGGGAGCTGGGGATTGGGAGTGTGCCGGTGAATCTGTTAAATCCCATTCCTGGCACTCCCCTGGAGCGCCAGAAACCGCTGACCGCCGATGATATGAGGCGGATCGTGGCGGTGTACCGGTTCCTGCTGCCGGATGCCTTTATCCGCCTGGCGGGAGGCCGCGGCCTTCTGGCGGACAAGGGAAAGGGCTGTTTCCAGTCGGGGGCAAACGCCGCCATCACCGGGGATATGCTGACCACGGCAGGGATCACTGTGGAGACGGACAAGGAGCTTTTAAAGGGGCTGGGATACGAGGTGGCGTATGAGTAAGGGACTGTTTTTAGTGGGGACGGGCACGGATGTGGGAAAGACCTATGTGGCCGGCCTGATCGTGAAGAAACTGTGGGAGAGCGGCGTGTCCGCCGGGTATTTTAAGGCGGCCATGAGCGGAAATGAGCGGGATGAGAGGGGAGAGCTGATCCCGGGGGACGCCATGTTTGTGAAGGAGATGTCCGGCATTTCCCAGCTGCCGGAGGAGATGTGCCCTTACATCTATGAAAATGCCGTTTCCCCCCATCTGGCGGCCCGCCTGGAGGGCGGCCCGGTCTCCATGAATAAGGTGAAGGAGGCCTTTTCCCAGGTGAAAAACCGCTGGGACTACGTGACCTTAGAGGGCTCCGGCGGAATTCTCTGCCCCATCCGCATGGGAGACGAGGAGCTGTGGCTGCCGGACGTGATCCGCATGGGCGGCTGCGGCTGTCTCCTGGTGGCGGACGCCGGCCTGGGCACCATCAATTACGTGGGGCTGACGGCTTTTTACATGAAGGAAAAGGGTATTCCCTTGAAGGGAATCATTTTCAACCGGTTTCAGCCGGGGGACGTGATGCACGAGGATAACCTGGCGATGTGCGAGCGCCTGACGGGAGTGCCGGTGGTGGCCTGCGTCCAGGAGGGAGACCGGGATTTAAGGCTTTCGGCGGAGAACCTGAAGGCCCTTTACGATGAAATGACGGAGGAATAGAGAAATGATCTGGTATCCATATGAGCAGATGAAAACCATGAAGGAGCCGTACAAGGTCCTGGACGCGGAGGGCGTCTGGCTGCACACGGCGGAAGGGGATATGATTGATTCCGTCTCCTCCTGGTGGAGCATGATCCACGGCTATAAGCACCCGGAAATGAACCGGGCCATCATTTCCCAGGTGGAGAAGTTTTCCCACGTGATGTTAGGCGGGCTGACCCACGATCCGGTGCAGCGGCTGTCGGCGAAATTGCAGGAGTTCCTGCCGGGGGATCTGGACTACTTTTTCTTCTCTGATTCGGGGAGTGTGGCGGTGGAGGTGGCTTTAAAGATGGCCCTCCAGTATTTCATGAACCGGGGAGAGACGGAGCGCACCATGGTGCTGGCCTTAGAGCACGCTTACCACGGGGACACCTTTAAGACCATGGAGGTGGGGGACGACGAGGATTATCACTTCGTGATGAACGCCTACGGCCCCAGCCCCCACGTGGCCCACATCCCCACGGAGATTCCGGCCCTGGAGCAGGCTTTTGAGAAGTACCACCACCGATTAAACTGCCTGCTGGTGGAGCCTCTTTTGCAGGGGGCGGGAGGAATGCGGATGTACGACGTTTCCTTCTTAAAACGGGCCAGGGAGCTCTGCGACCAGTACGGCGTTCTTCTGATCTTTGACGAGGTGGCCACCGGCTTCGGGCGCACGGGAAACCGGTTTGTGGCGGATCTGGTGCTGCCGGACATCCTGGTGCTGGGAAAAGCCCTCACCGGCGGTTACATCGGCCACGCGGTGACGGCGGCAAACAAGAGGGTGTTTGACGGCTTTTACGACGACAACCCGGAGCACGCCCTGATGCACGGCCCCACGTTTATGGGAAATGCCCTGGCCTGCGCCGCGGCGCTGCAGTCCATCCGGCTGTTTGAGGAACAGGACTACATGGGGAAAATCCGCCGGATTGAGGAGATCACCCGGCGGGAGATGGCCGGATTCTCCGATCCAAGGGTCCGGGAGGTGCGGATCATGGGAGGCTGTGTCTGCGTGGAGGTGAAGGACGGGGCCTGTTTAAAGGGGTATCAGCAGTTTGCCTGCGAGAGAGGGGTGTTTGCCCGCCCGTTTTTAAACTGTCTCTACGCCATGGTGCCCTACATTATCACCGAGGACCAGCTGGTACAGGTGCTGAGTACCATGAAGGCGTGGTTTGCGGCGTCCTAACTATAAAAAAGTATGCCATTGGCGCACACTCCCGCCGGAGCGCGGCTGCGCCGGCAGCCATATTCCTTTGCGCGGAGTGCGTTTCCTTGCGGAGCATTCTTATTTAACAGGAAACCTTTAACAGAAACCCCAGTTTCCTGTTAAATGAAGAAATGCCAGTTCCAATAAAAAGCGGAACTGGCATTTTTTTAAATTTCAGGAGTTTTTTCGTTTTTTTATTTCCGGATGTCTGTCCGTCACTTGGATTTGACTTCCTTCCACAGCTCGTTGTAAAGGCTGTCCGCCTCGTCGCCCAGGTACTGGTAGACCTCGGCGTTTTCTAAGGAATCCCAGTCGGGGAACAGGGCTTTGTTCTGTTTCAGCTCCTCGTCCAGGAGGTCAAAGGCGCCCCGGTTGGGGGTGGCGTAGGTGATGTATTCAAAGTTTCGCAGGGCGATGTCGGGGCGGCAGAGGAAATTGATCCATTTTTCCGCGTTTTCCTTGTTGCGGGCGTTTTTGGGGATCACCCAGGAGTCAATCCACAGGTTGGTGCCCTCTTTGGGGATCACGTACTCCAGCTGGAAATCCTTGCCCTCCGCCAGCTCCTGGAGATAGAGCATTTCCCCGGAGTAGATGACGCCCACGGCGGCCTCGCCGCCCAGCATCTTGTCCCGCACCTGGTCGATGACGTAGGCCTGTACCAGAGGCTTTTGCGCGATGAGCAGATCTCTGGCCTGGCGCAGCTCCTCCGGATTGGTGGAATTTAAGGAGTAGCCCAGGGGCTTTAAGGCGCACATAAAGGCGTCCCGGACACTGTCCTGCATGAGGATTTCCCCGGCGAATTTCTCGTCCCACAAATCCAGCCAGCTCTCCGGCGGCTTAGCGCCCAGCTCCTCTACCAGCTTGTCATTGTAGAGGATGCCCACGGTGCCCCAGGTGTAGGGGACGGAGTATTTGTTCTCCGGGTCGAAGGCTTTGGAGCGCTCCAGGTATTCCGGGTCGATCTGGTCGATGTTGGGGATGTTTTCAAAGTCAATTTCCGCCAGCAGATCGTTTTCAATCATTTTCTGAATCATATAGTCGGAGGGGCAGACCGCGTCGTAGGCTACGCCTCCGGCCTCAATGACCGGATACATTTCCTCGTTGGTCTCAAACAGGTCGTAGACCACGTCGATCCCCGTTTCCTTTTCAAATTCCTCGATGACCGTTTCGTCGATGTACTCGCCCCAGTTGTAGACGTAGAGCTCATTGGAGCGGGCGGCGGCAAAGTGGCGGTAGGTGGTGAAGGACACCGCCAGGATCACGCAGAAGGAGGCCGCCGTCAAAAGGGCCTTGCGGGCCGTTTCCAGACGGCGTTTCTTTGCCTTTTCCGCCTCGGTGGGGGGCAGTCCCCTGGAAACTTCCTGCCCTTCCGGGGAGAAATTGGTGATCAAAAGCAGGGCCAGCACCGTTAAGAAAATCACCGTGGACAGGGCGTACATGGACGGCTTGATGCCCCGGCGCACCTCGCTGTAAATCAGGGTGGACAGGGTGTTGATGCCGGCGCCTCTGGTAAAGTGGGTGATGATAAAGTCGTCTAAGGACATGGTAAAGGCCAGCAGAAACCCGGAGAGGACGCCTGGCATAATATCCGGCAGCACCACCAGGAAAAAGGCCTGCACCGGCCCGGCTCCCAGATCCATGGCCGCCTCGTAAGTGTAGCGGCTGGTCTGCTTCAGCCTGGGCATCACGCTTAAGATCACGTAGGGGATGCAGAAGGTGATGTGGGAGAGCAGGATGGTTTTAAAGCCCAGGGAAATGCCGAAGGCCAAAAAGGCCAGCATCAGGGAGATGCCGGTGACGATCTCCGAGTTTAACATGGGGATGTTGTTCACTCCCATGGTGATGGTCTTTGGCAGGCGCCCCATGCTGTTGATGCCGATGGCGGCCACGGTGCCGAGCACAGTGGAGACCAGGGCGGCGATAAAGGCGATCAGCAGAGTGTTGTAGAGGGCGTCCATGATGGTGGAGCTCTGGAACATCTGCACGTACCAGTCCAGGGTGAAACCGCCCCAGTCCGTCCTGGATTTTGAGGTGTTGAAGGACAGCACCATCATGGTGAGGATGGGGGCGTATAAAAATATGAGGACAAATACCAGGTAAAAATCCTGGATCAGCCGTTTCAGTTTCGCGCGGTTCATCAGAATGCAGTTCCCTCCCCGTCTTTGTCATATTTGGCCATGAAGGCCATGCTCACCAGGATGAAGGCCATGAGCACCAGGGACAGGCCGGAGCCTAAGTGCCAGTTGCTTCCTCTGGTAAACTCCTGCTCGATGACGTTTCCGATGAGCAGGATCTTGCTGCCGCCTAACAGGTTTGAGATCACGAAGGTGGTCAGGGCCGGCACGAACACCATGTTGATGCCGCTGATGATGCCGGGGACGCTTAAGGGCAGCAGGATTTTGGTGATGGTCTGAAAATCGTTTGCCCCCAGGTCCTTGGCGGCATTGATCACATCGTCGTCAATCTTTACCAGGACGTTGTAAATGGGCAGAACCATGAAGGGCAGGAAGTTGTAGACCATGCCCAGGATGATGGCCCAGGGGGTGTTGATCACGGCGATGGACGGCAGGTGCAGGGCCGTGAGGATGCCGTTGATCACCCCGTTTTTCTCCAAAAGGGTCTGCCACGCCATGGTGCGAAGCAGGAAATTCATCCACATGGGAAGGATGAAAATAAACAGGATAAAGCTGCCCCGGCCCACGTTCCGGCGGCGCAGGATCATGGCCAGGGGATAGGCCATCACCAGGCAGATCACCGTGCTGGCAAGGGACAGCCCCAGGGCCAGAAATAAGGATTTCCGGTGCTCCGGGGTGGCGATGGCAGCCACATTTTCCAGGGTAAAGGAGCCGTCGGCGGCGGTGAGGCCGTAGAGGAAAATCATGGCCAGGGGGATGACCGTAAAACCGATCATCCAGAGGATATATGGCCCGGCCAGCCATTTTGTCGCTTTCTTATTCATTGACTCCCACGGCCTCCTCGTCCTCCGATTCCGGCTTGTTCATGATCTGGATGTCAAAGGGATCCACGTGGATGCCCACGGTTTTTCCCACAGGGCAGAGGTCCGTGGAGTGGACCAGCCACTCAAAGCCGTCGGGGGTGGTCACCTCCATCTCGTAGTGGACGCCCTTGAAAATCAGGTGGGTGCAGACGCCGGTGAGGGTGCCCTTTTCCGGCTCCACCAGGTCGATGTCCTCCGGGCGGATCACCACGTCCACCGGCCGGTTGACGCCGAAACCCTTGTCCACGCAGGGGAATTTGGCGCCGAAGATCTCCACCAGCTCGTCCCGGAGCATGACGCCGGGGACGATGTTGCTCTCGCCAATGAAATCCGCCACGAAGGCGTTCTCCGGCTCATTGTAGATCTGCTCCGGGGAACCCATCTGCTGGATGTAGCCCTGGTTCATGACCACGATGGTATCGGACATGGTGAGGGCCTCCTCCTGGTCGTGGGTCACGTAGATAAAGGTAATGCCCAGCTCGTTTTTCAGCCGGATCAGCTCGTACTGCATATCCTGGCGCAGCTTTAGATCCAGGGCGCCTAAAGGCTCGTCTAAAAGCAGCACCCGGGGCTCGTTTACAATGGCTCTGGCGATGGCGATCCGCTGCTGCTGGCCGCCGGAGAGGGAGGCCACGCTGCGGTTTTCAAAGCCGTCTAGGTTCACCAGCTTTAAGGCGTATTTGATCTTGTCGTCGATGTAGGACTTGGGCTTGTTTTTGATCTTTAAGCCGAAGGCGATGTTCTCCGCGATGGTCATGTGGGTGAACAGGGCGTATTTCTGAAACACGGTGTTTAGCTGCCGCTTATTGGGCGGCAGGCTGGTAATGTCCTGGCCATCGAAAATCACCGTTCCCGCGTCCGGCCGCTCAAAGCCGCCGATGATGCGCAAAGTGGTGGTCTTTCCGCAGCCGGAAGGCCCTAAGAGGGTGACGAAGGTATTCTCCTTTACGGAGAGGCTTAAATCGTCCAGCACCGTGGCGCCGTCGTAGGCCTTGGAAATATGGACCAGGTCGATAAGGGGATGTGCCATAATCAATTTCCTCCTGAATGTAAACTTCTTAAAAGCTGGGCGGCGAGCTGACCCAGAGGATGACTGCTCCCGCCTTGCTGCTGAGATAGTGGTTTTTGCCTGCGGTAAAATAGAAGGATTCGCCTTTTTTTGCCTTGCAGGCCCGGTTTCCCAGATGGACGGTCACAGAGCCGTGGAGCACGTAGCCGAACTCCTCCCCCTCGTGGGGATCCTCCGGGCTGGTGGAGCCGCCGGCCTTAAGGGTCAGCAAAATGGGTTCCATCCTGTTTTTCCGGGAGCTGGGAACGATCCATTGGATCTCATTCTTTAATTCTGCGTCATATTTTTCAAAATAGTCCTGCCGGCCAAATACGATGGGTTCCTCCGGCTCCTCGCTGAAAAATTCGCTGAGGCTGGTTCCCAGGCACTGGAGAATGTCCGTGAGAGTGGCGATGGACGGGGAGGTCAAATCCCGCTCCACCTGGGAGATAAAACCTTTGGAAAGCTCCGCCCGGTCAGCTAACTCCTCCTGGGTCAGCCCCTTCAGGACGCGCAGCTCTTTCAGCCTGTTTCCGATGGACATTTCCTTCCTCCTTTTCTTTCCCGCCTCCGCGCGGCGGTTTGTGGTGTTTCGCGGCGTCTGGCCGCGTTCTCACCGTGCTTGGCCGCGTTCTGCGGCAGGCCGCAGCCTGCATCCGGCGGTCCGCCGTGGCAGGTAACAGTATTGTTAAATAAAAAGTTCAGTAATAATAAACAAACAGCACCATTCATTATACAGCAACGGCACCGTGTGTCAACAGGAACATTTCTATTTCATTTTCCAGTCAGTAAACATTGACAACGGTAGGGAAAAAGGGGATAATGATAGCTAATAAGACTCGGTGTTTCCGAAGGAGAAAACAGGAGGATTGACAGGATGAAAGGCAGTAAATACATGGCTTATGTCGGTTCCTATTCGTATACGGGAAAGGCAAAAGGCATTACGGTTTTTGATGTGGATGTGGAGAAGGGGCTGTTTATCCCCAGATGCGAGGAGGAGGTCAACAACGCCTCCTATCTGGTGGCGTCCAACAGCGGAAAGACCCTCTATTCCATCGCGGACGAGGGCGTGGTTTCCTTCCGGATTCTGGAAAACGGCAGCCTGGCCCGGCTGAACACGGCTCCCATTAAGGGGATGAGAGGTTGCCATCTGTCCACGGACGCGAAGGACAAGTACATATTCGTTTCCGGATTCCACGACGGCAAATCCACGGTGCTCAGGCTCAACAAGGACGGTTCCGTGGGCGAGATCGTGGACGGCGTGTTCCACAAAGGTCTGGGGACTGTGGCGGAGCGGACGTTCCGTCCCCACATCACCTGTACCAGAAGGACCCCGGACAATAAGTTTGTGATGATGGCTGACTCCGGCATTGATCAGGTAAAGATCTACCGCTTTAACGAGAAGGACGAGCGGCTGGCCCTGGTGGATGCCATCCGCTGTGACCAGGAGTCCGCTCCCAAGTGTTTCCGGTTCAGCGCTGACGGGAAATTTATTTATCTGCTGTATGAGCAGAAGAACGTGATCGACGTGTTTACCTACGAGACGGGGGACAAGGTGCCGAAGATTGAGAAGATCCAGACCATCCCCACCACCGGCCCGAAGAAGATGAGCCAGCTGACGGCGGCCTGCGCTATGCGGTTCTCCCCGGACGAGACCCATCTCTACTGCAGCAACGCCGGTGACAACAGCATCAGCGTCTACAACCGCGACACGGAGACCGGCCTTTTAGAGTTTATCTGCTGCCTGCCGGTGAGCGGAGATTATCCCAAGGACATCGCCGTGTTCCCGGACAGCAGCCACATCGCCTCCATCAACCACGGCGGAAATATTTCCTTCTTCCGGGTAGACTATGAGAAGGGCCTTCTGGTGATGAGCAGCCGCTCCATCCACGTGGACGAGCCCAACAGCTGCGTGTTCGCGAAGGTGCGCTAAAAGACAGTGGGCCGGGACGGGGAAACCGGCCCGGCCCATTTGAAAACCATACAGAAGAAACGATACGGAGGAAAGGGAATGGCAGGTTCGGAATTTGGAACCATATTTAAGGTGACCACCTGGGGGGAGTCTCACGGGAAGGCCATCGGGGCCGTGGTAGACGGCTGTCCGGCGGGCCTGCCTCTTTGCGAGGAGGACATTCAGGCGTATTTAAACAGGAGAAAACCGGGGCAGAGCCGGTACACCACGGCGCGGGCGGAAGGCGACCGGGTGGAGATCCTGTCGGGAGTGTTTGAAGGGCGGACCACGGGGACGCCCATCTCCATGATGATCTGGAACACGGACCAGCGTTCCAGGGACTACGGGAATATTATGGAGGTGTACCGTCCCGGCCACGCGGACTACACCTTTGACATGAAATACGGATTTCGGGACTACCGGGGCGGCGGCCGCTCCTCCGGGCGGGAGACTGCCGGGCGGGTGGCGGCAGGCGCCATCGCGGCGAAGTTTCTCGCCAGCTTAGGGATCCGGGTGCAGGCGTACACCAGCGCCATCGGGGACGTTTCCATCGACCGCAGCCGGTTTTCCTGGGAGGAAATGGGGAAGAACCGCCTCTATATGCCGGACCGGACAGCGGCGGAACAGGCGGAGCGCCTGCTGGAGCGGCGGATGGCCGAGCGGGATTCCGTGGGCGGCGTGGTGGAATGCGTGATCTGGGGAATGCCCGCGGGCGTGGGCGAGCCGGTGTTTGAAAAGCTGGACGCCAATCTGGCGAAGGCGGTTATGTCCATCGGCGCGGTAAAGGGCGTGGAGATCGGGGACGGTTTCCGGGCCGCCTTAAGCCGCGGATCGGAGAACAATGACGAGTTCCACACGGACGGAAACGGGACCGTGAAACGCACCAACCACGGAGGCGGCATTTTAGGCGGCCTCAGCGACGGAAGCGAGATTTTTCTGCGGGCGGCGTTTAAGCCGACCCCATCCATCGCGAAACCGCAGCACACGGTGACGAGGGACGGGCGGGAGACCATGATCGAGATCGTCGGCCGCCATGACCCGGTGATCGTGCCCAGGGCCGTGGTGGTGGTGGAAACCATGGCGGCGCTGACGGCGGCGGATCTGCTGCTCCAGTCCATGACATCCCGGCTGGATCGGATACAGGCTTTTTTTGGAGTGAGCGCGCAGCCGGAGGATTAAGTGGCAAAGCCGCTTTGGCACAGATGACAGGAAGGAGACGACAACATTATGAAAATCGCAATCGGAAATGATCACACGGCAGTGGATTTAAAAAATGTTATTTTGGATTATTTGGTGAGCCTGGGCTATGAGGTGATCAACTTAGGCACGGACAGCAGGGAGAGCTGCGACTACCCGGTGTACGGGGAAAAGGTGGGCCGCGCCGTGGTGGACGGCCTGGCGGACTTAGGCATCGCCATCTGCGGCACGGGAGTGGGAATCTCCCTGGCGGCCAACAAGGTGAAGGGCATCCGCGCCTGCGTGTGCAGCGAGCCCTACACCGCAAAGCTTTCCAGAATGCACAATAACTCCAACGTCCTGGCCTTCGGCGCCCGCGTGGTGGGAGACGAGATGGCCAAAATGATCGTCAAGGAGTGGCTGGACGCCAAGTACGAGGGCGGCCGCCATCAGAGACGGGTGGATATGGTGATGGAGATTGAGAAGAAGGGCTGAGATTGGCGGTTGTGCGGTGGATGCACGGCGAAGCTTAGTAGGGCCTGGCCATGATGGGAAATGGCTGGACGGCAGATAAGAGAACGAAATTGTAAGGAAAACCCCGGCAGCGGGAATCGGCGGGAGACCGATGGGGCTGGCGGGGTTTTTTGTGTATAAACCAGGGAGCAGCGCCGCCCGCGTCAGCCGCGGCAGTGTTGCTCCCTGGTTTTATTTGGATGTAAGTTTCAGTAAGACAAAGAAACAAAAGTGTGCGGCAGCTACGTGTTCCACGCGGAAGAATATGGCTGTTTAAGCAGCTGCGTTTCAGCGCGCGTGTGCGTTACAGAGTAGTACACTTTTACATATAAAATGATAGGAGGAGCCTGGGAGCGTCAATGGGAACGGCCAGACTGCTCCTTCTATTTGCTTTATAAAACGCTTTTTTGAGAATCGGATTTTCGGCAGGTCTATCCTTCCCGGAGAGGTGAAACGGCTGTCTCCCGTTGTGTTGTTGTCCAAAAAAGGGAAAAAGAATGCGTATTTTCCTGGTGTAAAAAACACAGGCATGGTCCCGGTGATATTACAAAAATGAATGCCATAACCTGTACTTATATCATGGGATTGATTATTCATATTGGCGGAATTTCTGGCAAAATGTTACTATAATATTGTAAAAAGTAACTGTATTTTCAGAAAAAAGGAGAAAGGAAACAGATTATGAAGAAAGTATTGGGATGTATTCTGGCGGTGTCGATGGTTATGGGACTGGCGGCCTGCCAGGGGGGAGGAAACAGCAGTACGGCTGCGGCGGATCAGACGGACGGTGCGGTAGCGGAGGCAGAAGGATCAGCGGGGGCGGCTCCGGAGCTGGTGATCCAGCTGGGACACATTGACCCCAGCACCAACGATCCTTACCAGCTGCTGGCGGAGCATTTTGCCGACAAGATGAGCGAGCTTTCCGGGGGAAAGATCCAGATTGACATCTTATCCGACGCCCAGTTAGGCAGTGAGGCGTCCATGATTGAGGGAATGAAACTGGGCACCATCGACTGTGCCATTATCTCTAATTTCAGCTACAGCACCAGCATTCCGGAGTTTGCGGCCTTTGACCTGCCTTACATTTTCACCAGCGAGGAACAGGCCCATGCGGTAATGGACGATGAGGAGATTACAGGGGACTTAATTCAGCAGCTTTACGATGAGTACGATGTAAAAATTCTGGCTTACGGAGAAGGTGGATTCCGCAGCGTGATCAACACGAAGAAACCCATCGTGTCCCCGGCGGACTTCACCTCCATGAAGATCCGGGTGCCTGGAAATGAGACATATCTGGCCACCTTCACGGCTTTCGGCTCCAACCCCGTTTCCATGGCATCCAGCGAGTGCTACACCGGCCTGCAGCAGGGCACCATCGACGGATTGGAGCAGCCCATCGGCCCCATGTACAGCTACAAGTCCTACGAGGTCTGCAAATACGTCAGCCTGACAGAGCACATTTACAACCCCATCAGCCTGACCGTGTCCCGCTCTCTGTGGGAGAATTTGAGTGAGGAGGAGCAGGGATGGTTTGAGGAGGCAGCTGCCTACGCCAGGGATACCCAGCGGGCGGAGATGCCGGAGTTAAACGAAAGGCTCCTTCAGGCCATGGTGGATGAGAAGGGCCTGGAGATCAACGAGATTGAGGATAAAACGGCCTTCCGCGAAGTGGTTCAGCCGGTATATGACAGTTTTATCGCGGCTAATGGACAGGAGCGCCTGGACAAGATTGAGGCACTGACAGAGACGATCGAATAAGAAAGTTTGCCGTGGGCGCAGCTGTCTGCGCCCACAATGTCGTTAGGAGAGGGATTATATGAATCGGGCGATATATAAAATTTGTGAATGGATTAACAAAATATATGAGGGAATGGCCCTAATCCTGTTAGTGGCAATGACGATAGCTCTGGCCCTGCAGGTGTTCACCAGATACATTCTGGAAGCCTCCATGGCGGGGACGGAGGAGTTTGCGCGGTATGCTTTTATCTGGGTGATTATGCTGGGGGCCAGCATCTGTACGAGAACCGGCGGACACGCCACGGTGACTATTTTAAACGACCATCTGAAAGGAAATGTGAAAAAGGTGCATCAGCTCATTATTGAGATCCTGGTGATGATCTGCTGTCTGGTGCTGCTGCGGTACGGTTTCACCATGATCGAGGTGTCGGCCAAGTCTCACACCCCCACCCTGGGAATTCCCACCTGTGTGGTATACGCCTCCCTGCCGGTGGGCTGCTTTGGGATGATCGTGGGAACGGTGAGCAATATTTTAAGTGATATGATGGACAAAAACACAGAGGAGGTGGAAGGATGACACAGGCGTTTCTGCTTTTAGGAGTAATGGTGGCTCTGCTGGCCTTCGGTGTGCCGGTGGCGTTTTCCATCGGCTTGTCGGGAATGCTGTTTCTGCTGGTCACGGACTTAAAGCCCATGGTAATCGTTGCCCAGAGCTCGGTAAACGGGGTGGACAGCTTTACTATGCTGGCGATTCCCATGTTTACGCTGGCTGGGTATCTGATGGAGTCCAGCGGAATGTCCAAGCGATTGGTGAGCTGTATGGAAAAGCTGCTGGGCGGTTCTGTGGGCGGCGTGGGAACGGTAACCATTGTGTGCTGTGCCGTGTTTGCGGCCCTCACAGGCTCAGGACCGGCGACAGTAACTGCCATCGGATGTATCATGTTTCCGGCCCTGTTAAACGCGGGGTACAGCCGGGGAGACGCCGGTGGAATGCTGGCGGCGGCAGGCGCTCTGGGGCCCATCATCCCGCCCAGTATCTGTATGATCGTGTATGGCTCGACGATGAGTGTGGCAGTTCCGGATCTGTTTATGGCGGCGGTGCTGCCGGGAATTATGCTGGCGGGTGCCATGATTCTTACGAACTCTGTGATGAGCCGGGGACGCATTAAAAAACTGGGGCATACGCCGGAAAAGGCCCGCTACAGCTCCAAGGAGGTACTGAGCTCCGTGATTCAGGCCCTTCCCACCCTGTTTCTGCCTGTAATCATTCTGGGAGGCATTTACTCCGGAATCTTCACTCCTACGGAGGTAGCTGTGGTAGCTGTATTTTACACCATGCTGTGGGGACTGATTTACCGGGAAATGAAATGGAAGGACATCGTGTCCTCCCTCAGAAGGACAGTGTCCACCACGGGAATGGTCATGTTTATTATGGCCATGGCGGCGATTTTCACCTTTTTGCTCAGCACCGCCAGAATTCCCACGGCCATCACCCAGGCGATTATCCCCTACCTGCACAACCGGTATATCTTTATGCTGCTGATGATCATTCTGCTTTTGATCGCGGGCTGTGTGATGGAGGTGCTGTCTCTGGTGGTAATTCTGGCCCCGATTATAGTACCTATCGGTTTACAGCTGGGGATCGACCCCATCCATCTGGGAGTGACATTCTGCATCACGCTGGTGGTGGGACTGGCCACTCCGCCTTTCGGAATGAATCTGTTTACGGCGTCAGCGGTGTGTGAGACGCCCTTTGTGGAGATTGTAAAAGGCGTGTGGCCCTATTTGATTGCGGTGGTTATTACCATTTTCCTCATCGCCTACATCCCGCAGATTTCTTTGATTTTGCCGGCTATCATATAGGAGGAACAAGCCTATGAAGGAAATTTCTCTGAAGGGCGTGGTGGAGGTCCACGTCCACGCCAAACCGGACCTGTATCCCCGTTCCTACTCCGATATGGAGCTGATGGAGGCGGGGGTGCGGGTGGGAGCGCGGGCCATTGTAGTAAAGTGGCATTACGGAATGACGGCGGCCCGCGCGGAGCTGTGCAATGAGATGCGGCGCAGACTCTATCCGGAATCCGATACAGTCATGTACGGCAGCGTGGTGTTAAACCGCCCCATAGGGGGCTTAAATACGGCGGCGGTGGAGACGGCCCTGAAACTGGGGGCAAAAATCGTCTGGCTGCCCACCACGGACTCCAGAAACGAGCGGGAGCTGAAAGGATTTCACGACGGGATCGCCTGCGTGGAGCTGGGCCGGGTAAATGAGGCCACCAAGGAGGTACTCCGGGTGATCAAAGAGTACGGGGCGGTCCTGGGAACGGGCCACTTGAACGCGGAGGAGAGCCTGGCGGTGATCGACACGGCAAAGTCCATGGGGATTGACCGGATCCTGGTGGATCACCCGGAATACTGGGTGACAGCCATGACCTTAGAGGAACAGGAGCGCCTGGTACGAGATTACGGCGTGTATATGGGACGGTACTATGCTCAGCCCATGCCGGACGGCAGTTTCCATGTCAACCTGCCGGAGAACCTGGAGGCATACCGGAGACTGGGGCGGGAGCATATGATCATTTCCACAGATGGCGGCCAACTGGCCAATCCGCGGTGGGAGGAGGCGCTGCGCGCTTATATGCAGTATTTCGCCGATCACGGAGTGCCGGTGGAGGACATTGATTATATGGCGAAAAGCCTTCCGGCCAGCTTGCTTGGATTAAAAGAGAAAGAACAGGAAGATTGAGATGAGAGAAAAGGCGATATTAAATTATGTGGGGAACCTGCACAGCGGTCTGCCGTCCGTACTGTTTATCCCGGGAGCGATGACCTCCCCCAATGTGTTTGCCGGTCTGGCAAATTATCTGCCCTGTCAGTCCGCCATCATTGACTGGAATAATTCTGACGGACCATGGGAGGTGGAAACCGTGGGGAAAAAGGTGCTGGCTCTGATTCGCGAGCTGCAGCTGGGGCCCACGGTGCTGGCCGGATATTCCTGGGGCGGTGTGGTGAGCCTAGCGGCGGCCATCGACGACGAGGAGGAGCTGGTGAAGGGAATTATGGTGGCGGATACAGGGGCCTGCGCCATTGGGCACGGAGATCCGGACTTTCCCAGAAAGCTGGAAAAGGACTGGCCGGATCGGGAGCTGTTTCGGGAGTTCAGCGCCAGGTGCTATGCCAGACCTATTTCCCAGGGGATGTACCAGCAGCTGGAGGATTACGCCATGGCATTGAAAAAGGACACGGTCTGTCAGGCGGCTCATTCCGTGCGGGAGAGCGATTTCAGAGACCGGTTAAATGAGATTACCTGTCCGGTACAGATTCTCCACGGACTGAAGGATCAGAGCCGTTCTAAAATTCACGCCCAGATTCTGGCAGACGGGATCTCCGGAGCGGAGCTGTTCTGGATGGACTGCGGTCACACGCCGATGGTAGAGCTGCCTGGAGAATATCTGGAAAAGCTTTTGTATTTCCTGGACCGTGTCGGTCTGGTGGAGGATCCGGCGGCCATGGATGTGCTGCACGCGGAAACAGGGAAAATGTCCATTATCCAATAACATCAAATTGTGTTTCATGGCCCGGTGCGCTATAATGGACAAGTGGATTGATAGAAAGAATGAGAGTATTGGCCGAATGGAACTGAAAGATTTTCGCACACTGCTGGAAATAGAGACGAAGGGCAGCATTTCCCTGGCAGCCCGCTCCCTGTACGTGTCACAGCCGGGACTGAGCCAGTTTCTCCACAGCTATGAGGAGCAGCTGGGATTTGCCATTTTTGAGCGGGTTTCTCACGGTGTACGGCCTACGGTGAAAGGAAAGGGATACCTGGACTTGATCCGCAGGCTGGTGGAGGAATATGATACGGGAGTGACAGTTTTAAAGGGACTGAGCCGCCGGCGGATCCGTTTTGGGATCGGGGATCAGAGAGGGACCATCCTGATTCCGTCGATGATGTCCATGTTGGACGGACGGGATATGGGGTTTGATCTGGAGATTAATGACACCATCAGTTCCCGGAAAAATCTGGTGGGTGCCTTGAAACAGGGCATTGTGGACGCGGCCTGCACCACGGTGATTGACGAGGATTATTCCATGAACGGAAATATATGGGTTTACCCCCTTCTTCGGGAGGAAATCATGCTCATGGTGCCGAAAAAACATCCGCTGGCAGGAAAGCTGCGGAAGAAAAAGGAAGGTGAGCACTGGGTGACGCCGCTAGAACTTCACGGGGAGACCTATATCCTCTGTGATGGGAAACGGGAGATCCGCAAGATGAGCGACCAGATCTTCCATACCATGAATGTGCAGAATATCAACATTCTTCAGAGCAGCACCAGCCTGTTTACCGTGATCAATTCCTGCTTAAACTGCAATACTCTTACCTTTTCCCCCTGGGAATACGTGTGTCATTCCGACCAGTGCGTCTGCGCCTCTGTGGGAGAAGAAGGGGTGTACTGGACCCACATCCTTATGGCGAGGGCGGAGGCGTTTCTGCCTGGAGAGCTGGATTTGCTGGCCCAGATGCTGCGGGAAAGCCTTTTGACGGATATGGAAAACCGTCATGTGGCGAGTTGCAATTAAAGAAATAAATAGAATAAATGGAAAAAACCAGGGAGTAGCGCCGCCGCGTCAGCCGCAGGCAGTATTGCTCCCTGGTTTTGTTTCGATTTTGATTTCAGTAAAAAACGAATGCAAGATTCTAAATGTATTTCCCTATTTCCTGAGAATGCCCATCCATCGACTCTGCGCGGCCTCAGTCATCCAGCCACGCAATGCTGTTAAGCGGGAAATACCGGAACAGTACCTTGGCGATCAGCTTGTCCCTGGTGACGAAATGCTCGTTCCAGTATCGGGAGTCAGAAGACCAGTTGCGGTTATCGCCCATCATGAAATAGCTGTCCTCCGGCACCTCAAAATGAAGGGGCTCCTCCGGGGCCATAGGTTCCCGGATGTAGGGCTCGTCCAGAGGCTCGCCATTTACATAAACCTGGCAGTCCTTGATGTCCACCGTATCCCCCGGCAGCCCGATGATCCGTTTCACGTAGAGGGTCTTGCCGGTGATGTCGTCGGGGAAGTGGAAAATGGCGATGTCCCCCCGCTCCGGGTCGTGCATTTTGTAGGATAAGCGGGAGCCGATGACCCGGTCGCCGGTCATAATGGTGTTTTCCATGGAGCCGCTGGGCACCTTGCTGTTGGCAATGATAAATGTATTCAGAAAAAATGCGATCAGTGCCGCGACGGCGATGATCCAGATCCAGCTGATAATTTCTTTTTTCAGGGAAAATGGTTCCTTCTCCTGGGGTTCCTGTGTGTTGTTCATGTATGAGTACGGTCCTTTCTTGTCTGGCGATCGCTGTTTCAGCAATCTGATCCATTTCACATATCAAATAAGTTTATATGAGAATGCCATCAAACGCAAGGGGTTTTCGGAAATGGACATAAAATTTTCATATTTTTGCCAGAAATAGCCATGGAAAGAGAAGGAAGAAATCGAGTATAATGGGGGCAGAAAACGCGGGGACGGAGGTGGCGCGATGAGAGAGAAAACGCGGACAGAGGAACAAAACCGGGGGAGACATAAAAATAGGGACGGGGGAAAAAGGGATAGGACGCCCCGTTTTTCCAGTCCGGGAAACGTGCCATGGCTGTCCGGCGCCGCTATCCTTTTTGCCGCCGCCCTGGCCCTTCTTCTGGCCGCCCGGAAACTCCCCGGCTTTGCGTCCTGGTACACAGCGCGCCTCTATCCCCTGTGGGTCAATTCCCTGGGACGGATCTGGGGAATCTTCCCTTTTTCGGCGGCGGAGGCGGGGATCTACCTGCTTTTGGCGGGAAGTGCGGTCTACGTGGCGCGTCATTGGAGAGACCCCTTTCGGATGTTGTCCCGGGCCCTGTTTCTGGGGGGAGCGCTCCTGTTTCTTTACAGCGCCACCTGCGGCGTCAATTACTACAGCACTTCCTTTTCCGACGGGCTTTCCTACGGGAGAGAGGCCCACACGGCGGAGCAGCTGGAGGAATTTCTCCGATACCTGACGGAGAAAGCCAATGAATACGCGGACTGCGCCGGCGCGCGGCTGACGGCCGGAGAATACGCGAAGGATGGCGTGGAGGCCATGAAGGCATTGGGAGAGAGGGATTCTCGCCTGTCCGGCTACTATCCCCGGCCCAAATACCTGACGGTTCCCTGGATCCTGTCAGTGCAGCAGCTGGCGGGCATCTACTCCCCTTTCACCGTGGAGGCAAATTATAACAACGCCATGGTCCCCTACAACATTCCTCACACCCTCTGCCATGAGCTTTCCCATCTGAAGGGCTTTATGCGGGAGGACGAGGCCAATTTCATCGGTTTTTTGGCCTGTCTGGAGTCGGAGCGCCGGGAGTTTCGCTACAGCGGTTACGTGATGGGCTGGATCTACGCGGGAAATGCCCTGACAGCGGCGGATCCGGAACGATATTTCGCGGTCAGAGCGCAGCTGGATCCGGAAGTTTTAGCGGATCTGGAGGAAAACAACCGGTTTTGGGCCCGGTACGAGGGCCGGGTCGCGGAGGTGGCCGAGGCGATGAACGATACCTATTTAAAGGCAAACGACCAGGAGCAGGGGGTGGCAAGCTACGGCATGGTGGTGGATCTGATGCTTGGATGGTGGGACAGCGAGGCGGGAATTCATTGACATCTGCCCCCCATTTCCTTATACTGAAAGAGTAAAAATGCGCCGCCGGGGCAGCCGGCAGGCGCGAACGGAAAGGAAGACTCGGCATGGAATTGGAGCATTTATATGAAAACATTCCCGGTACGCCGGACACGGTGCTGATCATCGACGACGACGAGATCAACCGGGCGATTTTGGACAATTTGTTTTCGGATACATACGCCATTGAGGAGGCGGAAAACGGACGGATTGGTCTGGAGCGGCTGCTGGAGCACAAAGACCGGATCTGCGCGGTGCTCCTGGACGTGATCATGCCGGAGATGGACGGCATCGAGGTGCTGCGGGAGCTGAAGGCCAGGAATTTGCTGGGCCAGATCCCCGTGTTTCTCATTACCGCGGAGGCCAGCGACTCCGTGATGCGGGACGCCTACGAGATGGGGGTGATGGACGTGATCAGCAAGCCGGTGATTCCCTACATCGTGAGCCGGCGGGTCAATTCTGTGGTAGAGCTGTTCCAGGCCAGAAAGCGCCTGGGAAATGTGGTGGATCAGCAGCAGTCGGAACTGCTGCGCCAGGCCCAGCTCATCATCGACCTGAACGTGGGAATGATCGAGTCTCTGTCCACCGCCATCGAGTTCCGCAGCGGCGAGTCGGGGGCCCACGTCCGCAGGATTTACGACATCACCAAATATATGCTGCTCCACACCTCGATGGGAGAAGGAATCAGCTCTGAGGAGATCGAGTGGATCGCCATGGCGGCCATCATGCACGACGTGGGAAAAATCGCCATTCCCGACGCGATTTTAAATAAGCCGGGCAGGCTGACGGCGGAGGAATACGAGATTATGAAAACCCATACGGTGCAGGGGGCCACGCTTTTAGAGAAGATCCCTCAGATGCGGGATCACGCGGCCTACGAGTACGCCTACGACATTGCCAGGCACCACCACGAGCGCTGGGACGGACGGGGCTATCCCGACGGCCTGAAGGGGGATGAGATCTCCGTCTGGGCACAGATCGTTTCCCTGGCGGACGTGTACGACGCCCTGGTGAGCAACCGTGTTTATAAAGGAGCGTTTGACCGGAAGGAGGCGCTGCGGATGATCCGGGACGGGGAGTGCGGCCAGTTTAATCCGCGGCTGTTAAAGTGCTTTGAGGAAGTGGAGCCGGAGATCTGGAATTTATATTATCAAAGGAGAGAGGAATAGATGATGGACGAGGGGAAAAAGATTCGTTTAAAGGAAGCGGGAATCAATGTGGAGGAGGCTCTGTCCCGGTTTATGGACAACGAGATGCTGCTGGAGCGGTTTTTAAATAAGTTCCTGACAGACGGGAGCTTTGCCCTTTTAAAAGAGGCCATGGCGTCGGGGGACAGGGATACCCAGCTGCGGGCCTCCCATACGTTAAAGGGCGTGTGCGGAAATCTTTCCATCACCAGACTTTACGAGCTGGCGACCAGCCAGGTGGCGCTGATGCGCGCGGACCGCTGGGAGGAGGCGGAGAGCATGATGCCGGAAATGGAGCAGGCTTACGAGGCAGCAATCGCGGCAATCCGGGGGTAGTGCCAGATGAGCGTGAACAGGAGAAGGAAACGAAGGAGGGTATTCCAACGGAATATCACTCTTTACAGCGTTGTGCTGGTCTTTCTGGCGGCGTTGGGGGTTTTGAGCTTTTTCATTCTGCGGACGGAGCTTTTGAAGAATACCCAGGATCTGGGGGAGTCTTTAGCCAGGAGCTATTCCTCTGAGGAGAGGAACAACCTGACGGTCTATGAGACTTTGCTGGATTTTGGAACGGAGATCATCGACACCCAGACCGCCCAGGGACGCCCCAAAAGCGAGACGAAGGAAATGATCCATACCTTTTTCCAGCAGATGCAGGCATCCCTGGGAGACCGGACGGTGGATCCCTACGTGCTCATGGACGGGGAAATCGTGGCTGCCAATCCCTGGGAGGGGGACGCGACCTATGACGCCCAGTCCACGAATTGGTATCGGAATGCCCTGGCAGCGGACGGCGAGCCTGTGTTTACCAATCTTTACACAGACGCGGTGTACAACCGCCCCGTGATCACCATTTCCCAGAAGTGCAGTGAGAGCGATACGGTGATGGCTTTTGACATTTTTCCGGAGAATTTCCAGTTTCAGTCCAATCCTCTGCCCCTTCCGGAGAATGCCTCTTTTTATCTCTGTGACCGGAAGGGGGCGCTGATTTACAGTCAGACCATTCTGGATATGGAGGGCGATGAGCTGAAACCATTTATGGATGAGCTGGTTGCCAGCATTGAAAACGGGGAGCAGGACAGCTACAATTCTTATATGAATGACCCCCTGGGAAATAAGCGTGGGGTATATTACAGCTATATGCCAAATGGCTGGATTTCTATCATCACAGTACCCTATGCCACGATTTTAAGGCAGCTGAATTCCATGGCGGCGGCGTTTTCCGTCATTTTGGTGTTCAGCCTGGCGACGGTTGTGATCTTAGCCTGGAGGGACTGGCGGCTTGGCGAAAAGATGGACCGCACCAGCGAGACGGTGCGGGTGCTGGGAAATTCCTACTACGCCCTGTACCGGGTGAATGTCACCACCGGAACCTACGATATGATCAAGGGCTCGGATTACATCCGCAGCCGGATTCCTCCGGTGGGAGACTATCAGGTGCTGTTGGAGGTCATGACGGAGGTGATTGAGCCGGAGGCCTACAAGGAGTATGTGGAGAGCTTTTCCCTCCAGAGCATCCGCGGGCTGGTGTCCCAGCGGGTGCGGGATTTCGGAGGAGATTTCAGGCGGCTGTTTGGAGATACGTACCGTTGGGTGAATGTGCGGGTGCTCTTTGATGAATCCCTGTCTCCGGAGGAGGCTGTGCTCTGTTTCCGGGAAGTGGACGAGGAAAAGCAGCGCCGTTTACAGGAGCAGAAACTTCTGGAGGATGCCCTGGAGGCGTCCCGCAGAAGTGAGAAGAACAAGCACGCGTTTTTCAGCAATATGTCCCACGATATGCGGACGCCGTTAAACGCCATCATCGGTCTCTCCGAGCTGGTCCAGCAGAACCTGGACGACCCGGAAAAGATCTCCGGATATATGGGAAAGATCAATCTCTCCAGCCGTCAGCTTTTGGGACTGATCAACGATATTCTGGATATGTCCCGGATGGAACAGGGCAAGGTGGCGCTGGACTATCAGCAGTTTGACCTGCGGGAGTGCGTGGAAGAATGCGCCTCCACCTTCCGGATCCAGGCGGAGGCGGAGCAGAAGGAATTCCAGCTGCGCTTTGCCCTGGAGGACGAGGTGGTTCTGGGCGATCCCTTCCGCATCAGCCAGATCGTAAACAACCTCCTCTCCAACGCCCTGAAATTTACGGGAAAGAACGACAGAATTTCGGTGGAGGTGAGCCAGTTCGCCCACCAGAATGTGGCCAAATACAAGCTGGTGGTGGCGGATACGGGTATCGGGATGTCGAAGGAATTCCTTCCTCAGCTCTTTGAGCCTTACGCCAGAGAGACCAGGTTTGGGGTAAAACGGGTGGCGGGAACGGGCCTTGGGATGCCCATTGTGAAAAATCTGGTGACGCAGATGAGCGGCCAGATCAATGTGGAGAGTGAGCCGGGAAAAGGGACCACCTTCACCATCATACTTCCCTTCACGGCTGTGAAGGACGCGGCGAAAAAGACCAAGCGGGAGCCTGCGGTGCAGACCTTTTCCCTGGATGGAATCACGGTGCTGCTGGCGGAGGACAACGCGGCCAACATGGAGATCGCCACGGAAATTCTCAGCATGAGCGGGATGAAGATCATCCAGGCGTGGAACGGCCTGGAGGCGGTGGAGCTGTTTAAAGAGTCCAGGCCCTTTGCCATAGACGTGATTCTGATGGATATGCAGATGCCCCAGATGGACGGCTGCGAGGCGGCAAAAAACATCCGGGTGCTGACCCGTCCGGACGCCAAAACCGTGCCCATCATCGCCGTGACGGCCAATGCCTTCGCGGAGGACATCGCTGCCACCACGGCGGCCGGCATGGACGCCCACGTGTCTAAGCCCATTGACTTTACGGTATTGCAGCAGACCATGGAAAAGCTGATCAGCAGACGAGGCAGCTGATGACGGGATGGAAGAAAAGAGGGAAAGTGTGCGCTGAGGCGCACACTTTTTTTGTGATATGTGATATAGGAAACTTCGTTTCCTGTTAAACAAGAATGCTCCGCAAGGAGGCGCACTCCGCGGGGAGGAAACTGACTGCTGGCGCAGCCGCGCTCCGGCGCAAGGGAGTTTCGCCGCACAGAGAAAGATGGCAGCGGGATGCGGCCACGTCCGCCGCGGTCATGTCCATTTACTGCGCGCGTTCCACAAAAATAAGAAATATGTGGAGTAAGCGGCACCGTGCGAAAAAGAATTGTACGAAAACGGCAAAAATAGAATAATATCGTTGTGTTATAAGGAGCAAAATGTTAAAATAGAAAGTAGATTTCCATTCAAAGGGGGTTCTCATATGAACAAGATGCTGTATGATCTAATGGATTGGGCGGGAATAGAGGAAATGGTGTACTCGGAGGCCCGTCATCCGGAGAAATTGCTGGGAGCTCACGTGGTGGACGGCGGAGTGCTGGTCCAGGCATTTATTCCCACGGCTGAGAGCATAGAGGTAAAGATGGGAGCGGGGACATACCCGATGGAGATGGCGGACGAGGAAGGTTTTTTTGCCGTCCTGATCCCCAGAAAGACAGCCGCCCCGTATACCTTACAGGTGACGTTTGACAACGGCACGGAGACGGAGCTGCGGGATCCCTACTACTTCGCGGACCAGATCACCGAGCAGGAGCTGAAAAAATTTGACGCCGGCGTAAACTACGAGATCTACAAAAAGCTGGGCGCCCACCCCATGACAGTGGACGGGGTAAAGGGCGTGCTGTTTGCCGTATGGGCACCCTGCGCCATGCGGGTGAGCGTGGTGGGAGACTTTAACCTCTGGGACGGCAGAAGGCACCAGATGAAACTCCACGAGGGCTACGGCGTGTACGAGCTGTTTATCCCCGGACTGGAGGAGGGAACGCTCTATAAGTATGAGATCAAGAAAATGAACGGGGATCCCATTTTAAAGGCCGATCCCTATGCCAACTACGGAGAGCTGCGCCCCAATACGGCGTCCGTAGTCTGGGATATTGAGAAGTATAAATGGAACGACAAGGCATGGATGGACAAGCGGGCGAAAACGGACACCAAGTCAAAGCCCATGGCCATCTACGAGCTGCATCTGGGTTCTTTTATGAGAAAGGAAATCCAGATGGACGAGGCGGGGAATCCCATCGTCGGCTCTGAGTTTTACAATTACCGGGAGATCGCCCCGAGACTGGCGGCCTACGTAAAAGAGATGGGCTACACTCATGTGGAGCTGCTGCCGGTGATGGAGCATCCCTTAGACGCCTCCTGGGGCTATCAGGTGAGCGGCTATTACGCTCCCACCAGCCGCTACGGAACGCCGGATGATTTCATGTACTTTATGGACTATATGCACGGCCAGGGGATCGGCGTGATTTTGGACTGGGTTCCGGCCCACTTCCCCAGGGACGCGTGGGGAATGGCGGAGTTTGACGGCACCTGCCTCTACGAGCACCGGGATCCCAGAAAGGGAGCTCATCCTCACTGGGGTACCCTGATTTACAATTATGCCAGACCTCAGGTTTCCAACTTCCTGATCGCGAACGCTCTGTTCTGGGCGGAGAAGTACCACGCTGACGGCATCCGCATGGACGCGGTGGCCTCCATGCTGTACTTAGACTACGGAAAGAACGACGGCGAGTGGGTTCCCAATATTTACGGAGGTCACGAGAACCTGGACGCGGTGGAATTCTTAAAGCACCTGAATTCTATTTTCAAGAAGAAAAAGAACGGAGCCGTACTCATCGCGGAGGAGTCCACGGCCTGGCCGAAGATCACCGGGGATGTGCGGGACGACGGCCTGGGCTTTGACTATAAGTGGAACATGGGATGGATGAACGATTTCCTGGGCTATATGCAGTGCGACCCCTATTTCAGAAATTACCACTACGGAGAGCTGACCTTCAGCATGATCTACGCTTACAGCGAGGATTTCATCCTGGTGTTCTCCCATGACGAGGTGGTGCACGGCAAGGGATCCCTGGTGAACAAGATGCCGGGGGCGACCTACGAGGAGAAGTTTGCCAACCTGCGGACGGCCTACGGCTTTATGCTGGGCCATCCTGGCAAGAAACTGCTGTTCATGGGCCAGGAGTTCGGCCAGATGGACGAGTGGAATGAGAATAAGGAGCTGGAGTGGGGACTTCTGGAGTATCCCATCCACAGCCAGATGCAGGAATATGTGAAGGCGCTGAATAAGATGTATCAGCAGTATCCGGCCCTCAGCCAGATGGATTTCCATCCCGACGGCTTTGAGTGGATCGAGTGCAACAACGCGGCGGAGAACATCGCCATCTTCCTGCGCAAGACGAAGAAGAAAGACGAGACCCTGCTCTTTGTCTGCAACTTCGCTCCCGTGGTACACGACAAGTTCCAGGTGGGCGTGCCCTTCGCGGGAAAATATAAGGAAATTTTCAACAGTGACAGCGTGGAATTCGGCGGCAGCGGCCACACCAATCCGCGGGCAAAGAGCTCCAAGAAGGAGGAGTGGAACGAGCGTCCCAACTCTATCGTCATCAATGTGGCCCCCATGAGCGTCAGCGTCTTTACCTGCACGCCGGAGGTGAAAAAGGCCGGGAAGAAGACGGTGAAGAAAGAGGCGCCGAAGGTGAAGACGGAGAAAGCGGCGGCGAAGGCGGAAACGCCGGAGACGAAGGCAGTAAAACCGGCGGAAAAGGCGGAAACCCCGGCGGCGAAGGCGGAAACGCCAGCGGCAGAGACCGCGAAAGCAGCTGCGAAGGCGGAAACGCCGGCGGCTAAGGCAGTAAAACCAGCGGCAAAGGCGGAAAAGCCGGCGGCAGAGACCGGGAAAGCGGCGGTGAAGGCGGAAAAACCGGCGGAAAAGACAGAAACGCCGGCAGCGGAGACCGCGAAAGCGGCGGCGAAGGCCGAAACTCCGGCGGCCAAGGCGGAGCCGGAAAAAGCGTCGGCCAAGGCAGAACCGGCCAGTACGAAAAAGGCAGCCGCGAAAACGGAGCCGGAAAAACCGGCTGCGAAAACCGGGAAACCGGCGGCAAAATCCGCTGCGAAATCCCGCGGCAAGGCAAAATAGACAGAAGGCGAGACAGGAGAGTGTAAATGCCGGATATGGTAAAAAACTGGCTGCCGGGGCTGACCCAGTTTGGGATCGACCTGGCGGTGGCCATTCTGATACTGGTAGTAGGATTTAAAGTGGCGGGAGCGGTCCGAAAGATGGTGGACCGCTCCTTTGCCCGCATGGATATGGAGCTTTCCCTGCGGAAGTTCCTCTTGTCCCTGCTGCAGGCGCTGATGTACGGCGTGCTGATTTTTATGGCGGCGGAGCGGATCGGGATCCAGTCATCCTCCATCATAGCCCTGCTGGGATCGGCGGGACTGACGGTGGGCCTGGCCCTCCAGGGCAGCCTTTCCAACTTTGCGGGAGGCGTGCTGATTCTGCTGATGAGCCCCTTTAAGGTGGGGGACTACATCGTCAGTGACTACGGGGAAGGCAGTGTGGTGTCCATCGGCCTGGTTTACACCACCCTGAACACTTCCGACAATAAGACGGTGGTTATCCCCAACGGCAGCCTTTCCAATTCCCCCATCACCAACGCCACCGCGGAGGAATTTAGGCGGCTGGACATCGCTGTGGGAATCGGCTACGATGCGGATTTAAAACGGGCCAAGGAGATTTTAATGGATATTTACACCAGCCATCCTATGGTGGTAAAGGAGCCGCCGGTGCAGGTGTTTGTGAGCGATCTGGCGGCCAGCTCCGTGATCATCGGCGGCCGCGGCTGGACGGCAACAGGAGACTACTGGCAGTCCAGATGGGACATTTTGGAGGAGGTCAAGCTGCGGTTTGACGAGGCGGGGATTTCCATTCCCTATAACCAGCTGGATGTCCATGTAAATTATACGGATAAGACAGAAAAAGGAGATACAAAGAGATGAGGGAATGTGGAATTCTGCTCCCGGTTACCAGCATCCCGTCCCCCTACGGGATCGGAGGCTTTTCCAGGGCGGCGTATGAATTTGTGGATCAGCTGAAGGAGGCGGGCCAGCAGTACTGGCAGGTACTGCCCTTTGGACCGACAGGCTACGGGGATTCTCCCTACCAGTCTTTCAGCGCCTTTGCCGGGAACCCTTATTTTATCGACCTGGATACGCTGGCGGAGGAAGGACTTCTGACGAAGGAGGAATGTCTGGAGGCGGACTGCGGGCAGTATCCGGCCTATGTGGACTACGAGCGGATTTACAAGAGCCGCTTTCAGGTCCTGCGGAAAGCCTTTGAACGGTGGAAACTCCTGGGCCAGGAGTCGGAGGAGAACTTAAGCCTGGAGACGGAAGAATACTGCGTCTACATGGCGGTGAAAAATCATTTTAACGGAAAAAGCTGGGCGGAATGGGAGGAAGACATCCGCATGAGACGGCCCCAGGCGGTGGCCCGCTACGAAAAGCTTTTGGCGGACGAGATCCTGTTTTATGAGTTCCAGCAGTTGAAATTTCAGGAGCAGTGGAAAAAATTAAAGGCTTACGCGAACCGCCGGGGCATCCGCGTCATCGGGGACATCCCCATTTACGTGGCCTTTGACAGCGCCGACAGCTGGTTCCATCCGGAGCTGTTTCAGTTTAACGAGGAGAGGGAGCCGGATTCTGTGGCGGGTTGCCCGCCGGATGGGTTCAGTCCCACGGGGCAGCTGTGGGGAAATCCGCTGTACCGCTGGGATTACCACAAGAAAACGGGGTATGCCTGGTGGACGGAGCGGATGGCTTACTGTTTCCAGCTGTATGATGTGGTGAGGGTGGACCATTTCCGGGGATTTGACGAATACTATTCTATCCCGGCTGAGGACGAGACGGCGGCCGGCGGCCACTGGGAAAAGGGGCCGGGGTTGGAGCTGTTTCAGGCCATTGAGAAAAAGCTGGGGAAATTGGACATCATCGCCGAGGATCTAGGCTTTTTGACCCCCAGCGTGTTCCAGATGGTGGAGGAGTCGGGATTTCCGGGGATGAAGGTGCTGGAGTTTGCCTTTTCCGCCGACGGGGAGAGCATTTATCTGCCCTATCACTACCAGGAAAACTGCATCGTCTACACAGGCACCCATGACAACGACACGCTCCAGGGCTGGTACGGCTCCATGCCTTCGTGGGACCGGGAGTTTTCTAAGCGCTACCTGGGAAATGGCCATACGCCCCGGGAGGAAATTCACTGGGATTTCATCCGGGCCGCTTTGGGCAGCCGGGCGAGGCTGGCGGTGATCCCCATGCAGGACTATCTGGGGCTGGGGAGCGAGGCCAGAATGAACGAGCCGTCCACTCTGGGAAACAACTGGAAATGGCGCCTTCTGCCGGGGCAGTTTGACCGGGCTCTGCGGGAAAAATGCCGGGATCTGGCCTGGGTGTACGGACGGGGCCGGGAGAAGAAGGAAGAAGAAAAGGAAAAATAGAAGGTCTGAAACAGAAATAGAAACGGCCGTTTCCGGCGCAGGATCATACCTGCCGGGAGCGGCCGTCGTTTGCGTTTGGGCTTTGCGTTTGTTTGACTGTGTTTTTCAAACCAATTTGCCGGGTTTTGTATGGACCGTTATTCTTCTGAGCCTTCCGTACCTTCTGAGCCCTCGATGCTGTCCAGCACCTCCTCGGAGCCTTCCATGTGGGAGGTGAAGGTCACCTGCAGCTCATTTCCGGTGAAATCGGAGGCGTGGAGGGTGAGGCCCTTGGAATCCATCTCAAATTTCACCTCTCCGGCGGAATTGTCCTGGGAGATGGGAAAACTCTGGGCTCCGTCGGAATCCACGGCGTAAACCGACTCAAAATCCACGCCGGACTGGGTGTCTTCCAGGGCAATGGTGATGATGTCGTCATTCAGGTCGTACTTGCGCACGGTGGGCGCGGCGTCGTCCAAAATATTAATGTGGGAGAAAGCGGACGCGGCCATGCCGTTGAAGTTCTTTACAAACACCTCCAGAACGCCGTTGGACGTGATGGGCACGGTGTAGGTGTGGCTGTCGGCCTGCTCCGTCTCAATGGCCTGTCCGTCCTTGGTGATGGACAGCTCCTTTGTAGGGAGAAGGGTGTGGATGGTGACCGTGGCGGTGGTGGAAATGTAGTCCTCCGTGTCGCTGACGGTGATCTCCACCTTGGGCTTGGCCGTGAACAGGTAAAAGATAATGCTGTTTATCACGATAAACGGCAGGACGTAAAAGAGAAGGACGGTCCGCAGATCGCTGGACTGGGTCTGTTTTTTCCTGCGTGTTCGGTTCTGTTTCATGTGATGCCTCCTGATGATTTTATTTCTGCGGCCTTTGGGGGCAGCTGGGTGTGCCGTCCGCCCGGCGGCCCGGGGAAAATACCGGGGGTGCCCGCCCCGCGGCAGTCTGACTCTGACCTATAGCATAGCAGAAAATTTCCGCTCTTACAAGTTTTAACTTCTAAATTCCGGCCAACTGTGCTATGATTAAGATATTAGAAAGAATCGTAAGAAAAAAGTGCACTTTGGCCGCTGGCCGGAAAGGCAGTTATGATAAAAGAAGCCGTTGAATTTGCTGTGGAAGCCCACAGGGGGGCAGTGAGAAAGGGGACGAAGATCCCTTATATCGTCCATCCCCTGGAGGCGGCGGTCATTGTGGGGAGTATGACGAAGGACGAGGAGCTGATCGCCGCGGCCGTTCTCCATGATGTACTGGAGGATACGGACGCCACAGAGGAGGAGCTGCGGGAGCAGTTTGGGGATCGGGTGACAGACCTGGTGGTCTCTGAGACGGACGACAAGACTCAGTCCTGGCTGGTGAGAAAGACCCGCAAGCTCAAACGGGCGGAGGAGGCCGGAAC
Source organism: Lachnoclostridium sp. An14 (assembly GCF_002160755.1). Taxonomy (GTDB): domain Bacteria; phylum Bacillota; class Clostridia; order Lachnospirales; family Lachnospiraceae; genus Lachnoclostridium_A. Next base: position 46,660 of record NZ_NFLE01000030.1, read on the forward strand.
GGATCTGAAAATGCTGATTCTGGGGGACAAGCTGAGCAATATCCGCTCTACGGCCAGGGATTATCTGCTCATGGGAGAGGCACTTTGGGAGCGGTTCAACGAAAAGCACAAGGAATCCCACGCCTGGTATTACTGGGGAATGGCGCTGCGCCTGAAATCCCTGTCGGATTATGAGCCGTACGGGGAGTATGTGGAGCTTTGCCGGCAGGTATTCGGCGACATACGGGAAGAATGGAAGTAGGAGAGAGGGAATGGCAGGGAAATTGCCTGTTTTTTTAGCTGCATTGGATATGATTTGAGAGAGCTTATCTGATTTTTGATTCAAGAGTGATTCAAGAAGGCCGCCGGTTCCGGCGGGATTTTCCAGAATAAGGTTTTTGACAATAAAATAACAATTTAGAGTTGCAGGTGCGGGACAACGAAGGTTGTTCTCTTTTTGCAGTGGAAAAGGAGAGGTGCGGTATGGGAAATTTTATGTGTGTTTGGGCGCTGACGGCGGTTTTGACGGGCGGAATGATGGGAGATGCGGCTGGGACGGCTGCACAAGTGGAAACGGGCGGTACGGCTTACCGGGCAGTGGTTTACCGGGAGGCGGAGGCAGTCACGGAGATTCCGGAGGTGTTTGCCGAGGATGGGGAAGTGTACCGTCTGGTGCGGCAGGAGAGGCGGGGAGAGCGGTGGGAGGCGGATTTTTCCCTCCCGGTGATCTTTGAGGAGTACGGGGCGGACAGCTACCTGTTAAACGGGCAGGAGGTGACGGCGGGAGAGGAGACGCCTTTTGTGGAAGATCGGGGGGAGGAACTGCTGGCCCTGGCTGGCCTTGACCCGGCGTATTATCAGGTGGAGGAAGTGGTCTGGGACGGGGAAAGCTATGTGGATGAGAATGGCCTTCGGTGCAGGAAGGCGCTGGCGTCCGGAAGGAAACGGGTGTGGGATGTGCGGGCAGTGTACCGGGGAGACGGAGCTGGGGTTGAGGATGTGAATGAGGAGGAAAGAGGCGTTTTGCCGGATGGAAATGCCGGGGAGGTGGATTCCCAGGACGGGGAAAAGCAGAATGTTTCGGAACCGTCCGCGGGGGATGGCACATTCCGGTATCTGGTGCGGGCGGCGGTGACGGCATTGTCTTTGGGGGCGGTGCTGATGGCCGTGGGCGGAGGAATGTACCTGTGGATTTGGAGAAGAAAGCGGCGGGAGGAGAAGAAAAATGGCCCCGGAAAGGCCGGCGGCACTTAAGCTGCCGGCGGAAGGTCCGGGATCTGACGTCCCTCGTGGTCGATGTGATAATTGTCCTGATAGATCAGCTGAGAGATGGGCACCAGCTCGTATCCGGCCGCCTGAAGGCCTGTGATAATGGATTCCAGGGCGGCGGGGGTGTATTTGGCCCCGTTGTGCATGAGGATAATGCTGCCGTTTCCCAGGTGTTTGTGGTTCAGCACCGTGTTGATGATGGAATCTGTTCCGTAATCTTTCCAGTCTAAGGAGTCCACGTCCCACTGCACCGGATAGTAGCCCATATCCCTGGAAACGGTGACCACCTGGTCGTCGTAGTCCCCGTAGGGCGGGCGAAACAAGGTCATTTCCTGGCCGGTGAGCTCCTTTACCTTGTCGTGTACCTTCTGGAGCTCGGAGCGGATCTCCTCGTCGGAGAGCTGGCTCATGTTTTTGTGGTTTTCGCTGTGGTTTCCCAGATCGTGGCCCTGGGAGGCGATGTATTTTACATCCTCCGGAAAGTTTTCCACCCAGCCTCCCGTCATGAAAAAGGTGACCTTCACGTTGTGCCTGGCCAGGATGTCCATGAGCTGCTTGGTGTCCTCGTTTCCCCAGGCGGCGTCGAAGGAGAGAGCCACCTGGGGCTTTTCCGTCTGGACGCAGTAAATGGGGAGCTGGCGGTTTCCAGCCAGATGATTGGCGGTGCCGGGGGCCTGGAAAATGTGAAAGGAGCTGGCGGTGAGGGCCAGGCTGCCCTGCTGGTAAAACGTGGTAGCGGCCCCGATGGCCAGCAAAATCAGCGCCATCCAGAACAGGGCGTTTTCAGAGAGGCGGTTTTTCAGTTTCATAGGCGCATCTCCTGACGGCGGGTGTTTATTAAAAATGTATGTGTGGGGTGGGGGCGGTATGAGTGGTTTTTTGGGAAAAGGGGTTTGTGTTTGGGTGGGGGGATGGGGTATAATGAGGGAGAGGAGAACCTTAGAGCAAACCATAGCGGACAAAAGAAAAAGGAGATTGGATTATGCAGCCTTATAGAGTATGGCTTTTCTCAGATTTGATTGAAAAAAATAAGCGAGTGTTTAAGGTGCCTGTATATCAGAGAAATTATGACTGGTCAAATGTTCAGTGTGAAAAACTGTATCAGGATATTATGCTTGCCCATAAACGTGATCACAAGCACTTTACGGGAACGATCGTTTATATAGTCGGACTGAACGGAAGTAATCTGAGCGAGGTTCTGATTATTGATGGCCAGCAGAGGTTAACAACGGTGTATATTCTTCTTAAGGCTCTGTATGACGCAGCAAAAGGCGTTTCTGTCAGAATAGAAGAAGAAATCCAGGAAGTTATGTTTAACCGCAATTGCGATGAGAAATACAAGGTTAAGCTGAAACCTATTAAATCAGATAATGAACAGCTTCTCCTTCTCATCAAGGATAAAATGGATGATATGGACCGGAATTCCAATATCTATAAAAACTACATTCTTTTCAAATCTATGATCAAGGAGACGGTTGATGCAGGGTACGAGCTGGGGGATATTCTTGACGGAATAAAAAAACTAGAAATGGTTGAAATTATTCTGGATAAATCTCAGGGGGATGAGCCGCAAAAGATCTTTGAGTCTATCAACTCTACCGGCTTGGATCTGAGCCTTGCTGATCTTATTAGAAATTACCTTTTGATGGATGATGAGAACCAGGATGAATTATACGAGGACTACTGGTCAGAAATAGAAAAAAATGTTGGATATCGTAATCTGGGGGATTTTGTAATTAATTTTTTAAATTCGAATATCACCAAGGCTGTAAATGCCAATAATGCGTATCTGCTTTTTAAAGAACACTGTGAACAAAATCATTTGAGCCATGAGGATGTGCTGAAAAAACTAAAAAGAACATCTCGGTACTACGGAGCGTTCGTTGGTGAGAATCATTATTACAGCAAGGAAATTACAGGATATTTACGATCCTTCGATACGATTAAGCAGACAACGGTCCTGCCGTTAATATTCAGAATATTCACTGATTATGAAGATGGACACATTGATGACAAGACGCTGTGCAAAGTCTTGAATTACCTTTTGACATATTATGTGAGAGTGACTGCCTGTGAGATTAACAAAAATCTGTCGAAATTTATGAAGTCCATGTACGATAGAGTGATCGACGGTACGACATACGATGGTTATTATGAGAGATTTGTTGTGTTTCTGAACGGACTTAAGGCCAGCGGTCGTATGCCTTCTGATGAGGAATTTGAATATGCGTTACTTTATAAGCCTTTGTATAAGAAACCTATCTGCAAGTTTGTTCTTTCTGCAATAGAGAATTCTACGAAAGAGCATATTGAGGTTAGCAATCTCACCATCGAGCATATTCTTCCTCAAAAAGAGAATGCCGCAGTTTGGAAGAAAGAGGTTGGAGAGAACTACAGCAGAGTCTATGAGGTGTATCTCCATACATTGGGGAACCTTACCATAACGGGGCACAACAGTGAACTGGGAACGAAGTCCTTTCGTGATAAAAAGGAAATCATCAGGGCAAACTCTAAGGCAGTCATTCTTAACCGCGAAGTGCTGTCGGCAGACACATGGAACGAGGACGCAATTTTACATAGAGCGAAGGTTCTTGCGGCGCGGTTGATCGAAGAATTTAATTATGAAGATATTCGTTCCGATTTTATGGGTGATAGTGACAGCGGGTTTTCTTTGGACAGCGGATTGAATTTGACAAACACGAAACCGAGTAGTTTTTCTTTCAGTGGCGAGTATACGAAGGTGACAAGCTGGGCAGAAGTTCTTACAAAATTTATGACTGTGGCCTATGATTTGAATACGGCCCTTCTTTCCGATTTGGCGGCAAAGGATTACATGATCCCGAATGCTACCAATGTGTATATCACCAATGATAAGAGAAAACTGCGTAAGGGCAAAGAAATTGATAGGAGCGGTATTTACTACGAATCAAATCTGTCGGCCAATACAACCATATCATTTATTCGGGATATGATGGTGCAGATGGATTTGGAGAGTGAGGAATTTACGTTTACTTTATCCGAAGTTCCATTCGATATCAACGATGAGAATACATGGGCCGAAGGAATGCTGTCAGTCGCAAGCCTGTTTTATAACTTCATGGCAGATTTAATTGATCGGGGGTTACTTGGGGAAACTGAGGTCGAAAAATTAAAGACAAAGGAATATACCAAGTCATTGTTCGCAACAACGGCTTATCCAGCAATAGCTGACAAGAGAACCGAAAATATGGGCAATTCAACGCAAAAGAGATATCGCGCAAAGGCACTGTCATTCCAGGGAACTGATATTTATATTTCTACCCAGTTCTATGAATCGGACAGAGATGCGGTAATCGAGTGGTATAAGAGACATTTAGCAAAAGATCAATAAGGATACGTTTGGGATTGGATTATTGGATTAAGATATGGAAGTTTGTAAAATTTGCACGTATTTTTTATGAGGCGATGAGTTATGCGGAAACGGAAGAAAATAGATGGGTGTGGAGAATGGATATGTTTTGCAGTTGGAAGTGTTTTAATGGCTGCAGGTTTTATTATTATTCCACCTCTTATCCAGAGATGGGGAAACAAAATATACAAAAAAATTTTAAGTACAAATGAAATGGACTTTAATGATATAGGACCGGAGATCGTTCCATTTGACGAAGAAACAAAGGAGAAGGGCGAATGGCAGGAATAGATGTAGAGAAACTTGCACAAGAAACAATAAACCTAAATTATTCACGGAACAGTATCTGAATTGATAACAGTACCATGAATCTGAAAATTGATCCATGCAGCCATAACATCACTCAATTAACCCGTCAAAAGGGTATAAAATCCC
>NZ_NFLE01000031.1 GCF_002160755.1 Lachnoclostridium sp. An14
ATCCGTCACCGTACTTACAAAATCTAACACTTCTTTCATAACATCCCATCCTTTTTTCTTTTAGTATACCAGAAAAAAGACGGATGTTCATAATTTGTTCATTCGTGCGTTTGTCGTGTTTTCTGTGTTCTTCCCTCTTTTCAACAACGGGATTTTCGTATATGATGAATAAAAGGAATGATTGGTTTGAGAAAGGGATGAGAAAATGGATGAAAAAGATTTTGAAATGTTGAGCATCTTAAACGCCACCCGCAACATCACCCGCGCGTCAGAACAGCTCTATATGACCCAGTCCGCCTTATCCAAGCGAATCAAAGCCATTGAAAAGGAGCTGGACATCAAGCTCCTGCTTCGATCCCGCCAGGGGATCCGGTTTACACCGGCGGGTGAGGCCGTCCTGGCTCACTGCACAGCGGCTGCGGAGGAAATGGAAAAAATGCGCCGCCTGTTAGACTCTATGCAAGGTGAGGTGTGCGGCACCTTAAACGCCGGAATTTCTGTCAACTTCGCTAAATACCGGCTGCCGGACATCCTGGCGGATTTTCACAGCCGCTATCCAAAAGTGCACCTGCACATTACCACCGGGCAGAGCCGGAACCTCTACCGGCAGATGCAGGACGGCTCCCTGGACGTGGCGGTGCTGCGGGGGGAATACCCCTGGGACGGGATCCAGTTTCTCCTGTCACAGGAGCACATCTGTCTGATCTGCAAGGAGGAATACCGGGACACACCCCTCTCTGACTACCTCTATATCAGCCATAAAACGGATACCGCCCAAACCGCCATGATCACCCGCTGGCTCCACGAACAGGGAATCGGCCCCAGAGCCGACGGCCTCTGCGTGGACAACATCACCACCTGCATGGAAATGGTCCGGCGGGGGCTGGGCTGGGCGCTGCTGCCGGAGATCGCTCTGGAAGGGTTTGAGGGTTGCATCCGGCCCTGCACCTTCCAAAACGGGGAACCCTTTACCCGACGCACCTATATGTTCTGCCAACAGGAGGCCAAGGCCCTGCCACAGGTGCAAGCCTTTATTAAACTTCTAAAACAATATCACCAGGGAGGTTACCATGGAACACCAAGTCACATTACAAGAAATGCTTGAGGCGAGGGAACGGCGGGCCTTCCGCCAGCAGGAGCTGCTGGCCGCCCACCGCGCCCCCCTGATCTCCTTTACTATGAATATCGCCGGGCCGGTGAAGGACAGCCCCCTCATCCGCGAAGGGTTCGAGCTGGGGCTGCGCCTGCTGCGCAAACGGCTGGCGGCCGCCAAAATCCCCGTTCTCCACTTTGAGGAAATCCGCGCCGCCGCGGGAAACGAGGCCTTCTACGTGCTGGACGCCCCCCTTCTTCGCATCAAGGAAATCACCTGCGACTTAGAGGACGGCTCCAGCCTGGGACGGCTCTTTGATATGGATGTCATCGCCGTGGACGGAAGGAAGGCGGACCGGTCCGAGCTGGGCCTCGGCCCCCGCCCCTGCTTAATCTGCGGCGGCCCTGCCAGGGAATGCGCCCGCAGCCGCACCCACACTGTAGCGGAACTGCAAACAGAGACTGACAGACGGCTGCGGGAAGGGGTCTGCGCCGCGGATGCAAAGGACGCCGCCCGCCTGGCCTGCCAGGCCCTGCTCTACGAGGTGGGCACAACCCCAAAACCTGGCCTGGTGGACCGGGAAAACAGCGGCAGCCACCGGGACATGGATATTTTCACCTTTTTCTCCAGCTCCAGCGCCCTCTGGCCCTATTTTGAGACCTGCGCCCGCATTGGACGGGAGACGGCAGACGATCCGGCGCCGGAGACCTTCCGCCGGATCCGGCCGGCGGGACGGCAGGCGGAGGCGGATATGCTGGCCGCCACCGGCGGGGTGAACACCCACAAGGGGGCTATTTTCTCCCTGGGGATCCTCTGCGCCGCCATGGGCCGCCTCCCCCGCTCCTTTTGGCGCTCCTCTGACCGCCTTTTAAAAGAATGCGCCGCCATGGCCCATGGCCTGGTGGAACAAGACTTCGGGGGACTGACGGAGGAAAATGCCTGCACCGTGGGGCAAAAGCTGTACCTGCGCCATGGCATCACCGGAATCCGTGGCCAGGTGGAGGCGGGCTTTCCCGCCGTGAGCCAGGCCGGCCTTCCCACATTAAAAAAAGGCCTGTCCGCGGGACTAAGCCTCAATGACGCCGGTTGCGCTGCCTTGCTGGCCCTGATGACAGCGGCCACCGACACGAATCTCATCGCCCGCAGCAGCCTGGAAACCCAGAAACAGACCGTTTCCAGAATCCGCGGCCTGCTGGAGAGCCAGCCATTTCCCGACGGGGAGACCCTGCGCCGCTTAGACCGGGAGTTTACGGAGGACCATCTCTCCCCCGGCGGCAGCGCCGACCTGCTGGCCATCTGCTATCTGCTGTACTTTTTAGAAAGAGAGGAATAACCTGCCATGTCCGAATACACCATTTCCCAGGTCTATCCCACTGACCGCCGCGCCCTGCGGCAGATCGACGAGCTCTTAACCGCCGAGGGAATCCGCCGGGACGCCAATTTAGACTATATCTGCGCCATGTACGACGAGGACTACCGCATCATCGCCACCGGAAGCTGCTTTGGCAACACCCTGCGGTGTTTCGCGGTGAGCCACGCCCACCAGGGGGAGGGCCTGTTAAACCAGGTGATCACCCACCTGATGGAGGTGCAGTACGAGCGGGGAAATACCCACCTGTTTCTCTACACAAAAATAAACACCGCCCAGTTCTTCCGGGACCTGGGCTTTTACGAGATTGCCAGGATCCAGGACCGGCTGGTCTTTATGGAAAACCGCCGCCAGGGCTTTTCCTCCTACTTAGAAAGCCTGGAAAAAACAAAAGCCCCTGGGACAAGCGGGGCCATCGTGATGAACGCCAACCCCTTTACCCTGGGACATCAGTACCTGGTGGAAACGGCCGCCGCCCAGTGCGATCACCTCCACCTCTTTGTGGTCAGCGAGGACGCCAGCCTGGTTCCCTTTTCCGTGCGGAAACGGCTGATTTTAGAGGGCGTTTCCCACCTGCCCAACGTGATCTGCCACGACAGCGGCCCCTACATCATCAGCAACGCTACCTTTCCCAGCTATTTCCTGCGGGACCAGGAGGAGGTGATCGAGAGCCACGCCAGGCTGGATCTGGAAATTTTCAAACGGATCGCCTCCGCCCTCTCCATCTCCTGCCGGTTCGTGGGGGAGGAACCGGCCAGCCAGGTAACGGGAATCTACAACCGCATCATGGCGGAGGAGCTACCCAAAGCGGGAATCCAATGCCATATCCTTCCCAGGCGGGAGGCAGAGGGCGCTCCCATCAGCGCCTCCACCGTCCGCCAGTGCCTGAAAGAAGGGCGGATGGAGGAGCTGGCGGCCCTGGTTCCCCCCACCACCCTGGCCTATTTCCAGAGCCAGGAGGCCGCTCCCGTGCTGGAGCGCATCCGCAGGGCGGACGAGGTGGTTCACTACTAAACGGTCACAGGTAACGGCCCGTCCGGCTTTCCGGAGTGTTCCGGATCCTCTCCGGCGTTCCCGCTGCCACGACGCGGCCGCCTTCCTCTCCGCCTCCTGGCCCCATGTCAATGACGTAGTTGGCACTGCGGATCACGTCCAGGTCGTGCTCAATCACGATCACCGTGGCACCGTTTTCCATGAGGGCGTCAAATACCCCCAGAAGGGTCCGCACATCCAGGGGATGGAGGCCGATGGTGGGCTCGTCAAAAATAAACACGGAGTCTGACTGTCCCCGGCCCATCTCACTGGCCAGTTTCAGACGCTGGGCCTCCCCGCCGGACAGGCTGGGCGTCTCCTCCCCCAGGGTGAGGTAGCCCAGTCCCAGGCGGTTTAACACCTCCAGCCTCTGGGAAATCACCTTCAGATCCCGGCAGGCCTCCTGGGCGGCGCAAACGTCCATAGCCATCAATTCCGGCAGGGAGTACTCCCCGCCGGTTTTTGTTTTGTAGCGGATATTTCCTGCCTCTTTTCCATAGCGGGACCCGCGGCACTGGGGGCAGGGCACATCCACGTCCGGCAGAAACTGCACGTCCAGACTGATCTGCCCCGTGCCGTCACACAGCGGGCACCGCAGCTTTCCCGTATTGTAGGAGAAATCACCGGCCTTGTATCCCCGTTTTTTGGCGTCCTCCGTCCTGGCAAAGATCTTCCGCAGCTCGTCGTGGACATTCGCGTAGGTGGCCACGGTGGAGCGGACGTTGATGCCGATGGGAGTGGCGTCGATCAGCTTGACCTGGCGGATTCCCTCCGCCTCCACTCCCAGAACGTGGGACGGCAGTTTCCGCCCGGCGATGGACGATTCCAGAGCCGGCACCAGGCTCTCTAAAATCAGGGTTGTCTTTCCAGAACCGGAGACGCCGGTGACCACCGTCAGCTTGCCCTTGGGAATGTCCACTTCCAGAGGTTTCACCGTGTGGATGGCGGAGGTGGAAAGATGAATGCGGCCGTCCGAAAAAAGAGATTCCGAAGCGTTGTCCTCCCCCGGTTTCCCGAAAAGCCCAGCAGGCCCTTCCTCCCCCGTCCGCAAAAACGGGCCGATTAAGGAGTCCTTCTTTTCCGCCAGCTCCTCCACCGTCCCTTCCGCCAGGACGCGGCCCCCCGCTGCCCCGGCTCCCGGTCCCATCTCAATGATCCAGTCCGCCTCCTTCAGCACCCGAGTGTCGTGATCCACCAGAAGGACGGAGTTTCCGTCGTCCACCAGATCCCGCATTACCCCGATGAGCCCCTCGATATTGGAGGGGTGAAGGCCGATGGACGGCTCGTCCAGCACGTACAGCACGCCGGTGGTGCGGTTTCGCACGGCGCGGGCCAGCTGCATCCGCTGCCGCTCCCCCGTGGAAAGGGTGGAGGCGGCCCGGTCCAGGCTCAGATACCCCAGTCCCAGCTCCATGAGCCGCCTGGCCGCCGACTGGAAGGACTGGCAGATGCTCTCCGCCATGGGCACCATCTCCTCCGGCAGGGAGGCGGGCACTCCTTCCACCCACTTCACCAGGTCAGAAAGGCTCATGGCGCAGGCCTGATCCAGGGAAATTCCCCGCAGTCTCGGGGCTCTCGCCGCCTGAGACAGCCGGGTGCCGCCGCAGTCCGGACAGATCTCCTCCTTTAAAAATTTCTCCACCCGTTTCATCCCCTTCTCGTCCTTTACCTTCGCCAGGGCATTTTCCACGGTGTAAACGGCATTAAAATAGGTAAAGTCCAGCTCTCCCGCCTGATTGGAGCTTTTAGCCTTGTAGAGGATGTGTTTTTTCTCCGCCGGGCCGTGAAATACGATCTCCCGCTCCTCCTCTGTCAGCTCCCGAAAGGGCACGTCCGTGCGGACGCCCATGGCCCGGCAGACGTCCGTCATCAGGGACCACATCAGGGAATTCCAGGGAGCCACCGCCCCTTCGTCGATGGTGAGGGATTCATCCGGCACCAGAGTGTCCAGATCCACGGCGCGCACGATCCCTGTTCCCCCGCAGGTGCGGCAGGCTCCCTGGCTGTTGAAGGCCAGTTCCTCCGCCGACGGGGCGTAAAAATGCTCCCCGCACCGCGGACAAACCAGCTCCTTTCCCGCCGCCACCGCCAGGGTGGGGGCCAGTTCATGGCCCTTCGGGCAGCGGTGGTTCGCCAGCCTGGAAAACATCAGCCGCAGGCTGTTCAACAGCTCCGTCCCCGTGCCGAAGGTGCTGCGGATGCCGGGAACTCCCGGCCGCTGGTGAAGGGCCAGGGCAGCGGGCACATGGAGCACCTCGTCCACCTGCGCCTTTGCGGCCTGGGTCATCCGTCTCCTGGTGTAGGTGGACAGGGCCTCCAGATACCGCCTGGAGCCTTCCGCGTACACTACGCCCAACGCCAGAGAGGATTTCCCGGAGCCGGACACTCCGGCCACACCCACGATTTGATGCAGGGGAATGTCCACATCCACCCCTTTTAGGTTGTGCACCCGCGCGCCGCGAACCTGGATTTTCGTGATTTCCGTCCTTTTCCTGTCCATATTTCCGCCTCCGATTTTTCCAATCTTCAAATATAGAAATCATACCACGGTTTGGCGGCGGCGTCCAGCGGTCTGGATTTCTGGTTTCTCCACCTGATTTTTATGACGTTTTGCTCCGTTCTTATCCTGTTTGATCCCGTTTTATCTGTTTCCCGTCACTGCACCGGCGTGTACCCGATCTGGAACTCCTCCGCAGCCGGTTTTGTATCCAGTGTGTTTTTTAAGATGGTGATTTTCCGTTTTTTTAGAAAGTGGATCTCTCCGTTTTTTCGTTTTTCTTCAAAGTGCCAGGCATTTGCGTTTTTCTGTAATAAAAGCTACCGTAGTCTCCTTTTTATGCCGATTTTTTTCCCAATCTCCCACAAAACCTTGACATTTCCTCTTTATCGCTTTAAAGTAAGAATTAAATTAGAACGAATTCTAGTTTAAATTCTACTTTAAGGAGGGAATCACTATGTCACAATGGGAAGCATTGGCAATCATCCTGCTCATCATGGCCTTGGGCGACATTCTGTCCAAGGTCTCCAAGGGGAAACTCCCCTCTGCCCTTGTCATCGTTCTGTGCTTTGTCATCGGCTACTGGACGATTCTCCCAGGGGATTTGATCACCACCAGCGGCATTTCCACCGGGGTCTACAACATCTGCTCCTACTTCCTCATCGCCAATATGGCCACCAGCATCCCCCTGGCGGAAATGAAACGGCAGTGGAAAACCATCATCGTCGCCGTCATGGCCGTAGCGGGCATCTGTGCCCTAGGGCTGACGGTGGGCATCCTGATCTTCGGAAAGCTCCTGGTCTTTTCCACCATCTCCGGTTTCGCGGGAGGCAGCGGAGCTTTGATGGTGATTCAGGAGGTGTCCCAGCGGATCGGGGCTGAGGAAATCGTGATCATGGCCCTGATCTGCGGCAATGTGCAGACCCTGATCGGCTATCCTCTCACCGGAGTGGTGCTGCGCCGGGAGGCCCGCCGCATGGAAATGCTCTGCGATTCGGGAAAATTAAGCCTTCTGGAGGCTGCCAAGGAAAACGACTACGGCTGGAAACCCTTCGTCTGGTTCCAACAGTTTAGCTCTCCCGCCGTCCTGCTCTTTAAGCTGGGGATTGTCACCCTGCTCTCCGGCTGGCTGTCGGAGCTCACCGGCGGAGCCATTTCCGGGCTGATCTTTGCCCTGATTTTAGGATTTCTCGGCTCTCTGTGCGGCTTTCTGGAACCCAATATCCTGGCGAAAGCCAAATGCGACGGATTCTGTTTCACCTTCCTGCTCGCCTACTTATTCTCCCTGTTCTCCGCCGTGACCCCGTCCTTATTTGTGACCTACTTTGTGAAAATCCTGATCCTGGCGGTGATCGTCACCCTGGGAATGGCCATTGCCGCCTTGATTTGCAGCAAGATTTTTGGCGGGGAATTTACTTTTGATATGTGTATGGGAATCTGTTTCACCTGTTACCATGGGTTCCCCGTAAACGTGGCCCTGACCAAAGAAGCCATCGAGGCCGTCGTATCCGACGAGGAGAAACGGGCCGTCATCTCCAGCCATATGTTGCCGAAAATGCTGGTGGGCGGTTTCACCAGCGTGACCTTCGTATCCGTCGCCTTAGCCAATGTGATCGCGCCGTTTTTGGCGGCTCTCTACTAAGCAGCGCCGAAACGAAGTTTTGACATCCTGTGTCTGGAGCCACGGAAATGAATTTGTATTTTGAGAAAACCAGGAGGTGTCTGATTTGAAAACCATATTGGAACAAGCAAAGGAATTGGAACCCTTTATCGTGGACTTTCGTCACGACCTGCACCGGTATCCGGAACTGGGCTTTGAAGAAAAAAGAACCACAGAAAAAATCGAGGAAGAAGTGAAAAAACTGGGCCTTCCTTATCGGAAATTTGACCCCACCGGACTGATGGTGGAGATCCAGGGACGTCCCACGGGAAAACGGGTAGCCCTGCGGGCGGATATGGACGCCCTGCCCATCCAGGAGGCCACGGGACTGCCCTATGAGTCGGTGGTTCCCGGCGTCATGCACGCCTGCGGCCACGACTGCCACACGGCGATGCTGATGGGAGCCGTCCGCCTTTTGGCCGCCAACCGGGTGCTGTTAAACGGGACGGTCCGCTGCATTTTCCAACCGGCGGAAGAAGGGGGCGGCGGAGCGGAACACATCATCCGTCAGGGAGCGGCCCAGGACGTGGATCTGTTCTTCGGGCAGCACGTAAGCCCCTTAGAGCCCTCCGGCACCATTAACTACTGCCCCGGCGGAGCCATGGCCGCTTCCGCCAAATTCCAGATCGATGTGTACGGGACTTCCGCCCACGGAGCCACGCCGGAACAGAGCGTGGACGCTACAGTGATCGGCTGCGAGATTGTCACCAACCTTCAGAACATCATCAGCCGCCAGGTAAGCCCCTTTGACACCTGCGTGCTGAGCGTGGGCTCCTTCCACTCCGGAAATGCCTTCAACATCATTTCCGACCACGCCGTCATCACCGGAACCTGCCGTTTTCTGAACCCGGCGTTAAAAACCTTTCTGAAGGATCATATGGAGCGCATTTCCTCCCATATCGCGGAGGCTTACGGCGGCAGCGCCGCGGTGACCTTTGACGTGTTCACTGACGTGGTGGTCAACGACAACCGGGTGCTGGATCTGGTGTGGAAAGCGGCGGGGAAATTTCTGGATCTGGAGACCCACAAACGGCAGTTTCCGCCCATGAACGCCGGAGACGACTTCGGCGCCTATTCCCGGTACGCACCGGCCGCCTACGTATTCCTCGGCACCGACGGCTGCGGTCCCGGCCACAACGAGCATTTCCAGGTGGGAGACGAAGCCCTTTTCATCGGTTCCGCCCTCCACGCCCAATTTGCCGTAGAGGCTTTAAACGCCCTTGCCGGGAATTCTTAATCGACCGTTTATCTGCGGAGCATATCCAGAATCGTCTCCGTATAATTTTTCATAGCCTGGAGAGCGTCGAAATTTCCGTCGCTCACCTGCCAGAACAGCAGCACGCTGCGAAACAAAAAAATCATCATATCCGCATAGTACCAGGCGGGCTTTGTGAGGGTGTAGCGCCCCTGGGCGCTGCCCGCCTCCAGGGCCTCGGTGAGAAGTCTGGCCGTGGCGGAATCAAACACCGGGCCTTCACCGCTGACCTGAGCGATGGAGGAGGAATGCTGCGTTTCATAGACCGTGGCCATTTTCATAAAATAGACGCCCTTATCCATGGACAACCGCAGCACATCCTCCAGTACGGCCCGGATTTTTTCATCCGGGTCTTCCGGATAAACACGGCTGGCCATATCTTCGCTCTGATACTGATACAGTTCCTCTGTGACCGCCTCTTTGCTGTCAAACAGATGATAAAAGGAACCCACGGAGATCCCCGCCCCGTCACAAATATCCTTCACCGTCACATCCCCCTCATTTTCCACCGTCAGGCGGCAGAATACGTCGTAGATGCGGCGTTTCATCTCGTTGGTCTTTTTCTGTCTTGGAGTCAGCTCTTTCATGTCGTTTTCCCTTCTGCTGCAAAATGATTCGTATCTTTAGTATACCTTGAGCGGGGTGAAAAAATCAACTGGTTTGGGGTGTGGGATCGGATTGGATAGGAGCGTTTTGAGGCATTTGACCGTGGCAGCCTTATCACATTTTTATCGTCTTGCTCTTTTGTGCCGCTGCAATTTGCTCTCTTGTGCCGCTGCAATTTTACTTGCCAAAAAAGAAATACCTGTATATAATAAATATAGGCAGAGTACCCACTCCAAAGTGGATGCTCCCGAAACAGGTGTTACTTCGCTCTCATTGAGCGCCGCCCATCCCGTTGGCAGACGGGGTGGGCATTTTTCTTAATCTCGCTTATCTTTTTGATCGAGAAAGGCAAGCAGTGTAATGAGCAGGCCTCCGAAGGATATCAGCAGACCGATGATCCCCAGGAAAATCATAATGATCTCATACGCCGTCATACACACCACCTCCCCTCCTATGTATTCCGGAAAACCGGTTTCCACTGGTTCGGGAGGCTGCCACCCTGTCATGGGTACTCCGTGTGTGGAGTATATCATTTTTTGTCTGAGTTTGCAATCCGGTATTTTCTGAACAAACAGCAAACGGCGGTTCTTCCCTCTCATTTTCTCTTGTGTTTTCCCTATTGCCATGGTAAAATAAAAACAATTTATCTATTTTATCTTTATTTTAGGAGAACACCATGCCAAAAGTCGCTTATTCTGAAGAAGAACGGGAGCAGATCCGGGCCAGGCTGATTGATGCCGGGCTGGAGCTCATATCAAAACAGGGAGTGCAGCGCACCACTGTGGAACAGATTTACCGGAAGGTAGGGATTTCCCGCACGTTTTTCTACACGTTCTTCTCCTCCAAGGAGGATCTGATCGTGGAAACCCTGTATCTGCAGCAGCCTCGGATCATCGAATACGCCCGGAGCCTGATGGCGGATCCGGCTTTAAGCTGGCGGGAGGCAGTGGAACGGTTTCTCCATTCCTGTTTCTACGGAGAGAAAAGCGGCATCGCCACCTTGAGCCTTGAAGACCAGCAGCGCATTTTCCGCCATCTGTCCGCGAAAAATGACAGGATCTTCCGCCAGCGGCAAACCTGGCTCTTTGAGCAGCTCCTGGACTGTTTCGGCATCGCGGCAGAACGGCAGCACATTCAGCTGCTCACGAACCTGGTTCTTTCTGTCCTGATCATCCGCAAGGCCGTTCCCGACTCTCTGCCTTTTCTGGTGCCGGAGGCCATTGATGAGGCAGTGGAATTTCAGACCCGCGCCATCGCCGATTACCTGGAATCTTTAAGGCCGAAGGAAACGCCGGTTTAACCCTTTACCAAGCGGCGGACGGAGCCATTCCATCCGCCGCGGGAGCACAAACTGACCTGAGATGGTTTCCGCATCCGATTTCCGTAAATTTTTTTGCACCAAATAAAGATAAATATAAAGATTAGTTTTTATTTCTATACTTATGCAAATTTTTCAACCTGCAAATGGAAATCAGGGCCGCCGCGGCCCTTGGTTTTCACATAAAATCATTTATCTTAGGAGGAAACGAATATGGGATTTTTCAGCAAACTGTTTAAAGGGCCGGAGCCCGACATGGAAAAGAGCAATGCCAATGCGGCGAAAATGCGGACCCTGTTCAACCAGGCCGTGGAAAACGGAGAGGATTACCGCCTGATTTTCGGCTATACGGAAGACGTGAGCCGCTTTAACTACGGATTCGTCCACGGCAGCAAATCCAAGATCGGAAATCTGATCGTGGGCTGGAACCGGGAGCGTCAGACCATCGCGGTCGTTCCCACCGTCCCGGATCTGTCCGGCTGCGGCGAGCCCACCTATTACCGCCGCCCGGAGATCCTGAAGGCCTACCGGAACAAATACCCTACCGACGCCTTCATCATTTACCCAGACAAAAAAAGCTACATTGGCATCAACGCCTACGACTGGCTGGATGACGAAAAACTCTACGTCTACGTGTCCCAGGCGGAGGAACTGGCGGCGTTTACGGAATTTTTTATGAAGGAATTCGCCACGAAATGACCGGGACGTTTTTCCTAAATCTACGAACGACTAAAAAAAAGGAAAAATATACCAGCAGTAGCTTTACGGACCGCAGGATCTTCGCTATACTGTGGCCGTAAGAAAGCACCCAGGAGGAACCGATGATGAACGCAGTGTTTGCTTATGCCGTCTGCCAGAAAGAAACCGAAACGAAACGCGACCGCAAACCGCGTGCTCTTTTGATGTCCTCTGAAACCGGCAGATTGAACCTGCATTCCGGCCCGTCAGCCCTTTGTTAGGGGCGCGGCCCGCAGCTGAAATGAGATCCTGTACCGCCTGTTCCGTAAGGGGCAGGCGGTATTTTTATCATAGCCTCATTCATTTCCCAAGGGATGCGCCGCGGCGCGTATCCGCCCAGCAGTCCCTTAATCAAGCGGCCTAAGACACCGCCCTTTCACGGCAGGAACGCCGGATTCAAATCCCGCCGGGATCATAAAAGCATCGCCGCAGGCCGGAAAACCAGCGTTTCTTTGCGTACCCGCGGGGAAAACGGACGGCGGTCGGAAACAGCGGTTTCCTCTCCTTCCATTCCCCCGCAAAACCACGTGTTTAGAAATGAGCGGTCCGTGCCAGGTTCCGGCGGCCGGCCGTCTCCACCTTTACGTGCTCCCAAACGCTGCCCGCTCACTCCTTCTCCCCATCTCTCCGCCCCGACGCCCATTCTCCCGTGTGAATGTCCAATACCATCCTGGGCGGCTGGATCAGGGCGTCCTCGCACTGGCATTTCCACTGGACCTCCCGGCTCATATGGCCGTCCAGAACCCCGTCCACCGTCTCCCCGTCCTGGATGGGGTTGCTGTTTTCCAGGATATAGGCGGCCATGTTGTAGGCGTGGTTCACCAGCCAGTTGGGATCCATGCCGTGGAAATGGTACTGGAGGTCCGGCAGAAACAGGGTGCTCATGCCCACGGTGTCGATGAGCATATCCTCCGTGCCCTGGATGTTGAAAAACCGCACGTTGACCCCAAACCGGATGAAACGGTCCGGCCCGGTGATGGTGTGCTCCCGCACCGCCGTCCCCAGAAACAGCTTTCCGCAGTTCGGGAAATAAAACGCCTCGCAGGCGGGGTACAACTCCGCCAGGGCGTCCAGAAAATCCATGTCCAGATTAGCCCGCTCCACCTCCGGCAGGGCCGCCGCCAGCATATCGGTGGCCACCACCTGATAGCGGCACTCCCGGAAAATCCGCTCCCGGTCCTCCATGCAGTCCCACATCTGGCTCATGTGAAACGGATCAAAGCCTTCTCCCTCAAACGTAGCACAGCCCATCACCATCAGCTGCACCGGAACCTTTCCGTCCTGAAACTCCGCCATATGGTCTGTGGCGGCAAAGCCGGCCGTCTTTTCATCGTGGCAGAAACACTCTACCCCGCCCACATGGCGTTTCATCACCTCCGTCATCTCCTCCCGCTCCGGCAGGGCCACCGGCTCCCGAAACAGCATCTGGATGATAAACGGTCCCCCTGGCCTGGGAGGAGTTTCGCTCAAATCCTGTTGAAACACTTCACTGCTCATACGCTCTGTCTCCTTTTTACTCAATCAAACGTCACCTCCGCTCCTTTTCCACCGAAACGGATCACCTCTATGTTCTCCGTCAGTCCCACCAGAAATACCACTTGTCCGACTGGCGCAGGCTGTCCGCCAGCCAGCCGACAGTGGCGCCCTCCGGCCCCTGATCCACGATGTCGGGGCAAAATCCGTACTGCTCCGCCGCCAGCTCCATGGCCCGCTCCTCCGGCACCGGGACAGGAAGGTCAAATTCCAGCACATCGTGGGCAATCACCGCCGGCACGGCGCCATACTGCTCAAACCAGTATTTTGCCGCCGCCATCAAATCCACCGTGCCGGGGCATTCATTCCAGCCGCCAAAAGGCAGATAGGCAAAGACCTCCCAGGGATGTTCCACCGGGATCCTGGCCAGCAAAAGGGGCTGGGTCATGCCCGTCAGCAGGTCCCAGTAGCCGGAAAACCGGCGGTTCGCCTCGCCGCCTTCCATCTCTCCCATTACGTCCTTCTCCCAGTCCAAATCATAGCTCTCAGCGTTCTCCCTGCAGGCATTGACCATGCCCTGAAGAACCAGCCCGCCGTTTTTCACCGGAAGTTCCAACATCCTCCGGCGGTAGTCTGCCGCCTCCTCCGGGGTCATATCCAGCTCCTCATCCTCAGACGAACTCCCGTCCCCGCACCGGGAATTCATCACCAAAGACTCCCACAGGATCTCGTCCACCGGAACGAGCACGGGCACAAAGCCCTCCTGGGCTCCCCGCTGTTTCTCGCTGTGGAAAGCCGCCATGATGGGAGCGTCGTCCTTCATGGGAGGAAAATAGGTGACACCGCAGTCCAGATAATCCATCATAGCCTCCGCCAGCGGGGAAGGCTCGGCGTCTCCGAAACATTCCCTCCCTCCGGTACCGGCTCCGCCGGAGCTCTCTCCCGGTTCCTCCTCCCCGCTCATAACCGTCACCATGTCCGCGTCCCGGCGAAACACATGGAACCCGGCCCAGGGCAGGCTGGTGCACTCAAAAAATTCTTTTGCCGCGTCCAGAACAGCCGGCAGATCCCAAGCGATCACATCCACATATCCGTAGAAAATGCCGGTGGCTCCGCCCACCAGGGTGATGGCCTCCGCCCCCGCCCTTTCCTCCAGAACCGCCTCCAGCCCGTCCCGGAACTGGAAAATCTGCTGACTGCGGTCCTCCCCGGAAAAAGAGTCCAGGGGATAGCAGAAAAACCCGGCTGCCGCCCCGTCATCGTGGAGGTCGTTGA
This sequence comes from Lachnoclostridium sp. An14, assembly GCF_002160755.1. GTDB lineage: Bacteria > Bacillota > Clostridia > Lachnospirales > Lachnospiraceae > Lachnoclostridium_A. The sequence goes on from NZ_NFLE01000031.1 coordinate 14,317, forward strand.
CACCATCCGCCTCTCCCCTTAAATAGCCGTTGACCAGAGGCAAGCAGCTGGTAGAACCGGCGATCACGTCCATCCTCCAGTCCGCCTCCGGATCCTCGCTCGGAGTCTGCCGGTATCCGGTGTAGCTCTCCAGATAGGTTTCCGGGTCGGTGGAAAGGTCGATTCCCATTTCCTCCAGAACCGCCGGCAGCTCTGAAAGAAGGACAGACGCCCCCTCTTTCGGCCTCTCCGCCACCTCAAACCGGCCACCAATGGCCCTCATGCAGGGAATTTCTCCCAAAACCTGATCCGTCAGGGTGGTCAGCATCCACCACACCCTGTTTTCTTGCTCCTTCAGGGCCGGGGCCAGCCGTTCGCAGTACAGGGTCAGGTCTACGCCGCCGTCCTCCTGTTTCTCCGGCCACACCTGGACGTCTTCGCCGGTGATTTCCCAGTCTCCGGAGCGCAGGCCGATATGCTCCGTGGGCTGACGGCCCACCAGAATGTTCCAGTGCTCCAGCACCGAGGCGGGAGCGTGGCGTTTAAAATACATCAGCTGAAAAAATTTCAGCCGGTCACCTTCTGGAGTGAGAATCAGCTCATAGCGGCCGCCGCTGCTGCCGATCTCAAAAGAAACCTGGTCAAAGGCCAATTCCAGGTACTCACTGCACTTCGCAATCAGTTCCTCACCGCGCCGGTGATCCCTGTCCTCATCCATCATGCGGCGCAGCTCCTCCTCGCCCGCGGCAAAGGCCGCCCATGCCTGTCTCGTCCGCTCCCGGAAGGTTTCCCGGAACCGGGGCAGGGACAGATGAAACCGGCACTCCCGGATAAATTCCTGGGTGTCCTCATCGCCGGGACGGCACGTTAGGGCCTGTTGAAAATACGGCAGTGCCCGCCCTTCCTGATTCAGGTAAAAATAGGCGTATCCCATGCGGAAATTCCAGCAGTGGTCCTCCCTCAAATATGCCTCATGAGGCGTCAGCAGGGCAATGGCCCGGCGGAGCATGGCCCGCCCTTTTGGGGTTTCTCCGTCCGCCAGGTTATTGTACGCCCGCGCCAGCTCGCTGTCCAGCTCCGGTGTCCGCTCCTGTTCCGGAATCCGCTCCAGCGCGTCTATAATTTTCTCAAACTCGTCCTGATCATGCCATATCCGGCACTGTTCTAACAGTTCCATAGTTGGTCCTCCTTGTCTTTGGCGGTTTCTTTGTGGGACGGCGGCTCACATCCCATCTCCTCCACCGCCTCATCCATTTCCTCCTACCGAATCTGCTCCAAAATCTTCGGATCCCGGATCTTCCAGTCCTCGGCAAACATCAGCACCTTGGACAGGATTTCCGCCGTCTTGGGATCGTCATCTAAGAACGGTAAAAACATCCGTCCCCGCTGCTGAGAGTGGACGGGAACCACAAAGAGCATGGCATTTCCCGTCTGATGGACCACACCGCTTCCCAGATGGACCGTATACCTTCCAAGCCGTCCTTCGATGTAGGCGTGGCTGTTTTCCAGTCGGACGTTCTCCAGGCCAAAAAGCTCCAGGGTGCAGGCCACAATCGCCCGCCGCATCTCCACAGTGGAATGGCTGGTCTCCGGATCCACGCCTCCCGCGTGGGCCACGCTCACTGCCAGATCCACATCCCGCATCACCTCGCTGTAAATGATGTCCGGCACGTCCCCGATCTTTATGGGCCGGAATGTTTTCCGATCGCCGAAGGCCACGTATTCCAGGGTGGGAGCCTCGATGTCGCTGGGGGAAAACCAGTCCGCCATGGCGTAAATCCGCGCCACAATATTTTCCTTATAGTACACCTTTTGCAGGCCGTCCTCGTAATCTGCCACCCAGCGGCGGTTTCTCAGAACTCCCACCGTCTTTCGCGGCTGGATCTGGTTCCCGGCAAACATCCGGGACTCCCCTTTCTCCGTCTCCTCCTTCAGTTTCACGTACAGCTCCCGGAACACCTGCTTAAAGGGTTGGGAAATCTGCCGCTCAAACAGGCATTTCTGGAATTCATGCCAGCAGCCTGCCGCGTAGAGGTCGTAAGGATGGACCAGAATCAGCGGGGAAGTTTCCTCCAGGGCGGTGACAGTGCCCACGGCGTCCACCAGGTTTTTGCCCTCAAAAAAGCCCATGGCCACAGGCCGGCTCTCCCCCGCCGTCCCTGCTCCGTCCAGACCTTCCATCAGGCCAAATACCAGGGATTCCAGGATGGGGCGCACCACCGGGCTTTCCATCAGCTCCCGGATCTCCCAGGCCTCAAAGACCGTCCGGTCCTCCATGGCCTGCTCCATCATCAGCCGGGTGCGGCTGTACTGCTCCTTCAGCCCTTTTACCGCCGCCTGATAGTCTACCGCCCGCTGGTCTTTCTTCCACTTGGAAGGCAGGGATTTTAAGGGCTTTCCTGACTTTTCGCAGACCAGGGCGGCCTTTCCCGTCCCGTCCACCTCTGCCCGGATCCTGGTCTCCGGATCCAGCTCCAGCCAGTCAAAATATTTCCCTGCCTCTTTGGAAAGCCTGGTCTCCATCCGCAGGGTCAGGCGGGAGGGATCGGAAAATCCAGCCTTTACGCTTAAGTTTCTAAGCGCCAGGTCAGCGGCCCTTCCCTCGCTGGCCCGCCGCTGCGCCCCAAACTTCCGGCTCTCCTTCCGGAAGGCCTCAATAAATTGATAGCGCTCCAAAAGCTCGTGTTCCCTGGCCTCCCGCTCTTTAGGCAAAGGCAGAAGTCCCAGGCTCATGAGCAGGTCCCGGTTCCGTTTCTCCCGGATGGTCTCCTTTAAGGCTTTCTCCTCCACCTTTCCCAGGGCCGCGTCGGCGTATTTCCTGGCGCGGGTGTGGGCCGTGCCGGAGGAGGAGTATTTGGCCGCGTCGTAGAGCAGCTTGAACTGTTTCTCCCCCAGGGCGCCGTAGGCCTCAAAAAACCAGTTAACGTCAAAGGCGCCCCCTTGCAGCTCCTCCGGGGACAGAGGGGTGTACTTTGCCACCATGGAGGTGACGAAATCGTCCATATGCTCACTGGTGTGGGCCATGAAATAGTAGCAGCCGCTCTTTAAACCCGGCATTTTCAGATATTCTTCCAGCAGGGCAATCCACTGAGGCGCGTACATGGCCAGCTCCACCAGCCGTTTTTTGTCAATGTCCTTTCCCTTCAGGGCCTTTTTTAAATCCTCCGGGCCCTCTCCCGGCGCCGGCTGGCTCACTTTTAGGATGTGGCTGAGTACCGTTCTCCTGTCCACACTTCTGGAATACCGGTAGTCATATCCCCGCAGCAGCACGTCCTGGCCCATGGCCGTCAGCACCTGGATCATGGCCGGAATGCCATAAACCACCCGAATTTCCGTCACATAGTCGGAAAAGGGCGTGGGGCTCTCCCCCCGTCTTAACTCCACCTGCAAAAAGGTGGGAACCAGCAGGCGGTACAGCCTGTGGGCCAGCTCCATCTCCGGGGTGTTGTCCTCCTCCCGGTCAAACCGGAATTTCCCGTCCACCGGCTGGGCCGCGTCCACTCCAAAAAACTCCCGCACCGCCCGCACATTGACCTGGCGGAAGGACAGGCTCCCTTTCTGTTCCACGCTGCTCACCGCGCCTATCACTGTACCCATAAATCCGTACCGGAACACCGCCTTTAAAAACAGATCCAGATCCCACAGGCCTTCCGTGACGCAGCGGACCAGATCCCGGACGGTCACATAGCCCACCAGCCGGATTTCTTTCTCCTTCCCCTTCCGCTCCAGGTACAGCTCATCCAAACCAATCCGGAGGGCAAAGGACGGTTTCCAGTCCGCCCCGGTGCCGGACAGCCACTGGCACAGCTCCCCAAAGAGAGGCAGGCCGGTCACCCTGGCCGTCACCTCCACATCCCCGTTCCACCGTTTTTCCTTCACGGTGTAGTACCGTTCATCCGCCGGCAGCTCTTTTAACATCGCCAGCAGCCCGGCCGTGCCACGCACCCCCCAGCTCACGCGGCATTCGTTAGGAACGTACTGCAAAAACAGGATCTCCACCACCCGGAACACCTGGGGAGAAAAGGACAATCCTTCCACTTTCTCCCGGAAGGGAGGCCGTTTCAAAAGCCCGGAGCCAAACACCCGCTTGTAAAGCGGTTCAAACTGCCGGTACAAATCCCATTTCAGCCGGCAGCACCGGTAGAGGTACAGCTCGGCCATACGGTCCGGTGTGCCGATCTCCCGCTCATAAAACCCGGCCCACAGCTCTCTAAAGGGGTATTTGTCTAAAGGCTCCACTTTTTCGTTCGGGGTGACGAAACGGATGCGCTCCAGTTTCGCTCCCAGGGTGGTTTCATCCCCCCACGCCAGCTTATATTCCAGATCCTGATGGTCGGAAATCAGCCGGTCCAGGGCCTTTAAAACGCGGATGCACTGAGCATCCCCCCAGGAAAACAGCCGCGATGCCTCCTTTTTATCCACCGTCACCTCCGGGATCTTCCAGGGGGTTTCCGGATCATAGAGGCCATATCCCGGTTTCTGCAAAATGTCCTGGGCCTGGCTGTCCTTTCCGGTCAGCTCCTCCAAAAGCACCTGCTCCTGCCCCGTGGGATGTTCCAGAATGGCCAGCACCGGCAGCATTTCCTGAAAGCCTTCAGGATCCCGTTTCTTTACCCGGAGGGCCAGCTCCAGAGCGCCCATGTGGCACTCCTGGGATTTGGACGCCAACAGGCGTCGGGCGCTGCCGCAGAGCTCTCTCGTCCTCTGTTTTTCCAAAAGGGCCAGGGTTTCCGGCCGCCCCGTCTTGTATTTCAGGTTTTTCTCAATCTCCCGGAAATCCTCCTCCCCAGGCCCCATATCCTCGATCAGCGCCTTTGCCGTCAGAACCGCGTCCTGATCGGGATTGTGAAGAAGGCCAAAGAGCACCTGTTTCACAGCCGCGGATTTCGGCCGGTACAGCAGGATCCTGGCTGCCCAGGAACGGGGAAGGCCGCTGTACTCTCCCTGTCCCACCACAGGCACCCACTGGGCCGCCTCCTCCAACATCTTCTCATCTCCCAGCATAAACGCCATCAGACACAGCCGCCCGGCTAACTGGGAGCGGGTCATGGTCACCTGATGCCAGGGGAAAATGCAGGGGGACAGACAGAGGCCCTTCTGGGGAAGGCGCTCCAGAAATCCCTTTAAAATGCGGTAAATCTCCTCCGCCTCCTCCCGGCTGTCAAAATACTGCTCCAGAGGCAGAGAGACCGGTTTCCGCACCGGGAAATCTGCCCGGAACCAACGGAAGTTTGGGTCCCTCTCTTTCAGCAGGATCGCCACTCCCATCTCCCGCAGATCGGAGAGAAACCCCGGCAGGAAACAGGCCGCCAGTTCCAGATCCTCCGGATTCCTTAAAAGCACCTCTTTTGCCGCCTTCATCCGCAGCCTGGAATCCTGGAGGGAACGGTTAAAATAAGACGCGGTCATCTTCTGGTGCCGGTTCCCCTTTCGTGCCAGCTCCAGCTCCGCTTCCACCGCCTCCCCGGCGTCGTAAAAGCCCTTGGCCCAGAGGGCGCAGCTGATGGCCACGGAATCGTTGGAGGCCAGCTGCTCCTCACAGAAATCCGGCTCCCGCAGGCACCGTCCCATGAGGTTCACCAGCTTTTCCGTGATCCGGTCCACGCTGTTTTCATCAAAAATCCCGATCCAGGTGCTCACTGCCCGTTTCACCGACGAATAGCGCACCAGATTGTTTTCCTCAATCACCTGAAACAGGTGAAGAAAGGCCTCCGGCCGCCCGGCGTCCATGGTCTCGCACACCGCCTGCCTGGCCCCTTCCTGGAGTCTGGCCGCCAGCAGAAATTTCCCCAGCAGCTCATAGAGCTCCCGGCTCTGGCTCATCACAATGCCGCGGATCAGCTCGTAGCTGATCATGGCGGTGTTTCCCTCCCCCAGGAGGATGTCTTTCACCGCCTGGATGGTGGCCTCCTTTCCCCGGTCGATCTGGGCGGCCAGGATCTCCGAGTACCTCCACCGGACCGTCCTGGCGTGGTCGTAGAGTTCCGCCTCCGCCTTCCCGGTGAGAATCTCGTCCAGCCCGCAGCCGTAAAACTGCAGCCTGGAATAGCCCCACAGCAGGGCCACGCTGGCTCTGGCAAAGGGGGCGTAGCTTTTCCCTCTCACACTTCTCCGGTACCACCCGGCGGTCATCTGATACTGGTTCATCTGGTCTAAGGCGTAGTAAAATTCTTCCTCATACTCCCCGGTGCATAAGGTCACCAGCTTGTCTAACCTCGTTTTGTAAAACCAGCTTAAGCTCTGGTTTTCCCGCTCCACCGTCTCTGCCATCCACTGACAGGATTCCCGCGGGATGGAATACTCATCCCGACAGGGCAGGAGTTTTCGCTGGTTTTCCTCCAGCCCCGCCCCCAGACGCCGGAAATGCTCCAGCCACTGGTCCGTCATTTTTTTTCTGGTTTCGTATGTAAATCCCTCCATAGGTTCTCCTTTCCTCCCTGTTTCCTACCAGCCGGACAGCATGGCCAGGCGGACCAGGGTAAACACTGGCTCCTCCTCCCAGGGGATCTGGCTGTCTAAATCCTTCAGTTCCGTCTTTCCCGCGAAAATGTGGTAGAGGCCGTCCTCAAAGCACTGGATGGCGTTCTCCACCGCCCGGCTTTCGTCGGCGTCCTCCCCGCCGTGAAGGCCGAAGGAAACCTTGCCGGCCTGAGCCTTTTCCCCGATCTCCTCCTTCGTCAGCCAGCCTAAAAGCTGGCCGGCGTCCTTTCTGGCGTTATAGTCCCTCACCTGCTGGCGCACCAGGGACTCAATCAGCTGGCCCGCCGTCTCCGGCCGCTCCGGAAGGGAAATCGCCTCCGGGGCGATCTCTCCTCCCCGTCCCCTTCCAGGCCGTTTCTTCTGTACATATATGGTATACACTGCCCTCCTCCTCTCTCTGTCTGAGCCAAAAGGTCCGCGCCCGGCGCGGCCCTTACTCCCACTTCATAAACAGATCCGGTTCTCCCGTCCCCTCGTCCAGCCCTTCCTCCACCGTGACAAAGCCCTCCCGCTCATAAAAGCGGATGGCCCGTGGATTTTTCCGGTATACATTCAGGCTTAAGGGGCGTTTCCTCTCTTTTACAAAATCCAGCAGACCTTTCCCAATCCCTCTGGACCGGGCGTCTCCGGCGACAAAAATCCCTTCGATGTGATAGCCGTTTAACCCCACAAATCCCAGGACGCGGCCCTTTTCCTCCCAAACGTACACCTCCGCCTGCAGGAGCATTTCCTTTACGGCCTCATAGTGTTCCCTCCAGTAGCTGACAGGGATAAAGCTGTGAGCCTCCGTATTGGCCGCCAGCCAAAGGTCCGCGGCCTGGCTGGCGTCTGTATTTTCCATTGCTCGGATCATCGTTTTTTGATTCCTCTCTTTTATCTGATCTCTGTCCGGCAAACCCGTGTAAAAACGCCCTGCGCAGGCCTGCCAGCGGGACAGACCTGCGCAGGGCGCGGAGATGCTGCCCGTTTTATTCTTCATTGCAAGAGTACAGTTATGCCTGCTTCCATGATGTCACTTCTGCTGCCATCCCGGCTGCCGCCTGGATGGGCTTTTATTATGATACCATTTTATCAAATATGGGGCCGTGCAAGCACGATCCATATTTTTCTCGTTATTATACCACATCTAATCCATTCATGAAAGGAATTCCTGATAAGGAAGATCAAGAACATACCATCCGCTGGAATAAGAAGGAATACCAGCCCGGCAAAAAACCACCGCTGCCATGGTGAAGGAACCTTTTTGCCTCGCAGGCCGTCCCTCCGGAAATAAAAACGCTCTAAGCAACCCTTCGCAAACCATGACAACCACCACGATTCAAAAGTCACTTAGAGCATATATCTCCGTCCACAGCGCCTCTGCTGACCCTCTCCGCCCTCTGTACCACGAAAAATTTTACCTGTTTCTTTCCATCAAAACTTCACTTCCTCCTTTCTTTTTGCCAGGTTTTCTTTTAATGGCCAGCAATTTTATAAAATCGGGAAACATAGACGTATCCACCGGCTCAAACATCACCCATTTCCCATCACGGTAGGTTTTCGCCTCATCATAGATAGCCTGGACCTGTTTTGAATATAGATTTCGCTCTATCTCAAACTTCGCCCTCTCATCCTTCCCAAAAATGATCATAAAACCCACGCCGTGATCCTTGGCATACAAGGCACAGAGGGTTTTTCCGCCCCGGCGGTACTTGTACTCGTAAGTCCACGCTTTGCCTCCCCTGCTCCACACCCGTTCCATCTCATACCTTTCATCAATGAACGCGCACAGCCCGCTCCAGACATCATACAGCGGCGCGCCCACCAAAGCCTCCATTTCCTCCGCAGTTGGTATATGATCCAGCATCGCAGTCCCTCCTCCATTCCTGTTTATCCCCGAAAAACGGTATTTTCCTCAAAGCCGCCGCGTAGAGATTCCTTCACCTTATACCTCAAAATCGTTTTGAGATTATCCGGCTTTGTCCTTGCCGCGCTGTTTAAATAGATTTCTCTGTGACAGTCCGACACGCGCTCCCACCCATTTTCCTTCGCGAATTGATCCATTTTGGCAAACGAATCCGGTTCGCTGTCATAGGAACCCAGATGCAGCATTTCAATGCAGGTTCCGCCCTGAAGGCATCGGAAACCAATCTCCTCATACAGAGGGTTGGGAGCCTTGACCTTTACCCGCTCCAGGGCGGCCTTTACCATTTCCTCCGTGACGAAATCCGGCTGCCGGATCATAATAGTATAATCCAGATTTTCCTTTACAAGTCCCTTGCCGTCCCCATTTTGCCTCCAGACTCCCTCCAGGGGATAGACGGCATAATCCTGGATTTCCCCCGGCGTTTCCTCCTGGAGAGCGGCAGTTTTCACATTCATTTTAATGGCGTAGGCCAATGAAAACAGAGCCGACACCCTGTCAGAAAAATCCGGATGATTGGGATTTCCCACCCCTTTCACCATAATAAACTTCTGCCCGGGCACATGGATCAGCGCAGGCCGCGTTTTCGCCCCGTACAAAGCCTTTTCCTGTTTTCTCCATTCCAGTTTCATAATCGGCACCTCCTTGCGCGCAAGTGTACCAAACATAACTTGACATCCTATGTCAGGTTATATAATTTTCTCACCGTTTACCCTCTCTCGAGCCAGAGTCCCATTTGTCACGGCAGCTCCTCCAGGTGGGCGAACAGAAATTCAATAAAATATTTACTGGCCAGGGGCAGGGCGTTTTTCTCCTTCGCCACCAGCCCCAGCTTTCTGGTGATGGCCGGCTGGATGGGGCGGATCGCCACCTGATAAGCCATTTTCCGCAGAACCAGCTCCGGCAGAATGCTCACCCCCAGGCCCGTTTCCACCATGGAAAGGATGGAATAATCGTCATGCACCCGCATACGCACCCTGGGCTCCAGCCCTATCTGATGAAAGGCCTCCAAAGGCTTGCTCAAATTTCCCTCCTCTATGACCAGAAACGGTTCCGCCGCCAGTTCCTCCAACGTAACGTAAGGAGCAGCGGCCAGAGGATGGGAAACCGGCAGCACCGCCCGGTACTCCCCCTCCTTGATAAACCTGGCCTCCACCCCTGACAAAACGTCCAGATTGACAAAGCCAAAGTCCGTCTCCCCCGTCCTCACCCACTCCGGAATGGAGGTATTGTCCCCCTGATGCAGGATAAATTCCACGTTGGGGTACTGCTCCTGAAACTTCAAAATCAGCCGGGGAAGCCAGTGGCAGGAAACGCTGGAAAGGGTGCCGATGCGGATCGTGCCCGTATCCAGCCCCCGGATCTCTCCGGCAATTTCCTGCATGGACTGATACTGGGCAACCATCTGCCGGATGGAGGGAAACAGCCGCTCACCCTCCAGCGTCAGGCGCACTCCGTACCGGGAGCGGTACAGCAGCTTTATGGACAATTCCTTTTCCAGAGAGGTGATCATCTGGCTCATGGCAGGCTGCGTATACCCTAGGACCTCCGCCGCCTTCGTAAAGCTGCCCAGCTCCACCACCTTTTGAAATGCGAGATACCTGTTCATTTTTAAAATAACCTTTCTGCATATTCATATCATAAACATTTATTTTACTTATATTTAAAGGTAGTATATACTGAAACGAAAGAAAACACAAGACCGCTGCGGCTCCCACAGCCGTCACAGGCCGCAGACCGGAAAAGAAAGGGGACAAAACAAAATGATTCGACAAGCAGAGATCAAAGACCTGGAAACGGTAGCCGGCAGCTACCTTCGGCTTTTGACCTATGAAAAAGAACAGGGCGGAAACTCAAATTGGGTGCTGGGCGTCTACCCGACAAAAACCACCGCGGAAACCGCCATCGAAGAACAGACCTTATACGTCCTGGAGGAAGACGGAACCTTCTGCGGCAGCATGATTTTAAACAAGAAGCAGCCGCCGGAATACGGCCAGATCTCCTGGCGTTATCCCGCCGCAGACGAGGATGTGATGGTGATTCACACCCTCTGCATTCCCCCGGAACAGGCCGGGAAAGGGCGGGCCACCCAGCTGGTCCGTTTCGCCCTTCAAGCAGCCAGGGAATCCGGCTGTACCGCCGTCCGCCTGGACACCTGGGCCGGCAACCGGCCTGCTGCGGCTTTGTACGAAAAAATGGGATTTCGCCTCGCAGGAACCGCTCCCATCCTGCTGCAGGGGCTGATCCCGGAGGATCAGATCTTTTTTGAGAGAAGAACGGAGGAAGGAACGTGAAAAAATTAGGATTGATCGGCGGCGTGGGCCCGGAATCCACCATCCCCTATTACCGCGGAATCGTCTACGGCGTTCAGAAACGGCTGAACCGGCCGGTATTTCCGCCGATGGTGATCAAAAGCCTCAGCTCCTTTGAAGTGATCCGCATGAGTTCCCAGGGCGACCGGGAGGGCCTGACCGCCTACCTTCTGGCAGGAATCCGCAATCTGGCTGCCGCCGGGGCAGAGGTGGGCGCCCTGGCCTGCAACACGGGACATATGGTATTTGGCCAGCTGGAACAACGCTCCCCCATCCCCCTTGTCAGCATTGTGGAAACCACCTGCGCCGCCGCAAAGAGACAGAACCGGAAAAAAGTGGGGCTGATAGGAACCATGACTACCATGGAAGACGGCTATTTTAAAGAGCCGTTCCAGAAATCTGGGATCGAAGTGGTAATTCCCTGCGAAACGGACCGCATCTACATCGCGGACCGCATCCTCCGGGAGCTGGAGTTCGGCATTGTAAAAGAAGACACAGTCCGCCGCTTTGTGGAAATCGCGGAAAAAATGGCAGAGGAAGACGGCGCGGAAACCCTGATTTTAGGCTGCGCCGAACTGCCTCTGCTCTTTCAACACCGCAGCCTGCCGGTGCCCGTCTTAGACACCGTAAAACTGCATATTCAGGCGTTACTTAACGCGATTCTGGAAGATCCGGCGTAGCTCCCGCCAGTTTCATACACTCCGCCAGGGCTTCCGCCAGCCCGTCCAGCTCCTCATGGGTGTGGGAGGACATGAGAGCCAGCCGCAGCCTGGCGCTGCCCTTGGCCACGGTGGGGTAGCGGATGGCGGAAATGTAGTAGCCCCGCTCCTTTAAAAGCTCCATCACCTTCATGGCCCGGCCCTCGTCCCCGATGATAATGGGGATGATGGCCGTCTCCGACCGGGCATGGATTCCCCGCCTCTCCAGGGCGCCGCAGCAGTAGCGGATGTTTTCCTGGAGGTTTTTCACCCGCTCCGGATGGTTCATAATCACCCGCAGGCCCTGAGTGTCCGCCGCCATGGATACCGGCGAAAGGGCGGTGGAGAAAATAAAGCTCCTGGCCTTATTGATCAGATAGTCAATGAGAACCCGGGAGCCGCAGACAAAGCCGCCTTCTCCGCCCACTGCCTTGCTGAGAGTCCCCATGAGCACGTCCACAGCTCCCTCCATCCCGTAATACTCCTCCGTCCCCCGGCCAGTGGCGCCGATGACGCCGGTGGCATGGGCTTCGTCAATCATAGACAGAAGGCCGTAGCGGTCCGCCAGCTCCGCCATCCGCGGCAGGTTCACAATATCCCCGTCCATGCTGAACACCCCGTCACTGACAATGACGCCCCTGCGGCCGGGGTGGGCCTTGATCTTCTCCTCCAAATCGTCCATATCGTTGTGCCGGTAGATCACCAGGTCCGCCCTGGACAGACGGCAGCCGTCGATGATGCTGGCGTGGTTTAATTCATCGCTGTAGATGACGTCCCCTTTTCCCGCCAGGGCCTGTAAAATCCCCACATTGGCCATATAGCCGGTGTTAAACACTAAAGCTGCCTCCCGGTGTTTAAACCGGGCGATGGTCTCCTCCAGCTCCATGTGGATCCTGGTGGTCCCCGTGGTCAGCCGGGAGCCTCCGGAACCGGCGCCGTACTCCGCAAGCACCTGACCGGCATAGGCTTTGATCTCCGGATGGCCGCAGAGATCCAGATAACTGTTGGAGGAAAACAGGTGCTGTTTCCGTCCCTCCACCTCCACCAGGGCCGCCTGGGGGGAGTCAAACACCGTCATCTGCCGGAACAGGCGCTCTGTGTTCAGCCGTTCCAGCTCCTCTCTCATCCAATCCCATTTCTCCATATCGTTTCCTCCCTTTTCCCTTTCTGCGGGGCCGAAAGGTATTTTTCCGCCTTGGTGCCGGACGGCTCTCCATTTTCCGCTCCCACCAGCCCCTTTTCCAGCGTCCTCTCAGATTTTCACCAGCATTTTCTGGCTCTCCAGATAGCGGACGCAGTCCTCCGCCTCCCGGTTTTCCCCTCGAAAGAGGAAAATGCGGCCGCCGTCGGGACAGCCCGTCTCCTTCAGCCGGGTGATCCGCACATACCCCAGCTCTTTGGAGGCAAAATACCCGGTGACATAGTCCGGGTCATCGGAAATGCAGAGCTCTCCCACGATGTTTTTGTGGCTGGCTACTTTGGTGGCCAGCACCAGGGCCTCCCGGAAATGGTTTTTCTGGGAACGGTCGTCCCCGCTGTCCGCCATATCCATGTAGGTGGCCCGCACCCCCCGTTTCCGGTCCGGCTCCAGGCGCTCCAACGTATCCACGTTTAAGAGCATGGCCCCCCGCATCCCCCAGGTATCCTTCAGCTGCTCCAGGATCGCCTCCCCGTTGGGGATGCCGGAGCGCTCCATCAGCTCCTTCAGTTTCCCAATCCCCTCCTTCGCCGTTTCCACCTGGCAGGTGGTCACCGGCAGAGCGTCCAGACGGCTCACCTCCTCCGCCGCGATCCGTTCCACCTTGATATTGATAAAATCCGCCTCTCCCTTGGAGTGGTGAAGGGCCCGCTCCAAAAGCTGGGCGCAGACCGCCTGGAGCCGGTCCTGCTCCACGATCTTCTCCGCCCCGGAAATGTGCCGTTCCTCCCCGCCTTCCTCCTGGCTGGCCCGCATTTTCACGCTGTATAACTCTGTGCTCATGGTTTTCCCCCGCTGTGTTCTCTCTGATTTTCCCCTTTTCCGCCCGTCCGCTGCCGGCAGGCCATCCTCGTTCCCTGGGCCGCTGCATGGCGAAATACCGGATATAAAAAGCTGGCGCAGACCGCCGTAAACACCATCCCCGGAACAGCTGCCGCCAAAAGAGGAGCGGCCGGAACCTGCAAAACCGCCGCCAGCATCAGCCTGGCGCAGGCCGTTCCCGCCGGGCCTGCAAGGAGCAGCCGCCCCCGTCCCGGAGAGACGCCGTCCTGCCCCGCCGCCATGCCTCCCGCCACCACACGGAACACCATGGCCGTGGCCACGTTCCAGAGGGTGTGGGTGCCAAACATAAGCTGGATCACGCTGGAACAGATGCCGATTCCCAGATACCGTTTAAACCCCACTGTGGCCGCCAGGCACACCGCGTAGGGGGCCGAAAGCTGAAACTCCGCCCCCGGCACCAGGGACGGCAGTTTCACCATCCCCAACAGCACCAGCACCGCCGTCCATATCCCGTCCAGGGCCAGATTCCGTATGGTTTCCGATGGGTCTGATTGTCTCTGTCTCATAGGCGGTCCTCCTGTGCGTTTTCCCAGTGTTTTGTGTGTTTCTCCCGCGTTCCTCCGCTCTGTTTCCGCGGATTGCGGATGTTTTCGTTCTCATTTGTAAACCATATTTTAGTTTTTGGTTTACAATCAGTTTTTACTATATCAGCCCGCCGGGAAAATGTCAACCGACAGGCGAAAACCGATTTCCATACAATTTCCATACCTGAGTTCCAAAACCGCAGAATATATCACTTCCCGCAGCACAAAAAACGCCGCAGGCCACCCGTCTCCCGGATCGCCTGCGGCGTCTGACTGTACTCATTTTTTGGGTTTTTCATCCCTTACGCCTCATCAATGGCCTTTCCAATATCATGGCGCATATACTTGTTGGCGAATTCCACCCACTCCGTGGCCTCGTACGCCTTCTTCCTGGCCTCTTTTAAGTCCGCTCCCGTGGCGGTGACGCCTAACACCCGGCCGCCGTTTGTAAGGATCCGGCCGTCGCCGTCCCGTTTCGTCCCGGCGTGGAATACGAAATAGTCCGTCTTTCCCGCGAAACGCTCCAGGCCGGAGATGGGAAGTCCCTTCTCGTATTTCTCCGGATAGCCGTCGGAGGCCAGAACGACGCAGACCGCCGCGTTGTCCTCAAACTCCAGCTCCACCTGATCCAGAGTCCCGTCCACACAGGCCTCAAACACCTCCACGATGTCGTTCTTCATCCTGGGCAGCACCACCTGGGTCTCCGGATCGCCGAAACGGGCGTTGTACTCTAACACCTTGGGGCCGTCCGCCGTGAGCATCAGGCCGAAGAAGATGATTCCCTTGAATTCTCTCCCCTCTGCCCTCATGGCGTCCACGGTCTTCTGATAAATGTGCTCCCTGCAGTAGGCGTCCACCTCAGCCGTATAGAAGGGGCTGGGAGAAAATGTGCCCATGCCGCCGGTATTTAAGCCCTGATCCCCGTCCTTGGCCCGCTTGTGATCCTGGGCGGAGGTCATGATGCGGATGGTCTGTCCGTCCACGAAAGACAGCACCGACACCTCTCTGCCGGTCATAAACTCCTCGATGACGATCTCGTCCCCAGCGGAGCCAAACTGCTTGTCCAGCATCAGGGTCTTGACCCCGGCCTTGGCCTCCTCCAGGCTGCCGCAGATGAGAACGCCCTTTCCCAGGGCCAGGCCGTCCGCCTTCAGCACGATGGGAAACTTGGCCGTCTCCAGGTAGGCCATGGCCTGCTCCGGATCCGTAAACACCTCGTAGGCCGCCGTAGGGATGCCGTACTTTTTCATCAGATCTTTGGAAAAGGCCTTGGAGCCCTCCAGAATGGCCGCGTTCTTCCTGGGGCCGAACACCCGCAGCCCTTCCCGCTCAAACACGTCCACAATGCCGCCGCACAGGGGATCGTCCATGCCGATCACCGTCAGGTCGATCTCCTTTTCCTTTGCAAACGCCGCCAGGCGCTCAAACTCCATGGCGCCGATGTCCACACACTCCGCGCACTCCCCGATGCCGCCGTTTCCGGGGGCGCAGTAAATTTTATCCACCTTCGGGCTCTGGGCGATCTTCCACACGATGGCGTGCTCTCTGCCGCCGCTGCCCACTACCAGTATTTTCATGAGCCGCTCCTTTCTCCGTTCGCGATCCGATTGATGGCCTCCGGCAGAATCTTCCACTCCGCCTCCTCCATCACCCGCCTCTGCAGGACTTCCGGGGTATCCCCCTCTTTTACCTCCACTGCCTTCTGTAAAAGGATGGGGCCGGAATCTACGCCCTCATCCACGTAGTGAACCGTGGCGCCGGTGATCTTTACCCCCCTGGCCAGGGCCGCCTCATGCACCTTCAGGCCGTAGTAGCCCACGCCGCAGAAGGAGGGGATCAGGGACGGATGGATATTGATGATCCGGCCCCGGTACTCCTTTATCATCTCCGGCGGGATGGTCACCAGAAAGCCCGCCAGCACAATCAGATCCAGCTGATACTCGTTCACCTTTTCCAACAAAGCTTTGTTAAACGCCGCCCGGTCCGGGAAGGACTTGGGGGAAAGGCAGACGGCCTCGATCCCGTGGCTTTTCGCCCGCTCCAGGGCGTAGGCGCCGGGATTGTTGCTGATGACTACCTGGACGGAGGCGTTGGTGATGCTGCCGCCGTCGATGGCGTCTAAAATCGCCTGGAGGTTGGTGCCGCCTCCGGAAACCATCACTCCCACTCTTAACATAAGGTCACTCCCTTTTCTCCTGCCTGAACCTCGCCGATCACATAGGGAGTCTCCCCAGCCGCCTTCATGGCCTCCATGGTCTTCTCCACGTCCGCCGGGTCCACGGCCACGATCATGCCGATGCCCATGTTGAAGGTGTTGTACATCACCTTCTCCTCCACCTGGCCCTTCTTCGCCATCATGGAGAAAATGGGGGGCACTTCATAACTGTCCTTGCGGATCACCGCCCGGATGCCGTCCTTTAACATTCTGGGCACGTTCTCATAGAATCCGCCGCCGGTGATGTGGCTGCAGGCCTTCACCCGCACCCCTGCCGCCTTCACCGCCTTCAGGGCTTTCACATAGATCTTCGTGGGGGCTAACAGGGTATTTCCCAGAGTGTCGCCCAGCTCCTCGTAGTAGGTCTCCAGGCCCTCTTTGGTCAGCTCCTTCTCAAAGATCTTTCTCACCAGGGAAAATCCGTTGCTGTGGACGCCGGAGGAGGCCATGCCGATGAGCACGTCCCCGGCCTGCAAGTTTTCTCCGGTCACCAGATCCTTCCGGTCCACCACGCCCACGGAAAAGCCCGCCAGGTCGTACTCGTCCACAGGATAGAACCCGGGCATCTCCGCCGTCTCGCCGCCCACCAGAGCGGAATCCGCCTGCCGGCAGCCTTCTGCCACGCCGGAAACAATGGCCGCGATCTTCTCCGGGACCTGCTTGCCGCAGGCGATGTAATCCAGGAAAAACAGAGGCTCGCCGCCGGCACAAGCCACGTCGTTTACACACATGGCCACGCAGTCGATGCCCACCGTATCGTGACGGTCCATGAGGAATGCCAGTTTCAGTTTCGTCCCCACCCCGTCGGTGCCGGAGAGAAGAACCGGCTCCTCCATATCTTTAAATGCCTTCGCGGAAAACGCGCCGGAGAAACCGCCGATTCCTCCAAGCACCTCCGGCCTGGCCGTGCTCTGCACGTGCTTTTTCATCAGCTCCACTGCTTTGTATCCAGCCTCAATATCCACACCAGCGTTCTTGTAATCCATTTTGAATCCTCCGTACTCTCATCAGACGCCCGCCCGTCGCCGGGGGCGCTTATTTCTCTGCAAAATTCCACCGCCTGCCGGAATCTCGCCTGTCCCTTCGAACCGGCCGCCGGCATCACGCGGGCTCTTTATTTCTTCATTCCCTCCAGGTACGCCTTGTAGCCCACCTCGTCCAGCTTTTCCGCCTTCTTCACCACGTCGTTCTTTAAATCCTCGGAATACTGTTTCAGACGCCCCAAAAGCTCTCCGTCGGACGTAGCCAGGATCTTTGCCGCTAAAATGCCTGCGTTGGCTCCGCCGTTAATGGCCACTGTGGCCACCGGGATGCCGGAGGGCATCTGCACGATGGAATACAGGGAATCCACGCCGCCCAGATCCGACGTCTTCATGGGAATGCCGATCACCGGCATGGAAAACAGGGCCGCGCACATCCCAGGCAGATGGGCCGCCTTTCCCGCTCCGGCGATAATCACCTTATAGCCTCTCGCCTCCGCGGACTTCGCATACTCAAAAAATACATCCGGCTCCCGGTGGGCGGAAATGATGGTCATCTCAAACTCCACTCCCAGTTTCTCCAGGACTGCTGCCGCCTGGGCCATTACCGGCATATCCGAATCGCTGCCCATTACAATGCCTACTTTTGCCATCGCACGTATCTCCTTTTCATTCATCAGAAAATGTTGCTTGTTTCATTAGCTATTCTTATAAGTATGATTAATTAAACAATCATCACTTATTAAAAATAATACTAGGTTTTCCCGTCGAAGTCAATAGGAGCTTTCACATTTCCTATGAAAGCCCCGGATGGCGGCGATATAGATGGGCGTGCTCGCACGCACAGATGTATCGGCATCAGACGGGCAGGGCCGTATGAGAAAGTAGGGCGGCAGCCCGGATTTCGAATACTTCCGCTTTTTCCGTTCAGCAGGCGCTTTCTTCCAGGGGCGCGTTCAGTTTTTCCGCCCCGGCCACCGCGAACCGGCCGTCTCGGATCACCGGCCGTCTGGTGCCGTCCGGCGCCACTGCCGCGATGTCCCCCAGCTCCTTATAGGGGATGGTGATGTCCGTGTGGCAGTTAAAATAAGCCCTGGAAATCTCCGTTTTCCGCAGAAGGGAGCGCTCGTTGTCCCTGGCGATGATTTCCTTGCCGTTGGGGTTATAAACGGGGCTGTCCTCCGACCAGCTGTAGCAGGTGTCCCCCACGGCGAAATGGGGGCCCATCTTCTCCGCGATGAGGATGGGCAGCTTTTCCGTGATGCCCAGTCTCTCCGCCGCCCGGTAAGCCACCGTGTTGGTGCCGATGGCAAACTCTCCCATGGGGAGGCTGTCGTGATTCTTTAAGATCACCTGCCGCACCAGTCGCCTGCCCGCCTCCGGATCCGGGAAATTGGCGCAGGAATAGTCTGTCACCATCCCGTCCTCAAACCGCAGCCGCAGGTCCCGGAACTGGAAATCACCGATATATACATTTCTCACGTGGAGCAGCCCTTCCGTTCCGTTCAGTACCGGGGAGGTAAACACCTCGCCCACGGGGATGTTCACATCCGCCACGCAGTTCTCAAAATTCGTCTCCCGTTCTCTGTCCTTCAGGGGATGGAGGGAGATCCGCAGCCTGGTGTCATTTCCCTCGCCTCCCGTCACCTCCACGTACTCCGCCTCGTCCAGCACGTCGATGAGGGCCTGCTGCATGGTCTTGTACTCCTCGTAATCCAGGGTGTTGATGCGGATGGTCTCCTGGAAAATCTCCTCATACCTCTCCCCGATCTCCGGCACCGGGAAGGCGATGATGGTAAAGCTGGTCTCGTCCCCCGGCACGTAAGCCTGGGCGATCTGGGCGGCCTCCGCCGCCGCCTCCCTGGCCAGTTTCTCCTGTTTGTCCGTTAAGGACGGACATTCCGCCTTGTTCTCCGGCTCAAAGCCCTCCTGGCCGAAGGTCTCTACCACCGCCGGACCGGCGTAGGCCGCCGCTTCCTTCTTGTATTTCTCGTAGGCCACCTTTAACACCGCCGTTTTCCGGTCCTTGAAGGCCTTGTCCAGGTAGAGGGCGTTGTCATAGCGGTGGTCGTAGTCGTACTGGCGGTTGGGGCTTGTGGCAAAATAGCCTGCTTTTCTCCCGGCGCTTTTGTTCACGGAATGAACCGCCGCCCGGTAGATAATGGGCTCTAAGCCCATGGCCCGGAAATTCTCCACCGCCATACGGATCATCCGCTCAAAGCCCAGCTCGTAGCGGATCACCACCGTGCTTTTTCTTGACAGATCCCGGCGCATCACCTCAAAGCCCTTGCGGTAGCCTTCTGTGTAGGTGTCCGCCATCAGCTGCACCGTTTCCTCCGGCAGGCCGTTTAAAAAGGCGGCGGTGCGCAGCTCCCCTTCGGAAATGTACTCCCCGAACTGGTACAGATACCGTAAGTCTGAAAGGTCTTCCTTCATGATGATGTCTTTTGCGAAAGCCAGGGACGGATCCAGGCATTCCCGCACCCGGTACTCCACCGTCCGGTCGCAGTAATCGCTCACATACCAGTAGAGCGCGTCCCGCACCTGGTCCACCAAGGGGAGGTAGGCCGTCTCCGCCCCGTCCTCTCCCGTCTCCCCAGGCAGGGCCGCCCCGTCGGCGTTTGCCATGGTAAAGAGGTTGTACACTTCGATGAAGGTTTCCTGGAGAATGGCCATGTCCTCCAGACGGTCCTCAAAGGCGTATACGATCTCCCCCCGCAGCTCGCTGTAGAGGAAGGATAGGAGCTGGCCATAATCCTCTCCCAGGCATTTCACCGCATAGGCAGGATTTCCGTAGCTCTCCCCGTAATGCTCCGGCAAAATGTCACGGTACAGCCGCTCATTTCTCTCCCGGCACTCCTCCAGGGACAGCTCCCGCCCCGCCTTTAGCTCCTCATAGACCTCCCCCACCGTCAGCAGAAAGTCCGCCGTTTTCCGGAAATAACCGGCAAAGGAGGACGCCACAGCCTCCTCCTCTCTGATCTCCCGGATCCTCTCCATGGAGAGGCTATACCTCTCCTTTACGATTTCCGTATGTTCCATATCTTCCATCCTTTCCGGCCTTTCATCCCTTCAGCCCAATGATCACCATGCACACCCAGAACACCGCCCAGAGCCCGCTCACCGCCAGGCTCACCCGGGCCATCAGATAGTTCCGGTTTCTCTCCAGAAATGCCAGCCAGCCATACCACAGGCTCACCAGGGAAAACAGCAGGCTGGAAAAGCCGATGGCCCCCACATTTAAACCCGCTGTCCCATTTCCGTGGACCGCCAGGTACACGCCTACGCCGCCGAAAGCCGTGGCTCCCAGGGCCAGGATCAGAGCCATTTTCCCCCGCCTCGCCAGGGGTTTTCGGATGTAGGAGATTTTAGTGGGTCCTTTTTCCATTCATTCTCCTCCTTCTGTATTTCTGCACGATCCGGTAGGTCACAAAGCCCATGGCGCCGCCGATGGTATTTAACAGAATATCGTCCACGTCAAAGCTCCCCACCCGCATCACCAGCTGGGTCACCTCGATGCAGAGGCTGAAACAAAAGCCAAAGAGCACCGTGTTGTACCACTTGCGGCTCCGCCTGCTGATAATGGGCAGGAAAAAGCCAAAGGGCATGAACCCCACCATATTTCCTACTATATTTAAAAGAAACGCCTTCATCCCCAGCTGCTCCCGGTAGATGATAAACCTCTTGATTTCTCTGAATAAAACAAGATTGTAGTGATACTCCTGCCTCACATCCGGCCGGTCAAAGGATTCCGCGAAAAACATGAAGTAGACGACCAGGGTCATGTAGACAATAAAAAGCACCCATCCCAATTTCTGCTTTTTTGTCGTATTCCGAATCATATGCACACTCCAACATGATTGTCCTTTTTTCAGGGAAATCAGGCGCTGGAACACCAGCGCCTTCTCTCCCGCGTCTGCCCAGAGGGCAAAACAGGGGGCGGACCATACACCCGCCCCCGTTCTCAAAAGAGATCTGCCTAAAAGGTGATCTCCGACTTTCTTTTCAAGAGCACGGCGCCGCTCACAATCGCCATCACGCCCACGGCCACGCCGGCTGTGAGGATGACGGAGCCGATCACGATATTTAACACGCCCGTGTTCCGCATCGTCTTGTAGACTTTTTCCATACTCTCACTCCTATTTTGCGCCGTACTGCTCATAGTATGCGTCGATGGCCGCCTTCAGGGTGTCGTCAATCACCACTCTGCCCTTGTACTCCCGGTTGTAGAGATGCTCTACCACATCGGCCATGGTCACGATGGCGGTGGTCTTAAAGCCAAACTGCTCCTCGATCTCCTTCAGAGCGGACTTTTCGCCCTGTCCTCTCTCCATACGGTCCACGCTCACCACCAGTCCCAGCACGTCCACATCGCCCTGGGCTTTGAGGATCGGCAGGGTCTCATGGATGGAAGTTCCCGCCGTGGTCACGTCCTCGATGATCACCACCTTGTCCCCGTCCTGGATGGGGCCGCCTAACAGAATGCCCTTGTCGCCGTGGTCCTTCACCTCTTTGCGGTTGGAGCAGTAGCGGATGTCCGCGCCGTAGTGCTCACTGAGGGCCATGCTGGCCGCCACAGACAGCGGGATTCCCTTGTAGGCCGGTCCGAACAGCACGTCAAACTCCGTGCCGAAGGTGCTCTGAATGGCCTTGGCGTAATACTCGCCCAGCTTGCGCAGCTGCGCTCCCGTGCGGTAAAAACCAGTGTTTACAAAAAACGGAGTCTTTCTGCCGCTCTTGGTCACGAAATCGCCGAACCGCAGAACCTCGCAGTCGATCATGAACTCAATAAATTCCTGCTTATAACTTTCCATATCCTAAAAACCTCCTGTACTTGCGGGCTTTCTTTCACCCATTCCTCTGACGCCCAGATTTTCTTTTTGATTTTACCATAAAGTGGTGGTGTTTTCAATGGGTTCGCTGGCATTCCTTGGGGCATTCCTCAGCCATTCCTCATTTGCTCCTCATTTCTGTTCTTCTTTTTCTGTCAGTTAAAAAGTGGGCGCCGCACCGCGCAGCCGCGCTGGAGGCCGGCTGCGTCAGCCGCCATCTTCTTCTGCGCGGAATGTGCCTCCCGCCGGAGGCTTTTGCGGCATAGGGGACGTAATTTCCTACTACACAAAAAAACGGAGCCGCCCGCGAAAACCGATTTCCGCAGACAGCTCTGTCTCACCGCCGCCTGAACGTATAGGCCCGCTGCCATCAGCGTTCCCCGCCGCGGGCAAGTTTTTCCACTTCTTCCAGCGTCAGCGTAGTATACCTGGCAATCTCGTCAAAGGACAGCTTTTGAGAGTCGATGAGGTTTTTCGCCAGCTGGATCCGCTCCGCCTGCGCAGCTTCGTTTCGCATATCTTCCATCATCTTACACATGACAGCCACTCCTTTCTCATTCTCCTTAAAATACCTCGCCCGTTCCGCCAGCACTGCGTAGTGCATATCTTCCGGATCGCTGCAGGAAAAATCCCTCATTAAAATTCCCAGCGGAGTATCGTTCTGACAGGCTCCGTTCACATATAGAATATGGGATTCATCGCCGAAATACTCTCCTGTCTCCTGCACCACACGGTCAATGTGATAAATCGGAAGATTCTTCTTTAATACATCGTGTTCTGTGATAAAAATTACATAGGTTTCCGGAAGTTTCTCATATTCTTCCTTAGCCATCATGGTGTTTGCATCCATCACGCTGCTGTGATACCTGGCTCTCTTTGCGACCGCTCCTCTGTCCGCTCTCTGAATCTCAATATTGTACCGTTTTCCCTGTTTGTCTATGGCATAAATATCCAAGATCACGGAACGCCCCTGCAAATTCTTAATATGATGCTGGGTGTGAACCTGTTCCACCTTCAGATCCTCCCGCTCCAGAACAATCCGGACAACCAATTCCGTGCACTCAATATGATCCCCAAAGCATTTGGACATAAAGTCGTCATCCATCAATCGAAATTTTCGCAAACGCCGCAGATCTTCTTCTGAAAATTGATGTTTCTGTCCTATTTCCGCACTTCCTTCCTCCGTCAGTATTTCCCGTTTTCTGCGTATGTCCATATTATCACACTGGAATTTGATTTTCAAGGTTTGGGAGGGCGAAAGCATACTGCCGCAAAACCTACAGGAATTTTGTCAGGGAACGCCAGCTGAAATTCCGTCTTCCACTGGAATTTGCTTTTTCAGGGAAATTTTACCGGGGCAGATAGGATTCCCGCGAATCACATCTGCCCCGGTTTAGAACTGTCTCCTTCCTGACAACTCTTTTTCTGAATAAATTCCTTTGGAGAATTTCCTGTGTATTTTTTAAACATTTTGGAAAACTGGGCGTAATCTGGATATCCGACGTTCATGGCAACCTCCTTGCAGGAGCTGAACCGGCCTGCAAACATCTCCTGCGCCTTGTTCATACGGTAACGGACCAGGTATTCCGTAAAGCTGCAGCCGACCTCATGTTTAAACCTTACGCTTAAATAGGATTCCGAGACGTGCGCTACGGTTGCCAGATCCTTCAGCCGTATTTCCTTCATGTAGTGTTCCTCAATATATTTTTTGACGAATTCCACATATTCCCCCTGACCCCAGTTATTACCGAGAAGGTGTATCATGGGATTCTCTGCGTCAAAGTTTCCGTAACTCTTAAACGCCTTTGTCGTATTCAGGATTGCCCGTTCCGTGGGAATCCGGTCAAAGGTGGAACCGCCGATATATCCCTGACACTTGGTATTCTGATACATATACTGCATATCAATGGGCGTGTTTGCGGGGCCCGCATAGATCATCTTGATAATACGGGTGTTTACTTCATCGCAGGCCTCAAAGATTTCATTTGAGATTTTTCGCGCCTCATTGATGGAAATATACTTTTTTGCGCCAAGGAAACCTCCTTTCGTCAAACCCAGATGCGCGCAGATCACATCTGCTCCTGCGGCAGCCATCTGCCTGGCCTGCTCCCCGTCCGTCACAAACGCAACCGTAAACAGGTTCAGAAAGTGCGCGACATGAATTGCCTCCACCTCTTTTTCAAAAGAATTTCCTTCTTCCCGCAACGCCATCCCAAAGTCTCCGTCAATCAGGGAAACGGTCGGATAGTTCACAATGCCGGAAAAACGGTTTTCCTGGATTTCCAGCAGATAGTCATAGATGTGAATTTTAGGATCGGAGGCAGACAGTCCAAAAAATACAGGAGTATCCGAAAGAATCGGAAGCAATTCATTTTTTCCCATATCCATGACCATGGCGTTGCTGTCTCCGTAACACAGATAACTGGTAAAGGAACTGCGGCCTCTGAGCCTGCAAATTCCCGCGCTTAAAGCCAAAAGAAAATCGGCGCCGCCCATCACCGCATATTTTGCCGTCATACCCGATCCGGCAACTGTTCCGATAATATGTCCGTTTACCTTGATCTGTGCCCACAGCCGCTTTAAGATCTCATTTCTTGTAACCATGATTGCTCATCGCCTTCTTCTTTCCTTTTCTTCTTAAATTTTATCATCTTTTTCAAATAAAGTCCATTCCGGAATCCTGTTTCACAATACCCGCCTTTGACCGATGGCGTAGCCGTTGTAATAATCATCATGAATTTACTCAAATCCCTCAGAGGCAAAACGTGGAAGACGGGATTTCTGCCCGGACAGCTGCCGTAGTGATGGTGGAAAGGGCACGCGCACACAAAACCAGGCTGTACGGAAAACCTCCTTTGCCGGTTTCCTGTACAGCCTGATCCGAAAACGGACGATTCCGCCTCCCAAACCTTATCAGGCAAGGGATGTTTCGCTCATATTTACCGTTATTCCTGTTTCATAAATTTTATCACCCAGCACAACACGGAGTTTCATATTGCCATGGAGGCCTTCTTTGTTTACAAACACATCGACATTGCGCGGGTCGTTTTTTAAGAAGGTGCCGACACACATTGCCCCGTAATTGGAAGGAGCGGAGGTGTCAATGTAATAGCGGTGCGTCTTGCCTTCTCCATCCTCCAGAAGGAGCATAGCCAGTTCGCCTTTCTCAAAGGTGGCATTGAAACGAATCCTGTCTTCCTCCTCCTCAACCAGTGCCTCATAATGGTCCGGCATCATTTCCCCGCAGGGTTCCGCCGGGATCTCTGTATCGAATTCCTGTGTCTGATACATGGCTCCAACCATTTTGCCGGCGCCAAGCTCTGTATCCTCACCTGCATAATACATCGGCAGTTTTTCCGCTCGGAATACATTGGACGGAACATGAAGCTCGTAAACCACCTGATCATCCACGATTTCGCAGGTAATCGCGTTCAGTACGGTATCCGGCCCGCCGTTCTGGCTTCCCAGGCCCTCCAGAGGTTCGCCTTTATCATAGGCAATTCCGCCGGAATGCACCATGTAGCGGCCCTCGCCGTAGTATTCCACATTGCAGATGTACGGAGAGAAGAAGTCTGCGCCGCGCTCCTTTCCGTACTGCCATACCTGGCGGATGGTGCGGTTTTCCTTGTCAATATGATAACGGACACCTCTGGAATAGCTGTCCTTGGCCTTCATGTAATGTTCCTTGATCTTGGAACGGTAATGTCCGTTATCGAACATCATGACATCGCCATCCGGGCAGACCACAGCTCCATGCTGCTCATAAGACCATTCGAAGGGCTCACCGACCGGCTGAAAGAAATACTTGTCTACATATTCCTGCGGCCAGCCCTGCGGATCGCCGATGATCCAATTCAATTTTCCGGTCTCAAAATCAATATTGATGACAGCATCCTCATGGCGGCCGGAAAGCGTGATGCTGTTATCTTCTGCATGATACCAAACCGCGTTATTATGGAACCAGTCGTGCGCCGTTCCAGTTCCGGAGTAAGTGGACGCAACGTCATAGGGAAGCAGCTCCTTGTAATCCCAGGTCCGGAGAATCGCTCCGGTTGTGCGGTCAACCAGCACAAGGGCATCCTCTACCGTATCACGGTCAGCGATCTGCGTCAACATGAGAATATTCCCATCCGGCATTTCGAAGGTATCGTGGTGATATCCGCCCGGCAGACGGTATTCACGGTAAATCTTGCCGTGAACACCCATTTCGTAAACGCCGCTTACATAATAAGGCAGCTTGATCAGGCGATCCGTACCGACCAGCAGATGGCCGTTGGCAAGACGTTTCATATCGAAACACACATTGATGGTCAGATACCAGCGCACATCACCGCGGTAATCACAGCCCAGCGCGTTTGCCTTGGAGGTCTGGGTCAGAAAGATGATATTGTCACCCATGTGTTCCTTGTTTGCCTGGCATTTTGTCGGAACCGGCACGCCAGGTGCCAGCGGCTCCGTGTGGATCGTTACATTTGCCCTTGCACCGCCGGAGCAGACCAGCTCCACGGTATTGTCATAATCTGCATAGAGACCATAAACCGGAAGTATATGCTCCACTGCCCGTGGGAATGTATGGGTAATGTCTCCCGCCGTTTCTTTTCCCTTTACAGTTAAGGTCACTTCCTGGTATGTAGGAGTACGAAACAGAATCATTGCGGAAAGAGGCGCAACTTCATAGGGGTTTACCACAACAAGGGGATTCGATACCGTATAATTTCCCTCGCGAAACTGCTTTAAAAAGGTTTTTTCCATTTCTGCCTGACGGGTAATCAGGCTTTTTGTTATTTCATGCTTTACCATAAGGTTTCTCCTTTCATCCGCCTGTCAGTCAATGCGGCCCGAACGATTTCTTTATATCATTTGTTTCCGTTATACGGACAGGAAACCGGTGATGGACCAGTACGGATAAATCAACGCCATAAGGAAAATCAGGCTGAGGATTGTACGTGCCGTGCACCATTTAATTGCTTTCTTCATATCGAAAACGTCATAGCTGAAAAGGATCAGGAACAGTGCCCACTCATAAGGGAAACAAAGCTGCTCAACACCCCACAGGAAACTAAAGCTGACGCCCTTAAGGCTCAGTCCGAGGTTCTGGGCAATTCCAATGAACAGCGGGACAAACGCGGCCTGCCCGGCCAGAGGAGTCATAAGCTTATCCGCGATCACGCCTGCCAGCCATGCGAAAATCAGGAGCCCAAAGTTTCCGACGTTCTCCAGAAACGGTTTCAGGAGTGAGCCAACCAGATCAGCAACGCCAACGGCATTTGACATATTTCCTATGGACATGGTTGCCGCAACGAAGAATACCATTGTGAAATTGACCTTCTTCAGATCTTTTTCCTCAGCCACGTTAATCCCCGGCAGGAAACAGACAATCGTTGCAAGGGTAAACAGCCAGCCTGCGTCAATCCCCGAAAACATAATGGCGATCAGGAGCACCACCAGAACGCCCATAAACTTGATTTCCTTTGGCTTTAACGGACCAAGCTCCTTTTGTTTTTGAACGAAATATTCCTTTCCATCAATTTCTATGTCCTGCTTGAACATGAAAAGCGTCATAGCTATGAGTACGATCGTCCAGATCAGCATGACTGGGAAGTTGCTGATGAAATATTCCATCCAAGTAACGGAACTGCCCTGTTCCTGCAGATAGGAATTTACCAGCTGTAGGTTTTCGCTCGCGGACAGAAACAGCCATGCAGGTGCAATCGCCGCTGTAAATCCGGCAAACATGATGCCTGCGCCGGTATTGCTGTTTTTCTGAATCTTCAGAGCATTATAAATTCCATAGCAGAGCACACAGTAAAGCGCTACACGTCCGGTCATATTGGGAACCATAAGTGCCACGATGATGCCGGACAGCACAATGCCAATACAAATTCCCTTATAGGAGCAGCCGGATTTTACGATGAAGAAATAAGCGATACGTTCCATCAGACCACTACTTTCGAAAATCGCCGAAAGAGTCAGGCCTCCCAGTGACATCCATACCACAGACCCGGTCCAGGGCCCTAGTATCACACTTGACGGAGCAACATTCCAGAGAATACCTAACATTGTCAGCAAAAGTCCCGCAACATATCCCGGCATCAGGTTCATGGCCCAGGTCAGAATGGCCCAGATCGTGATTGTGAAGAATTTTCTCATCTCCAGAGAAACCGCTGCTGTCTGAGGAATCCCAAAATAAATCAGAACCGGAACACCGATTGCGATCAACCACTGGATCAGTAATTTCGTATTGCCTCCCAGAGATGCCGCTGCTGTTTCTTGTTTACCCATACATTAACCTCCTCTTTTTTCAAAGGGACTGTCCTGCAAACCAGGCATGACAGCCCCTTCAAAATGTATATTCATTGCAATGCTTATTTCGTGATTGCCTTGAATGCCTGTGTCTGCGCAGTCATACCCCTCTCAGATGCCAGACGCTCGATGGAGGACGCTCCGAAGAAACCGTCGATCTCAGGCACATTTTGGATAACATAAGCGGCATCCTCCGGATCCGCAATTGGGCCACCATGGCAGATAACCAGGATGTCCGGACGTACCTCGCGCCCCGCTTTGATGATTTCGCGAATCTTGACACAACAGTCATCCAGCGTCAGGGCCGTCTCCGCACCAATACTT
The DNA here is from genome assembly GCF_002160755.1 of Lachnoclostridium sp. An14. GTDB lineage: Bacteria > Bacillota > Clostridia > Lachnospirales > Lachnospiraceae > Lachnoclostridium_A. Next base: position 42,908 of record NZ_NFLE01000031.1, read on the forward strand.
CCCTTGGTAGTCAGTCCCATATGGGCAACCAGAATATCCGCGCCGGCTTCCGCCATTGCTTTCGCCTGTTTCGGGTCAAATACATACGGACAGGTCAACATATCCAACTTGTGTGCTTCGCGGATCATATCCACTTCAAGGTCATAGCCCATACCGGTCTCCTCAAGGTTTGCGCGGAATACGCCGTCAATCAGGCCTACCGTCGGGAAGTTCTGTACGCCATTGAACCCCTGATCCTTTAACTGTTTCAGGAACAGATCCATAATACGGAACGGATCCGTGCCGCATACGCCCGCGAGTACCGGCGTGTTCTTCACAATCGGAAGAACTTCCTGTCCCATTTCCTGAACAATTTTGTTGGCATCGCCGTAAGAAAGGATTCCTGACAGAGAACCGCGGCCAGCCATACGGAACCGTCCGGAGTTGTATATGATGAGCATATCCGCGCCGCCTTTTTCACTGCACTTCGCGGTAATTCCGGTTCCGGCGCCTACGCCTACCAGGATCTTTCCGTTTTTAATTTCGCTGCGGAATTTCTCCATGATCTCACTTCTTGTCATTCTGTTCATTATTAAATCCTCCTTTATCTATTTCCTTCAGCGCATCCCGGCAATTTTCCCGGAAACACCGAAAATTCCTTTTTATCCGCGCCCTTCCATCAGATCAATCAAAAGCGCGGCTGCATACTCGGCGAAAGCCGGAGCATTGATATTGCAGTCCAGTTCTTCAATTTTAACCTTAGACGGATCCACATTCTTTTTCAGCGTTTCAAACAATACGGCGTCTTCGCTCGGTCCATAAAAGGGTTTCCCTTCCATGTCGATCTCCGAAACGCCCTTCAGAGGCAGAAGCAGCACGGTTTTTCCGGAAACCATATTCAGCTTTTCTGCCAGTCTTTCACCGATTTCCCTGCATTCCTCCTCCGTAGTCCGCATCAATGTTACATCCGGATTGTGCCGGTACAGGTTTCTTCCTGAAAACTGTTTCGGAACCGTATCATAGGGACCGAAGTTTACCATATCCATAGCGCCTACAGAGACAACCTGCGGTACGCCTGCCAGGGCAGCAGCCTCGTTTCTGTGCGGACCAGCCGCCAGGTTCCCTCCCACGACCTCATCGCACCATTCCGTCGTCGTCAGATCCAGGACGCCCTTGAAGAAACCTGCTTTTATTAACGCCTCCATGGTTTTCCCGCCGTTTCCCGTAGCATGGAATACCAATACCTCGTAACCCCGTTCTTCCAAATAGCTCTGCGCACGGGATACGCACGGCGTCGTCACGCCGAACATGGTTGCCGCCACCAGCGGTTTCGTATCGGTTTCCTCCGCTCCAAGGGTTTCCTTCAAGCCGACCATGCCAGCCATTGCCAGCACTGCATTTTTATAGATTATATTGGAAAGCCCGTTGATTCCCGATACATCAACAATCGACGGCATCATGATGATATCGCTTGTTCCCACATACTGAGAAACATTGCCACCGGCCATCGTGGACACCATTAATTTCGGAACTCCTAACGGTAATTCCCGCATGGCAGGAGTGACCAGCGCAGTTCCGCCCGATCCGCCGAAGGACAGGACACCGTCAAATTTCCCTTCTTTGTACAGTTTCGGCAGCAGCGCCTTCATTCCCTCAGAAAGAGCTTTTGTCGCAAGCGCGCGGTCTTTCTTTTCCACCAACTGCTTTAAGTCATATCCGGCAGCTTTCGCTACATCCTCATTGGAAACATCCGGCTCAAATGTCGGCTCAAACACGCCGGTATGGATGACCAGCGCTTTCATTCCCAGTTTCTCAATCTGATCTTTCACATAACGGAACTCTTTCCCTTTTGTATCCAGAGTCCCAGGTAATGCAATCACCTTCATATTACACACCTTCCTTTTTCAGATTTTGTTCCAGTTACATAGTTTTCCTCACCATCTGAATGATGCGTGGTTTCTTCTGCAGGTCCTGAAACCATGTCCTTTCTGTTCCGTTCTTCCATAAAATCCGCGTCGGACGGCCGGTCACCTCGTACTCTGCATCCAGACGCTTTCTGGCGCCATCTTCATTTTCTATCTTAAGAACGGCTACATAGTCCTGTTTCCATCTTTATTTTATCCGGGATTTTAATGTTTTAAAATGTGATAAAATTATGGTATGATGTGTTTAAATTATGATTCGACCAGATCGGGATTATTTATTCATGTGTTTTTATTAGATATGACAACAGTCTGGTATATGAGGGTACTGGGGCTGGCGGTTGACACCGATTTTTGCCCCTTTCTATGCAGAAAAGAGACAATTCCGGAGAATTCAGGCCTTTTAAGCTTAAACTCTCTGTGGAATTGTCTCTTTCTTCTTAATCTTCTCTATTTTATTTAGAGCACAAAACCCCTTATTTGGATTTTGTGGAGGGCTCCGCCGCAGGGCACATCATCCATTCCTCTATTTTACCGCGCCGATCAGCTCTTTCACATCCTCCACGCCGTACCGCTCCATGTAGGCCTCAATGCCGTCCACGATCTCTGTGGTGGCGTAGGGGTTGAAAAAGTTCGCCGTTCCCACGGAGACGGCCGTGGCCCCTGCCAGCAGGAATTCGATGGCGTCCTCCGCCGTGGAAATGCCGCCCATGCCGATGATGGGAAGGCGGACGGCGTTCGCGGCCTGGTAGACCATGCGCACCGCCACCGGTTTCACCGCCGGGCCGGAAAATCCGCCGGTTTTATTGGCCAGGGCAAAGGTGCGGCGGTGAATGTCGATCTTCATGCCTGTCAGGGTGTTGATCAGGGACAGGGCGTCGGCGCCGCCGGCCTCCGCCGCCTTCGCCATCACGGTGATGTCCGTCACGTTGGGGCTCAGTTTCATGATCACCGGCTGTTTGGCGTGGCGTTTCACCTCTCTGGTGATGGCCTCCACCGCCTTCGGGTCCTGGCCGAAGGCGATGCCGCCCTCTTTCACGTTGGGGCAGGAAATATTGATTTCCAGAAGGTCTGCGGCTGTATCGCCCAGCCGCTCCACCACCTCCACGTAGTCCTCCGTGGTCTTTCCGCAGACGTTTACAATGATCTTTGTGTCATACTGTTTCAAAAACGGGATGTCCCGCTCCACAAACACGTCGATGCCGGGGTTCTGGAGGCCGATGGCGTTTAACATCCCGCCGTACACCTCCGCGATCCTGGGGGTGGGGTTGCCGGGCCAGGGCACATTGGCCACGCCCTTGGTCACCACCGCGCCCAGACGGTTTAAATCCACCATTTCCCCGTACTCCGCTCCGGAGCCAAAGGTGCCGGAGGCGGTCATCACCGGGTTTTTCAGCTCCACACCGGCTATGGTCACTCTCGTATCCATCAGATCTCCACCTCCTCAGCCGCAAACACGGGACCGTCCTTGCAGATTCTCTTGTTGTGCACGTTGGAGTGGTGGTCCACCTCCTTGGACTGGCACACACAGGCCAGGCAGGCGCCGATGCCGCAGGCCATCCGCTCCTCCAGGGAAATGTAGCACTCTATGCCGTTCTCCGCCGCGTAGGCCTTGATGGCCCGGAGCATGGGGGTGGGGCCGCAGGCGTAAATGACCGCGCCCTCCACGCCGTTTGCCCGGATGGCGTCCAGCACGTTTCCCTTCGTGCCGGCGCTGCCGTCCTCCGTGGCCACGGATACCGGCCCGAAGGCCTCAAATTCATCCTTTAAAAACAGCTGGCTGTCCCGGTATCCCAGCACCGCCGTCCGCTCACAATCCAGAGCCTTCATCAGCCCCAGCATGGGCGGGATGCCGATGCCGCCGCCGATGAGGATGGCCTTTTTCTCTTTTAAGGGAAATCCGTTTCCCAGAGGTCCCATCACCTGGACCTTCTCCCCGGCCTCATAGCGGGAAAATTCCTCCGTGCCGGCCCCCGCTACCCGGTATACCAGGCGCAGCTCGCCTTTCTCTTTGTCGATGCCGCAGAGGCTGATGGGCCTCGGCAGGAGTCTGGAGCTGTCCTTGGTGTAGACAGACACAAACTGGCCGGCCTTCGCCTGTCTGGCGATCTCCGGGGCGGAGAGCACCATGCTGTACACGCCGTCCGCCAGCATTTCCTGGCTTTTTACTACTGCTTCGATCTTTACCTGTGCCATCTTCCGCCTCCTGATCACAGTACCCGGTTGATGTCGGCTACCATGTCCACTACGGCCTGTCTGGACGCCTCGCCGAAGTGCTCCGCTCCGAACTTGTCGTAGGGGGCCTTCTTGTAAGCGGCGATAATGCCTCTGGAGGAGTTTACAATAGCTCCTAAGCCGTCCTCGTTAAAGCAGTGCTTTAAGTCCTCTGCCGTGCCGCCCTGAGCGCCGTAGCCCGGTACCAGGAAGTAGGTGTTGGGCATAAGCTTTCTTAAAATTTTGCTCATCTCCGGGTAGGTAGCTCCCACTACGGCGCCTACGTTGCTGTAGGTTCCGTCCATGCAGCCTTCGCCCCACTCCACAACCTTCTCCGCCACCAGCTCATAGACGGGGCGGCCGTTTACCAGCTGATCCTGGAACTCGCCGCTGGAGGGATTGGAGGTCTTTACCAGCACGAAAATGCCCTTGTCCTCCTGCTTGCAGACGTCCACGAAGGGCTTTACGCCGTCCGTTCCCAGATAGGGGTTCACCGTCACCATGTCGGTGTGGAATCCGGACAGGGTCTTTGTGCCTACCTGAACCGTTCCCAGGTGGGCGGTGGCGTAGGCGGCGGAGGTGGAACCGATGTCCCCTCTCTTGGCGTCTCCGATGACGATCAAGCCTTTCTCCTGGCAGTAGTCCACCGTTTTCTGGTAGACCTTCAGGCCTTCAATTCCAAACTGCTCGTACATGGCGATCTGGGGCTTTACCGCCGGGATCAGATCCCAGGTGTGGTCCACGATCTCCTTGTTGAACTGCCAGATGGCCTCGGCAGCTCCCTCCAGGGTCTCCCCGTACTCCTCAAATGCTTTCTTTACCACGTGCTCCGGGATGTAGCTCAGCATGGGATCCAGGCCCACGCACACCGGCGCCTTCGTCTCCTGGATCTTCTTTATCAGACGGTTGATCATGGCGTCCTCCTCTTTTCTCTCATGATTTTCGTTTCCGGGCCGCCTCCTTCTGGCGGCTCCATTTTATCCTTTCTATATTACCATATCCTTTTCGGGCTTTCAAGACAAAACGTACCACAAAACACGACAAACGCATGAATGTGTTCTTCAACTAAACCCCGTTTTCATCCCCAATTTTACAGATTTATGATCTGCTCCAAATGTTTTTCGGGGTTTGTTCCGATTGCATACCGTTTCTTTTTCATGCTTAATGGTTTATTCCCTACCTCTATCATTTTTAAGATACTTATTGATAACTTCCTCATGATATTTAGATTATACGATGCCTGCTTTTCCAGCGTATGGTTCCCATCCTCTCGGAACGTCACATCCAAATGCCAATGATAACTTTCTACTTTCCAATGACCCCTTACGACTCGCGCGGCGTCTTCTATCTCTGTTGACAGGCTGCTTATAAAATATCTTTCCTCTATTTGCTCCTTCCCGTCTGCTCCCTTTATCGTGTTCCGCGTCAATAGAATGCTTTTCAGTCCGGGCCATGCCTTTTTCTGGCTTAACCAACCGATATCTTCTGTCTGCCAGTACTCCCTCTTTTCTACTTTCCCTCTTGCTTTTTCCACTGTCTTTTTATAGGCGCATTTTTCCCGCAGCTCCGGGTCTGAGAAATAAAGCCTCACATCTTCATATAAGCTCCCCTGATTCCCTTTTAACGCCAGTACATAGTCCGCCCGTTTCTGTCGAATTTTCTTCGCGATTTCCGTCTGCGTCCCCATGGCGTCCGTTGTAATGATACATCCTTTTATCGTTAGACTGTCCAGCAGTTCGGGGATGGCCATGATTTCATTTGTCTTTTCCTCTACCCGTTTTTGACCCAGGCAAAAGCCGTTCTCATCCACAGCACTGACAATATGGTTCCCTTTCTGGTTTTTATTTCCATTTCCCCTTTGGGTTTTTCCATCAATGGCAAGCAGTTTCCTGATTTTTTCTCCTTCCTCACGATTCAACATTTCGTTCCATTTTTTCTGGAATTGCTCCAAAAATTCCGACGGCACCATCGCAAATACCCTCTGGATTGTATCATGGGAGGGAATCCCATTGGGAAGTTCCAAATAATTTCGCAGAA